>NZ_JABLTE010000270.1 GCF_013315795.1 Nocardia barduliensis
CCAGGTGCACTCCTACAGCGAGTTGCTCGGCGCGCAAGCGGACACCTACGACTTCCCGGTGATCGACGAGCGCTCCGCCGCTGCGATGTGCTACACCTCCGGCACCACCGGCGATCCGAAGGGCGTGGTGTACTCGCATCGCTCCAACTGGCTGCACGCCATGCAGGTCGGCGCCAACAACGGGATGGGCCTGCTCGGCACCGACACCATCCTCGCCATCGTGCCGCTGTTCCACGCGAATGCCTGGGGCCTGCCCTACGCGGCGCTGATGAGCGGATCGAATCTCCTCATGCCGGACCGGTTCCTGCAGCCGGGACCGCTGCTGGAGATGATGGCCGCGCAGCGCCCCACCTTCGCCGCCGCGGTGCCCATCATCTGGGGTGGCGTGCTAGCAGAACTAGGCCCCCGCTCTCAGGACATCACGCACCTACGTGCGGTGGTCGTCGCCGGATCGGCTGCACCGCCGCCGATGATGCATGCCTTCGAGGACGAGCACGGCGTGCGGGTGCTGCACGCGTGGGGCATGACCGAGACCTCGCCGCTGGGCAGCGTCGCGCATCCGCCGGCGACCGCGCTCACCGACGAGGACAAGTGGGCCTACCGGGTGACCCAGGGCCGCTTCCCGGCCGGTGTCCAGGCGCGGCTGGTCGCCGACGACGGCAGCGTGGTCCCCAACGACGGTGTGTCGCTGGGCGAGTTGGAAGTACGCGGTCCGTGGATCACCAGCTCCTACTATTCGCCGGACGGCACGGCGGTCGATCCGGAGAAGTTCGACGAGGGCTGGCTGCGTACCGGCGACGTGGGCAAGATCAGCCCCGACGGCTACCTCACCCTGGTGGACCGTTCGAAGGACGTGATCAAGTCCGGCGGCGAGTGGATCTCGTCGGTGGATCTGGAGAACGCCGTGATCGGGCACCCCGCGGTCGCCGAGGCCGCCGTGATCGGCGTGCCGGACGAGAAGTGGGACGAGCGCCCGCTGGTGGCGATCGTGCTCGCCGAGGGCGCCGAGGCCGAGCCGGAGGA
>NZ_JABLTE010000271.1 GCF_013315795.1 Nocardia barduliensis
GGCCGGAGGCATCCTGGCCACCAGCGCCGGCCCCATCATGAACGCCGTCGTCACCGGAGGCTCCTGATGGCCTCCAACAACTCGAACTCCGTGCTCGCGCATCAGGATTGGAGTCCGCTGGCGGCCTCACCGCCCGGCAGCACGATCCTGCCGAGGCAGGTACTCGAACCTCTGGCCCAGCTGCTGGGGTATCTGGCCTGGTGCGTGCTGCTGTTGTGCATCGCGCGCGCGATCTGGGTGGGCGGGCTGCTCGCGATCCGCACCTACCGCGAGGAAAGCGTCGAAGGGCTGCTCGGCGCCCTGCTCGGCGCGGCCCTGCTCGGCACCGCCAGCTCCCTGGCCCTGGCCGTCATTCCGCGGTGACCACCATGCCCACGACACCGACACCCCCGCACCCCGACCGACTCCCGCGCTGGGCCGCGACCGCCGTCCTGGCTTTCACCGGCCTCCTGGCCGCCGCCGCTCTACTCGCCTGCGGCACCGACGCCACCGAACCCACCCGCGCCCCGGCCGCCGCGAGCGACACCCTCACCCCGCCGACCGGGCTGCGATGGCAGCCCTTCCAAGGCGTCGACCTGCCCGTCACCGACCAAGGCCCCCACCGTATCGACGGTGCCGTCGCCGCCGGGTTCGACCACTCACCCGCAGGTGCCGCCGTCGCCGCGACGCAGGCGACGGTGCGGGCCTCGATCGCCACCGACACCCAATGGCCCCAGGTCGGCGCGCACATGCTCGCCCCCGGTGCGGGCCGTGACGGCTGGGCAGTGGCGCGCGCGCAGATCTCGATCACCGCCCCCGTCGCCGAGGGCGCCCCGCGCCTGCTCGGCTACATCGTCACCCGCTACAGCCCCGAGGCCGCCGACGTCGAGATCTACAGCCTGCACCCGGACAACTCGGTGACCCGCAACCGCGCCGCCGTGCTGTGGCAATACGAGGACTGGCGCCTGGACCTGCCCGCCCCCGCCG
>NZ_JABLTE010000272.1 GCF_013315795.1 Nocardia barduliensis
ATAAGAGACAGCGTGAGCGGTCATGGCGGAGTGCGTTCCTTCCGAACAGGCAGGCAGCGGAGGCGAGGGTTAGAGGCGGGTGCCCAGGGACAAGGGCTCGAGGGAGGTGCCGAACACGGTTTTCACGACCTCGGCCACGATGGCGCGGTCCTCTTCCGGGGCAGTGCCGATGAGGTTGGCGGCGGCGGTGAGTTCGGTGGTGGCGGTGGCGATCTTCTGGAAGGCCAGCAGCTCGCGCAGTTGTGGTGCCCACCCGATCTCGCCCTTGGCTTGGCGAGTGGACAGATTGCGGGCCACCCGCACCGCTTTCGGATTCACCCCGAGGCTGGAGGCGAGGTCGTAGTCGCTGGAGACCTGGACCTGGAAGGCGAAGCGGCTGGCGAGCGCGTCCGACAGGATCGCCCCGTGCACTCCAGGGTTGTGACCCGCGCAGATGTAGAACCCGGGCTCGGCCTTCACAACCTCGCCACCGTTGGCTTTGATCACGATCTCCCGCCGCCCGTCCATCGCGGGGTATACGCACGAGAGCACGGTCGGGGCGATGAGGGTCGCGTCGTCGACGAACAGCACCCGGCCCTCACGCATCGCCCGGACCAGCGGCCCGTGCACGAACACGAAGGTCCCGTCCGGGGCTTGGGTGTACTCGCCCACGAAATCAGCGACCGTGGTGTCGCCATCGCCCTGCACGGTCAGCAGGTCCCCGAATGCGGCCTCGATCAGCGAGGTCTTCCCGGTTCCGGGCGGCCCGTACAACAGCACGGGCACCTCGTTGGCCCGCATGGTGCGCAACACATCCACATCGGCGCTGCCCGCGAGCTTGCGCGGGTGATACATCTGCCCGTTCGGACGCGCCACTGGCCCACTCGTCGGCTTCGCGGTGGGCCGCCTACGCGGGGCGCTCGAGGCAGGCGCGGCAGGGG
>NZ_JABLTE010000273.1 GCF_013315795.1 Nocardia barduliensis
GACGACGGGCTCTGCGATGTCTGCCGCGCCGACGGCCACCCCGGCATCCCCGCCCTGCCCGCCAGGTTCGGGATCCAGACCTTCGTCGAATCCCGCTGCGCCTACATCGCCGCCGCTCATCCTGTCCAGGTGCGGGCTTTGCTGGATCGAGTGCGGGCCGCCGCGGCGAACACCGGACCGACCTGGCGGCTGATCACCCGGTGGATGGCGACGAACCTCGAACAGCCCGAACGCGCACCCCGTCCTACCGCCGCGCGACGGCCGCGCCGGGGCGGGTCCGCGCTCGGTGCCGGGCAGCGCATCGGACGCTGCGACGCCTGCGCCCGAAACGGCATCGTGCACGCCGACAACTACTGCACCGACTGCCGGATCGACCTCGGACTCGTGCCCACCACCGGCCGCACCGCAGCGGTGGCCTGACCCGCCCCTGCTCGGTTCCCTCCCGTTCGCCGGTCCGCCGCGGTGTCGACCCCTGCGGCGGACCGGTCCACCACTCCCGATCCGACAGGAGCACCCACCGTGCATCGACTCCCGAACCGAGCGCGCCGCGCCCTGGCGGCGCTGCGCGACGCCCCGCTCGCACCCCGCCGCCCGACCGAGGTCCGGGTGCGGGTCTACCTCAACACCGACCCGACTGTCCTGCTGACCGGGTACCGGCCCGACGCATCCGTGACGCTGGCCTACACCTACACACTGAGCGTCGACCCGGCCGCCGACACCGACCAGGCTCTGCTCGAGCGCGTCTTCGCCGCCTTCAACGACCACCCCGAACACGACGACGACCAGATCCACACCGACACCTGGTACGGAAAGCGACTCCGGTCGCTGTCGGTCGGCGACCTCGTCGGACTCGACGACCGCCACTACACGTGTCAGCCCCGCGGATGGACCCGCGTCCCCGCCCCACCGGG
>NZ_JABLTE010000274.1 GCF_013315795.1 Nocardia barduliensis
CGGTTGAACCCACCGCGGGATTCGCCGCGATCGAAGCCTCCGCGAGCACCGGAGTCGCCGCCGGGGCGGAACCCGCCCCGCGACTCGTCACGCCGCTCGCCGGAATCGTTCCTGCGTTTGAAACCGCCCCGTTCACCGGAGTCCGGGTTGCGCTGGAATCCGCCCCGGTCGCCGGACCCACCTCTGGCAGCCGAACCGCCACGGCCCGCGGACTCTTCCCCGCGTCGGAAACCACCGCGCTTGGGTGCGTCACCCCCGCGAGGGAAGCCACCGGTGGCACCACCTCGGTCTCCGGATTCCTGGCGTCTGAACCCACCGCGCTCGCCCGAGCTGCTGCGCTGGTCCTGACCGCCACTATCCCCGCGGCGGTTGAACCCGCCGGAATTGTCGCGGCGTTGGAAACCACCTCGGTCGGAAGAACCCTCCCGCTGGGTGTAGCCGCCCGATTCCCCGCGGCGTGGAGAGCCGCCCCGTTCCCCCGAATCGCCTCTACGGTTGAACCCGCCGCCGCGTCGGTCGCGGTCCGGCTGGTCACCTCGCCCGCCGGACCCGGAGTCTGGAGCGCCGCGCCGGAAGGGCTTCCGATCGTCGTTTTCGTCCGGCACGGTGCTCCCTTTCTTGGTTTCGCAAAAAGTCGATATGCCCACAAATTCAATCACGCACCTGCGGTGGGACGCGGGCACGGGCAAGGTTCGCCAGAGCTCCATCAGGTGCTCAAACGCAGATAGGGGACCCAGAATCTGGGTCCCCTATCGCAAAGGATGTTCCGGCGGTGTCCTACTCTCCCACACCCTGTCGAGTGCAGTACCATCGGCGCTGGCAGGCTTAGCTTCCGGGTTCGGAATGGGACCGGGCGTTTCCCTACCGCTATGGCCGCCGTAACT
>NZ_JABLTE010000275.1 GCF_013315795.1 Nocardia barduliensis
AGAGGACGTCTTACGTGGTGAGTTTCTTGTAGCAGGTCAGCGCTGCGGCGAGTTGTAGAAATGCTGCGAAGAGGCGGCCGTGTCGTTCGTAGCGGATCGTCAAGCGCCGGTATCCGGTCAACCATGCAATGGTCCGTTCGATCTTCCAACGGTGCTTACCCAGCCTCGTGGGATCCTCGATCCCACGACGAGCGATCCGAGGCACGATCCCGCGAGCACGCAGCCACCGGCGATGGACATCGAAGTCGTAACCCTTGTCCGCCCGCAGTTTGGCGGGCTTGCCGCGACGAGGGCCGCGCTGCGAGCGCACCCGCGGAATCGATTCGACCATCGGGGCGAGCATCACCGAGTCGTGGGTGTTCCCGGCAGAAACACCGGTGACCAGCGGTATCCCGTTCGCGTCCGAAATGACGTGGATCTTGGATCCTTTCTTGCCACGGTCGACCGGGCTGCGGCCGGTCAGCGATCCCCTTTTTTCGCTCGCACACTCGCCGCGTCCAGGATCGCCGCGCTCCAATCGAGATCGCCGGCGAGGCCGAGCCGGTCGAGGATCGCCCGATGCAACGCCTCGAATACCCCGGCATCAGCCCACACCATGAACCGGCGATGTGCGGTCGGAACGCTCACACCGAATGACGGCGGCAGATGCCTCCAAGCGCAACCGCTGGTCAATACGAACACCACCGCAGTGAAGACCGCTCGCTCGTCCGCCGGAGCTGTCCCGCCGCCCTGAGGTCTCGGCGTGAACTCGGGGAGCAGCGGTTTCACGATGTCCCACAACGCATCCGGGACCAGCCGTTGAGCAAGCCTGTCGACCACGGGTCACATCATGCCGGACAACGAATTACACCCACGTAAGACGTCCTCT
>NZ_JABLTE010000276.1 GCF_013315795.1 Nocardia barduliensis
GATCTCGAGCTGACGATGGTGCCGCACGAGGATGAGCGGACACCGTTGGGGATTTCGGCGGCGTTCACCTATTCCATCGACCTGTTTGACGAGGCGACGGTCGCCGGGTTCGCCCGGCGGTTGTGCGCGATCCTCACCGCGGTGGCCGATGCACCCGAGCGCCCGGTCGGGGAGATCGAGCTGCTCGATGCCGCGGAGCGCACGGCGATCTTGGTGCATTGGAACGACACCGGTCGCCCGGTGCGGTCGGGTCTGGTGCTCGATGGTTACCGGCGGGCGGTGGCGCTGTATGCCGAGGATGTGGCGGTTGTTTCCGGTGAGCGGCAGTTGACTTATCGGGAGTTCGATGAGCGGGTCAACCGGCTCGCGCGGGTGCTCATCGAGCGTGGCGTCGGCGCGGAATCGCTGGTGGGTTTGGCGATCCGGCGTTCGCTGGATCTGGTGGTCGGCATGTACGCCGTCCTCACCGCCGGTGGCGGGTACGTGCCGTTGGACCCGGATCATCCCGCCGAGCGGATCGCGCACGTGCTCGACCTCGCCCGTCCGCTCTGCGTGCTCACCAGGACCGTCGACGCGATACCGATGCCCGGTGATGTCGCCGTGCTGCCTGTGGACACGCTCGGAATCGAGCGGCGTTCGGGCGCACCGATTCGCTGCGAGGAACTGTTGGGGCCGGTGCTGCCGCAGCACCCGGCGTATGTGATCTTCACGTCGGGGTCGACCGGGCGTCCGAAAGGGGTGGCGGTCGCTCATACCGCGATTCAGAATCAGATCGAATGGATGCTCGCCCAGTACCCTATGGGTCCGGGCGATGTGTATCTGCAGAAGACCGCGACCACGTTCGATGTGTCCCTGTGGGG
>NZ_JABLTE010000277.1 GCF_013315795.1 Nocardia barduliensis
GTAGGACTGCCGCGACTGCTTGGCTGACCGTGGGGTGTGCCAGCAGCGCGGTTTCGATCTCGCCGAGTTCGATGCGTTGGCCGCGGAATTTCACCTGGAAATCGATGCGGCCCAGGAACTCCAGGCGTCCGGGCTGATCGGTGTGCGGTGCGCGCCACAGGGCGAGGTCGCCGGTGCGGTACATCCTCGTTCCGGGATCGAACGGGTTGGCGACGAACCGGCCCGCGGTCAGCGCCGCCTGCCGCAGGTATCCACGGGCGAGCTGGTCTCCGGCCAGGTACAACTCACCCGGCACCCCTGCGGGCACCGGCCGCAAACGCGAATCCAGCACATAGACCTTCGTATTCCACTGCGGACGGCCGATCGGCACCGTCGACCCCTCCGCCGTCCCCGCGGGCCAGTAGGTCACCGACACCGCGGCCTCGGTGGGCCCGTACAGGTTGTGCACCTGCGCATCGGTGACCGCGCCAAGGGCGCGCACGGTCTCCGGCGGCAGCGCCTCGCCGATGACGAGCACCGTCCGCAACCTCGCCAGGTCTTCCGCCGCGGCGTGGGTGGCGAATTCGGTCAGCATGGAGGGGACGAAGTCGGTGACGGTGACCTGGTGGGTGGCGATGCTCGCGGCGAGGTAGGCCGGGTCGCGGTGCCCGTCGTGGTCCGCGAGGACGAGCTTCGCGCCCGCCCGCAGCGGCATCAGATAGCCCCACAGGGACACATCGAACGTGGTCGCGGTCTTCTGCAGATACACATCGCCCGGACCCATAGGGTACTGGGCGAGCATCCATTCGATCTGATTCTGAATCGCGGTATGAGCGACCGCCACCCCTT
>NZ_JABLTE010000278.1 GCF_013315795.1 Nocardia barduliensis
GTAGGACTGCCGCGACTGCTTGGCTGACCGTGGGGTGTGCCAGCAGCGCGGTTTCGATCTCGCCGAGTTCGATGCGTTGGCCGCGGAATTTCACCTGGAAATCGATGCGGCCCAGGAACTCCAGGCGCTCGGGCAGTCCGGGGCGGGGCGCACGCCAGATCGCCAGGTCGCCGGTGCGGTACATCCTCGTTCCGGGATCGAACGGGTTGGCGACGAACCGGCCCGCGGTCAGTGCCGCCTGCCGCAGGTATCCACGGGCGAGCTGGTCTCCGGCCAGGTACAGCTCGCCCGGCACTCCGGCGGGCACCGGACGAAGGCGCGAGTCCAGTACATAGACCTTCGTATTCCACTGCGGACGGCCGATCGGCACGGTCGCCCCCTCCGCCGTCCCCGCGGGCCAGTAGGTCACCGACACCGCGGCCTCGGTGGGCCCGTAGAGGTTGTGCACTCGCGCGTCGGTGACCGTGGTGATCGCGCGGACTGTTTCCGGTGGCAGGGCTTCGCCGATGACGAACAGGTGCCGCAGTGTCGCCAGGTTCTCGCGTGTGGCGTGGGTGGCGAATTCGGTCAGCATGGAGGGGACGAAGTCGGTGACGGTGACCTGGTGGGCGGCGATGCTCGCGGCGAGGTAGGCCGGGTCGCGGTGCCCGTCGTGGTCCGCGAGGACGAGCTTCGCGCCCGCCCGCAGCGGCATCAGATAACCCCACAGGGACACATCGAACGTGGTCGCGGTCTTCTGCAGATACACATCGCCCGGACCCATAGGGTACTGGGCGAGCATCCATTCGATCTGATTCTGAATCGCGGTATGAGCGACCGCCACCCCTT
>NZ_JABLTE010000279.1 GCF_013315795.1 Nocardia barduliensis
TCCTCGGTCCACGGTTTGGGGAACTCGCCGGTGATGTCGATACCGACCTCGGCCATGGCCTGCACGGCGGCGGGGTTGATTTCGTTGCCGGGTTCGCTGCCGCCGGACCACGCGACGGCGTTGTCCCCCGCCAGGTGGGTGAAGAAGCCCAAGGCCATCTGTGAGCGTCCGGCGTTGTGGGTGCACAGGAACAGCACGGTGGGTTTGCCGGTGTGGGCTTTGCCCTCGACCTTGGCCAGGGCGTTGAGGCGTTGGCGGGCGAAGCGTTCGGCCAGCAGCGGCAGGAAGTTCATGACCGTGGCGCGGCCGGCGAACTGGTCGTAGCTCGAGTGCAGGAACCGTTCGATGGTTTCCACGCCGAAGGTGTCGTCGAACTCGCGTTGTAGGCGGGTGGCGGCGGTTTTCAGGGCGAGTTGCTGGTCGATGGTCAGGTCGTCGCGAACGTAGGTGGCGTGGGCGAGGGGGCTGTCGCTCATGGCGGTGTTCCGATGCTCGGCGGTTGACAGGGTCAGGCAGGTGGACGCAGTTCGGTGAGCAGTTGCTGGACGCGGGCGTTGATATCGTCACGAACCAGGCGCATGCGCTGGATGCCGTCGATCCCGCGTTCGGAGGGTTCGTCGGTGTCCCAGTTCACGACCCGCACACCGCCGACCGGATCGACGTGGGCTTCACGCCCCAGGACGACGACCAGATCGACGGCGCGCAGCAGCCGCGGATCGATCGGTTTCGGGGTTTCGCCGCTGATGTCGACGCCGACTTCGAGCAGCGACTGCACCGACAACGCGTTCAGACTCTGCCCCGGGTCGGT
>NZ_JABLTE010000027.1 GCF_013315795.1 Nocardia barduliensis
ACAAAGGGGCCGCGAACACCCAGCGCCGCAGGCGCTGGCAAAACCAACACAGCCAACACAGCTGCACATCGGGCAGACCATTACCATGAAACGTGCAGCGGATTCCGCGCAACCGCGTGGGCCGCACCGGCCCGGGGGCCGACGACACGTTTTGCCACACCGACCAGAGGACTGACGAGACCCGTGCCTGCGCTGACACTGACGAGGTTGCTACGGATTGGTGAGGGTCGCACCGTGAAGCGGCTCTCGCATTTCGCCGACCAGGTCCTCGCCCTCGAACCGGAGTACGAGGATCTCAGCGACGCGGAGCTGCGGGCCAAGACCGACGAGTTCCGTGAGCGCTACGCCGAGATGGTCGAGGAGGGCGAGAGCGATCCGCTCGGCCAGCTGATGGCCGAGGCGTTCGCGGTCGCGCGTGAGGCGTCTTGGCGCGTGCTCAGCCAGAAGCATTACAAGGTGCAGATCATGGGTGGTGCCGCGCTGCACACCGGCAATATCGCCGAGATGAAGACCGGTGAGGGCAAGACCTTGACCTCGGTGCTTCCGGCCTACCTCAACGCGATCAGCGGCGACGGCGTGCACGTGGTCACCACGAACGATTACCTGGCCAAGCGCGACTCCGAGTGGATGGGCCGCGTGCACCGGTTCCTCGGCCTCGAGGTCGGCGTGATCCTTTCCGGCATGAGCCCGGCCCAGCGCCGGGTGGCCTACAACGCCGACATCACTTACGGCACGAACAACGAGTTCGGTTTCGACTACCTGCGCGACAACATGACCCACTCGCTGGACGATTTGGTGCAGCGCGGGCACAACTTCGCCATCGTCGACGAGGTCGACTCCATCCTGATCGACGAGGCGCGTACTCCGCTGATCATCTCCGGCCCCGCCGACGCTTCCTCGAAGTGGTACGCCGAGTTCGCCCGCATCGCGCCGCTGCTGAAGAAGGACCTGCACTACGAGGTCGACATCAAGAAGCGCACGATCGGCGTGCACGAGGCGGGCGTGGAGTTCGTCGAGGACCAGCTCGGCATCGACAATCTCTACGAGGCAGCCAACTCGCCCCTGGTGAGCTACCTGAACAACGCGATCAAGGCCAAGGAGCTCTACACCCGCGACAAGGACTACATCGTCCGCGACGGCGAGGTGATCATCGTCGACGAGTTCACCGGCCGCATCCTGGTCGGGCGCCGCTACAACGAGGGCATGCACCAGGCGATCGAGGCCAAGGAAGGGGTGGAGATCCAGCCGGAGAACCAGACCTTGGCCACCATCACGCTGCAGAACTACTTCCGCCTCTACGACACGCTGTCCGGCATGACCGGCACCGCCGAGACCGAGGCCGCCGAGCTGCACCAGATCTACAACCTCGGCGTGGTACCCATCCCGACCAACAAGCCGATGGTCCGCGCCGACCAGTCCGACCTGATCTACAAGACCGAGGAGGCCAAGTTCTCCGCCGTGGTCGACGACGTCACCGAGCGGCACGAGAAGGGCCAGCCGGTGCTGATCGGCACCACCAGCGTCGAGCGCTCGGAGTACCTGTCCAAGCAGTTCACCAAGCGCGGCATCCCGCACAACGTGCTGAACGCGAAGTTCCACGAGAAGGAAGCGGAGATCATCGCCGAGGCCGGACGGCCGGGCGCGGTGACCGTCGCGACGAACATGGCCGGTCGCGGTACCGACATCGTGCTCGGCGGCAACCCGGACATCATCGCCGACATCCTGCTGCGCAAGCAGGGTCTGGACCCGGTCGAGACGCCGGAGGAGTACGAGCGCGCCTGGCTGCCCACGCTGGACCAGGTCAAGGCCCAGACCGCCGAGGACGCCGACGCGGTGCGCGAGGCGGGCGGCCTCTACGTGCTCGGCACCGAGCGGCACGAGTCGCGCCGTATCGACAACCAGTTGCGCGGCCGCTCCGGTCGTCAGGGCGATCCGGGCGAGTCCCGCTTCTACCTGTCGCTGGGTGACGAGCTGATGCGGCGGTTCAACGGCGCGGCGCTGGAAGCGATCATGACGCGGCTGAATCTGCCCGACGACGTGCCGATCGAGGCGAAGATGGTGTCCAAGGCCATCAAGAGCGCGCAGACCCAGGTCGAGCAGCAGAACTTCGAGATCCGCAAGAACGTCCTCAAGTACGACGAGGTGATGAACCAGCAGCGCACCGTCATCTACGGCGAGCGCAACCGGATCCTGCGCGGTGAGGACATGGAGGGCCAGGTCCAGGGCATGATCACCGACGTGATCACCGCTTACGTGGACGGCGCCACCGCCGAGGGCTATGTCGAGGACTGGGATCTGGACAAGCTGTGGACGGCGCTGAAGACGCTGTACCCGGTGAGCCTGGACTACCGCGACCTGGCCGGCGAGACCGAGGTCGGTGAGGCGGGCGAGCTGACCCGCGAGGAACTGCTCGAAGCGCTGCTGGACGACGCGCACGACGCCTACGAGCGGCGCGAGGCCGAGATCGATGGGCTCGCCGGCGAGGGCAGCATGCGCAATCTCGAACGCCAGGTGCTGCTGTCGGTGCTCGACCGCAAGTGGCGCGAGCACCTCTACGAGATGGATTACCTCAAGGAGGGCATCGGCCTGCGTGCGATGGCGCAGCGCGACCCGCTGGTGGAGTACCAGCGCGAGGGCTTCGACATGTTCACCGCGATGCTCGACGGCCTCAAGGAGGAGTCGGTCGGCTTCCTGTTCAACCTGCAGGTCGAGGTGCAGCAGCCGCAGCCGGAGGGTGTCGCGGTCGACGCGGGCCTGCGTTCGCCGGTCGGGGCCATGACCGCTCCGCGTCCGCTGCCGACCGAGGAGGCGCCCGCCGCGAACGGGCACGGCGCGCCCGCGGCTTTGCGTGCCAGGGGCATCGATGACACCGCCGCGCGCGGTTTCAGTTACTCCGGGCCCGACGAGGGCGGCCGGGCCGCGGTGCACAGCGACGCCGAAGAGTACGGTGCGGACGGCGGTCCGCAGCCCACCCGTCGCGAGCGCCGTGAGGCGGCCCGCGCGGAGGCCAAGGGCCGGCGCGGCCCGAAGTCCCGTCGCCGCCACTGATCCGCTGAATCACGAAGGCGCCCAGGGTTTCCCCTGGGCGCCTTCGTTTTCCGCATCGCCCTCTGCCGCAGCGGGACGCCGGTGCCGCTCAGACGACTTCGATCGAGGCTATGCGCCACCCCTGGTCGGTGCGTTGGACGAAGACGCGCGCGTCGAGGCTGGTGGTTTCGACGATCGTCCCTTCGGGTGTCTTGACCGCCTGGGTGATCATCACGAGCCGGTCGATGCGGTCCGCGGTGTCGGGATCGTGTTCGGTGCCCATGACCAGGACGGTCGCTTCCACGGTGGCGCGGTCGCGGGCCCACTGGTCCCATTGCGCGCCGGGGCCCCGTTCGGTGTTGTTGCCCGACTTGGCCGCCAGGTCCGTGGTGAGCCAGGGGGACGCGCGACGATAGGCGTCGGCGCGGCTCTGGTCGGGGCCGGGGCGCCAGGTGAACATGGTCTGCAACCCGGAGCGGATGGCGGCGATCGCCTCCTTGTCGCCCTCGTGCGCGTCGCTGCCTGCGTGGTCGGAGCAGCCGACGCCGAGGGCGGCGAGGATCAGCGCCGCGATCATGAGTGTGCACCGAAGGATGGACACGGCAATCTCCTCAGAAGCGCACCGCTCGGATGCGCCAGCCTTGTTCGGTCTCGATCAGTGTGGCCCAAGCGGTCAGGTCGATGGTGTCGATCGGGCGGCCGCCCGGCTCGGTGACGGTCTGGTTGATCAGCACGACGCGGTCGATCCGGCCGGGCTGGTCGGGTGGGTGCTCGTCGGTGGATACGTCGACCGCGACCCGCACCGCCGCGCCCGCCCTTGCCCAGGCGTTCCACTGGGTTTTGGAGCCGCCCTCGGTGCGGTCGCGCGCACGCGCCGCGAGCTCGTCGGTGAGGTAAGGACGGGCACGGGCATAGGCGTCGTCGGGGGACCTGTCGGTGGTAGGCCGCCAGCCGAACATCGTGGTGAAAGCGGCGCGCAACACCACGTGCGGGTCGGCGGTCTCGGCGGCGCCGAGCGGGGCGGGCAGCGGCAAGCCCGGCACGGTTGCCGCGCAGCCGCCCACCGCCAGCATGGCCAGCGCCGCGGCGCAGAAGCGCAACAGGTTTCGGGTCATGACATACTCCGGATCTTCGCGCCAGGGGGAATCGGCGCCTCCGCGACCTTGCCGTCCTCGGCCGACGCGTGGATCATCCTGCCGTCGCCGATAGCGATGCCGACGTGGCGCGGCACGCCGTTCGGTCCGAAGCCGGTGTAGACGAGGTGCCCCGGACCGGCGCGGTCGGCGGGCAACTCTTGCCCTTTCGTCCACTGCTGCTGGACGGTTCGGGGCAGCGTCACCGCGCCATCGGTCGCGACGTAGGCCACATAGGTGGCCAGCCCCGGTGAATCGAAGCCGCCTTCCGTGGGGCCTTTGGTGTTTCCGCCGCCCCAGATGTACGCGGCGCCGAGGTACTGCTCGACCGCTTGCACCGCCTTCGAGCCGGACTCGGCGCTCTGGCCCGCGCCTGCGGCGAAGTCGGTTGCCGCGAACTCGCGTTCGTACGCTCGGATCTTGCGCACGTAAGGTTGCGTCTGGGTGGTGTATTCGCCGCCCGACGGCATGCCGCGCGCGGCCTGTACCGCCCCGAACCCGGCGTTGTAGGCGGCCAGGGCCAGGTCGACGGCGTCACCGCGCAGCTGGCCGCCGGTGATCCCCGCCGAGGAGTCGCGCCAGTTCTTGCACATGAAATGCGCTTGCGCGACAACGGCGTCGGCGATGCTGTTGATATCGCTGCGGCCGTCGCCGTCCGCGTCGACCTTCCAGGTCTCCCAGGTGCCTGGCAGGAATTGCGCCGGTCCCATCGCTCCGCTGGATGACACCGGAGCCGTCGCGCCGTGCCGGAAGTTGTTCTCGGCTTTGAGCTGTCCGGCCAGCAGCGGCGCGGTGATGCCGCTGCCGGGACAGTCGGCGGCGCCTTTGCGCAGCCACGGCACGAACTCCGGCGGCACCTTGCCCGGAGCGAGTCCGGCGCCCGGGCGGACCGCGCAGTCGGCGATCGAGTGGGCCATCTTCAACGCCGATTGGTCGGCCGCCGGGGCGGCTTGGTCGAGCAGCGGAGCCGGGTCGACGAATCTGCCGTTCTGCAGCCTGCCGCCCTGCCACAGTTCGAAGTGCAGATGGGGACCGCTGGACGCGCCGTTGCTGCCGACGTCGGCGATGTGCTGGCCCGCCTTGACCACGTCACCGGTGGCGACGTGCATCCCGTCGTCGTACATGTGACCGTAGACGGTCGAGACCAGGCCGTCGGCGGTGGTGGAGTCGATGACGATCCAGTTGCCGAAACCCGTCGCCTGTCCCGCGGCCACCACCTTGCCGTCCAGCGCGGCGAAGATCGGCGTGCCGCGCTTGGCCGCCAGGTCCATGCCGCGGTGGAACTCGCCGCCGCGGTTGCCGAAGCGGGAGGAGACGGTGTAGCTGCCCTTCGCCATCGGCCCGTTGAGCACGACGCACGGTGGCGGCTGCGAAAGATCCAGTGGCAGAACGCGTTCCGGCGGACGGTAACGCACGGGGACCGGCGGCCGCTGCGGATCCGGCGAGGGAGGTGGCGGCGGGGGCGGCTCCGAGGTGGTCGTATCGGGCGCGGTCGTCGTCGGGCGGGTGGTCGTGGTCGTCGTGCCGGTCGTGCTCGTGGTCGTGGTCGTCGGGCACGGGACCGACGTCGCGGTGGCTGCGGTCGTGGTCGTCCGGCAGGTGGGCGGCGTGGACGGGCAAGCGGCTCGGCCTGCCACGTCCGTCGGAGCCACCGTGCCGCACACTGTCGTCGTGGTGGGAGCCGCTGTGGTTGCGGTGCCGGACGTTTCGGCCTGCGTGCTCGTGACGATCGAGGTGACCGCCGCGCCCACCGTGGTCGTCGGCGGTTGGAGCCGGGTGGTGGCAACCGATTGCGTGGTCACCGGTGCGGATCGTTCGGCCTGCGTCGGAACCGGGGTACCCGGCGGTTGGGACGCGATCGGCTGGGCCCAGGCACGCGCTCCGCGATCGGCGCCGAGCGGCGTTTGCGTGACGCAGACGAACACGATCGGCACCGTCACCGCTATGAGCAGCGTCAGGGTGCCGGACAGGCGGAGCTTTCCGCGTAGGTGTCGGAGCATCGTCGGTTCCCCCGGTAGACGAAGGCGGACGCCACACAGCGTCGCGCCGCCGCGCGAGTCCCGCATCCACCCGCAACGGCGACGGCTTCGACACACGGCGGCACCGGTGCCCGTCGTCGTGCTTTCCCACCTGCGTGGATGCCCGGAGGTACCGTGCCCGAACGGGCAACGACCTGCGCGTTTAGTCCTCGTTCAATGCACGGTTAGTGGTCCGCGCAGGCTCTGTGACAGGCGTCGGGCAGGGCCGGCGCGGAAGTAGCCGAGAGGTGCACGATGGACAGAACCGCGATCTATGTGGAAGCGCGCGACCCGATCTCGCGGGCGGGCCTGATCGCCCAGCTGCGGCCGCGCACGGAGATCCTCGTCGTCGACGACCCGGCACGCGCGGTGGTCGCGCTGGTCGTCGCCGACACGGTCGACGAACATACGTTGCGGACGCTGCGCCGTATGCAGCGAGACGGCAGGCGCCCGGTACTGGTGGCCGCCGATTTCGACGAACACGGTCTCGCGGCCGCCGTCGAAGCCGGAATCGCGGGACTGGTGCGACGCCAGGAGGCGACGTCGGAACGCCTGACGCACGCGGTCTGCGCTGCGGCGCGTGGCGAGGGGACCGTGCCGCCCGATCTGCTCGGCAGGTTGCTCGACCAGGTCGGACGGCTGCAGCGGCAGATGTTGCATCCGCGGGGCCTCAGTCTCACCGGCCTGACCCACCGGGAGATCGAGATCCTGCGCTTGGTCGCCGAAGGCGACGACACTGCCGAGATCGCCGCCAAGCTCTGCTATTCGCAGCGCACCATCAAGAACGCGCTGCACGACATCACCAGCAGGCTGCAGCTGCGCAACCGGTCGCACGCGGTCGCCTACGCGCTGCGCCAAGGCTTGATCTAGGGCGGTGGCACAGTGTTCGTCGAGGTGGACGAGGCGCTGCGGGCGCTGGTCGGCGCGGACGCCGTCGACCGTAACGAGGTCGACGTGGTGTTCGACGCGCCGACGAAGGAGTGGGCGGCACGGCGGAACGCGCCCACGGTCAACATGTTTCTCTACGATATCCGCGAGGATCTGCGGCGGCGCCAGCGCGGTCTGATCAACGAGTACGACGAGAACCGCGTGGTCGTCCGCAGGCACCAGGGGCCGCGCTATTTCAAACTCTCCTACCTCATCACGGCGTGGACGCAGCGGCCGGAAGACGAGCACCGCCTGCTGTCGGCGCTGCTGTCCTGCTTCCTGCGCCACGACTCGATTCCGGGTGAGTCGCTGAGCGGAACGCTGGCCGAGATCGGTCTTCCCGTGGCGCTGAACATCGCGTTGCCGCCGCCGGAGGACCGGTCGTTCGCGGACGTGTGGTCGGCGTTGGGCGGCGAGTTGAAGCCGTCGCTGGATCTGGTGGTCACCGCGCCCGCGGACGCCGGGCGGGCGGTACCCGCGGCCGTGCCCGCCCGCGCGGGTGTTTCGGTCGGCATGCAGGACCGGCACGGCCCGGCTGCCGACGCGCCGCGCGGCAAGCGGGCGGAGCGGCGACCGTGAGCGCCGCGAGCCTGCGCTATCTGCTCGCCCGGCTGGCCGTCATCGAGGCACGGGTACGGCGGGCTGTCGCGCAGCGCCGCGCGGACGATCCGCAACCCGACGACCCGTTTCGCGGGCTGTACCTGTCCGACGAGGCGGTCGAGCGCCTGCTGAGTTCGGCGCGTGCGCCGCTGTCCCCCGACCCGCTGGAGTCGCGGCGGGCCGGTGACGCGGAAGCGATCGCCGCCGCGGCGCGTGTGGAGGGCGAGCAGGTCCGCCTGGCCCGGGTGATCGAGGAATTCGGACTGGACACGTTGGACGCGGAGATCCTCCTGGTCGCGCTGGCGCCGGACGTGGACTCCCGCTTCGAATGGCTCTACGGCTATCTCAACGACGATGTGACGCGGCGTCGAGCGACCGTGGGACTGGCCCTCTCGCTGTGCGGCGTGCCCGCGGCGGCCGCGGCGGGACGCGCGCGCTTCAGCGCCGAAAGCGCCCTGGTCGGCGGCGGGCTCGTGACGATAGCGGAGACCGAACGCCCGCTGCTGGCGCGGATATTGTGTATACCCGACCGCGTGGTCGGTTATCTGCTCGGGGATGACACGCCCGCTCCCGAACTGTGCCTGGCGGTCGCACCCGCCCCACCCGAGCTGGACTACCCGGACCCAGGGCTGGTCGCCGCCCTTTCCCGTCGGCATGTGGTGGTGTACCTGCGCGAACGGCCCGGCGGCGGCGGTACGGCGGTCGCCGCGGCGGCGGCCCGCCGACTCGGTCGCGAAGCCTTGATCGTGGACCTGTCGCTGGTCGCCGACCAGCCGGGCACGATCGCGACGGCGGTGCTGGAGGCACGGCTGTGCGGCGCCGTGCTGGTGGCCGCGGGCGTCGACGGGCTCGCCGACCGGCCCGAGACCATCCGCGCGCTCGCGGACGCGCGGGCGACCGTGGTGCTGGTGGGCAGCGCGGTCTGGGACCCGGCCTGGGCCCGGCGTCAGCCGATACCGCTCGACGTGCCCGCCCCGAGCGCAGCGGACCGCTCCCGGATGTGGCGTGCCGTGCTCGCCGACCCACTGTCCGACGGGCTCGACGCGGCGGCGGCGACCATGCAGTTCGTGCTCACCCCGGAGCAGGTCGTGCGTGCCGCCGCCGCGGCGGCCGTGCGGGCCGAGCTCGCAGGACGTCCGGTGTCCGCCGAAGACCTGCGCTTCGGCGCCCGCGCTCAGAACGGAGCCGGGCTCGAGCGCCTGGCCCGGCGGATCGAACCGACGGTCGGCTGGCCGGATCTCGTTCTGCCGCAGACGGTTCTGAGCCAGCTGCGCGAGGTGGCGTTGCGCGCCCGGCAACGGACCGTGGTGCTCGACGAATGGCGGATGCGGCCGGGCGGCGGGCGGGGACGCGGCGTGACCGCGCTGTTCACCGGCGACTCCGGGACCGGCAAGACGATGTCGGCGGAGGTGATCGCCGCCGATCTGGGCCTCGACCTCTACACGGTGAACCTCGCGACCGTGGTGGACAAGTACATCGGCGAGACCGAGAAGAACCTGGAGCGCATCTTCGTCGCGGCGGCCGGGGTCAACGCGGTGCTGCTGTTCGACGAGGCGGACGCGCTGTTCGGCCGTCGTACGGAGGTGCGCGACTCGCACGACCGGTACGCGAACATCGAGAGCGCGTACCTGCTGCAGCGGATGGAGTCGTTCGACGGGCTCGCGATCCTGGCGACCAATCTCCGCGCCAACCTGGACGACGCGTTCACCCGGCGGCTGGACGCGGTGGTCAACTACCCGGCGCCGGACGAGGACGCGCGCCGCAGCCTGTGGGAACGCTGTGTCGGCACCAGGATTCCGCGCAGCGCCGACTTGGACCTGGACTTCTGCGCCCGCTCCTTCGAGTTGTCCGGCGGAAATATTCGTTCGGCGGTGATCACCGCGGCCTACTTGGCCGCGGGCGCCGGACGTGAGCTGTGCACCGCCGACCTGGTCGCGGGGGTGCACCGGGAATACCGCAAGCTCGGAAGGCTCACGCTGGCCAGGGAATTCGGTCCCTATCACGAGTCCGTGCGCCAGTAGCGCAAGCCTGCCCGCAAGGGCAGGCATCGGTGCCCGCACGGGCAGGAAGGACTTCCCTCGCGCCGTCACGTCGGCCGACTGTCCGCGTTGCCACTCCGGTCGATACTCGACTCACCCGACATGCGGAGGTGAGCCGTGCGCGATTGCTCGACCTGCGGGACGACCAATTCGCCAGATGCCGAGTTCTGCGTCAACCCGCAGTGCCGCACCTATCTGGGCTGGGCGACGAGCGCGGCCGCGGCGGTGCGCGAGCAACCCAGCGGAGCGCGTGCCGACACCCCCGTGACGGCCGGGGTGGCGCCGGGTCCGCCCGGGCCTGTCGGCGCACCGGCAGGGGCGCAGGGGAATCCGCAGCGCTACGGCGTTCACCTGGCCATCGAACAGAATCAGTTGACCGTCGACCCCGGCTCGGCGGTGGTCACCACGCTCACCGTGCACAACACCGGCACCCGAGTGGAGGAATTCGAACTCGGCGTCGCGGGCCCCATGCGCCCGTTCGCGCACCTCGAACCCGCGGTGCTGAGTGTCTTCCCGGACGACAGGGCCACCGCGGTGCTGCGGTTCGCGCCGCCCCGCGATCCCAGGACCCGGGCGGGGCAGGCGCCGTTCCTGGTCGGCGTCCGGTCCCGGGTGAACGCGCGGGTCTCCGACAGCGGTTCGGGCACGCTGACGATCGGCTCGTTCACCGACGTGCGGGCGGCGCTGCGGCCGGAGACCAGTCGCGGTCGCAAGGCCGGGACGCACACCGTCACCATAACGAACGCGGGCAACGTCCCGCTGGCGGTGCAGATCGTGCTCACCGACCGCACGGGCACGCTGACGTTCCAGCCGCCCCGGGCGGTCGCGCAGCTCACCCCCGGCGGGGCGGCGGATACCCCGGTGCTGATCGGGGGCGAGCGCAAATGGTTCGGGCGCACCGAATCACACGCGTTCACCGCGCAGGTCGATCGTGCCGACGGTGGCGCACCGGTCACGTTGAACGGCGTGCGCAACCAGGTGCCGGTCTTTCCCTGGTGGGTCCCCGTCGCCGCGGCGGTGCTGCTCGCGCTGACGCTCGCGGTGGTCGCGCTGTTGCCGGGGGACAAGGTCCCGAGCGTCGCGGGCAAGAGCAGGGCGGACGCCGAACGCGCACTGCAGGAGGCCGGGTACCGGCCGGTGTACGTCCCGAAGGTCGACGCCGGCATCCCCTTCGGGCAGGCCATCGGAACCGAACCGCGGGCGAACGAGGAACTCGACCGTGGTTCGCCGGTCAACTTGCACGTGTCGATCGGGCCGTGCGAGGGCGAATGCCTGATCGAGGTGCCCAATGTCTTGGGCCTGCCCCTGGCGGACGCGCAGAAGGCGCTGGAACAAGCGGAATTCGGCGTTCGGCATTTCGAGCAGCAGAGCCCGGAGATCGCCAAGGGCATGGTCATCGCGAGCACACCGGTGGCGGGCGAGCAGAAAGCCCGTGGCAGCGAGGTGGCCCTGGCGGTGTCGTCGGGCCCGGCGTCCACGCCCACATCGGCGGGCCCCACCTCGAGCGCCGGTCCCGGTGACGACAAGGGCGGGCCCGGCAAGGAAGGGACCGGCACGGACGGGACCGGCGAGGGCAAGGAGCAGGTGCCGGTGCCCGATGTAGCCGGGCTCCCGGAAGCGGAAGCGGTCGCGAAAATCCGGGAGAAGGGCTTGACCGCGACCACGGTCGGCAAGCCGGACGACACCGTGGCCAAGGGGATCGTGCTGGCTGTCGAGCCGGCAGCGAAAACCATGGTGGCCGCGGGATCAGCGGTCACGGTGACCGTGTCGAGCGGTCCCAAGCCGATCGAGGTGCCCGGTCTGGCCGGGAAGCCGAAGGCGGAGGCGATCACGAAACTGGAAGCCCTCGGGCTGAAGACCAAGGTCGGCGGGAAGGCGAGCGCCACGGTGGCCGCGGGCACCGTGCTGTCCACCGCGCCCGCGGGCGGGGCTCAGGTGCGGCCGGGGACCGAGGTCACCGTGGTGGTGTCCCAGGGGCCCTCCTGCAAATCCGGCTTCGTCTTCCGGTTGGCCGCTCCGGACGACCCGGTCTGCGTCCTTCCAGCGACCGCGGACCGCACGAAAAACGAGAACGAACAAGCCAAGTACCGAGTGAGCACCACCGACCACCGCTATGGTCCCGACACCTGTGTCCAGGGCTTCGTCTGGCGCGAGGCGGTGCCGAACGACCACGTGTGCGTTCCCACTCAGTCCCGCACGGACGCGGCCGCCGACAACGCCGCCGACAAAGACCGACACGTCAAGTGAGGCAATCATGCGAGAACACGAGCACGAGAACGTCGAGAGTGCGCTGCGGCCGAAGTCCGGCCGGGTGGCGGAGCCGGAGACCGCGCTGCAACTGCGGGCGGCGCTGTCGGGACGGCTGGAGGCGACCTCGCCCAGCGGACTGATCGACTTGCAACGCTCGGCCGGAAACGCCGGCACCGCGAAGCTGTTCGAGGACCCGTCACCGGTACACGAAGTCGTCGCCTCCGGCGGCGGGCGGCAGCTCGAACCCGAGGTGCGCGCCGACATGGAATCCCGATTCGGTCAGGACTTCGGTGATGTCCGGGTGCACACCGATGGCGCCGCGCACGAATCGGCGAAATCGGTACAGGCCCACGCCTACACGGTCGGTTCGAACATCGTGTTCCAGCGCGACGCCTACGACCCGTCCTCCGCGGCCGGGCGGCACACCCTCGCCCACGAGCTGACCCACGTGGTGCAGCAGCGCAACGGCCCGGTCGACGGCACCGACACCGGTGGCGGGCTGAAGGTCAGCGATCCGTCCGACCGCTTCGAACGCGAGGCCGTGGCCACTGCCGACCGCGTCCTGTCCACGCCCCCGGCCTCGCAGGCTTCCCCCGGCCACGAGGTTCAACGCTGCGCCGAACACCACGCCGTGCAGCGCACCGAGGAACCGGAAGAGGACGAGCCGACGGCCCAGACCTACGTGCAGCGCGCCGAGAGCGAGGAAGAGCGGAACGAGCTGCCCGATGAGGCAGTCTCCGTTTCCCGAACACACATCCCTTCGGCCGTACAACGTCCTCGCGCTTCGTAAGACGCTGTAGGAGCACAGTTCACCTCTAGCGAGGAGGCGTTATGCCGACCTATCTGTCACCCGGCGTGTATGTCGAGGAGGTGGAGGCCGGGTCGCGACCGATCGAGGGGGTCGGCACGGCGGTGGCGGCCTTCGTCGGGTTCGCCGCCGACGGGCCCTTCAACGAACCGACACTGGTCACCAACTGGAGCCAGTTCTCCCAGCGGTTCGGTGACTTCGTGGAAGGCAGCTATCTAGCGCACGCCGTGTACGGGTACTTCGCCAACGGCGGCGGCGCCTGCTATGTGATCCGGGTCGGACTGGACGGCAACGGCACGAGGCGCGGGGAGCTGCCCGCGGGCGTGCGGCAAGCGGAGCTGGGCGCATACCGGGTGACCGCGCGGGACTCCAGCGACGGCAGAGCCGACCTCACCGTCGAGATCAAACCGGTGGAGGGAGAGGCGGCATCCGAGGATCAGTTCTCGGTCGTGGTCAAACGCGGTTCGAAGGTGGAGGAGTCGATCGGACCGGTCACGATCAAGCGCGGCAAGGACAACGTGGTGACGGTCGTGCGGGCGCAGTCCAAGCTCATCACGATCGAGGAGACGGGTGGCGCCCAGGCCCGGCCGGACTTCGGATCGGTCACACTGGCCGCGCCTGCGCCGCCCCCGACCCCGGAGCGGATCTGCGCCGAGGACTACGTGGGCGACGTCGACGAGCGCACCGGGTTCTCCGGGCTGGCCGCGATCGACGAGGTCACGATGGTGGCGGTGCCCGACCTGATGAGCGCCTACGAGCGCGGGGCGATAGACCTGGAGTCGGTGCAGGCGGTACAGCAGGAGATGATCACCCACTGCGAACTCATGGGTGACCGGGTGGCGATCCTGGATCCGCCGCCGGGCCTGGGCCCACAGCAGGTCAAGGAATGGCGGGTCGAGAAGGCCGGGTACGACTCGAAATACGCGGCGCTGTACTACCCCTGGATCAAGGTGCTCGATCCGGCCGCCGGGACGGCGCGATTCGTCCCGCCGAGCGGTCACGTCGCCGGTATCTGGGCCCGCAACGACGAGTCGCGCGGGGTGCACAAGGCGCCGGCCAACGAGGTGGTCCGCGGAGCGCTCACGCTCGGCGTGCAGCTCACCAAGCCCGAACACGATCTGCTGAATCCCATCGGCGTCAACTGCATTCGTTCCTTCCCCGGGCGCGGCATCCGGGTGTGGGGCGCGCGCACGCTGTCTTCCGACCCGTCGTGGCGCTACCTGAACGTGCGGCGGCTGTTCAACTACCTGGAGGAGTCCATTCTCAACGGCACCCAGTGGGTGGTGTTCGAGCCGAACGACGACGCACTGTGGGCTCGCATCCGGCGCACGATCAGCGCCTTCCTGGTGAACGAGTGGCGTAAGGGCGCGCTGTTCGGCCTTACGCCCGACGAGGCTTTCTACGTCAAGTGCGACCGCGAGACGAACCCGGCCGAATCGATCGACATCGGGCAAGTGATCTGTGAGGTCGGTGTCGCGCCGGTCAAGCCCGCCGAATTCGTGGTGTTCCGGCTCGCCCAGTTCTCCGGCGGAACCAGCCTCGTCAACGAATGACCCGCAGCAGCACAGGAAGTAGGACATCATGGCGCTCCCCGATCTCGACACGTCGGTCGGCCACTCGTTCGGACTGGAAATCGACGGTGTGGTCATCAAGCAGATCTCCGAGGTCTCCGGCCTGAAGCTGGAACAGGACGTGATCGAGCTCAAGCAGAACACCGCCGACGGCAAGTACGTCGTGAAGAAGCTGCCCGGCCGGTACAAGGCGGGGGAGGTCACGCTGACGCGCGGTCTCACCGGCGACAACAGCTTCGAGAAGTGGGTCAAGGACAGCCGATTCGGCAAGATGGGCGCCGCGCGCAAGGGCGGCGCGATCATCGTCTACGACTACGAAGGCCAGGCGCTCAAGCGGTACAAGCTGACCAACGCGTGGCCCAAGTCACTGGAGATCGGCGCGCTGAAGGCGGGTGACACGAGTGTGCTCACCGAGAAACTGGTCGTCACCTACGAGAACATCGAGGTCGAATAGTGCGCCGCGTGCACAACGCCTCGGCCGCGGACGCGCCCGTCGCGAGCACGGCCCCGGCACCGGCGATGCGAACGGAATTTCCGTTCGTGCTGCCACGCGGCTACCTCGACCCCGCGGGCACCGTGCACCGCACGGGTGCGATGCGGCTGGCGACCGCGCGGGACGAGCTGGTTCCGCTGCGCGACGACCGGGTGCGCGAGAATCCGGCGTACCTGTCGGTGGTGCTGATCGCGCGGGTGATCACCCGGCTCGGCACGTTCACCGACATCCACGCCGGAATCGTGGAGGACCTGTTCGCCTCGGATCTCGCGTTCCTGCAGGACCTGTACCAGCGCATCAACGCCGAGGGGCACAGCCGCGCCGCGGTCAGCTGCCCGTCCTGCTCACACGAGTTCACCATCGACCTCGCGGGCAGCCGCGTGGGGGAATCGTGACGTACGGGGTCGACCCGCTGCTCGAGGAGATCTCGTACGTCGCCTACCACTTCCATTGGCCGCTGGGCGAAATCCTCGATCTGGAACATCCGGATCGGCGCCGGTTCGCCGATGAGATCGAGCGCATCAACACCAGAGTCCGAGGGAGGTGAACGGAATGGGGCTGTGGGATCGGCTGTTCTCCTGGCGTCGGCAGGACGGCGACGGATCGGTGCACGCCGGTGCAACTCGCGCGGGGGAGTGGCGGGACGCACCGCCGGTGCAGCGCGTCATCACCGACGTCGCGCTGGTCACTGCCCCAGCCCGATTCGAGTCGGCGCTGGTCTCTCGTCGCGATTTCTCGTTTCGCGGGCCGATCTCCCACGCCGTCGGCGGGGACGCGCCGTCCGGCGTGATCACCGGGCTGGCCACCCACCCCGGGGTGGTGCAGCGAAGGGATGACTCCGCCACCACCGCGCAGCGTGCTCGAATCGAGCCGCCTGCGGTCGAGACGCCGACCGGCCCCGATCGAGCGGTGACGCTTTCGAACGCGGCGTCGATGGTGTCGGCAGCAGGCGCGGTCGAGGTGCCGTTGCGCCGAATACCGCCCGATCCGCCCGCACCAGCTGTAGCGGCTTCCGACCGGACCTTCGCTGCGGTGCAGCGCGAGCCGGTTACCGATGCGTTCGAGGGCTCGATGCCGGACGATCGGGAACCGCCCGAGGCGCCCCGCGGTCGAGACGAAACGGACGACACCGATCGACGCGGCATGAGTCCGATCACCGATACCCCGGCGCGTTCCCTGCCGTCCTCGCCTCCCCGGATACAACGACAGGTCGCGAAAGAACCGGCACGGTCGCGGCGGTACGGTCTCGGCGCTCCGCTGCCGGAGGGCGAAGCCGGAACTAACACCGGGGCAATGCATTTCGCGCAGCTTGTTCCTGAGGCGCGGAGCGCCGCACCGGTAGATCGCGCAGCGGATGTGCAGCGCGCCGCTGAGGTACAGCGACCGATGGACTCGCGTGATGCTCTCGCGGGAGAACTCGACGCGCCCACCGAAACCGGGCAGATCGTCGGCCTGGCGGGGGCGGTGAGTACCACGCCCGCAGCCGACCAGGTGCGCGCCGCCCACGCACGCCATGTTGTCGACGTGCAGAGAACCACGGATGCGGGGGGTGAGGGCGGTCATGAAAGGCCCTCGAAGCCGCTGGCCGCGACGTACGAACCCGACCGTGCCGCCGATGTGACCGGCCCGGAGCGGATAGCTAAGCCGCCGACTGCGACGGACCCGACGCGCGTGGTTTCCACGCAGCGTGCCCCGGACGACCCACGGTTCACACTCCAGCGGGCAACGGAGAGCAGGATTGTGCCGGACCGAAATAGTCGCGCCGTGGCGTCCGAACCACCCGTGATCCAGCGCCGAACCGTCGTGGACCGGCATGGTGCCGCAGGGTCACACGCCGAGCTCCCAGCCCAGGGCGCGGATATCGACAGCGGTGGGCGAACGACGGCATCGCACGGTAGCGACAACCTGCCGACCAGCGGCGTCGAGGCGACCGGGCACTCGGCGGGGATGCGACTCGCTGGAACCCTCGGTGACACAGGCGAGTTCATGCCGGTCGCCGCTTCGATCGCCGGTCCGAGGTCGGAACCCGTTGCGGAGTCACACTTTCCCACAGCACAACGGCTGATCGGCGCGGAGGACGCGTCCGCCTCGTCCGCCGCATCAGGTTCGGCCGAGCCCGCGCACCGAGAACCGTCCGCGGTGACCGTCACCGCCGCGGCGCAGCACACCCACATCTCGCCCGACTCGCGCCCGTCGCGTACCCACAGCTCGGTGCAACGAGCGTCCGGCCGCACCCCGCTGGGTTCCTCCATCGGGCACGAACCGCAGCAACCGAGCCCCGGTTTCGCGGCACACGATCACACCGCTTCCGAACCGCTGCCGAGCGACCGCACCGGAATCGGCACTACCTCGTGGAACGCCCTGTCTACCGTGGCGTCCGCGTCGACGCCCCGCAGCATGCAGCGGATGACGGACCTCGTGTCCTCCCCTCGAACACAGCCCGGCGGGCATCCGATGTCGGCCCCGGCCAGCTCGCAGCGCACCGAACTAACGACTTCCCTACGATCCGGGACGTCAGCGCTTCAGCGTCGGCCCGCGCTCGCCGAGTTGCCGCGTGCGGCCACACCGCACCACATGGAGACGCCGAGTTCCGGAGGATTGTCCGGCAACGCGGATCCGCGAGTGCTCCAACGTGCGAGCCGCACACTCGGCACGCCCGATCTGTCTGCTACGGGCGGTAGTCCGGACGCGCATTCGTCCACCGAGGACCGCACGCCGCACTTTCCCGCCCATGTCGCCGCGATCACCGCATTCGACAGCGACGAACGGACCTACCTGCAGCGCACTCGGACAGACACCGGCGACCTGCCGGAAACTTCCGCCGAGACACCCGCCACGTCCGATCATGCGGCAGCGCACCCGACGGTCGAGCCCGCCACGACACCGCCCTCCGAGTCCGGAGCGACGCAGTCACCCGCGACTTCCGCACCCGCGTCTGCCGCCGGCGTCTCGCCGACCGACATCGACGGTCTCGTCGACCGCCTGTACGAGCCGATCGCCCGCAAGCTCAAAGCCGAACTGCGCCTGGCCCGGGAACGCGCTGGCACTGCCCTGGACCTCCCCCTCTGATCACGACCCGAGGAGCCGACCATGCCCACCGACCTCGACCCCGCCGTCAGCGTCTGTTTCGTCGTAACCATCGACAACATGAGCCTGGGCGCGTTCAACAGCTGCGAGGGCCTCGGTTGCGAGGTGGTGATGGAGCAGCGCGAGGAGGGCGGCAACAACGGATATGTGTGGCAGCTGCCGACCCGGATCAAGTTCAGCAACATCAAGCTGAGCCGCCCGGTCACCCCTGACACGGCCAAAGTCGCCGCGTGGTTCGGCAGCGTCGCGACCGGGGTGCGCGGCAAGACCGGCCAGATCAAGGCGATGACGGCCGACGGCACCGTGGTCGCGCAGTGGGGCCTGCTCGGCGTCATGCCGGTCCGCTGGACCGGTCCGTCGCTGAACGCGGAATCGCCCAAAGTCGCTCTGGAAACCATCGAGATCACCCATCACGGCTTCGTCGAGCCGGGGAGGGCGTGACATGCCCGCGCCGATCGCCTTCAGCGCCACCAGTGCCGGTGGCCCGCAATCCGGCGGCGGGCGGCCGAAGCTTCTGCACGCGTTCCTCGAGGTGCGCGACCCGCCCGTGGAGAAGGGCTCGCTGCAACCCGGACCGCGCCGGGGCCAGATCGACTTCCAGTTCAATCCGAAGGAACTGTCGGTCACCAAGTCGGCCAAGTGGAATCGCGACGCCCAGAAGGGAAGCAAGAAGAGCGGTGTGCCCGAGTTCAAGGGCGCCGACCCGGCCAAACTGACGCTCGAGATGTTCCTCGACGCGGGCGCGGAGCACGACACCAAGGTGGTGGACACCGTCGAGCAACTGTTCGCCTGCTGTGTACCGACCAACGAGAGCCACGACAAGAAGAAGGGCAGCCCGCCGTGGGTGATCTTCCACTGGGGCGGGCTCACCGGATTCACCGCGTACGTGAGCTCGGTCGCGGTCAAGTACACGCTGTTCACCCCCGGCGGGCTGCCGATCCGGGGCACCGCGACCGTCACGATCGAGGAGATCGCCGGTGACCAGGCCAAACAGAATCCGACGTCGGGCAGCCTGACCGCGCGCAAGGTGCACACCGTGGTCGCGGGCGACACCCTGGCCTCGATCGCGTGGCGCGAGTACGGCGACCCGACCCGGTGGCGCGCCGTCGCCCTCGCGAACGCGATCGATGACCCGATGCGGCTGCGCCCCGGCGCGGAACTGCTCATCCCCGCCGCGGAAGAACTGGGGTGACGCCCGATGCCCGCCCAGGATTTCACAAATCAGTTGCTCGTGCGGGTGGCGGGCGCGCCGTTGCCCGACGACGTCGCCGCGCTGCTCACCTACGCCATGGTGGACGACAGCCGCAGCGCGCCGGACCTGTTCGTCCTGCGCTTCCGGGATCCGCACCACGTGGTGCTGGCGAAGGCGAACATCGAGATCGGGGCGACGGTCGCGCTCAGCGTCGCCTCCAACGAGGCGAACACGCCGGTGCCGCTGCTCTCGGCGGAGGTCACCGCGATCGAGAAGGAATTCGACGGCACCGGCACCTTCACCACGGTGCGCGGGCTGGACAGATCGCACCGGCTGCAACGCGGCAGACGCGTAGCGAGTTTCGAGCACATGTCGGCCGCGGACGTGGCACGCCGCGTGGCGGAGGCCGCCGGCATCGAGGTGGGCCGTATCGACGCGAGCGGCGCCGTCGTGGAGCAGATCTCGCAGGGCAACGTGAGCGATTGGGAACTGTTGCGCCAGCTCGCCGCCGACATCGGCGCGGAGGTGGCGGTCACCGACGGGAAGCTCGACTTCGGCAAGCCGACCGCCGCGGCCACCGCGCCGGCGACCGACGCGAAGGCCACCGAGGAGCCGCTGGTCCTGGAATTGGGGCGCAATGTCCTGCGGTTGCGTGCACTGGTCACCTCCGCCGATCAGGTACCAGCGGTGCAGGTGCGCGGCTGGGATGTCACGCGGAAGAAAGCCGTGGTCGCCGAAGCGCCCGCGCGAACGACCAGCGCGGCCAACGGCGTCCGGCCGGATGAGTTGGCCCGGCTGTTCCGAGCGCCCGACCTGGTCGCCGCGCGGGTGCCGCACGGCACGCAGGGCGAGGTGGACGACGCGTGCAAGGCGCTCGCCGAACAGGTCGCCGGTGGGTTCACCGAGCTGGAAGCCCTGCTGCGCGGCAATCCCACCGTGCGCGCGGGCACGGCGGTGGCGCTGGCCAACGTGGGCAAACCGTTCGAAGGCAAGTATTCGGTGACCGCTTCCCGGCACACCTTCGACCCGGTCACCGGCTACACGACCAGTGTGATCGTCAGCGGGACCCGCGATCGCACCCTCGCCGGACTGACGGCGGGCTCGGCGCCGGGCGCTCGCCAGGCGCTGGGCGGGGTGGTGATCGGCCAGGTGAGCGACAACAAAGACCCCGAGAACATGGCCAGGGTGCGGGTTACCTTTCCGTGGCTGGCCGACAGCTTCGTCAGCGCGTGGGCGCGCACCGTGCAGCAGGGCGCGGGAGGGAGACGCGGCACGCTGTTCCTGCCCGAGGTCGGCGACGAGGTACTGGTCGCCTTCGAGCACGGTGACTTCCGCCGCCCCTACGTCGTCGGTGGTCTCTACAACGGCGTGGACGCGCCCCCCGAGGGGGAGGGCGATCTTGTCGACCGCGTCAGCGGTGCGGTGAACCGCCGTTCGATCGTGTCCCGGACCGGCCACCGCCTGGAGTTCCGGGAAGCGTCGGCGGGTGCGCAGGGCGTGCACCTCGCCACCGGGGACGACAAGCTGACCGTCGATTTGGACCGGAAGTCCACGACCATCTCCGTGCACAGCGACGGCACCGTGAGCATCGCCGCGCGCGACGGCGTGACGATCGACGCCGGCGCCGGGACGCTTCGGCTCACGGGCAACGACATCGCCATCGTCGCGAAGAGCGGCGTCAGCATCGACGGCGGCGCCGGTGCGGTGGACGTGTCCAGCACCGCGCAGGTGAAGGTGCAGGGCTCGACGGTGGCGGTGAACGGCAGCGCGAGTGCGGAACTGACGGCGGGCGCGACGGCGACCGTGCGGGCCGGCGTGGTCCGGATCAACTGACGGGAAGGGAAGTGGTGCAGATGCCACCAGCAGCACGGGTCGGTGACCCGACCGCGCACCCAGGTGCGATCGCGCCGCCCGGCGTGCCGACGGTCCTGATCGGGGGCATGCCCGCCGCCACCGTCGGAACCCCGCACGCGTGCTCGTTCCCGCCCCCGGCCGTGCACCCGCCCTCGGCCATCGCCGGGCCCGGCTGCCCGACGGTGCTGATCGGCGGCATGCCCGCCGCCCGGGTCGGCGATCTGTCCGCATGCGGCGCCCCGATCGTGCTCGGCTGCCCGACCGTGCTGATCGGCGGATAGCGCGATGGCCGAACAGTTCATCGGCGCCGGCTGGGCGTTCTTCCCGATGCGGACCGACCACACCGGCGCCATCGCCCTGGTGACCGCCGACCAGGAGATCAAGGAGAGCATCCGGCTGATTCTCGGCACGTCACCGGGGGAGCGGCCGATGCGGCCCGAGTTCGGCTGCGCCATCCATGAATTGGCGTTCGCGCCGGCCGACGCCGCCACCGCGGGGCAGATCGTCTACGAGGTGCGGGCCGCCTTGGAGCGGTGGGAGCCACGCATCGATCTCGACAGCGTGCAGGTGCGTTTCGACGAGGTGGACAACGGGACGCTCTACATCGACGTGCGCTACAGCATTCGCGGCCGCAACGATCCGCGCAATCTGGTGTTCCCGTTCTATGTCATCCCGTCGCACGCGGAGGACAACTACCCGGGAGGTGTGTCGTGACCCTGCCCGCCCCGAATCTCGACGACCGATCCTTCCAGGGGCTTGTCGACGACGCGAAACGTTATGTGCAGCAACACTGCCCGGAGTGGAGCGACCACAATGTCTCCGATCCGGGCATCACCCTGCTGGAAACCTACGCGATGATGGTCGACCAGCTGCTCTACCGGCTCAACCGGGTGCCCGACCGCCTCTACCTGAAGTTCCTGGAGCTGCTGGGCGTCGAGCTGTTCGCGCCGAGCGCGGCGACGGTGCCGGTGACGTTCTGGCTTTCCGCGCCGCGAGCCGAAGTCGTGGCGGTGCCGGCGGGCACACAGACCGCGACCGGGCGCGGGCAAGCCGAGCAGGCCGGGCACTGGCGCAGCGAAACGATCGAGCCGGTCGTGTTCGCGACCGTCGCCGATCTGCCGATCGTGCCCTGTTCGCTGTCCGCGGTCGCCACGGCCACGGTCGACGGCCCGGTGGTCGACTGCACCGACCGGCTCACCACCGGAGTGCAGTTCACCTGCTTCTCCCCGACGCCGAAACCCGGCGACACGTTGCTGCTGGGCCTGTCCGGTCCGGTTCCGTCGTGCGCGGTCGTGTTGCGCTTCGACTGCCGGGTGGAAGGCGTCGGCGTCGATCCGCTCCAGCCTCCGCTGGTCTGGGAGGCGTGGGACGGACGCGGCTGGGTGAACTGCGAACTCGAACACGACGGCACCGGCGGCCTCAACCGTCCTGGAGACGTGGTGCTGCACGTGCCGCCCACGCATCAGGCGTCGTTGATCCAGCGGCGCAGCGGCGGCTGGCTGCGCTGCCGCGTGGTACCCGCCGCGCCGGGGCAGCCGCCCTACACCGCCTCACCCCGGGTGTTCGAGGCGTCGGCTTTCACGATCGGCGGCACCGTGGACGCCCGCTACGCCGAGGTGGTCCGCGACGAGGTGATCGGAATGTCCGAAGGAGTTCCCGCGCAGCGTTTTCCGCTCGATCGGCCACCTGTGGTCACCGAGCCGGGTGAACGGGTGGTCGTCGAAGTCGCTGCGGGCAGCGGGTGGCAGGCGTGGGAGCGCGTCGAGCACTTCGGCGCGAGCGGACCGGACGATCGCCACTTCAGCTTGGACGCCGCCACCGGCACCGTCTGCTTCGGGCCCGGAATCCGGCAACCGGACGGCTCGGTCACCCAGTACGGCGCGGTCCCCCCGAAGGGCGCGCCGATCCGGGTGCCGGTGTATCACACCGGCGGCGGGCGGCGCGGAAATGTCGCCCCCGGAGCCGTGCGGTTGCTACGCAGCTCGCTGCCCTTCGTCACCCGCATCGAGAACCGCAAGCCGGGATCGGGTGGGGTGGACGGCGAAACGGTCGAGAACGCCAAGCTCCGCGCCCCGATGCTGCTGCGCGCCCGCGACCGCGCGGTCACCGTTCGCGACTACGAACTGCTTGCGCGCGCCGCGTCACCGCGCGTCGCCCGTGCCCGCTGCCTGGCCGGCACCGGCCCCGAGGCGGCGGTGGTCCGGGTGCTGCTGGTGCCGGACGTGGACAGCGACGAGCGGGCGGCCGTGCCGTTCGAGCGGCTGCAACCGACGGACGACGTGCTGCGAACCGTCGTGCGATACCTGGACGAACGGCGGATGATCGGCGCGCGCTTGGTCGTGGAGCCGCCCCGCTATCGCGGCGTCACCGTGGTCGCGGCCGTGCGCGCGCGGGCCACCGGCGACCCGTCCCGGGTGCGGGACCGCGCGATCCACGCGCTGAATCGCTACCTGCATCCGATCACCGACGGACCCGACGGCAACGGATGGCCGTTCGGCAGACCGGTGCAGGCCGGGGAGTTGTTCGCGGTGTTGCAGGCGGTCGACGGCATCGAGCAGATCGAGACGCTGCGCTTGTATCCCGCCGACCCGATCAACGGCACCCGTGGGGAGGCCGCCGAACGGATTACGTTGCCGCCCAACGGGTTGGTCTTCTCCTTCGAGCACCAGATCAAGGTGACGTCATGAGCAGGGGCACGGTCGCCGGACTGCCCTCGGCGCACCCGATCAGTGAATTCCTGCCCGGCATCTACCTCGACGACCCGCTCGTCCAGCGCTGGACCGCCGGAATGGACGAGCTGCTCGCACCGGTCTTCCTGACCCTGGACGGGCTGGACGCCTACGTCGACGCCGCCCTCGCGCCCGCGGACTTCCTGCACTGGCTGGCGGGCTGGGTCGACGCCGAGATCGATGAGCGGTGGTCGCTGCCGCGCCGTCGGGCGGTCGTCGCGGCAGCGGTCGCGCTGCACGCGCGCCGTGGCGCCGCCGCGGCCCTGCGGGACCACGTCCGGAGCACCTGCGGCTGCGAAGTCGAGGTGATCGACAGCGGCGGCGCGCGATGGTCCCGCACCCCGGATTCGGCCGCTCCCGGTTCGCCCACGCCGCGGCTGGTGGTCCGGGTGCCCGCTGATCACTGGGACGAGGTCAACCGGTCACGGATCGCACGTGCCGTCGAGTCGATGCGCCCTGCGCACGTCCCGGTCGAGCTGGTGTCGCAACAGACGTGAGCGGGTGCGCCGCGTCGACCCCGAGTTCGTCCAGGACGCGGGCGTAGTCGCGGCGCGCCTGCTGCGCGGCGGCGAGATCGCCCGCGCGATCGTAGGCCGCGATCAGCAGCCGCCACGCGCGATCGGAGTACGGGTCGACGCGCAGGCTGCGCAGCAGCGCCTCGACGGCCGCGGCAGGCTCGCCGCCGCGCAACTCGAGCTCGGCCAGCGCGGCGCCGGCCAGCGCGGCCTGAGTGCGGAGCCGGTCCCGTTCGGGCGCGACCCATTCGGCCGCGCCGTCGCCGGGCAGCAGATCGCCGCGGTACTCCGTGAGCGCGGTGGTGAGCGCGTGGTGCGCGGCGCCGTCGTCACCCATCCGCAGCGCGCGGTGGGCCGCGTCCACCGCGGCGGCGAAGGTGATCACGTCGGCGCTGCTGTCGCCGGGCAGCGCGATGGCGTAGGTCTCGCCTCGCCGCACCAGCAGTGTCGACTTCCCGCGCCCGATCTCGGGCTCCAGGAAATGGCGCACCGCGGACACGGTGACCTGGAGGTTCTGCCTGGCCCGTGCCGCGGTCAGATCGGGCCACAGCGCCGCGACCAGATCCTCACGGTGCACGGCCTGCCCGGCACGCATCGCCAGATACCGCAGTGTCGCCGCGGCCCGGGGGCGCAGCGTCTGACAGTCCAGAGCGAGGCCGTCGACTTCGACCTCGAAGGCGCCCAGGCACCGCACGCGCAGCCGGGGAGCGGGCACCTGCGCCGGGACGTCCGGCGGGTCCGCGCTCGCGGGCTCGGCCCGCCGCACGCGATCGGCAAGCGCGCCCGGCCAAGGCATCCCGATCTCGGCGGCGAGTGCCTTCGCCGCGGCGAGCCGGCCCGTGCCGGGAGCCGCGGGTAGGCCGCTCGCACCGAGCAGCGCGATCACCTGGGCGCCGGGAACACCCGTCGTCCGGGCGAACATCTCCGCGCGGGTGAGCATCGCGGCCGCGCCGGGCCGGTTCTCCAACAGTGTCGCGACTGCCTCGAACGCCAGCACCCAGGCCCGTGCGGTGTCGGCGTGCAGTGCGGCGTAGCGCTCGTCGGCCATCCGCCAGATCGCCGACGACGGCTCACCGGCGAGCAGTTCCCGGCACGCGGCGATGGCGACGGCCAGCGCCGCGCCCCACCGATCGCCGATGGCGTCGCACTCGTCGGCGACCTCGGTGGATCGCCGGGGCGCGCCGAGCATCGACAGCGCTCGGCACAGCCGTACCAGCGTGATCGCGCCGCCTCGCTCGGCGTCGCAGGCCAGGTGCTCGATCCGGGTCGTCGCGTCCTCGCCGCAGACCAGCGCGGCGACGGCGCCGATGAACTGGGTCCACAGATCGAGCAGCAGGGGCGCGCCGCTGTCCGCCGCCGCCTGGGCGCGGTGATAGGCGCCGTAGACGTGCCCGGCCAGCAGCAGTGCGCCGGCACGAGCGAAAGATTCACCGGGACCTTCACTTTCGTCCGTGACATAGTCGAGCGGGTGGCGCATCGTCGCCGCACGGAGCCGATCGATCCAATGCAGCTCCGGCCGGGCCGGAGCGTCCAGCCAGATGTCGACCAAGCGGCGTTCCCTGGCCACCGCGTCGCGCAGATCCGGTTCGGTGAACAGCTGTTCGGCGAGCCGGTAGCGCTGTGACGCTCGATGCAGCCGCCCGGCGGCGACCTCCCGGCGCGCGGTCGCCGTGCACAGCCACGGGTCGTCGTCGACCACCGCGGCGGGCAGGCCCGCGCACCAGACCGGGCTGTGCCGGTCGCCCGCGACCCGGTCGCCGTGCGCCTGCAGGAGTCGGGCCACGTCGGTCCATCGTTCCGCCCGCGCGAACAATCGCACCGCCTCGGCGTGCGCCGCTTCCTGTTCCAGTTGCGCCGCCGCCCGCGCGCACCAGCGCGCGGCCTCGGTGGTGCCCAGTTCCTCCTGCAACGCCGCGGCCAGATGGTGGCGCAGCACCTCGTGGTAGCGGTAGCTGTGTCCGTCGTCGTCGGAGCTGGTCATGGCTTGGCGCCGCTCCAGTTCGGCCAGTAGCGCCCCGGAATCCGTGCGACCGAGCAACAGATCGCAGCGCGGTGCGGTCACCGTCTCGAAAACATGCGTGCGGCGGAGGAATTCGCACAGTTCGGGGGGCAACTCGCCCAGAACGGTGCGGGCGAGATATCCGCGCAGGTAGCGCGAACGCCCGCTGAGGGCGTGGATGGCCGCGCGCCGGTCGCGCGCGCCCAGCGCCTGGGTGGCGAGATGGAACAGGTGCAATCCGGCGGCCCAGCCGTCGGTGTGCCGCGACAGCGCCGCCGCGTCCTCCGGCGGCAGTGGGCGGCCGTAGCAGTCGGCGAACAGCGCCTCTACCTCCCAGCAACGGAACCGCATGTCGTCACCGGAAAGAATGGTGACCCGGCCCAGTTCGGCGCGGACCAGATTGACGGTCGGACGCACGCGGGTGCCGAGCACGACCCGCATCCGTTCGCCCGTCGCGGCCGAATGCGCCAGGACGACACGTTCGAAGGCCGTTTCGGCCGGTCCGCCGACCACGAAATGGAAGTCGTCGACCACCAGCGTGCGCGGTCCCGTCGCCAGGGCGGCCCGAAGCCCGGCCGTGAAGCGCTGCGCGTCGGCGTCGTCCGGATCGGCGCGACACCACGCGACTCGCTCGCCGCACCCGGCCGAGTACTGCTGCATCAGCTGGGTTTTACCCGAGCCTGCCGGCGCGGTGATCACCGCGACGTCCGCGTGCGCGAGACGTTGCAGCAACCGTGCGCGCCGCAGTCCCAGCCCGCCCGCGCCGGACGGCGCCGTGGCTCCGGACATGCGCATGATTCGGGCCTCCCTCACGGACCACTCGGTATGGAACTCGCTAAGAATTCTGCGAGTGATCGTCGGAGTGATCCCGAGTAGCGAGCTACTCGTTTTCGCAGGTCGCTTCGGATCACCGCGACTGGCACGGCGTTTCGGGCCGAGGAGGTCTGTCATCATTGTGGCGTGTCGGGCCGTGACGCGCCCGGGATCGGGCAGGCAAGTGTGCCAGCGGATTTCGGTGCCGCCGGAGGCATGGTTTCCGGTGAGTAGCCCGCGCGCAGGTGTCGGTGGTGGCGACGTGCCGATGTCAGCCGGCCGGACCACGCCACCGCCTCGAGGTCATACCTCCGGGAAACGCGGCCGGTGCGCGGAATGCCCGCACCGCGGGGAAGACCGGCGTATCTTCCTGACGTGGACCGCGCAGCTGTCGAGGCATGGATCGCCGGCTACGAGCGAGCCTGGCGGTCGGCGGGCACCGAGCAGCTCGCCGACCTTTTCGCCGCCGACGCCGGGTATCTCGTCTCCCCCTGGGCGCGGCCGCTGACCGGTCTCGGCGCGCTCGCCGACTTCTGGGAGAGCGGCCGGGACGGGCCCGGCGAGCCGTTCACCATGCGCTCGAGCATCGTCGCGGTGGACGGGGACACCGCGGTGGTCCGGGTCGAGGTGGAATACGCGCGGGACACGCCCGCGCGGTGGCGAGACCTGTGGATTCTGCGCTTCGACGCCACAGGCCGCTGCACGTGGTTCGAGGAATGGCCGTTCGCGCCGGGACAGCCGGACGGTCACTGACTCCGCCGGTCCGGGCTACCAGGACTCGTTGGAGGTCAGGGCGACGAGCAGCCGCCGGATCGCGGCCACCCGGCGTTCCTTGCCGGGCAGCTCGTCCAGCGCGCACTCGGGATCGGCGGGCGGGCCGAGATGGTTGCAGCCGCGCGGGCAGTCCTCGATGGCGCCGGCCAGATCGGTGAAAGCGGCGATGACGTCATCCGGGGTGATGTGGGCCAGGCCGAACGAGCGCACGCCCGGTGTGTCGATGACCCAGCCGCCGTCCGGCAGCGGCAGCGCGACCGACTGGGTGGAGGTGTGCTTGCCCTTGCCGACGCCGGAGACCTCGCCCACCGCCCGCTCCGCGTCCGGGACCAGCCGATTGACCAGCGTGGACTTGCCGACGCCGGAGTGGCCGATCAGCGCGGCGAGTTGGTCGGTGAGCAGACTCAGCACCGGGTCGAGCGGATCGTCGATGCCGCCGTAGACGATGGTGAGGTCGAGATCGTCGAAGGCGGCGGCGAATTCGGATTCCGCGACCAGATCGTGCTTGGTCAGGCACAGCACCGGTTGCAGCCCACCGGCATACGCGGCGACCATGGCGCGCTCCACGAAACCGGTGCGCGGGGGTGGGTCGGCGAGCGCGACCACGATGAACAGGCGGTGCGCGTTGGCCACCACGATGCGCTCGAACGGATCGGTGTCGTCGGCGGTGCGGCGCAACACCGTTCGGCGGTCGGCGACCCGCACGATGCGGGCGAGGCTGTCCGGGCGTCCGGACAGATCGCCGACGATGTCGACCTGGTCGCCGACCACGATCGGGGTGCGGCCCAGCTCCCGCGCCCGCATGGCCACGATCCGGCGCTCCGGATCATCGCCGAGAACACACCCCCAGCGGCCCCGGTCGACCGAGACCACCATGGCAGGCTCGGCGTCGACGTGCTGCGGGCGGGTCTTGGTGCGGGGACGGGAACTACGCCCCGGCCGAATCCGGACGTCGGATTCGTCGTAGCTGGCCGCTGATCGTCTTCCCCGGCTCAGTGCGCCGCTCCCTCGTCGGAGAACGCGGGCTCGAGCATCCGCTCCCAGAGATCGACGAAGTTCGGCAGCGTCTTGGCGGTGGTCCCGATGTCCTCGATCTCGATGCCGGGCACCCGGAGGCCGAGAATCGCTCCCGCGGTGGCCATCCGGTGGTCGGCGTAGGAATGCCACTTGCCGCCGTGCAGCTCGGTGGGCACGATCTCCAGGCCGTCCTCGGTCTCGGTCACCTTGCCACCGAGCCGGTTGATCTCGGTGGAAAGCGCGGCCAGCCGGTCGGTCTCGTGCCCGCGCAGATGCGAGATGCCGCGCAGCACCGACGGCGAGTCGGCCAGCGCGGCCAGCGCCGCGACCGTGGGGGTCAGCTCGCCCACGTCGTGCAGGTCGATGTCTATGCCCGCGAGCCGGTCGGGGCCGTGCACGGTGAGCACGCCGTCGAAGATCCGCGCCTCCGCGCCCATGCGCACCAGGATCTCGCGGATCACGTCACCCGGCTGGGTGGTCAGCCGCGGCCAGTGCGGGATGCTGACCGTGCCGCCGGTGACCGCGGCCGCGGCCAGGAACGGGGTCGCGTTGGACAGGTCCGGCTCGACCTCCCAGTCCACCGCGCGGATCGGCCCGTGCTCCACGGTCCAGGTCTGCTCCTTGAAGCTGTCCGCGGGCGCCTGCACCCGCACGTCGGCGCGGCGCAGCATCTCCACGGTCATCTCGATGTGCGGCATCGACGGCAGCGCCTTGCCGTCGTGGTGCACCACCAGGCCCTCGTCGAAGCGCGCGGCCGACAGCAGCAGACCGGAGACGAACTGCGACGATCCGGACGCATCGATCGTCACGCGTCCGCCGCGCAGCGCGCCTTTGCCGTGCACGGTGAACGGCAGCGCGTCGCCGTCGACGTCGGCGCCGAGCGAGCGCAGCGCGTCCAGGATGGTGCGCAGCGGACGGATCCTGGCCTGCTCGTCACCGTCGAACGCGACATCGCCCGCCGCCAGCGCGGCCACCGGCGGCAGGAAGCGCATCACGGTGCCGGCGAGTCCGCAGTCGACCGTGCCGCCGCCCAGCGGCGCCGGAGTGACGGTCAGCGTGTCGCGCGCGCCTTCGATGTTCGCGCCGAGCGCGCGCAGCGCCGCGATCATCAGATTTGTGTCCCGGCTGCGCAGCGCACCGGTGATCGTGGAGGGACCGTCGGCCAGGGCGGCCAGGATGAGCGCCCGGTTCGTGATCGATTTCGATCCGGGCAGGGTCACGGTCGCGTGTACGGGGACCTCGACATGGGGCGCTGGCCAGAAGTTCACTCGTCCATCATCACACGGGTTAATTTGCCAGCGCCTGCGGCGCTGGGTGTTCGCGGCCCCCTTGTGGCTCGCGTCCGAGTGACCGCCGCTTGCTCCTTCGTCGCCTGCACGGCGGTCACTCGGACGCGAGCCGGGCCGCGAACGCGCATGCTCGGTCTCGCTTCGCTCGAAAGACGTGGTTGGGGTGCGCTGGGCGCGTAGTGGGGGAACTCGCTATCGGGTGCACGCGGTGGGTGGTTGCCGGGTTTTGCCGCGTGGTGCGCGGGCTGGTGATTTGACTCGAACGCTGCTTGTACGTCGCGGCGGTCGCTCGACGCGAGCCGAGCCGGGAGTAGCGGATTGCCCGGTCTCGCTTCGCTCGAAAGTCGTGGTTGAGGTGCGCTGGGCGCGTGGTGGTGAGAACTTGCTGTCGGGTGCACGCGGTGGGTGGTTGCCGGGTTTTGCCGCGTGGTGCGCGGGTCGGTGGTTTGACTCGAACGCCGCTTGCCCGTCGTCGCGGACGCGGCGGTCGCTCGAAGTGAGCCGGGCCGCGAAGTGGCAATGCTTGGTCTCGCTTCGCGTGAGAACGGGAGCTGGCGGATCGGCCCTATGGTGTAGACCGGGTACTCGATGACGTCGAGCACCCGGCCTCGGTGTGGGCTCTTACTTGTGGCGCCCGTGCAGGAAAGGAACGAGCTTGCGCAGCAGCTTCATCGTGGAGTCGGTGCGGCTGTAGCTCAGCAGCGCCATGCCGGGAACGGTGAAGCGCTGCACCGCGATCGAGTGCGGGCGGGCGAACTCGCGCAGGCCGGGCTCGCCGTGGATGCGGCCGATGCCGGAATCGCCGACGCCGCCGAAGGGCAGGCCGGGGATGGCGGCGAAGGCCAGCACGGAGTTCACCGAGGTGGCGCCGACGCGCAGCCTGCGCGCGATCTCCAGGCCGTTCTTCTTCGAGTAGACCGCCGAGGACAGCCCGTACTTGGAGTTGTTGGCCAGCTCGACCGCCTCGTCCACGCCGTCGACGGTGCGGATGGTGATGGTCGGGCCGAAGGTCTCCTCGGCCACCGCCTCGGAGTTCTCGTCGGTGTCGACCAGCACGACCGGTTCGATGAACGGCGCCTTGACCGACTCCGGTCCGCCGAGCACCGCGGTGCCACCGTTCTTCAGCGCGTCCTCGATGTGGCGGCGCACGATGTCGACCTGGCTCGGCATGGTCATCGGGCCGTAGGAGGCCTTGTCGCCGGAACCGGGCTTGACGTCGGTGAGGATGCGCTTGACCTCGGCGACGAACTCTTCGCGCACCGAGCGGTCCACGTAGACCCGCTCCACGCCAGCGCAGGTCTGCCCGCTGTTGGCGGTGGCGCCCCAGGCGACCGCGTCCGCCGCGGCCTTGACGTCGGCGTCGGCGGCGACGATCACCGCGTCCTTGCCGCCGCACTCCAGCAGCACGGGGGTGAGCCGCTCCGCGGCGGCGGCCATGATCCGCTTGCCGGTGGCGGTGGAGCCGGTGAACGCGATCTTGTCGACGTCGGAGCGCACCAGCGCCGCGCCGGTGTCGCCGTAGCCGTTGATCGTGATGAAGACGCCCTCGGGCAGTTCCGGATTGGCCTCGGCGAACGCGTCGGCGAGGAAGTTGCCGATGCCGGTGGAGTATTCGCTCGGCTTGAACACGACGGTATTACCCGCGGCCAGCGCGTAGGCGATGGAGCCGTTCGGGGTGTAGACCGGGTAGTTCCACGGTCCGATCACGCCGACCACGCCGAGCGGGCGCTGCTCGAGCCGGGCGCTGAAGTTCGACATCAGCGCGCCGGGGGAGACCCGCTTGGGGCCGAGCACCTTCTTGGCGTTCTTGGCCGCCCAGGAGATGTGCTCGAGCGCCAGCATCAGTTCCAGGAAAGCGTCGTCGAGCGGCTTGCCGTTCTCGGCGTGGATCAGCTCGCAGAACTTCTCCGAGTTCTGCACCAACCTGCTCGACCAGCGCAGCAGGTGCGTGCGCCGCTCGTCGAAACTCAGCGCGCCCCAGGTGGCGGCCGCCGCGCGGGCCTTGGCGACCGCGGCGGCCACCGCCGCGTCGTCGGCGATGACGTGCGTGCCGATCACCTCGCCTGTCGCCGGATTGACCGACGTCAGAGCCGTGTCGTGATCGGCTGGTTTGGTGTCGGTGGATGTCACAGTAGATCTCCTCTTGCCGTCTGCGGTGGACGGTCGATACGCAGGTCCGAGTGGACGGGCGGCCCGTCCTCCGATGAGAGAATGCTATGCCACAACTCTCAACAGGTCACCAGCTATGGACCAATTGTCTCCGACGATGTCGGTGGCGGATGGGACTATCGGGATATGTGCGGACGATATGCGACCACGACCAACCCGGGCAGGCTCGCGGTCGAGTTGGATGCGATCGACGAGACCGAGGCCGCTGACCAGAACTCTTTCACCAATTACAACGTAGCTCCGACGACGCAGGTTCTCACCGTGGTCGAGCGGCACGACCAGGGCCGGAAAGACGACGACCCGAAGCGCCGTATCCGGCGCATGCGCTGGGGACTGATCCCGGTGTGGACCAAGGCCGCCGAGCCCGGCGTCCCGGTCAAGGGGAAACCGCTGTTCAACGCGCGCGCCGACAAGGCCGCCACCACGCCTTCCTTCCGCGACGCGGTGAAATACCGGCGCTGCCTGGTGCCGATGGACGGCTGGTACGAGTGGGTCGTCGAGCCGAGCGCGGACAAGGGCGCGAAAGGCAAGGTCGCCAAGCATCCGTACTACATGGCCAATGCGGACGGTTCCCGTCTCTACATGGCCGGTCTGTGGTCGATCTGGCGCGACCGCTCCCAGCCGGAGAGCGAGCCGCTGCTGTCGTGCACCATCCTGACCACCGACGCGGTCGGCGATCTGACCCGCATCCACGACCGGATGCCGCTACCCATGCCACAGGAGCACTGGGCGGCGTGGCTGGACCCGGATCACCCGGCACCCGCGAGTCTGCTCGAGACGCCGTCCGAGGAAGCGGTCGCCGCAATCGTCCCCCGACCGGTACCCCCGCTGGTCAACAGCGTGCGCAACAACGGCCCGGAACTGCTCGCCCGAGTGGAGGACCAGAAGGAGCCCGAGCAGATCAGTCTGCTGTGAGCGTCCGCTGTCCAACCGTCCGCGCCGTTGCGCGCACGGCGGTCTCCCGGCCGGTGTCCTGATTCGAGTTCGACGACTACGCGCCCAGCGCACCTCAACTACGTCTTTCGAGCGAAGCGAGACCGAGCATGCGCCGTTCGCGGCCCGGCTCGCGTCCGAGTGGCCGCCGCGTCCGCGACGAAGTCGCCAGCGGTGGTCGCTCGGACGCGAGCCATGAGTGGGCCGCGAACACGCCGCGACGAAGTCGCGGCCGAACTACATCGCGCACTTCACGCTAGGTGAGGCGATGTTCAGCCCGCATTTGATGATTCCGGCGACCAGATCGATCAGCTTGGTGGTGACGTTGCCGCTGAGTTTCTCGGCCTTCTCGGCCTTGTCGTCACTTTTCGAGCCTTGACCGTCGAAGTCGAATACGGAATCGCTGACGTGGGTGATGTTCGGTGCGGCGGCGACCTCGGGTGCGAGGAGGGTCGCCGAACCGAGAGCCAGGAAGAGAGCTCCGGACAACGCGACGATCACGGTGCGCAAACGCTGGTTCGTGGACATCATTCGCATCACATCCTCGAGTCGGTTCGATCTGGCCAGTTCAGTAACGCACAGATCGCGGCGATGGTGGCCGAATTACGCCGATGTCACGGGCGCGGTCACCGCGGCGGTGAGCCGGATCAGGTCGGCGGGCGCGAGTTCGATCTCCAGGCCGCGTCGTCCCGCGCTGCACAGCATGCGGTCCCAGGCCAACGCCGAGTCGTCGATGACGGTGGGCAGCGGTTTGCGCTGACCGAGCGGTGAGATGCCGCCGAGCACGTATCCGGTCGTCTTCTCCGCCCGTGTCTTGTCCGCCATGCTCGCCTTCGGCGCGCCGAGCGCGGCGGCGGCGGCTTTGAGCGACAACGTGTTCGGCACCGGAAGCACGGCCACCGCGAGCGAACCGGTGGACAGTTCGATGACCAGTGTCTTGAAGACCTGCTCGGCCACGATCCCGAGTTCGCCGGCCAGCGCGTCGACCGCCTCGGTGCCGTAGGAGTCGGCGCGTGGATCGTGCTTGTAGGCGTGTACGCGGTGGGACACCTTCGCCTGGGTCAACGCGCGGATCGCCGGAGTCGAGCCTGCTGCCATGGCCGAAACCTTAGCGGCGGCGCGGGGAACACCCGAAGCCTCGCGCATGTTGTAGCCGGTACATCGCGCTCGGAATGATTTCCACCAGCGTGAGCAGGCTCTATGGAGACGTGAAGGAGATGCCTGTGCCCGTACTGCTCGACGACCACCCGGTGGGGACCGCGGTGTCCCCGATGGAAGGCGGCTTCTCCCTCGATATGCCGTTGCCGGTAGATTTGGCAGGTACGGCGATCGAAGGGACAGGTGTGACGAGCGACGATGACGTGGTGGCCGACGATGTCGCTGCCGTCGACGATGCCGAGCTGGCACAGCGGTTCGAGCGGGACGCGCTCCCGCTGCTCGACCAGCTCTACGGCGCCGCGCTGCGCATGACCAGGAACCCGGCGGATGCCGAGGACCTGGTCCAGGAGACCTACGTCAAGGCGTATCAGGGGTTCAAGTCGTTCCGGGAGGGCACCAACCTGCGGGCGTGGCTGTACCGGATCCTGACCAATACCTACATCAACTCCTACCGCAAGAAGCAGCGGCAGCCCGCGCAGTACCCGACCGACGAGATCACCGACTGGCAGCTGGCCGCGACGGCGGAGCACACCTCGCAGGGGCTGCGCTCGGCCGAGGTCGAGGCGCTGGACGCGCTGCCGGACGACGACATCAAGGCCGCGCTGCAGGAACTGCCGGAGGAATTCCGGATGGCGGTGTACTACGCGGACGTCGAGGGCTTCCCGTACAAGGAGATCGCCGACATCATGGGCACTCCCATCGGTACGGTGATGTCCCGGCTGCATCGGGGCCGGAAGCAACTGAAGGGTTTGCTCGCCGACGTGGCGCGCGAGCGTGGATTCAACCGTTCGGGGGAACGCCAGGAGGTCAAGCAGTGAGTACCGAGCGGGACCCCGATATGGAGCTCGACTGCACGGCGGTGCTCGCCGACGTGTGGTTGATGCTCGACGGGGAGTGCGACGAGGCGACCCGTGCCCGGTTGCAGCACCACATGGAGCACTGCAGCCCCTGTATCGAGGCCTACGGCATCGAGGAGAAGATCAAGGGTTTGCTCAGCCGCAAGTGCGGGGGCGACCGCGCGCCCGATTCGCTGCGGGAGCGCTTGACGATCGAGATCCGCCGGAAGGTCGTCGCCAGGGAAACTTCGGTAGAGACCTCGGATTAGCCGGTCGGTGCGACGCGAGCGGCACGCCTTCCAGCTGGAAGTGCGTGCCGCTTCGTACTTTCGGCCGAGCGTGGCGCTCAGGCGTTGGGTCGCTTGCCGTGGTTGGCTGCGTTCCCCTTGCGGCTACGCTTCTTACGTCCGCGCTTACCCATGAGTAGTCTCCCTTCTGGTTGAAGGCCATTGTTTCATGTGTGGTTGGCTGTACCGTCAGCGGATACAGGCCAACGAGTGAATGGGGTGCCATGGCTGAGGAAGTGCTCGCCGAGCTGGTGTCGGTCGTCTACCAGGTGGTCGTCAAGGAGGGTGACGAAGTCCAGGAGGGCGACACCCTGGTGATCCTCGAGTCGATGAAGATGGAGATCCCGGTGGTCGCGGAGTGCAGCGGCACCGTGACGTCGGTCGGTGTCAAGGAAGGCGACGCGATCAAGGCGGGCCACCTGATCGCCGTCATCTCCTGATCGATGGCGCGGTAGATCTGCATGGCGACCCTGAGCGAGCTGCTGGCCGAGCACACCGACCTACCCGGCGTCGCCGTGGATCATCTGCAGCGCGTAGTGGGCGATTGGCAGCTGCTGGCCGATCTGTCCTTCGCCGATCTGCTGCTGTGGGTCGGTGCCGGCCCGGTGGCGGAGGGCGCCGACATCGTGTGCGTCGCGCAGTGCCGTCCCACCACTGCTCCCACCGTGCATCAGGAGGACCTGGTCGGCACGGTCGCCTTGCGCGAGGATCATCCGCTGGTGTTCGAGGCGCTGATGACCGGCGTGACCGTGCGGGCCGACAGGGAGGTCGAGGCCTCCGGCGTCTACCACCCGCACCCGGTGCCCGCGGTCCGCGAGGCGATTCCGGTGCGCTGCGGTGACGACGTGATCGCGGTGCTGAGCCGGGACATCGATCTGCAACGCTCCCGGGCCCGCAGCCAGCTGGAGAGCGCGTACGTGGCGTGCGCCGACGACTTGTGCCAGATGATCGCCGACGGCACCTTCCCGACCACCGAGGACCGCGCGGCCACCCATTCCAGCCCGCGCGCGGGGGACGGTTTCATCCGGCTCGACACCGAGGGCATCGTGGTCTACGCCAGCCCGAACGCGCTGTCGGCCTACCACCGGATGGGCTTGCAGGCCGACTTGGCCGGTCAAGACCTCGCGGTCACCACGCGCTCGCTGATCACCGATCCGTTCGACGCGCAGGAAGTGGTCGGCGACATCCAGGCCGCGCTGGCCGGCCGGACCGGCCGCCGGATGGAGGTCGAGGCGCGCGGTGCCACCGTCCTGCTGCGCACCCTCGTGCTGCGCCCGCACGGCGAACTGGCCGGCGCGGCCGTGCTGGTCCGTGACGTCACCGAGGTCAAGCGGCGCGATCGCGCGCTGCTGAGCAAGGACGCCACCATCCGGGAGATCCACCACCGGGTCAAGAACAATTTGCAGACCGTCGCCGCGCTGCTGCGCCTGCAAGCCCGCCGCACCGAGAACGAGGAGGCGCAAGTCGCGCTCACCGAGTCGGTGCGCAGGGTCACCTCCATCGCGTCGGTGCACGAGATGCTGTCCATGTCGGTGGACGAAGAGGTCGATCTCGACGAGGTCGTCGACCGGTTGCTGCCGATCATGGCCGACGTGGCCACCGTGCACACCACGCGTATCAAGGTGCGCCGCGCGGGCTCGCTCGGCGTCTTCTCCGCCGAACGCGCCACGCCGCTGGTGATGGTGCTCACCGAACTGGTGCAGAACGCTATCGAGCATGCCTTCGATTCGGGCGAAAACGGCACGGTGACAATCCGTTCCGAGCGTTCGGCTCGGTGGCTCGACGTGATCATCAGCGACGACGGCCGCGGTCTGCCCGCCGGATTCAGCCTGGAATCCTCCGACCGGCTCGGCCTCCAGATCGTCCGTACCCTGGTCACCGCCGAACTCGGCGGTTCCATCGGACTGCACCCCGGGGCCGATATCGGCACCGATGCCGTCCTGCGCGTTCCGCTGGGCCGTCGCTCCGGCCGCTGACCGGGGGTGCCGGATCCGCCGCGCTGCCATTCCGGTCGCATCGATCCTGTTGCTCGGAGGTCGCGAGCGGCCGCTACTCGGTGCTGTTCGCGGCTCGCGTCGTGCGGCTGCCCGAATGTCCGTATCGAGTGGAATGCGAGGGTGTCGAATCGATTCGCGACCACCCCGGTCCGCTCGGAAACCCACCACCTTCCCATAAGTCGCGCGCATCGGCGAGCCGAAACGCGGCCGGTCGCGCCGAAATCCGCGCTGCGGCTATTGCCCTACCACGTAAGGGTATTGATCCGGCTTTCGTTTCCGGCGATGCGAGACCGAGTATTTCCAGTCGGCGGTCGGCGCATATAAACAACACAGCCCGGCACCTTTGGGTGCCGGGCTGAAATGCGTTACCGGGCCGGGCTGAATGGCCCGGTAAGGCCGGTCGTCTGATCAGACGACGGTGCGGGTGCGGGTGCGCGCGTTGCGACGCTTCAGCGCCCGGCGCTCGTCCTCGCTCATACCACCCCACACGCCGGCATCTTGTCCGGACTTCAGGGCCCAGGACAGGCAGTCAGCGGTTACGGGGCAGCGAGCGCAGACCAGCTTGGCATCGGCAATCTGCGCGAGCGCCGGACCACTGTTACCCACCGGGAAGAACAGCTCGGGGTCCTCATCGCGACAGATGGCCTTGTGGCGCCAGTCCATTCCTCTGCTCCTTTGCTGGGCGCCGCACAGGGCGCCTATGGTTTCTGGTTCGTTCACTTGTGCGACTCGAATGTTTCCGCACGGTTGCTTGTGAATGCTTTCACGAACACCGTAGATGTCAATAGGCACGCGGTGCACCGTGGGGAAGGTCACGCTCCAAAGGCCCCCGCACGGGGAGCCTGCCCGGTCCTTTGTACTCGCTCCACCTGCTTTTCGCAGCACAACTGCGATGTTTTTCGCGGCGTTTCGCCCTCAGTGCGGGTGTGGCGCGACCACGGCGAGGATGTCGGGCACCGCCGTGAAATCCACCACGTTGCGCTTCCCGATGAAGTCGCCATCGATTTGCAGGCCGATGGGTTCGGTGGACTCGATTCGTACGGTCGGAACGTCGTCTTCACGAAATAAATTGCGCGACTTGGGATTTCCGTTGGCCGCCAGAAGTTGCCGCGCGAGCAGCAGGGTGGGGGCCACGGCCATGGAGCGCACCGCGAACACTCCGAGACCCGTTTCGAACCGGGTGCCGGGGTTGGTGTGCACCGGCGTGGCGTTCAGGTAGGTCCAGGGTGTGGTGTTGGTAACGAAGGCGTAGTGCACCCCGTCCACGGGCGTGCGGCCCGGAATTTCCACCCGCACGCTCGGTTCCTTGCGCTTGGCCAGGAAGAATTGTCGCACAGTTGTTCGAACATAACGCGCCGGGGTGGCGGTGCGGCCGCGGGCGCGGCTGGCGTCGATCGCCTCGCAGACGTCGGCGTCCAGACCGACCCCCGCGCTGAAGCAGAACCACCGGTCGTCGGCCAGTCCCAGGCCGATCCGGCGGTCGGCGGCCAAGGTGAGCAGGTCGATGAGCTGATTGGTCGCGGTCACCGGATCGGGGGAGATGCCGAGCGCCCTGGCGAAGACGTTCGCCGAGCCGCCGGGGATCACGCCGAGCCGCGGCAGCCAGGCCTGGCCGTCGTCGAGGACGGGCAGCGGCAGGAAGCCGTTGATGGTCTCGTTGACCGTCCCATCGCCACCGTGCACGACGATGAGGTCCATCTCGTTGGTCGCCGCCCACTGCGCCAGTTCCGCGGCGTGGCCGCGGTGCTGGGTGTGCGCAACGGTCAGCTGGGTGCGGCTCTCCAGCGCGTGCGCGAGTAGGTCCCGGGTCGCCGGTGTGGTCGAGGTGGCATTCGGGTTCACGATCAGCAGCGTCCGCACGGTGGCAGCCTAGTTGGCGGCCGACGTGCGCCGGAAAAGCGGCGAGCGGCGCCCGGCGCGCCGCTGTCCCCGGCCGGACGCCGGGACGACGACGCGCGGCGGGCGAGTCGTAGGCTTGCCGCGTGAACGAGCGTCAGCGAGGGAAGCGTGGACACCGTGCGCTATCGGGCACGACCGAGCCGAGTGCCTGCGAGGCGTGGTCGTGAGCGAGAAGGGCTCGGCGGCGCAGGTGGTGCCGACGACGGTGCGGGCGGCAGGCGCTCTGGTGACTCTCGAGGGGGTCGTCGCCGTCGGCGTCGCGATCGTGCTGATCGCGCGCGGGCTGCTCGGTTACGACCAGACCGCGACGAGCGGGTACGGCACGGCTGCCTGGTTCGGCATCCTCGGCGGCGCGGTGCTGGCCGCGGGCGTGGGGCTGCTGCTGGGGAAGCGCTGGGGTCGCGCCATCGCCGTCATCGCGCAGCTGCTGCTGCTCCCGGTCACCTGGTCGCTGCTCACCGATTCGCATCAGCCGGTCTACGGAGCGCTGCTCGGGGTGGTCGCGGTCGGCGCGCTGGTGCTGCTGTTCGCGCCGCCGTCGACGCGTTGGATGGCCCAGGACTACGGGGCCGAGCCGGAATAGTCCCCGCTCGCCGCGCGCAGGGCGGCCCGGCAGAGCTGGTCGGCGAGCCGGGTGGTCTCCGGTAGCCGGTAACGCGGGGTCAGCGCGAGCACCTGCGCGCAGGCGGTGTCGAGGTCGATGCGATGCCCCACGGAGACGAACACCGGCTTGACGCCGGTTCTCGTGCGCAGGGCGCGTCCGACCACCGCGCCGTCGATCGTGATGTCGGTGGACGCGCCTCGTTCGGGCCCCGGCTCGGCGTACTCGCCCCACACGGTCTTCGCGACGCCGATGGTCGGCACCCCGGTGAGCAGTCCGAGGTGGCAGGCGAGACCGAAGCGCCGCGGATGCGCGAGCCCTTGCCCGTCGCAGACCAGCAGATCCGGTGCGCTGTCCAGCTTTTCGAGGGCGGCGAGGGTGGCCGGGATCTCCCGGAAAGCGAGCAGACCGGGCACGTACGGGAAGTCGGCGACGCCGTGCGCGACGGCGGAGGTGACCGAATCCAGGGTGTGCGCCGACAAGACGACGACGGCCGCGGCGACGGCGCCGGTGTCGTCGTAGGCCGAGTCGAGTCCGGCCACCGTGCGGAACCGCGTGCCCGGCGGGGTGACCGCCGAGACCAGCGGCCGCAGTTCGTCCTGCAGCGCCATGGCCGCTTCGGCAGTGGTGGGCCAGGCCTCGGAAACCGGCGGCGGGAACCAGGACACGCGCGCTACCGCGCGTCGGCCGCCAGCGCGCCGAGCGCGTCGCCGGCGAGCCGGTAGCCGGCCCATTCGTCCTGGACCACGGCTCCGATCGACTCGTAGAAGTCGATCGAGGGCCGGTTCCAGGTGAGCACCGACCAGGCCACGCGGCTGTAGCCGTGGTCGACCGCCTCCTTCGCCAGGGCCGCGAGCAGCGCCTTGCCGTAGCCCTTGCCCCTGGTCTCCGGCTTGACGTACAGGTCCTCCAGGTAGATGCCGTGCACGCCGTCCCAGGTGGAGAAGTTGAGGAACCAGATGGCGCAGCCGAGCAGATCCGGCCCGTCCGCCACCACGTGCGCGAATACCTTCGGCTCCGGCCCGAACAGCGCCGCGCGCAACTGCTCGGCGGTGACCGTGCACTCGTGTCTGGCCTTCTCGTATTCGGCCAGGTCGTAGACGAGCTCGACCAGGGCGGGCAGGTCCGCCGCGACGGCGCGGCGCAGCACGGCGCCGCCGAGGTCGACGGCGGTGGGGTCGGCGGTAGGGCCGAGTCGGGTCACAGTGACGCTCCGTGGGGTACCAGGTTGTGCGCGCGAATCGTGCGCGCGTCGTGTTCGTAGCCGAGCACGGTCAGCGCGCCGGTCGACATGGCGAAGCGGCGGCCCTCCCTGAGCTCGAATTCGGCCCAGCGGGCGATCAGCGCGCGGGAGAAGTGGCCGTGCCCCACCAGCACGATATCCCGCTCCGGCAGGGTCGGTGTCACGGCGGCCAGCACCCGGTCGGCGCGTTCGCACACCTGCCGCGCGGTCTCACCCTCCGGCGCCGGGTGGGTCCAGATGGTCCAGCCGGGCACGGACTCGCGGATCTGCGGGGTGGTCAGGCCCTCGTAGGCGCCGTAGTCCCATTCGGCCAGGTCGTCTTCCACGGCGCCGTCCAGCCCGGCCAGCTCCGCGGTGCGCATCGCGCGCAACCGTGGACTGATGCGCACCAAGGGGTTTCGCAATCCCAGCGTGGCGAGTAAGGCGCCCGCGGCCCTGGCCTGCTGCTCACCGCGCTCGGTGAGCGGGAGATCGGTGCGGCCGGTGTGCCGCCGCTGCGTGGACCAGCTGGTCTCGCCGTGGCGGAGCAGCACGACGCGGGCGTCATCGAGTGCGGACATGTCTCCATGATGGTGCACCGGTGATCATGGTGCCGCACGCACCGGGGATCAGGCGTCCGACGCCATACCCGCAACCGGGCCGAGCGGTTCACCGATCTCGAGCACCACCAGCGGCAGCGGCCGCGAAACCTTGGCCTGATAATCCGCGAGCAGCGGATTGTTCGCTGCCACCCAGCCCGCGAATTCGTCGTACTCGGCGCCGTCGAGTGCCCGCGCCGTGCCTCGGTACACGGTGTTCCCGAACTCGATGGTGACGTTCGGATCGGCTTTCACGTTGTGGTACCAAGCCGGGTACCTGTCCTCGATGAACGAACTCACATACAGCGTTTCGCCGCGGCGCAACAGGCCGAGCGGCACCACGTGGCGCTTGCCGCTCTTGGCGCCGGTGGTGGTGAGCAGCACGAGTTCACTCCCTGCGTAGGCGCCGCCGACCTGGCCCGCGCTGTCGCGGAACTCCTGGATCACGCCGTCGTTCCACCGGGCGATGTCTTCGTCGGAGTACTCCTGGTTCCACGGCGCCTTGGGATCGTCGTAGGACGTGATCGCGGGCTTCGATCCGGTTGCGGCGGCTTCGGTTTCGCTCATCACCTCAGTCTGCCCCGAGGCACCGACAGATTCGGCGGCGTCAGCCGAAGGCGTGCAGTTCTCCGTCGCGCCGCTCGAGTACGGTCGTCCCGATCACCGTGAGGGAGATGGGACTACCGGTATAGCCGGGTCGTTCCACCGGGATGCGCCCCACTTCGGCTCCCGAGGCGGGGTCGAGGACGGCGAGCGCGCCCGTGGTGGGCAGCAGCAGTCTGCCCGCCATGAGCGCGGGTGATCCGAGGGCTCCGCCCGCGGTCCACAGGGGGTCGAATGTGCTGCCGTTCAAAGCGATCACGCTGTTGCCGGTGAAGACCAGATAGGCCGATCCGATGCGGGTGGTCGTGGTCGTTTCGCTCAGCGGGGCCGAAAGCTGATGCACGACAACGGGGTTGCCGTTCCCGTCGTAGACGGCCAGGCGCGGCGGCAACGGCTCGGCGCCCTGCTCGATACCGGGGAAGTAGAGCACGATCCGGCTGTCGGACACCGCGACCACCCGGGCCGCGGCCGAATCCGCGCCGGGACCGGTCAATACGTGCGAACCGTACTCCTCGGGCACGGTGTTGTCCTTGGGAGCCGGATTGAGCACGGTGAGCCGGACGGCCGGGTCGGCGGGGCAGCGCTCCAGCACGGCGAGCCGAGAGGGACTGGAACCGGCCGACAGCAGCGTGCAGCCCTTGCGCGGCTGGGTCTTGACGTTCACCGGTGCGTCGACGAATCCGTACTCCACGGTGCGCACCAGGTCCGAGCGCCACATCTCCAGCCGCTGCCGCCCCTGCGCCAGCAGGTAGGTGCCGTCGACCGACAGCCGCACGTCCCGGTCCATGTAACTGCTGCGGGCCGTGCGGCGAGCGCCGCTGTCGCCGGCCAGCATCGTGGCTTGGCTGCAGCCGCGCTCGTCGCGGTAGACCGCGACCACCATGCCGTACTGCACCTCGGTCCCGCACAGCGGCAGGTCCCGCCGGTACTTCCAGAGCTGGTCGCCGGTGCGTGGATCGCGCCCGGTGACCGTGTCCCCGTCGGCGGTCACCGCGGCGCCGCCGGATACCAGCGCCCGCGCGCTCGCGCCGTCCGGCGCGCGCCACAGTTCCCGCAGCGAGGCCGGCAACTGGTCGGCCGCGGCCGGGGTCGGCACGGTGGACGACGCGGTCACCGATTCGGTGCCGTGCGCGTCCCCGCGCACCCACACCACGGCTCCGGCGACCACGACGAGCACCGCGATCACGACTGCGGAGATGATGTCGGCGCGCGTCCGCCGCTCGGGTGCGAGCACGAGTGCGAGACTAGCCGATCCGGGCGATCAGGCCGACGCTGCTGCCGCGGGCTCGGCCGCGCTCCCGGTGTCCTCGGCCGCGGCGTCGCCCTCGCCGGAACGGCGGCGCCTGCGCCGACGGCGAGCGGGCCGATCGGCCGTGCCGGTCTCGTCCGACCCGACGGTCTCGTCCGACCCGACGGTCTCATCCGAGGTGACGGTCTCGTCCGAGGTGACGGTCTCGTCCGAGGTGACGTCGTCGTCCGAGGCATCGGCGCTCGACTCGTCGCCAGCGGCGCTGTCGGTCGACTTGCGCCGCCTGCGCCTGCGGCGGGCGGGCTTGTCGGCCGCGTCGCCCTCGGCTTCCGCCTGCTGAGCGGGCGTGGCCTCCGCGCCTGCGGTCGACTCGCTGTCGTCCGCGTCGGCGACGTTCGGTGTGCCGTCGATCGGCTGACCGGCGCGGGTGCGCCTGCGGTTGCGCTTGCGCGGGGCGCGGGCCGGGCGTTCGACCACCACCGCCTCGGGGTCCCGTTCCGGTTTCGCCTGACGGATCACACCGGTCACGCCCTCGGGAATGCCGAGATCCGCGTACAGGTGCGGCGAACGCGAGTACGTCTCGACCGGCTCGGGGATGCCGAGCCCGAGCGCGGTGTCGATCGCCGACCAGCGGTTGAGTTCGTCCCAGTCGATCAGCGTCACCGCGACGCCGGTGCGTCCGGCCCGGCCGGTCCGCCCGATCCGGTGCACGTAGGTCTTCTCGTCCTCCGGGCACTGGTAGTTGATGACGTGGGTGACGTCGTCGATGTCGATGCCGCGCGCCGCGACATCGGTCGCGACCAGCACGTCGATGGCGCCCTTGCGGAACTTGGTCAGCGCTTTCTCCCTGGCGATCTGTCCCAGGTCGCCGTGCACCGCGCCGACCGCGAACCCGCGCTCGGCGAGATCGTCGGCCACCTTCTGCGCCGTGCGCTTGGTGCGCGTGAAGATCATCGTGGCGCCTCGGCTCTCGGCCTGCAGGATGCGCGCGATCAGCTCGCTCTTGTCCAGGGCGTGGGCGCGGTAGACGAACTGCGCGGTGCGGTCGTGCACCGCGGAATCGTGCGGCTCCTCGGCCCGGATATGCGTGGGGCGGGTGAGGAAGGTGCGTGCCAAGGTGATGATCGGCCCTGGCATGGTCGCCGAGAACAGCATGGTCTGGCGCTTGTCCGGGACCATGCCGAGGATGCGCTCGATGTCCGGGAGGAAGCCCAGATCGAGCATCTCGTCGGCCTCGTCCAGCACGAGCACGCCGATCTTGCCGAGGATCAAATGCTGCTGGTCGGCCAGGTCCAGTAGTCGGCCTGGCGTGCCGACCACCACGTCGACACCCGAGCGCAGCGCCGCGATCTGCGCCTCGTAGGGGCGGCCGCCGTAGATCGACGCGACGCGCAGCGGACCCTTGTGGTTGGTCAGGTACTTGCTCGCGTTCTCCAGATCCTTGGTGACCTGGATGCACAGCTCGCGCGTCGGCACGATGACCAGCGCTCGCGGTGTGCCGTCCAGCGGCGTGGTGCCGGTGTCCGCGGTCGCGATCCGGTGCAGCAGCGGCACGCCGAATCCGAAGGTTTTGCCCATGCCGGTGCGGGCCTGACCGATGAGATCCTCACCGGCCAGCGCCAGCGGCAGGGTGAGTTCTTGAATGGCGAAAGTACGTTCGATTCCGATCTCGCCGAGCGCGCGGACGATTTCCGCGCGCACGCCCAATTCGGCGAAAGTCGGGGGGGTATGCGTTGCGTCCAGTTCGGCCGTCAACAGCGTCTCCGCCAGACCTGGTTCCTGATCGACTGTGATCTTGCTCAGGGTTCGTGCCTTCCTCGTAATCACGTCCCGCGCGCACGAGGTGGGGCGGACCGGGCGGTCCACGACGACCACGACTCCGCAGGCGATACTCCACCCGGCCACGCTCCGGATGTCGGGCGCCTGCCGCGAAAAGCGGCGGCTACCTCGCAAAACATCGGCGCGGCGCACTGGTGACGCGGATTTGGTGCGCGCACATTTTCCTGTCCAACGAAACTTCGCACTCGAGACCGGTCGGCGGTCGTAGCGGCGTCCCCGCGGTGTGCGTGAGCGCGACGTCCGGCAACTCTGTCGAGCGGAACTTTTCGTTGTCCGAGGAGATTGTAGCGTGATATTGTGCGTCGCTCGAATTGCCACCGCGGCGCGCTATCGGAAATCCGCCGAACCGCGGTGTCCTTTCGCCGCGCCCGGCCGCGACGTACGCTGCGCCACATGGGAATTCATCCGGCGCGGCAAATCTGGGCGACGCTCGAACCGCTACACGATGTCGTCTATTTCGGAACCGGCGTCAAGGAGGCGGGCGTCGGGATCGGCTTGCGCGGCTACTGGCAGACCTACTTCGCATTTCGCGCCGCGCCACTGGGTGCGGTGACCCCCGCGACGGTGCTGGCGACCTTCGCCGGATTCCACCCCGACATGGTGCGTCGCGCGCTGCCGGAGGCGTGGGAGCGGGCGACACCGCAAAGCTGTCTGGCCGCCCGGCTCGACTTGGCCACCGGACTGCTGCGCGGCGTCGGCGCGGGCGACGCGGTGTGTGGCCGCGCGGTCGAGTTGCTGGCGCCGGTCCAGCGTGCGGCCGATCCGACCGGGCGGCCCCTGTTCGCGGCGAACGCCGCCCTGCCGCTGTCCGCCGATCCGGTGGCCGCGCTGTGGCAGTTGACCACGTCGCTGCGCGAGCATCGGGGCGACGGCCATGTCGCCGCCTTGGTCACCCACGGCCTGAGCGGACGTCAGGCGCTGGTCGCGCAGGTGGCCGCGGGCAAGGCGCCGGAATCGGTGATGCGGCCCGCGCGCGGGGTGTCGGAAGCGGAATGGGCGGCCGCCTTCGACGAGTTGCGCGCCCGGGGCGTGGTCAGGGGAGAGCCGGGGACGCCGATGCTCACCAGCAGCGGCGCGGACTTGCTGGCCGCGGTGGAGGCCGAGACCGACGAGGCGGCGTGGACCGGAGCGCTGGCGGTGCTGTCGGCCGACGCGATCACCGAGTTGACCGCGTCGCTCGCGCCGCTGGTGCGCGGCGTGCAGGAGACGGTGGTTCCGCCGCTCAATCCGGTGGGCATGGGGCCACGGTAGCGCCGCCGGGGAGTTGCCTGTTACCGGCGGTACCGACATATGAGACTCTTTTCCGCGTGAGCCTTGCCGACACTGTCACCCTCGCCGCGCGCAACGCGTGGGCATTGACCTTCGGCTCCGGCATCGAGGCGCCGGACCCGACCGCATCGACGGTTCTGTGGGACCAGCCGCACCGGCAGCTGCGGCGGTTCGAGCGAGCGAACGGGGAGGTCGCGAAAGCGGATTCGGCCGTCTTGCTGGTCCCGCCGCTGGCCGCGCCCGCCACCTGTTTCGACCTGCGGCCCGATCAGAGCCTGGCGCGGTTCCTGCTGGAGATCGGCCGCAGCCCGTACGTCATCGACTACGGGGAGATCACCTTCGGCGACCGCAGGATGGGCTTCGAGGACTGGATCGATGACATCCTGCCCGAGGCCGTGCTGCGCACCAGCGCCGATCGCGACGGACAGGCGGTCGATCTGGTCGGCTGGTCGCTCGGCGGCACGCTGGCCCTGCTGACCGCGGCGGCGCACCCCGAGCTGCCCATCCGGTCGATCACGGCCGTCGGCTCGCCGCTGGACTACGACCTGATGACCGGCGTTCCGCAGCTGCGCGCCGTCGCGAAACTCACCGGCGGCCGGGCCACCTCGACCGTGGTCCGGGCGGCAGGTGGCGTTCCTGCGACACTGACTCGAATCGGCTACAAGGTCACCGCATGGGATCGCGAACTGACCCGGCCGTGGTTCGTCGCGAGCAATATCGCGCGCACCGAGGCGCTGGCGAAGATGGAGACGATCGATCGGTTCATGGCCGAGATGCCCGGGTACCCGGGGCGTTTCTACGGCCAGCTGTGGGGCCGGTTCATCCTCGCCAACGACATCGGTCGCGGTGTCGTCGTGCTGGGCGGACGCCGCATCGAGCTGGCGCGGGTGACCGCGCCGGTCCTGCTGGTCGGCGGCCCCTCCGACGTGATCACCCCGGCCCCCGCCGTGGCGGCGGGCGCCCGTGTGCTCACCGGAGCGGCGACCGTCCGCTACGAGACCGCGCCGGGCAGCCACCTGGGCATCCTGGCCGCCCCGACCGCACGGGACACGACATGGAGTTATCTGGAGAAGTTCCTGGCCGAAACCGCGTGAACCCCGCCGAGTATTACGCTGGGGCGCATGGGAGCACAGTCACCTGCCGCGTTAGGTGTTTCGTCGACCGACCCAGCAAACCTCTCCATCCCCGCGAGCCATCCCGGCGTCACCGATCTTTTCGCGGTGCTGGCCTACGGCGAGATCTCCGCGTTCTACCGGCTGGCCGAGGAGGCCAAGCTGTCGCCGACCCTGCGCGGGAAGGTGGCGGTCGCGAAGATGGCCGCGGCGGAGATGGAGCATTTCAAGACGCTCGAGGCCGCCCTCGCCGCGCGCGGCGCCGAGGTCTTCGACGCCATGGCGCCGTTCGTGCGCGCACTGGACGACTATCACACCTCCACCGACCCGTCGACGTGGCTCGAGTCGATGGTGAAGTTCTATGTCGGTGACGGCATCGCGGCGGACTTCTACACCGAGATCGCGGGCGCGCTGACTCCCGATGTCGCCGCGGTGGTCCGTGACGTGCTCGCCGAGACCCGCCACTCGGAGTTCGTCGTCGAGGAGGTGCGCCGGGCGGTCACCGAGAGTCGCTCCGAACGCGACCGGCTCACGCTCTGGGGCAGGCGACTGCTCGGTGAGGCGATCACGCAGGCCCAATACGTCATGGCGCAGCGCGACGAACTCACCGATCTGGTGCTCACCGCCACCGGCGATCTCAACGGCATCGCGGCGCTGATCGAGCGGATGCAGGACAGTCACGCCGAGCGCATGGCGGTACTCGGCATCTGAGCGGTTACTCGTTGGCCGCGCGGTTGGGCACCAGCCGCAATCCGGGCGCGTGGATACTCGCCCGCTCGGCCAGCCAGATCACCACGCTCTGATCGCGGTCGGCCTCCAGCGTCTCGAACGGTACTTCGACCATGCCGTGCACGGGATGGTCCAGGTGCAGCGTGCCCGAGGCGGACGTACCGACTCGATGTGGTTTCCAGCGCTGCGCGAAATCCGGGAGGGCGCGCAGCGCTTCGATCGTCTCCAGCAGCGAATCGTCGCCCGGCCAGTGCAGTTTGGCGCGGCAGAGCGCGGCGGTGAAAGTGTCGGCGGCCTGCTCCCAGTTGCGCAGCACGCGCCGCGCCGCGGGGTGCGTGAAGGTGTACCAGGCGAGGTTGGGTTGCGGCTCGTCCAGCAGACCCAGCGGGGCGACGAAATCGGCCCACGCCTGGTTCCAGCCCAGCACGTTCAGCCTGCGGCCGACGACGAAGGCCGGCGTCGGCTGCAAGGCGCGCAGGATCGTCTCGATCGTCGGAGCCACCTGTTCCTCGGCGGACTCGTTCCCCGGGCAACGGCCTTCGTTGCCCGAGGCGAGCGCGAGCATGCTGAAGTACTGGCGATCGTCGCCGCGCAGCAGCAGCGCGTCGGCCAAGGCCTCGATCACCGCGACCGACGGGTTGGTGTCGCGCCCCTGCTCCAGCCGGGCCAGGTAGTCGGCGCTCACTCCCGCGCGGACGGCGACTTCTTCCCGCCGCAGACCCGGGGTCCGGCGGCGTCCACCCTCGGGCATGCCGATATCCGACGGCCGCAATTCGGCGCGCCGCGCGATGAGGAACTCCGCGAATCCGTTACGAGCCATGCGTCCCATCGTGCCCGGTCCGGGCACGGTTATCCGCGCCCTGTCAGGTCCAGGATAACGGCGGTCTGGCTACCGGACCGCGGTCCGGTCATTGTCGGAGGTATGACATCTACCTCGGAATCCACCACGCTGAAATCCGGATCGTGGGCACTCGACGCCGCGCACTCCTCGGTCGCCTTCACCGTTCGCCATCTCGGCATCGCCAAGGTGCGTGGCGGGTTCACCCGGTTCGAGACCGAATTCGTGGTCGACGAATCGGGCGCGGCCACCATCGGCGCGACGATCTACCTCGACTCCTTCGACACCGGCAACCCCGACCGTGACGCGCACATCCGCACCGCCGACTTCCTCGACGTCGCCAATCGCCCCACGCTCACCTTCCGCGCCACCCATCCGGTCGTCGTCGCCGAGACCTTCGAGGTCCAGGGCGAGGCCACCCTCGGCACCATCACCAAGCCGGTCACCTTGGATGTCGAGTGGGGCGGCGTCCAGGACTTCGGCCCCACCGGCGACCGGCACGCCGGCTTCTCCGCCACCGGCACCATCAAGCGCACCGACTTCGGCGTCGGCGGCGCCATGCCCGGCATGCTCAGCGACACGGTGAAAATCGAACTCGAGATCCAGCTCATCGAGCCCAAGTAAGCCCCACCCAGACGGTGTTCGCGACAAGCGAACACCGTTCGCCCAACCAATCCGAAAAGAAACGCCCCAACTGATCTAGCAGGTACATGGGTAACTCACCGGGCACGCCCGAAACCCACGTGCCCCCCAACGTAAGCCCTGAACGGACTGCCGCGGCACTCACTGGTACGGCCTGAATACTCGGCGAGGCGGCACAGCACTAGCCTGGACTCGACAGCACAGGACTCTCAGGTTCGGAGGTTGGCCGTGGAGGTCAAGATCGGTATTTCGGATAGCCCGCGCGAGCTGGTGATCAACAGCGCGCAGACCCAGGACGAGGTCGAGGCGCTGGTGTCCGGTGCGTTCGGCAGCGACGGCGGGGTCTTGTCGCTCTCCGACGAGAAGGGCCGCAAGTTCCTGATCCAGGCGGCGAAGGTCGCCTACGTCGAGATCGGCTCGACCACCGGCGGTCGCGTCGGTTTCGCCGCCGTCTGATCCCGGCCCCGGCCGCACACGCAGCGAGCCCCTGCCCCCGATCGCTCGGGGACAGGGGCTCGTTCGTCGTGGTACCAGTTCAGTCGATCGGGTGCAGCGGCACGTGCTTCAGGCCGCCCCAGGCGAGCGAGACGGTGGTGTCGACCGCCTCTTCCTTCGGGATCGGCCGATCGGCCTCCAGCCAGTACCGCGCGGTGAACTGGCTCGCGCCGACCAGACCGACGGCCAGGATGCGGGCCCGGTAGGGGTCGAGGCCCGAGTCGTGGGCCACCAGGTCGAAGACCGCGTCCACGCACGCCTCGGTGGCCTGCTCGACCCGGCGCTGGACCTGCGGTTCGCTGGTCAGGTCGGACTCGAAGACCAGCCGGAAACCCTGCATCTCGTTGTCCACGAAGTCGAAGTACGCCTGCACCGCCGCGCGGACGCGCTGCTTGTTGCTGGTGGTGGAGCGCAGCGCCTGACGGACGCTGGACACCAGCATGTCGACGTAGTTCTGCAGCACCGCGAGGTAGAGCTCCAGTTTGCTGCTGAAGTGCTGGTACAGCACCGGCTTGCTCACGCCCGCGCATTGCGAGATCTCGTCCATGCCCGCGGCGTGGTAGCCGCGCTGCACGAAGACTTCGCTTGCCGCCGCGAGTAGCTGTTGACGTCGCTCGTCGCGTGGAAGCCGGGTACCGCGTTTGGCGGGTGCCATGGCCTCGGACGACGATCTACGGGACGTCATCCGGTCCACGAGGTCAGTCATTTCGGCTCTCCCAGTCGATTCCCCGGCAAAAGGGGTGTGCACCGGGTTATCCCATGAACGATACCCGGTTGTCGCCCGCCCGCGGATCGGGGCCGGGCAACTCGTGCCACCCGCAGAGCATTGTCGCACCGACCGCGCCGCCGATGTGCCCGTGAGTGGGGATCCGCCGCTGTGAGACTCTGGTGCGCGTGACCGACCCCCCGGACCGACCACCCGGCGGGCGGCGTGGTGCGCGCCGCCCGGCTGGCTCCGGCGCGCCCGGTTCCGTAGGGTCGGACCCCATGGCGAGAACCTGGCCAGAGGCGCGAACCAGCGGTGCGGCTCGAACGGGCGCAGCCGAGCGGTCCGGGACAGGCGGCGGATCCCCTGGTCGCCGGGGGACGAGTAAGCGCAAGCACGTCGAAGCGTCCGAAGACGCTGCCCCGCCGCCCGAAGCGGATCAGCAACCGGAGCGGGACGAAGTGGAGGTCTACGACCCGCTCGGTCTCTATTCGCACCGGGCCGACCGGTCCCACCAACCGCTGCGCGCCAGCTGGGACCCCACCGCACCGGACGAAGGCAGAGCCAGGGGGCGGCCGGAGCGGGACGCCAAGAAACAGAGCGCGCTCGGCAGATTCGTCTCGACCTACGGTTGGCGGGCATACGCCCTTCCCGTCCTGGTCGCGATCACCGTCTTGGTCGCCGTCGACGCGATCCGCGCGACCGACCCTCGCAGCGCCGCGGGCCCGGACCCGGGGCTCGGCCGGCTCAGCCCGGTCACCGCGACCGCGGGCGTGATCGGCGCTCCGCCCGGTGACGGGCGCTTTCCCACCGATCTGCCCGCCGGGGCACTGCCCGAAGGCGGCGCTTTCGCCGAGACCGGCGGTGGCGCCTGGCGCGTGGTGCCCGGCACGACCGCCCAGGTCGGCGCAGGAACCGGCACGGTCTTCCGCTACACCGTGGAGATCGAGAACGGCGTGGACACCTCCGGCCTCGGCGGTGACGAGGCCGTCGCCAAGATGATCGACTCCACCCTCGCCAATCCGAAGAGCTGGGCGCACGACCCCAAGTTCGCTTTCCGCAGGGTCGACCAGGGCGACGCGGAGTTCCGCATCTCGCTCACCTCACGCGGTTCCAGCCGCAAGGAATGCGGCTTCGACATCCCGATCGACACCTCCTGCTACAACGCCGACAGCCGCCGCGTGGTGCTCTCCGAAGTCCGCTGGGTGCGCGGCGCGCTCGCCTTCGAGGGCGATATCGGGTCCTATCGGCAGTATCTGATCAATCACGAGGTCGGCCACGCCATCGGCTACCACCAGCATCAGCCGTGCGAGACCGACGGCGGGCTGGCGCCGGTGATGATGCAGCAGACCTTCGGCACCGAGAACAACGACATCGCCGCCCTCGATCCGCACGGCGTGGTCCCGATGGACGGCAAGCGCTGCCGGTTCAACCCCTGGCCCTACCCGCGCGGGTAGGGCGGTTGTCGCGGGCGTCGGTGATGCGGAACGATGGCGGGGAAGAACGGTCCGGTCGTCGGTGTTGCAGTGTTGACCAGCCCGCAAAGGGCGCAATGCCGCCGCAGCGATCGGCCAAGCGATTCGAGGAGTCCTGGACGTGTCATCACCCAAGTCCCTGCCGCCACTTGTCGAGCCGGCCGCGGAGCTGACCAGGGATGAGGTAGCCCGCTACAGCCGACACCTGATCATCCCCGATCTCGGCGTGGACGGGCAGAAACGTCTGAAGAACGCCAAGGTGCTGGTGATCGGAGCCGGTGGCCTCGGCTCGCCCGCCCTGCTGTATCTGGCCGCCGCGGGCGTCGGCACGCTCGGCATCGTCGAGTTCGACGAGGTCGACGCCTCCAACCTGCAGCGTCAGATCATCCACGGGGAGTCCGACATCGGCCGCCCGAAGGCCGACAGTGCGCGCGATTCGATCCTGGAGATCAACTCCGGCATCGATGTCCGGTTGCACAAGATCCGGTTGGAACCGGAGAACGCGGTCGAGCTGTTCGGCGAGTACGACCTGATCGTCGACGGCACCGACAACTTCGCCACCCGCTACCTGGTCAACGACGCAGCGGTGCTGGCGGGCAAGCCGTATGTCTGGGGCTCGATCTACCGCTTCGAAGGCCAGGTCTCGGTGTTCTGGGAGGACGCGCCGGACGGACGCGGCATCAACTACCGCGACCTGTACCCGGAGGCCCCGCCGCCCGGCATGGTCCCGTCCTGCGCCGAGGGCGGCGTGCTCGGCGTGCTGTGCGCCTCGATCGGATCGGTGATGGTGACCGAGGCGATCAAGCTGATCACCGGCATCGGCGAGCCGCTGCTCGGTCGGCTGATGGTGTACGACGCACTGGACATGAACTACCGGACCATCAAGCTGCGCCGCGACCCGGAGCGTCAGCCGATCACCGAGCTGATCGACTACGAGGCGTTCTGCGGCGTGGTGTCCGACGAGGGTCAGGCGGCCGCGGCCGGGTCGACCATCACCGCGCGCGAGCTCGAGGAGCTGCTGGCGTCGGGCAAGCCGATCGAGCTGATCGACGTGCGCGAGCCGGTCGAGTGGGACATCGTGCACATCGAGGGCGCCAGGTTGATCCCGAAGGACCGCATCCTGTCCGGCGAGGCGCTGGCCGAGCTGCCGCAGAACCGCCCGATCGTGCTGCACTGCAAGACCGGCGTGCGTTCGGCCGAGGCCCTGGCCGCGCTCAAACGCGCGGGTTTCTCCGACGCCACCCACTTGCAAGGCGGCGTGATCGCCTGGGCCAACCAGGTGGACAAGTCGCTGCCGGTGTACTGAGCCGAACACGGCGCGCCGGAGGCGCGCCGAAACAGACACCACGTACCGTACGGCCGTGACTTCTGTGGAACCTCCCGAGCACGTGCGTGCCACGTTCGGTCTGCGCGAAGTGACCCCGGTTTCGCTCGGCGACTGGGAAGGCGGCTGGCGTTTCGGTGACGTGGTGCTCAGTCCGGTCGCCGACCACGCGCGCGCCGCGTGGTCGGCCAAGACCCGGGAGACGTTGAAGGTGGACGGCCTGCGGCTGGCCCGGCCGGTGCGGGCGACCGACGGCCGCTACGTGGTGTCCGGCTGGCGAGCGGACACCTACTTGGATGGCGCTCCCGAACCGCGGCACGACGAGGTGGTCTCCGTCTCGCTGCGCCTGCACCAGGCGACGGCGAATCTGGAGCGGCCGCGTTTCCTCGCGCAGCCGCCGGTGGTGCCGTGGGTGGACATCGATGTGTTCGTCGCCGCCGATCGCGCCGCCTGGGAGCCGGTGCCGTTGCGCAGCCTGCGCGCGGGTGGCGCGGCCCTGTCGACATCACCGGACGGGCGGCGCAGCCTGGAATTGATCGGCCAACTGGCTACCCTCCGCAAACCCGTGCAGACGCCGCCGCAGCTGGTGCACGGCGACCTGTTCGGCACCGTCTTGTTCGCGGGCGGGCAGATCCCTGGTCTCACCGACATCACCCCGTACTGGCGGCCTGCGCCCTGGGCGGCCGGCGTGATCGTGGTGGACGCGCTGGCCTGGGGCGGCGCGGACGACGGGTTGATCGAACGCTGGGCCGACCTCCCGGAGTGGCCGCAGATGTTGTTGCGCGCGGTCATGTTCCGGCTCGCCGTGCACGCGCTGCATCCGAGGTCCACCCCTCAGGCGTTCCCCGGCCTGGCGCGCACGGCGGACATGGTGCGCCTGACTCTCTGAGTCTGCGTACGGGCTTTCGCGGAGCCCGACGCGGCAAGCACTGCCACCGGCGGCCTTGCGCGTTCCGCTGGCAACGCGTCGCAGCGAATCCGCTCACCCTAGAGGAGCGACCGGGCGTCGAATACGGGATCGCCCAGCGGTTTGTCGCCGAGGGCGCTCGCGACGTCGGCGCGTGAGTTGCCAATGTCGGGAATGCCCGATACTCGCGGTAGTGCATGTGTGCCGCATGCGCCAGCAGACTCTCGCCGAGAGAGGTTACGGATGTTGTTTGTTGTCCCGCGGATGTCGGCCGCGTGGACCGCGCCGGGTGGAGGGCAGGCATGACAACCCTCGCGGATATAGATCTCGAAGACCTTCCGCATCCGAAGTATGCCAGCGGCGGTCTCAATGCGGTCGTGGACGCCGCGAACGCGTACATGCAGAATGCGGTGCTGCTGTTCGCGTCCGGTTGGGACGGCGGACAGCCGGACATGATCGCTTGGCTGGCAGATCAGAAACTGCTGAGCGCGGACGGCCGTGAGCTCACCAAGGACGGGGCCCAGACACTCGATCCGGGATCATCGGTGCTGACCGGCAAATACGACGACAAGCGCGGTGCGATCCTGGACAAGGCGTCGAAACTGCGAGCACAGAACAGCGGCGTGAACGAACGCGCCATCGCGAGCTTCGACACCTCGAACAAGGCGTTCCAGGATGTCGAAGGAATCGTGGCCGGGCTCAAAGCCGAGCTCGGTCGCGAACCCGGTGAGCACCAGCTCACCAGGCTGCCCGATGGCAACCTGCATCTGACCCCCGCCGAAGAGAACCGGTTGTTGCAGCTGATCTTGGAGGGCGTGGACCGTGTGCACAGCACGATCGAGGACGCCGACAGCGGCATGCGAAGAAACGCGGGCAATATCTACGAGATGATGCCGGATCTGCCGCGCAATCCCTATGGCAACGCGCCCGATGCCGGGTCCCGGGCTCCGTGGGCGCCGACCGCGAGCAATGCCAGCTGGACCCAAGGGAACGGAACTCGGAACGACATCCTCGCGAAGGCCGAGGAACAACTGGCGCTCGGTGTCACCGAAAGGGGCGGCAACAATGTCCCGATGTTCCGCGGCCCGGATGGCAAGTGGTACAAGGCCCCGTACAACATCAATGACGCGTGGTGCGCCGCTTTCTCCACCTGGACGTGGGAGCAGGCCGGCTACAACGTCGACTGGACCAACCCGAACTACGTGCCCTCCATCTGGAACGACGCCAAGCACATGGGGTTGGCGGGGAATATCGCGAGTGCCAAAGAAGGGGACATGATCATTTTCGACTGGGAGGGTGACGGAACTCCCGACCATGTGGGAATCGTGAAATCCGTGGATCCCAACACCGGCAAGATCACCACCATCGAAGGAAATTCCAGCGATCGGTTGCAATCCAACACGTATGACGGAAACGCGAGATCGCTGGTCGGTGTGGTCAGGCCGCCGTCCAACGACACCGCGAGGGTCTGACGGTTCCTCCCCCGCGGCATCGGACCGTCCGGGACCGAAGGCATCAGTGCGACCGTAGTCGAGCTATGGCGGCGTGGTTGGCGTGTGGGTCCAGCGTTATCGCCGCCGCCCACACATGCGCTGCGACGGCACGCTGGTCGAAGAGGGTGATCCAGGTGTCGACGGATCGTCGGGTGTCCTTCACCCAAGTGGGCGTCGCCCCGAGTTCGGGCAGGTGGAGGTACGTCAGCGCGGTGTAGGCGCGTGCTCGGGCGTCGAAGATCGTTGCCGCGCACATGGTGTCGGCGGTGACGCGTTCGCTCATGCGGCCCGTCGCCGCGGCCTGTATCGCGTCCGGGGGGACGCCCTCGGCGCCGGTGAACATCTCGCCCACCGTCAGGTAGGCCAGCCCGAACCCCCACATGCGGCCCGCGAACCTCCGGATCAGCCATTCGGCCGAATCCAGGACGGGGGAGCGTTCGGCGTGGGGATCGAGAACTATTGGGGTGTGGGCGGCGTCCTGCGCGGCGGAGTTCTCGGTGCGGGCGAATCCCCAGAAGTGAACGGTGTCGGCGTCGGCGGCATCTGCGCGGCGTTCGGCCATCATCGCCGTGAGTATCGTGTCGATCGTCGCCCGCGACGGGTATCGAATGGTGGAATTGGTCGGTTTCCGCGACTCGTGCCGCGGTCGATTGCGTCGCTTCGACATTCTTCTCTTCGGTTGTGGCCTTGCTCAGGCCGTGGATGAGGTCAGGTGAATTCATCTGCGCGGTGATCGTTCTGAGAAATTCGTGTTGCGTGCCCCGCTCGCGGGTAGCAACACCTCCCAGAACTGGGCGCGCACCGCGTCCCATAGCCGGAAGTGGCGTGGGTACCATTCGCGAACCTGCGCCAGATCCGGAAATGCGCGCTCGTCGAACGCGACGAAGCCGCTCTGTCCCAATGGAATCGGCACGGTGTCGCCGTTGTTGCGCAGCCGGTAGGCAGGCGTGGGGTCGGCGGCGTCGCGCAAGTAGACGATCTCTATGCGAGTTCCGACTACCCACCAGCCGGTCTGTACGGCTCCGATCGTGGTTCGGTGCAACCGCTTCACCCTCGCGGCGGTTCCGGCGACCCCGCCGCCGCCGGACCGTGCCCGCACGCATCTCGTTGCGCTGCTGCGGAGTTCGATACGGATTCGATTTCTGTTCCGTGTTCTTCGGCCATGCGCATATGCTGCGCAGCGTGCCCACGACGGGAGGCTCGAAAACGGCCGGGGCGGCGCAACGGGCGCGTCCGCGCCGAACGCCTCCCGAGTTGGGCACACGTCGATTCTCGCCGTGGGAAAAAGCAGGTCACACCGTGGGAAAGCAGGGGAGGACACAGCGGAATGGTGGGTACCAGGTCGGACATCAGCCGGACGACGCTGCCGCGTCGCCAGCTGGGCCGCGCACTGCGCGACGCGCGCCAGGCCAACGGCTACACGCTCGAGCAGGTAGCCGAAGTCCTGGAGATCAGCCGGTCCACGCTGGGGCGGCTGGAACTCGGGCAGAACGAGAAGGTCAAAGTTCGGGATGTGGAGTTCATCTGCGAGTACTACGGGCTACCGGAGAATCGGATCGAGTATCTGAAATCGCTGATCAGTCAGTCGAATACAAAGGTCTGGTGGCAGGACTACCGCAGTCTGATCCGACCGGGGTTCAATACGTATCTCCAGTTGGAGGCAGCAGCCACGCAACTTCACTTCTTCCAGTCGCTCGTCATCCCTGGGTTACTGCAGACCGCCGACTACGCACGGAACGTGGAAGCCTATCCGCCGAGTAGCACGCCGGACGAGGTGGAGAGGCGGGTAGCTCTGCGAATGAAACGATCCACGATACTCACGCGCCGACATAGGCCGGTGCAAGCGGAGTTCCTGCTGCACGAGGCGGTCTTACGTACTGTGGTCGGCTCCGATCGGACTATGGCTCTGCAACATCGCCACCTTGCAGACTTGAGTACACGGGACAATATATCGATCCGAATCGTGCCGTTCAGCGCGGGCTTTCCAGCCGGATCTGCGATACCGCCCTATATCATCCTCGATTTTCTACGTGATGAGCCGTCTGTCGCCTACACCGAAGGAGCGGTGGGCACAATGATTTTTGAGGAGCACGACGATGTAGCCCGCTTCCGAACAATTTTCGAAGCACTTCGTGGCGCTGCTCTACAAGAGCAGCCCTCGAGAGATCTGTTGAGGACCATGGCAAGGAGATGTGAGCGGTGACCGGCGATCTATCCAGCGCCCAATGGTTCAAGGCAAGCCATAGCGGTGGTGGGGAAGCATGTGTGGAAGTCGCATGGCTCGCCGCTGGCCAGGTCGGTGTCCGCGACTCGAAGAACCCGACCGGCCCGGCGTTGATCTTCACGTCCGGCGGGTGGGACGCCTTCACCGCGTGTGTCACAGATGGCGCGTTCGACCTGCCACGCTGATTCGCCCGACCGCGTCAGCTGCTACGACTACGGCCCGAACCTCGGCTGCACAGCGCAGGCCGGACCGTAGTCGTCTATCGGAGTGGCGCCGGATCGCCCCATTCCGGGCGCGCCCGGTTCACCGACGGCTGAGCCAGACCGATGCCAGCGGGTACGGAGCGATGATCGGGGTCCCGGCGATGTTCACCGTTCCGGTCCAAAGCCCCTGGCGAGGGTCGATGTCACGCAGGTCCAGCCCGAAGGGTATGTAGTCGAACGTCACGTAGGTCTCGTCCGGGCCGACCGGCGTCTGATGTCCGCCCCGGCTCGAGGCCCCGCAGACCAGCGTCACCGACCGGCCATCCGGAAAGACTTGCAGGTCGCAGTTCTCGATAGGAGACCCGACGATATTGGAGGGGCCACGGCCGATGTGATAGGTCCCGGCCGGGATAACGCCGTTGCGTGGAAACTCCGGATCCTCAGCGGAGGCGACGGCGGGAGCAACAGAGACGACGGCGGCGGCGAGCGCCGCGCCGGCCGCGATCTTGCCGAACTTCATGATTACAGCTCCTTCGATCATCCGACGAACTCAGTCGTATGTCCTGGCTCTCGTTCAGTTCGTTACCGCACTGCCACCCTAGGCCCGACCCCAAACCTGTGACAGTACAACGCATGAGCCCACCTACCGTCAGACCGGAGCCCGCCCGTCGCCAGAGGGATACCACCAGGTCTTCTGCTAGTGTTGGCGCACCTGAGCCGTCGTCACAGGGTCGAGAGGGTGGGGATGAGTCGTCGAATCATGCTGACACTGCTCGTGGGTACGTTGGCGACCGGAGTCGTCGGGTGTGGGGACCCCACGAACGGATCGCCTACAACGAGTTCCGGCAGCACCGCCGCACAAGCTTTGTTCAACCCGTGCACGGGGATTCCGGACGAGGCATTGCGGGCTGCTGGAGTCGACCCTGCAACCGAGGAGGTCGGTGTTGCCGGAGTGCCTCAGTCTGGCTGGGAAATCTGCAATTGGGAAGGGTCCCGGTACTTCATCTCGGTTTTCTCTACTGGACGTACGGTGTCGGAGTTCGAGAAGAAGCCCGGGAACGTCGAATTTCGCGACGTAACAGTCGCTGGTCGTGCAGGGCGACAGTTCAAGGTCGAGGGCGCATCGAAGAATCTGCTTTGCGATGTCCTTTTCTCGATGGGTCAGGGAGTGATCCAGCTTCGGGTTTCCAATAAAGCCTCGATCGGCAGCCCTGAGGATCCTTGCGCAACATTGTCTCACGCTGGCAATTCCTTGGTGCCTGTATTTCCGCTTTGATTGGGAGGGATTTCGTGAGCGAAGCCGACGCGGCGACCTGGAAGACACTAGCCGGGCAGGCTCATGCGGGTGAGTTGTACCTCGATGACGCAAATGCTGCATACCTATGCGCAAAGGCATGCGATGAGCGAATCGCGGATCTGGATCGACTCCTCTTTTCGGCGCAAGGTGCTCAGAACGTCTCGGGATTCGGCGATTTCGCAATGGCCGGTGACTTGACCAAAAAGTTCCTCAAACAGGCCATGGGAGAGTCTCACTCGATCGACCAGGTCATCCACGAACACATCGAAACCGTGAAGAACATGCGCGAGGTCATGGCGATCTCGTTCAAGCGCATCACCGGGCAGGATATCGAGAACGCGACCCAGATCGCGAATACTACCGATCAGGTTGGCTGAACACCGGCTGACGCATCAGTAGAGGGGGATGGCGAATCCAAGTGGCGGCTGAGCTGAACGAGGCCAGGCGTAGGCGGGTGGCGATGTGGGAGCAAGGGGTCCGGTTGTTCGGCCTCATCGTTGCGGCCACTCCGCCCACCGTGATCGGATGGGCGCTCGTATGCACCGTGGTGGGCGATATGGTGGGCGTTGGGCCGGCGCAGCGCGGGGCGATCGTGTTCGCGCTGACGGTGCAGGTGGTCGCGATTGTGGTCAGTCGAAGGCAGCCGCCTGAGGGACGGCTACGGGCGGCGGTCCGGGGTGCTTTCATCACCGCGTATGCGGCGGTGGCGGTAACGGGAGCGGTTGCGGTGGTGAGGGGATTGATGGGCAAGGTCGAGAACTGGGAGATATGGGTAACCCCGTTCTATTTGATGTTCATCTTCTGCCTCGCCGCTCTGTTCGAACAATGCGTTAAACCGCCACGGCCATTCGGCGAGCCACGAGACGACAAGGAAGGCGAGAGCGAATTACGTTGACCCTGCCCCAGTCTATATAGGTCGTGATTCCCGTGGCCGCCGAGATTCGGGCTGCTCGGTCAGGTGCAGCGCGCTATGACACGCCCCGGTCCGATGCAACCAAGGTGCTGGCATCGATACGCCCGATGAAATCGCCACGCGCCATGCCTGAACCGGTGCTAGTTGGATGCGGCCCCAAACCCTTTGCATCTGAACGTCGTGAGCCCCGCGCGCACCGTTCGGTTGACTGCCGGCCGCGTCCTGCCCCGTACACTCACGCCACCTGTGGATCAGCGCGGGCAGGGCTCACCAGTTGGGGGTCTGCTACCGTTGGCGAACCTGAATCGTCGCGATTCGAGAGGGTGGGGATGAGTCGTCGAATCATGTTGACACTGCTCGTGGGTGCGTTGGCCACCGGAGTCGTCGGGTGTGGGGACACCACGAAGGGCTCGCCCATGACGGGTTCGAGTACCACTGCGGCACAGGCTCTGTTCAATCCGTGCACGGGGATTCCGGACGAGGCGTTGCGAGCGGCAGGTGTAGATCCGAAAACCGAGGAGTCCGGTATCGCCGGTGTCCATCAGTCCGGCTGGGAGATCTGTAGCTGGGACGGACCCAAGTACTTCGTCACGGTGTTCTCGACAAGGCGCACCGTGTCGGAGTTCGAGCGAAAGCCCGGTAACGTCGACTTCGAGGATGTCACGATCGCAGGTCGACAGGGCCGGCAATTCAGAGTCGAAGGCGCGTCCAAGAATCTTGATTGCGACGTTCTGTTCCCGGCGACCCAAGGGGTTGTGCAATTGAGGGTCCTGGGCCGGGCAGGTCGCGACGATCTCGAGAATCCATGCACGGTGCTCTATCGCGTCGGTGAGTCGATTGTGCCCACGCTACCGCGTTGAATTGGGAGGAACGCATGGGTGAGGACAATGCATCGGTCTGGAGTGGGCTTGCAAGCCAAGCCAAAGCTGGAGAACTGTACTTGGACGACCAGAAAGCCGCGCTTCTCTGCGCGCAAGCATGTGACTCGCGCATAGCTGAGCTCGAAGCGTTGCGCAGGCTGGCGACGAATACTCGAAACGTCTCGGGCTTCGGTGACTTCAAGATGGCCGACGACCTGGTCGGGAAGTTCCTGAAGCAGGCGGCCGGTGACGCGAACTCGATCGAGCAGATCCTCATCGAACACATCGAGACCGTGAAGAGCATGCGCGAGGTCATGGCGATCTCGTTCGAGCGCATCACCGGGCAGGACATCGAGAACGCGACGCAAATCGCGAGTACCGCTGAGCAGGTGCGCTGATGGGTAACCCTTTTGTCGGCTTGGGCTTTCCCGACTACGGGCAGCTGGGTTCGACTGTGCTGCGCAATGTCACCAACTGGATCTCGGGTGAGGAGTTGCAGCCCGATGTCGATCCGGCGGCGGTGCAGGACAGGTACAACCAGCAGCGTGACGGCGTGCGCAGCCGGGCTGCCGGTGTCGGTTTCCAGGGCGAGTTCCGGCCGAGGGAAGTCCTCGACGCGGATGAGTTCGAGAGGCACGACGTCGCCACGTTGCGCCAAAAGGTCGATCAAATCGATCTCGAGGCGGTCGGTGATCTTGTGACTGCGTGGAACACCATCGCCGAACGGCACCAGACCTCGTTGGATACCTTCACGCAGGCGATGGCGCGAGCCACCGACGACGGTGTGTGGCGAGGCGAGGCGCGAAATGCCGCGGCGAGTGCGGTCGGCGACTACACCGCCCAGGGCGCACAGGTCTCGAACGCCGCCCGCCTGACCAGCAGCAAGTTGGCCGAATTGTTGACGGGGTTGGAGCCCACCAAGCAGTTGGTCCCGCATGCGCCGGAACATCGCAGTGGCGTCGGCAATGCCCTCGCCTGGGTGACCGGGCGCGGATGGCGCAACGACGATGTCGCCGAGTACAACGCGAAGGCGGAGGCATTGCGGGTGCTGCGCACCGTCTACGCCCCGGTGGTGATGGAGTCCGATACGAACGTTCCCGTGATTCCCCGTCCGAACCCTGTCTCGGATGCGAGCGGCGTCGACAACGGAACAACTCCTCGGGGGTCCAGCAGCGGTACGCCGTCGGGCACACCTTCGTCGCCCAGCTCGAATCCTGCTGATACGAATACCACTGACGATCCGACTACCCCGTCGAGCAATCAGCCCTCGGATACCACCTCGGAAGCACCGAAGTCGACCAGTACTGAGCCGTCGTCCACGACGCAGGACTCGACTACGCCCGATTCGACCACACCGGCTTCGACCACGCCCGCCCCCACGACGCCCAGTCCGAGCGGAGCGCCGAATACTCCGGGCACTCCCGGAAGTCCACATCTCGGCACGCCGGGCACTCCAGGAAGTCCCGCTAGTCCGGGTGCGCCGGGCGTCTCGGTGCCTCCGCGAGCTACATCGAACAACCCCGGCGTGGCCCCGGCCGCTGCCGCGCGTACCGGCGCCTCGCCCGGTCGTGCCGGTATGAGCGGCATGCCGGGCGGAATGGTTCCCGGTGCGCGCGGCGGCAAGTCCGATGAGGAATCCTCCAGAGGTATTCCCGACTACCTGATCACGCAGGAACACGGTGACGAGCTCACCGGGCTCGACGACCTGCCCGGGACGGTGCCGCCCGTCATCGGTGACAACCCGCGATAAGGACGTCACCCATGCCCGAGGTACAGAACTGGCGGTTCACCGCGCTCGAATTCCGGACACTGTGGGAGTCCACCGGCCGGGACGTGCTGCCGTATCCCTTGCAGCACCAGCACACGACGGAATTCCGATCGGAGAGTCTGCGGTTGCGGCAGGCGGCCGCTCAGGCGTTGCGCCCGCGCATCGATGACGATCTACTGCGCGCGGTGGAAGTGTTGCTGGCGCCGGAAGCCCGAGTCGAAGTGGCCGGTTTCGCCGGACCGAACCGGAACCGCAGGTTGCGGGCGCACGCGGGCGTGCACAACCAGCACGGCGCGGTGGCGGTGCAGGAACCGGGACCGGACCCCGAACGCGGCGGTGATGTAGTGCTGACATTGCTGTCCGCCGGTGAGGTGGCCCGGGCTGTGGTCGACGTGTTCCCTGTCTGTGCCCCGGGACAGGGGAAACAATTGCAGGCTTCGGCGGAGGAGTTGCGGCGGCCGCGACCGCCGGTCCGCGACGCTTGGCGGCCGACTCCGCGTGAAGAGTTCGAACGGTTCTTCACCCGTGCGATGACCTTGATCGGTCACGTCGGCGTCTACGCGATGGGCAGCGTCGACAACCGGCATACGCACGGGCGCAAGGATTTCCAGCTCAACGATGTCGAAGACGACGGTCGTTACGTCACCTTCGGTGCCGATCTGCTGACGGTCAAACCGACCACCGGCGAGCGCATCGCCACCACCCTGCAACAAATGATCGCCAGGACGGTCAAGGAAGTGCGCGACGGAGTTCACCTACCGTACTGATCAGAGTGACGGCGCGAGCGGCTAGGCGTCTTCGCAGTGCCGCAACCGCGTTCGCTCGGGCGCTCCGCAAGTCCGGCACGACAGGCGAGCCCATTTCTGTGGCGCGATGCTTGCCGCGTCCCGTGGCGGGCGCTCACGATCTCCGACCCCACGCAACCGAACGCCCGCCCATCGTCCCGGTGCAAGCCGGGACCCGGGTTTCGACCCGGGTGACGGGCGGACGTTCGGTAGCGGTGGGCGGCTGCGCCGGAGGGGACGGCGGAGACGGCGCCCGTGTCCCGCGGGGTCCGGACCGCGGGACACGCTGTGGCGGTCAGACGTTCGCGTATGCCAGCGAGGGAACGCGCTGGATGGCGAACGAGGACCGCAGATAGAACCACCAGGTGACGGCCGCCATCACCAGGAAGGTCGCGGCGTAGGCCCAGAACGCGGGAGCCATGCTGTGCAGGTGCGTGTTCGACAACCGCAGCGCCTGCTGCAACAGCCAGCCGCCGGAGGCGCCGACCGCGCCGATGACGCCGATCGCCGCGCCCGCCTGGCGCTTGGCCGAGGCGGCGGCTTCGGCCGGGTCGAGACCGCGCTCGGAAGCGTACTTCTTGGACTCCGCGCTGAAGATGGTCGGGATCATCCGGTAGGTGGAGCCGTTGCCGATGCCGGTCAGGACGAACAGCAGCAGGAACGCGACCAGATACAGCGGGAAGCTCTTCAGTTCCAGCCCGGCCATGATCAGCGCGACCGCGATCGCCATGCCGCCGAACACGTACAGGGTGATCTTCGCGCCGCCGACCTTGTCCGACACCCACCCGCCGAACGGCCTGCTGAACGATCCGACCAGGGCGCCGAGGAACGCGAGGTTACCGAGCGTGGTGATCCAGCCGATCTTGGCCAGATCGGGGAAGTTGGCCTTGATCAGCGTCGGGAAGGCGAAGGAGAAACCGATGAACGAGCCGAAGGTGCCGATGTAGAGGACCGCCATCACCCAGGTGTGCCGGTTGGTCAGCGCGCGCCGGTAGGACTTTCCGTCGGACTTGGCGGTGCTGATGCTGTCCATGTAACGCAGTGCGCCGAACGCGGCGATCAGGATGAACGGTACCCAGACCAGGACCGACAGCGTGATGCCGAAGCGGTAGCCCGCGGCGTCCTTCGCCATGATGTGGGTACCGAGGGTGATCAGCAACGGCAGCACCAGCTGGGTCTGGGCGACGCCGAGGTTGCCGCCCGCCGCGTTGATGCCCAGCGCCGCGCCCTTCTTGCCCTCGGGGAAGAAGAAATTGATGTTGGCCATCGAGGAGGAGAAGTTGCCGCCGCCGACGCCCGCGAGCGCGGCCAGCAGCAGGAACACCCACATCGGCGTGCCCGGCTGGTTGACGAAATAGGCCAGGCCGAGCGTCGGAATCAGCAGCATCGCCGCGCTGAACACGGTGAAGGCCCGGCCGCCGAACCGGGGAATGGCGAAGGTGTACGGAATGCGCAGGGCGGCGCCGACCAAGGTGGGGGTGGAGGTGAGCAGCAGCGCGTTGCTCACCGCGGTGGGGTTGCCCTTGCCGAGGCCCTCGAGGAAGCCGAAGCCCGCGGCGCCCATGCTGGTCACCACGGTGCCCCAGATGACCCAGACGCTGAAGCCGAGATTCTCGGCGAACACGGAGAAGATCAGATTCTTGCGCGCGGTCTTCGCGCCGCCGGATGCCCAGAACTTCGGGTTGTCCGGATCCCAGTGGTCGAGCCAGCGTCCACGTTTCTGGTGTTCGAAAGTCGTTGTCGGCGACTGCTGGCCGGTGGCTGCTACGGCGGTCATCGGCTTCCTCTCGATTCGGCTCGACCGGCCCTCATCGCGGCGCAGTGCCGCCGGCGGCTGTCGAGTGCCTAGCTACGGTCGAGACAAAGGTATGAGCCGCTTGTTGCGTCCCCGTGGCCCTCGGTGACGTTCCCGGCAATTCCGACTCACATCGGGCGGCTTCGTATGGTGACCGCTTGGTTACCTGCCGCGATTCATCGCGCGTCCGGGTATTCCGCGATGAGCGAGTTGAGGAAGCAGCGCGTGGCCGAGGCGGCCCGTTCGGGATCGCCGTCGATCACCGCGTTCACCAAGGCAGCGTGCTCCTCGGTATAGGAGTCGTCGGACTTCGACGTCCGCGCGCGGATGACCTGTTCGATGATGGGCAGCAGCGAGTCGTAGAACTCGAGGTAGACCGCGTTGTGGCTCGCGACGACGATCGCGCGGTGCAACTGGACGTCCGCCTCGATCGCGGCGACCGGGTCCTCGTCCCATTTCTCGTCGCGTTCGGCCAGCAGGCGTAGCAGATTCGCGATGTCGGTGTCGTCGCGGCGGCGCGCGGCCAGGGCGGCGGCGGTGACGTCCAGCGCGAGGCGCAGTTCCAGGACGTCGCGCTCCTCGGCGTCGGCGAAGTACTTGCCCAGGGTCCCGCCTAGGTCGGATGCCGCGATGACATAGGTTCCGGAACCTTGGCGGCGTTCCAGCATGCCGGCGTGCACGAGCGCCTGCACGGCCTCGCGCACCGTATTGCGGCCGGTGCCGGTGAGCTCGGTGAGCTCCGGCTCGGTGGGGATGCGGGAGCCGATCGGCCAACGGCCGGAACGGATTTCGGCCCGCAGCTGCTCGGTGACCTGGGCGATGAGGCTGGTGCGCCGGACGGGTTGCACCTCGACAGAGTACCGCCCATCACAAATCGTTGCCGCGCATCATCCGGTCATCCTATGATTTCTCGGTGACTGCGACCTTCCCGGGAATCGAGGCTCGCCAGGCATCCGTCCTGGTCGAGCGCCGTCGACGTGCGCTGACCGAGGGCCGCCTGCTGGTTCTCGCCGCCATCGTGATGTCGGCGCTCACCCTGCGGGTCGCGGTCACCGCGTTCAGTCCCCTGGCCGAACGGATCGGCGCCGAGATCGGTTACGGCGCCGCCGTTGTCGGCGTCTTCGGCATGGTCCCCACCGCCATGTTCGCGCTGTCCGGGCTGCTCACGCCGGTTTTGGCGACTCGGCTCGGGCTCGAGCGCACCGCACTGACCGCCATGCTGATGGCGGGCAGCGGCATGCTCATCCGGGTGCTGATGTCGGGCACCGCGGAACTGCTGGTCTTCTCCGCGCTGGCGCTCGCGGGTATGGGTATCGGCAACGTGGTGATCCCGCCGCTGGTGAAGCGGTACTTCCCGGATCGCGTCGCCGTGATCAGCTCGCTGTACATCGTGATGGTGCAACTCGGCACGGTCGTGCCCGCGTTCGCCGCGGTCCCGGTGGCGGAGGCGTACGGCTGGCGCGTCTCGCTCGGGGTGTGGGGCCTGCTGGGCTTCGCGGCGGCGGTGCCGTGGCTGGCGGTGCTGCGGGCGCGGCGCGGACACGACGGCGCCGACCGGACGGCCGTGCCGGAGCCGCCGGACACCGGGCGCGTGTGGCGCTCGCCGATCGCCTGGGGGATGGCGGGCATGTTCGGCATGACCTCGCTCACCACCTACGCGATGTTCACCTGGTTGCCGAAGATTCTCGGCGAGGCGGGCGCGAGCGCCGCGTACGGCGGAGCGATGGTGGGTCTGTTCGCCGTGGTCGGCCTGGTCGCCGCGCTCACCGCGCCGACCGTGGTCGCCCGATTCCGCAATCCGTTCCCGGTCGTGGTGGCCTGCGCGGTGCTGTTCTTCATCGCGTTCGCCGGTCTGCTCGTCGCGCCGATGGCCGCGCCGATCGTGTGGGTCGTGGTGCTGGGGCTCGGTCCCAGCACCTTCCCGATGGCGCTGACGCTGATCAACATGCGCACGCGCACGCCCGCCGGGTCGGCCGCGCTGTCCGGCTTCACCCAAGGGGTCGGCTACGCGGTGGCCTGTGTGGGTCCGCTGCTGTTCGGCGTGCTGCACACGGCGACGGATGGCTGGCTCGTTCCGTTCGCGATGCTCGGCGTGGCCGTGCTGGTGCTGCTGGCGGGCGCCTGGCAGGCGTGCAAGCCGCGCGTGCTCGAAGACACCTGGAGCTGAGCCGCCCGGCGGGCATCTCACAGTTCCGGTTGCGCGACTGTGCGAACCGAGTCAGGATGTGCGCACCCGTTTCGAGAAAACGTAGCGCGCATCACACCTCACCGGTCGCCGAATTCCGAATCGGCCTTTTCGTGACGCACGGAAACCCTTGTGTCACACGCCTGAAACATTCGCGCGAAACTCACCCCGGTATACCGGGAATCGTGAGCAACCGTTGATTTGACGGACATTTCGCGCAGCATTTCGGCAATACCCACCTCCTACCGTGGGGCCAACCGACTTTGGGAGGCCCCGTTGAGCACGCTGACGCGTAACCGTTTGGGAGCGCTGGGACAGACGAAGATCCGCAGGCCGCACATCGAGCACTGGGATGCCGAGGATGTCGCCGCCTGGGAAGCGGGCGGCAAGGACATCGCCCGCCGCAACCTGATCTGGTCGGTCTTCGCCGAGCACGTCGGCTTCTCCGTCTGGTCGATCTGGTCGGTGATGGTGCTGTTCATGCCGACCGACAAGTTCGGCATCGACCCGGCGGGCAAGTTCTTCCTGGTCGCGATGCCGACGCTGGTCGGCGCGTTCCTGCGCATCCCGTATACCGTCGCGACCGCGCGGTTCGGCGGGCGCAACTGGACCGTGTTCAGCGCGGTGATGCTGCTGATCCCGACGCTGCTCACGCTGTGGTTCATCAACCAGCCCGGCACCTCGTACACCACATTCCTGCTGGTCGCGGCGTTCGCCGGATTCGGCGGCGGCAACTTCGCCTCCTCGATGACCAACATCAACGCGTTCTACCCGCAGCGGCTCAAGGGCTGGGCGCTGGGCCTGAACGCGGGTGGCGGCAACATCGGCGTTCCGGTGATCCAGTTGCTCGGCCTGCTGGTCATCGCGACCCTCGGCAATGGTTACGCCTCGCTGATCTGCGCGGTCTACCTGGTGCTGATCGCGGTCGCCGGAGTGGGTGCCGCGCTGTACATGGACAACCTGCCCAACCAGAAGGCCGATCTGTCCTACATGATCACGGCGCTGAAGGTGCCGCAGTCCTGGGCGATCGCGTTCCTCTACATCGGCACGTTCGGCTCGTTCATCGGCTACAGCTTCGCCTTCGGCCAGATCCTCCAGATCAGCTTCCGGGCGGGCGGTGACAGCGTCGCGCAGGCCACGCTGCACGCCGCGCAGATCGCGTTCATCGGCCCGCTGCTCGGCTCGCTGGCCCGCCCCTACGGCGGCAAGTGGGCCGACCGCATCGGCGGTAGCCGGGTCACCCTCTACGTCTTCGGCGCCATGATGGCGGCGGCGGTGCTGGTCACCGTGGCCAGCACGATGGCCGACCGCAACAACGGCGTGGCGAGCGGCGCGGTGATGACCGCCCTGGTCGTCGGCTTCATCGCCTTGTTCGTGCTCTCCGGCATCGGCAACGGCTCGGTCACCAAGATCATCCCGTCGGTGTTCGAGGCGAAGTCCAGGAGCATGGACGCGACCCCGGCGCAGCGGTCCGCGTGGTCGCAGAACACCTCCGGCGCGCTGATCGGTTTCGTCGGCGCCATCGGCGCGCTCGGCGGTGTGGGCATCAACCTGGTGCTGCGCTCCTCCTACGCCTCGACCAACTCCGCGACCACGGCGTTCTTCGTATTCATGGGCTTCTACGTGCTCTGCGCCCTGGTGGTCTGGGCGGTCTTCCTGCGCCGTCCCAGCGCGCGGGTCATCGCCGACTCCGATGTCGTGACCGAAGCCGAGACGTTCGTGCTCGAAGCCGAAGCAGGTCACTCCCCGAGCGGGAGCGCTCCGTCCCAGTCCGCCGGCTCGTCGGCCCGCGCCTGAATCCCGATCCAGTCCAGGAGGACCCACAGATGAACCCCACAGTCGCTCGCAAGACCGCGGTGGTCGTCGGCCATGGCATGGTCGGGCACCGGTTCGTCGAGGCGCTGCGCTCGCGCGACACCGAAGGCCGCTGGCAGGTCATCGTGCTCAGCGAGGAGCAGCTGCCCGCCTACGACCGCGTCGGCCTCTCGGCCTACGTCGGCAGCTGGGACGCGAGCGCGCTCGCGCTGCCCGGCAACGAGTACGCCGGTGACGAGCTGGTCGAGCTGCGGCTGGGTCAGCGCGCCGAGTCGATCGACCGGGCCGCCCGCAAGGTGACGACGTCGGCGGGCGACATCCTCGCCTACGACGCGCTCGTGCTGGCCACCGGTTCCTACCCGTTCGTCCCGCCGGTGCCCGGCCACGACCACCCCGAGTGCTTCGTCTACCGCACCCTCGACGACCTCGACGGCATCCGCGCGGCCGCCGAAGCCGCCGGTCCCGGCGCGGCGGGCGTGGTGGTCGGCGGCGGCCTGCTGGGCTTGGAGGCCGCCAACGCGCTGCGTCTGCTCGGGCTCACCCCGCACGTGGTCGAGTTCAACACCCGGCTGATGCCCGCCCAGGTCGACGAGGGCGGCGGCGCCATCCTGGAGCGGCTGGTCACCGATCTCGGCCTGGAGGTGCACACCGGTGTCGGCACCTCCGCGATCGAGCAGACCGACAAGGGACTGAAGGTCACGCTGTCCGACGAGACGGTGATCGAAGCCGGGCTCGTGGTGTTCTCCGCCGGTGTGCGCCCCCGCGACCAGATCGCCCGCGACGCGGGACTGGAGGTCGGCCCGCGCGGCGGCATCATCACCGACCTGGGCTTGCAGACCTCCGACCCGAACATCTGGGCCATCGGCGAGTGCGCCGCCGTCGAGGGCGTGTGCTACGGCCTGGTCGCGCCGGGCTACAGCACCGCCGAGATCGTCGCGGACCGCCTGCTGGGCGGCGCCGGCGAGTTCCCCGGCGCGGACATGTCGACCAAGCTCAAGCTCCTGGGTGTCGACGTGGCCAGCTTCGGTGACGCGCACGGCGTCACCGAGGGCGCGCTGTCGGTCGTGCTGCACGACGCGGCCAAGGGCACCTACGCCAAGCTCGTGGTCTCCGACGACGCCAAGATCCTGCTCGGCGGCATCCTGGTCGGCGACGCCACCGCCTACTCGGCGCTGCGCCCGCTGGTCGGCCGTCCGCTGCCCGCCGAACCGGCCGCGCTGATCTCGCCCGCGGGCGCCGAGCTGGGCGCCGACTCGCTGCCCGACGACGCGCAGATCTGCTCGTGCAACAACGTGTCGAAGGGCGCGATCTGCGGGGCGATCGCCGATGGCGCCTGCGACGTCCCGGCGATCAAGAGCTGCACCAGCGCCGGAACCTCCTGCGGCGGTTGCGTTCCCATGCTGAAGAAGCTGCTCGAGCAGTCCGGCGTGGAGATGTCCAAGGCGCTGTGCGAGCACTTCGAGCAGTCGCGCGCCGAGCTGTTCCAGATCGTGCAGGTCACCGGCATCCGCACCTTCTCCGGCCTGATCGCCAAGTACGGCAAGGGCACGGGTTGCGACATCTGCAAGCCGACCGTCGCGTCCATCCTGGCCTCCACCTCCAGCGAACACATCCTCGACGGCGAACAGGCCGCGCTGCAGGACACCAACGACCACTTCCTGGCCAACCTGCAGAAGAACGGCACCTACTCGGTGGTGCCGCGGATGCCCGGTGGCGAGGTCACCGCCGAGCAGTTGATCACCATCGGTGAGGTGGCCAAGGAATTCGGCCTGTACGTGAAGGTCACCGGCGGCCAGCGCATCGACCTGTTCGGCGCGCGCGTCGAGCAGTTGCCGCTGATCTGGAAGCGGCTGGTCGACGCGGGCATGGAATCCGGCCACGCGTACGGCAAGTCGCTGCGCACCGTGAAGAGCTGCGTCGGCTCGACCTGGTGCCGTTACGGTCAGCAGGACTCGGTCGGCATGGCCGTGCTGCTGGAGAAGCGCTACCGCGGCCTGCGCTCGCCGCACAAGCTGAAGCTGGCGGTGTCCGGCTGCGCCCGCGAGTGCGCCGAGGCGCGTGGCAAGGACGTCGGCGTGATCGCCACCGAGAACGGCTGGAACCTCTACGTCGGCGGCAACGGCGGCCTCACCCCCAAGCACGCGGTGCTGCTGGCCGGTGAACTCGACGACGAGACGCTGATCAAGTACATCGACCGGTATCTGATGTTCTACATCCGCACCGCTGATCGTTTGCAGCGCACCGCTCCGTGGCAGGAAGCGCTGGAAGGCGGCATGGATTACCTCAAGCAGGTGATCTGCGAGGACAGCCTCGGCATCGCCGAGGATCTGGAGGCGGCGATGGCTCAGCATGTCGCCGGTTACCGCGACGAATGGGCCGCGGTGCTGGACGACGAAGAGAAGCTGTCTCGCTTCGTGTCGTTCGTCAACGCCCCGGAGGAAGCCGATCCCACGATTTCCTTCGATGAATCCGGTGAGCGGAAGGTTCCCGTGCTGCTCGGACTGCCGGAAGTCCCGGTCGCCACGCAGGGGAAATGACCGCTTAACCGCTTGGAAACAGAACGTCGGTACCAATGAGTAAGGCGTTTGGAGGATGACACCGATGACCGTGATCGATACCCCCGGCATTGCCACAGCTACCACCACCGGGTGGACGCAGGCCTGCCGTCTCGACTACCTGATTCCCGGCCGCGGCGTTGCGGTGTTGCTGAAAGGTGGCCGACAGGCCGCCCTTTTCCTGCTCGAGAACGGCATGCTGTATGCCGTCGGCAATATCGATCCGATCGGACGGGCGGCGGTCATGTCGCGCGGGATCGTCGGCGATCGCGGTGGAGTGCCCGTCGTGGCCTCGCCGCTGCTGAAGCAGGCCTTCTCTCTGGTCGACGGGCGTTGCCTGGACGACGAATCGGCGATGCTGCCGGTGTACGCGGTGCGCGTGGACGACGGCATCGTTTCGATTTCCAACGAGCCGGTCGCCACCGCGCTCGCGTCCTCGGATGGATGAACGCCAATGACAACAGTTGACGCGGGCGCGAGCCTGGCCGGATTCACCGTGGGCATCACGGCGGCCCGGCGGGCGGAGGAATTCGCCACCCTGCTGGAACGACGGGGCGCGACCATCGTCTCGGCGCCGGCGATCCGGATCATCCCGCTGGCCGACGACAACGAGCTGGAGCGGGTGACCCGGCAGCTGATCGCCGATCCGCCGCAGATCACCGTGGCGACCACGGGAATCGGCTTCCGCGGATGGATGGAGGCGGCCGAAGGCTGGGGCCTCGCCGAGGACCTGCGCGAGACGTTGGGCACCACCCGGATGCTCGCGCGCGGCCCGAAGGCCAAGGGCGCCATCCGCGCCGCGGAACTGCGCGAGGAATGGTCGCCTGCCTCCGAGTCGTCCGCCGAAGTGCTCGATCACCTGCTCGCCGAGGGCGTCGAGGGCGTCCGGATCGCCGTGCAGTTGCACGGGGCCACCACGGAGTGGGAGCCGGTGCCCGACTTCTGCGAGGTCCTGCGCTGCGCGGGCGCGGATGTCGTGCCGGTGCCGGTGTACCGCTGGGTGCCGCCGGAGGACCAGGGGCCGATGGATCACCTCATCGAGGCGATCGTCACCTCCGGGATGGATTGCGTGACATTCACCAGCGCACCCGCCGTGGCGTCGATGTTGATGCGCGCCAAGGAAACCGGGCTGCTGGAAGGACTGCTGTACGCGCTGCGCGGCCGGGTGCTGCCCGCCTGCGTCGGCCCGATCACGGCGGCGCCGCTGGAGGAACTCGGGGTGCCCACCTCGATGCCGGGCCGGGCCCGGCTCGGCGCGCTGGCCCGCCACGTCGCCGAGGAACTGCCGCGCCGTGCCAACCGGATCCACGCCGCGGGGCACATCATCAGCGTGCGCGGCGCGTGCGTGGTGGTCGACGGTCAGGTGCGTCAGCTGGCGCCCGCGCCGATGGCCCTGATGCGCTCGCTGGCCCGCCAGCCCGGCCGGGTCGTCTCCCGCGAGGACCTGCTCGCCGCGCTACCCGGCGGCGGGGACGACACGCACGCGGTGGAAACCGCCATCGCCCGGCTGCGCGCCGGGCTCGGCACGCCGAAGGCGATCCAGACCGTGGTCAAACGCGGGTACCGGCTCGCGCTGGACCCGGCGGAATGTACCGACAACAACCCACGGCCCACCGCGACAGGAGGCCCCCAGGTGCCCGGCGTCGGAATTCCGACCCGGGCACCTCGGCACATCCAGGCTGCGGGGAACTGGTGACCGCGCCCGCCTTGGTGCTGGTGGCCCACGGCACCCGCAGCACCAAGGGCGTGCAGATGATCGCCGCGCTCGCCGAGGCCGTGACGAAGGAACTCGGTGCCGGGACCGGCACCGGGGAAACCCCTTGGGTGCGGACCGCTTTCGTCGACGTGCTCGGTCCTTCGCCGTCCGAAGTGCTGCGCGATCTGGTGACCCCGACCGGGGAATCGGTTCCCGCCGTGGTGATCCCGGCCTTCCTCGCCTCGGGGTATCACGTCTACCAGGACGTGCCGCGCGAGGTGGCCGAGAGCGCCCATCCGTCGGTGTCGGTCACACCCGCCATGGGTCCGGATCCGGCGCTGGCCCGCATCATGGCGATGCGTCTGCGCGCGGCGGGCTGGACTCCGGGTGACGCGGTGGTCTTCGCCGCCGCGGGGTCCTCGGACGCCCGAGCCCGCCAGGATGTCCGGCGCGCGGCCGCGCTGCTGGCCGAACGCCTCGGCGTGCCGGTTCGTATCGGTTACGTCGCGACCGGTGCGCCGCGCGTGCCGGACGTTGTCGCCGAACTGCGTGCGGCAGGCACGGGCCGCGTTTTCGTCGCGTCGTATCTCCTGGCACACGGTCTGTTCCAGCAGCGACTGCACGAGGCGGGCGCCGACGGCGTCGCCGAGCCCATCGGCGTGCACCCGGCGGTGGTCCGGTTGATCGCCCAGCGCTACCGCGTCGCCGCGGGGGAAATGGTCCGGGCGCGGGTTCGCTGACTATCGGGTGGTTCCCGCCGCGTAATCGGAGGAGCATCGCCACGCCGAGCGCATCGGTCGGTGTGCGCGGCGGCTGCCTTTCCGGTCGCGGGTGACCAGCCGTCGCGTGGATCGACCCGTCGGCGCACCTACAGAGCGGGGGGATCGGTCGGGCCCATCCGGTGCCGCTTCTCGTCATCGTCGTCGTGTGTACGCACCGCCACCGCCATCGCCGCCCGCCTCCGGATCGAATGATCGATTTCGGGACGCCGCTGTTCCTTCCCGCCCCGCTCCCGGTGAGCGGGTGAACGACGCGCGGTAACTGCTCGGTGGCACCCCGACATGCCGGATCATGTGCTGGCGCAGCGACTCCGCCGAGCCGATACCGCTGTGCCTGGCCACCTGGTCCATCGGCAGTGTGGTGGATTCCAGCAGCTCCCTGGCGCGTTGCAGGCGCTGGTGCAGCAGCCATCTGCGCGGGCTGAGACCGGTCTCCTCGTGGAAGCGGCGGGTGAGCGTGCGAACGCTGGTGCGCGCGTGCGCGGCCAGGTCCTCCAGCGACAGCGGTAGGTCCAGTCGGCGCAGCGCCCAGGCGCGGGTATCGGCGAGCGTGACGCCGTTCTCGGCGGGCAGCGGCGCGTCGACGAACTGGGCTTGCCCGCCGGGCCGTACCGGGGTGACGACGGCGGTGCGTGCGGCGGCGTTCGCCACCGTCGCTCCGTAGTCGGCACGGATCAGGTGCAGGCACAGGTCGATTCCGGCCGCCGCGCCCGCGGCGGTGGTGATCGTGCCGTCTTCGATGAACAGCGCGTCGCTGCGGACCGACACGTCCGGGTGGTTCGCCGCCAGTTCGTCGGCGAGCGCCCAGTGTGTGGTGGCGGTGCGACCCGCCAGTAGTCCCGCCTGTGCCAGGACGAAGGCGCCGCTACAGATCGAGGTGACGCGCTTGCCCGCGGCCACCGCGCGACGCAGGGCGCTGAGCGTGGCGGCGTCGGCGTCGGCGCGGCTGCCGGTGCTCGGCACGATGACGATGTCGGCTTCCTCGATCGTCTCCAGCCCGCGGGAGACCACTACGTCGAACCCGCCCAGACCGGCGGGCAGCACACCGGGCGCTGCGGTGCACACCAGGACGCGGTAGCCGGGTTCGCCGTCCACCAGCGCGGCGCCGAGCACTGTTTCCGGCATGGACAAGTCGAAAGCCTTCACCGGGGGAACCGCGACGACGGCGACAGTCAGCATGGCTCGATCCTTGGGATAGTTGGCAATCCGGCCAGTAGCCTACCCGCTTGCGCGACGGCAGGCTGAGTAGCACGCGATCGGCGAACGGCACGCGAGGTGCCACCGAACGTGTGGATACCGTTGTCCTAGAGAGGGATTCGTATGCCTACGCAGGTCATCGTCGGCCGGGGTGCCACCGCTTCGGCCACCGCGGCGCTACTGGCCGAGTCCGGCGACCGGGTGCGCATGGTCAGCCGCAGCGGTGCGGGCCCCGCGCACCCGAACATCGAGCGCGTCGCGCTGGACGCGGTCGACTCCGCCGCGCTGGCCGGGCTTGCCGAACGCGCCGACACCGTGTTCAACATGGCCATGCCCGCGTATCACACCTGGCCGCAGGCCATTCCGCCGCTGTTCGGCTCGATCAGGGCCGCCGCGGAGCAGGTCGGCGCGACCTACGTGATGCTGGGCAACCTGTACGGCTACGGCCCCGCCGACGGTCCGCTCACCGAGCAGTCACCGCTGGCCGCCACGGGACCGAAAGGCCTCGTACGCGCCAGGATGTGGCAGGAGGCCGAACAGGCGCACCGCGCGGGCCGGGTGCGTGCGGTCGAGGTGCGGGCGGGGCAATTCCTGGGCCCCGGTGCGGTGTCGCTGTTCTCGCTGCTGGTCCAGCCGAGTATCCGCGAGGGACGGTTGGCGCTGCTGCCGCAGGCGCTCGACCTGCCGCATGCCTACACCGCGGTCGGTGACGCCGCCGCGGCGGCGGTCGCGGTCGCGCGCGACGAACGCGCTTGGGGCCGGGCCTGGCACGCGCCGACCATCACCGCGACCGTGCGCGAGCTGGCCGGACGGTTCGCCGCGGCGGCCGGGGCGCCCGAGCCGCACCTGGCGGTGATGAGCGATCGGGAGCTGGCGCTGCTGGCGATCACCGATCCGTTCTGGCCGGAATTGTTCGAGACCTATCACATGTCGTACGCGCCCTTCACGGTCGACGACTCGGCCATCCGCGACACGTTCGGCCTGACGGCTTCCGATCCGGACGAAGTGTTCGCGGACGTGGTGCGCGCCGCCTGATCGCCGACCCTGGCCGACCTCCGCTACGGGTTCCAGGGGTCGAGTCCGCCGTCGGGGTCCAAGTGATCGAGGTTGGCTACTCGCCTGGCCGATCGCATCAGCGCTTCGCGGTTGATGTCGTTCGGATTCTCGTAGTACGTCCGGGCCGCGTCCTGGTGCATGGTCGCGACCCGGTGACCGATCCACCACCGGGTGTCGCGGCCCGCGTTGTCCCACTCGTCCGGCGTGATCGCCGCGCGCAGTGCCCGGTCCGAATGCCAGTTCTGCTCGACCCGCTGCACGAACGCACGGTCGATGGTGGCGTTGGGGGCGGGCGCGTTGCTGTGCCGGACGAAGCTGTCGGCCGAGATGACGGCCTGAGCGGCGAAGGCCTCGTGGGCTTCGTGGCCCACATGGTTGTCGACCGCCCACGCCGCCGCGATCGCCTTCTGCAACGGCGCGAAGCTGTACGGATTCTGCGACGCCGTCGATTCTTGGACGGAGTATGCCGTCAGCGCGTTGGTGACCATCTCGTGGGACGCGCCGGAGGAGAGCAGGACGGCATGGATACGCGAATCGGGAACCTTGTTGTCGCGCAGCACTTTGAAGGCACGGGAGACGCCGAGCTGGGTGTGGATGCCCCCCACGGCCGTCGCCGCGTTGACCGCGACACCCCGCCAGTTCGTTCGGGCGAGCTGATGCTCGATGTATCCCTCTTCGCGGCTGGTCAGGATTCTGTTGGTGGAGCGTTCGATCCTGCGTCGTGTGCTGGCCAGCGGGTTCAACGGATTGACCCGGCCTCCGGCGAGCCATGCCGTCACCGGCGACGCGTTGATGGCGTTGAGCGTGGTGAGTGTGCTCACCAACCCCATCCCGGGTGCGGTCTTCGTGCTGCTGCCCGCGCCGCCCATGCCGAGGGCGGTGCCGCTGTTGCCTGCCGACTTGCTCGCACCCTGGATCGCGAGACCGAATCGGTTGGCGATCCAGTCGTTGCCGCGACTCAGGCCGCTGCTGAGGCGTTTGAGCTGGAATATGGCGACGATCTCGACGGTGCCCGCGATGATGATCACCGCCATCACCTGGCCGCGCGCCTGCGCGAACAGGTTGCCCATGAACAGTATGTAGACCCCGAGGAAAATGGTGTAGGCCGTCATTCGCGCCGCCGCGACGAAGCCGTCCACGACATTGCGGACCAGGAATGTCTGCGTGGGGCCGTATACGAATCCGCCCGCGGCGAAGCCGAAGATCGACATGAAGCCGTGGTAGATCGTGTCCAGCGCGGCCTTGATGACCTTGAGGCCGAGATACATCGCGAAGAGCAACAGGATGCCGCCGCAGGCCAGCAGCATGAGCCCGGTGGCGACCTGGCCCATGGACGGGTTCTCGGCCTTCGCGTGCGCCGCGCTGTCTCCGCATGCCTTCAAGCCGCTGATCACCCGGGCGTCGTCCCCGGCGGCCACCCCGGCCGACCACGCCGATCGGCAGGACGGCCGCTGGTCGACGGTATGCCCGAAGTTCCAGACCTGCAGCGGTTGCCGGGCGAAATTGTCGGCCAGGTCGCTCTGCATGGTCGTCACCAATTGGGTCGGATTCGGATCCGAGTTCCCGTTCAAGCCGGCGGCGACCGAGATACCGAGATTGCGACCCTGGGCCAGCAGCCCGTGCGAGGACAGCACTTCCGCCAAGGGCTCGGCCAGGAATATCGGCCCCAGCAGCGCCACCCCCACCATCGTCACCACCTGCATGGTGGCCTTCGCGTGGTAGCCGCGAGCGATGAAGTACGCGACGAAGAACGCGCCGATGGTCGCCGCGGTGAGCAGCATGATCGGGGTCGCGATCTGCGATGTCAGAGCGTCGGCCACGCCGCGCAACGCCGCGCTGAACATGTCCAGCCACCGGAAGCTCAACGCGTAGCCGATCAACCAGATCGCCGTCGTCACAATGGCTATGTAACCGATGAATTCCAAGCCCAGTACGGCCCACAGGATGGTGGCGCGCGGCTTGAACAGGCTCTCGTCGCCGGTCGTGAACCGATAGTCGGACAGCGGTATGCCCGACGAATCGCGGATGTTCATCCAGCTGAGTCCGTCGATCTGGGATGTCCCAGGCGTGGCTCCCGCCGCGTCCTGGGCGACGGCCAGCGCACCGACGAAGCCGGGAAAGACGACGAGCGCGAAGAGGGTCAGCGCGAGCCAGGTCACCCGGCGGCGCCAAGCGCTCGTGCCGAAGCGCAGCCACCGGTGCGGCAGACCACCGGGGAAGGGGAATTCGGGGACTCGAATCGAATGCCGCTCGGGCGACCGATGGCGGACAGTGCGTGATCGCACCGCTGGGGGGCTGATGTGCACGGAAGAGTCCTTAGTCCCGTCTCGCGGGCGCAGCCGAGTGCGACCTCTGAAACTGGTTGCGCGCGAGGGGCATCGGTGATGCGTACCCCCGTCTCATGCTCTGTATTACAGACAGGTACGGAAACATCCGCTTGAACGTCCAATGACATCCAGGCGGCCCGGGAGTGTACGTACGTAGCCTCTGCGTAACATTCGTAGGATGTCAATCCGGCTGTGGTGCAGTATTTTTCAGTACGGCCCGGACGCTCGATCAGCAGAAGCCCGCGCCCGGAACTGCGCAGATATCGGCCAACTCGGGCGCGCGGAGGACACGAAGTCGCCGGGTGGCGGAAACGCGGATCCGTCGTACCTCAGGTGAAGAATGCCGCTATGGCATACGACGAAGAGTTGGCCGAGCGAATCCGCGAACTGATCCCGCCCGGCCCCGAGCTCACCGAGCAGAAGATGTTCGGCGGCCTGGCGTTCCTGATCGGCGGCAATATGGCGGTCGCCGCGAGCGGGCAGGGCGGCCTGCTGGTGCGGGTCGATCGCGACGAGGGCGAACGGCTGCTCGGTGACGCGGTGCAGCCCATGGTCATGGGCGGGCGCGAGATGGTCGGCTGGTTGCGGGTCACCGGCGTCGACGACGACGAAGTGCTGCGGGAATGGGTCGAGCGCGGCGTCGCCTACGCCCGGACCCTCCCGCCGAAGAAGAAATAGCCCGGCTCAGGGCCGGACTTGCCGCCGGAACAGCACGCGGTCGAATTCGCGGCCGTACTCGTCCACCGCGACCACGTCCATCTCGCTGGCGAAGACGCCGGGCCGGACGTCGACGCGCAGGAACGAGTAGTTCCGGAAGCGGACCCGTGACCAGGGGGCGGCTTCGTCCTGCTTATCGCCGTCCGGCGTCCAGACGTAGCTGTTCGGCACCGTGGTATCGGGTATCTCGTTGCCTCGGAAACTTTCTCGTGATCCCGGCTGGAAGTCGTAGCGTGGGCGTCCGCCACCGCCCACGGTGTAGTAGACGGTCCCGTCGGTCTCCGGGTAGACGATCGAGTTGTCGCCCGCCACCTTGGTCGCCTGTCCGCCCCGGATCGGGTCGGTGCGCTCGTAGACGTGGTTGTGGCCTTGCAGCACCAGATCCACCTGGTAGCGGTCGAACAATCCCACCCACGCGTCCCGCACACCGCCGTCGCTGGCGTGTGCTTCGGTGGTCGAATACGCGCAGTGGTGGAAGAAGCAGACGATGAAGTCGATGTCGGGGTCGGCGCGGTAGGCGGCCAAGGTGCGCTCCACCCAACCGGTCTGCGCGCCATCGGAATAGCCGGTGTTCGCGCGGATCTCGTAGGAGACGTCGTTGGCGTCCAGGGAGAGCACCGCGACGTTGCCGTAGGTGAACGAGTACGCCGCCGGGCAGCCTGCCGGACCGTTGCCGGGGAGATCCAGCCGCGCCAGGTGCCCGCCATAGCCGTGGTCGCCGTAGGTCGCCTCCATATCGTGGTTGCCGGTGGCGAACATCCACGGTGTCTGCGCGGCGCTGGGCTCGATGGCGTTGAAGTAGACGTCCCAGACGTAAGGGTTGTACTTGTCGAACCCGCTCGCGGGCCGCGCTCCGTGCGCGACGAACTGGCCCGGCTTGCCCGCGCCGGACGGGTCGGCATAGGCGATGTCACCGGCGAGGATATGGAAGTCGGGACGAGCGGCGGCGATCTGACGCAGCACGTTGCTCGCGTGCGGTGCGGCCGGATCGTTGTCGGCCTTGTAGTACTTGTCGTCGTAGTCGCCGGGAGCTACGCCGTCCGGGCGCGCCGGGGTCTCGTCGGTGCCCTGGTCGCCCATCATGGTGAAGCGGAAAGGAAGGACCGCGGGGCGTCCGGAGGGCATCGCGGGCGCGGCGGCGCGGATGTCGCCGGCGAATCCGTCGGAGGTTCGCCAGCGGTAGAAGTGCGGCACCCGGCCGGGCAGGCCGTCCACCGGGGCGTGCACGTAATACTGCTCGGCCGCGAGCACGCCGCCGTCAGCCGTGGGTACCTGGGTGAGCAGGTTGCGCACTTCGGCCTCCACCGTGGCGCCCAACGCGGGGGTCGGTCCGTGGTCGAGGTACACCGTGGCGCCCGCCGGGCGCCGCGACAGCTGCGCCGCGAAACGCAACTGACTGGCCGCCTCCGGACCGAACGCGACGCGACGTCCACCCACCGCGAGCTGGGCCTCTTCGGCGTAGGCGCGCCTGCCGAACGGTGCCGTGCCGATCGCGGCCACGGCGGCCGCCGCCGCGGCGCCGCGCAGGACGTTGCGCCGCGAGACCGGATGACGGCGCAGGTAGGCGCGATGCCATTCGTGCTGCTCGGCGATGGTCATGTGGGCAGCGAGACCGCCGGGTACTCCGGTGTCGGGAACGTCGCCTGCTGGATTCAGCGGTGTGGACGGCATACCGCCGATGCTGTACCGGCCGGGTGCGCCGGAGCAACTCGACACCGCACCGCGGGCGGGAATACCCGGTGAACAGCGGGACTCGCCACCGTGCGCATCGCGGCGATCCGGGGAGTTGCCGGACATGCGGAAATGCGCACCGCCCGCGCAGGTTTCGCGTGCGCCAGGGTTCGGCACTCGTCGAAGGTGCGGTCGAACGATTCGGGGCGGATCCGCGCTCGGGCCTACCGCAGTGGCTGATCCGTGGTGCTCGATGGGGGCGGTGACTGCGCCGGGTCCGTGGGTGTACCGAGGGAGAACGGGAAGACCGGCGCAGCGCTCCACGGAAAGCTCGTCGCACCCCGCCGCGCTCGCTCGGCGACAGCTGCCAGCGGTTCGTTGTTCCCGGTCAGCCGGAGGATGGTTCGCTCCATGGCGGGCAGGATTTCGGCGATGTCGAGACCGTCGTTCGCGAAGCGGCCGATCAGCGCGTAGATCATGTTGGTCAGCACGAGCGCGAGGTCCGCGGCGTACTCGGGATCCACGTCGGTGAACATCGCCCCGGCGGCGGGCAGCACAGCATCGAAGCCTTGGGCGTCGAGTCGTCGGCCACCAGGGGTGGATCGCGCGCGATAGTAGGCGTCGAGCATCCGCGGATTTCGTTCCCACGGCTCGAATACGTAGCGCAGCAACCGGATCAGGCCATCGGCCAGCGTCTCACCTTCGATCGGCGGGGCGGGGGTGGCATAGGTGTTGGTCGCCATCCAGCGCTCGACCGCCGCGAGCATCAGCTCGTCGCGGGTGGGGTACCGCTTGTAGACCGTCGCGAGGGAGACATGCGCCTTCCGGGCCACCGCCCGCAGTTGAACCGCGTCGTAGCCGTCCGACTCGAGCATCGACACCACGGCGTCGATGATCTTCGCCGCCGAATCCTCTTCGTCTGTCCGGGCCACGTACGTACGGTAATCCAGTGCTCTGATCGCGGACACTCACCACGACAGGGGCGTCGCCGGGCAGCCTGTCGATCCAGCGGGGCGGGATGGTCGCCCGTTGGCGGTGACGAGGTGTTCCGGTGCGGCGCCGCCGTGGCTAGGCTGCGGGGATGACGCTCTTTCTCCGCGTCGCCGCGGTGCCGGTCGTCCTGGCCGGCGCGCTGGTGAGTGCGGCGCACGCCGACGCGACGCCCGGTAGCGACATCGCGGCCGTCACTCTCGGCCAGGCCCAGATTCCCGCCGGACTACTTCCGTTCGTGGCGGGCACCGATCTCGTCGTGCGCGAGATCACGATCGGCCCCGGCGGCTCCACCGGCTGGCATTACCACCTCGGCCCGGTCTTCGGTTTCGTCCGCTCGGGCACGCTCACCCACCCCGGTCCCGACTGCGAGGCTCCGGTCTACCGCACCGGCGAGTTCATCTACGAGCCCGCGGGCGAATGGAACGTCCACGTCGGCCTGAACCTCGGTGCCGAACCGCTCGTGCTCGACGTCGTCTACGCCCCACCCACCGGTCAGCCGCTGTTCGTCGACGCGCCCGCCCCACCCTGCGCGTAGGACGGGCTTCTCGCCGCCGCCTGCTCGAGGGTCTCGTACGCACCGCGTCGCCGGGGCAGGCGAGCGACCGGGCATCCCGGTCCGCTCGGGTTCGCCGCCGACAGCTGGTGCCCGGCCCTCACCCACAGCTGCGGCGTAGCGCCGAATCAGCCGTCCGGCTCCGGAGCGCGATCTCAGCTGTCCGGCTCCGGAGCGTGATCTCAGCCGTTCGGCTCCGAAGCGTGATCCGGCACCGCTGCGCGCTCCCGGCGAGCGCCGCGCCAGCTCCGATATCCGCGGTGTGCGGCCAAGGCTCCGACGACGGCGGTGGCGCACCACACCGCGATCGCGGTGTAGGCCAGCGGGCCGGACAGGTCGCCGATCGAGGCGCCGAGCGCGGTGTAGACGAAGGCGCGCGGCGCCGAGCCGATGAACGAGCCGACGGCCATCTGCCACAGCGGGACTCCGAATGCCCCGAACACGTACGACGCGAGCGCATCCGAGATGCCCGGGACGAAGCGCTGCCCGACGACGGCCCACAAGCCGCGCCGCTCGATCTGTGCGTCGATGCGCTCGGCCCGCTCGGCGCCGAGCAGCCCGCGCGCACTTTCCCGGCCTGCCCGCCGCCCCAGGAAGCTGGTGATGAGCGCCGTGCCCACCGCGGAGCCCAGCGTCACGAACGTCCCCACCAGCGGCCCGAACAGCAGACCGCTCCCAGCGGCCAGCAGCGTGCCGGGGACGAAGACGGCCCCGAGCACAGCCGACACCACCACATAGACCAACGGCGCCGCAGGCCCGGTCGCCGCGACCACACCGCGCACACCCTCCACGTCGATCACCCGTGCGACGGCGACGAGATAGAACATCCCGATCAGGAACCCGGCGAACAGCGCGAGCCGCGCGATGTGCAGCCGTCGTCCCTCCGCGAAGGAGTCGTCTTTGTCGGTCATGATGAGCGCAATCCTGCCGCATCCTGGCCACGCCCCTCGAATCGACTCGGACAGGGCCCTTCGGGTGGCGGATGCCGCAGCGGGGTGCCGTTGCTCTCGATGTTTCAGCCGGAGGGTGGGTCGCGGGGGAGGAGGGGGCCGCTGTCTCTTATACA
>NZ_JABLTE010000280.1 GCF_013315795.1 Nocardia barduliensis
GGGCGAGGGGGGTGTGGGTGGTGCCGCACACGGTCCGCACCACGGCGGCGACCACCTCGCGGTCCTCTTCCGGGGCGGCCCCGAGGAGGTTGGCCATGGCGGTGTCGGGGTCGGTGGCGGCGGCGATCTTGCGGAACGCCAACAGTTCGCGCAGCTGCGGGGCCCACCCGACCTCGCCCTTCGCCTGCCGGGCGGCCAGCTCGCGCGCCACCTTGACCGCGCGCCGTTCCACCCCGAGCTGGGTGGCCAGGTCGAGGTCGCTGACCACCCGCACCTGGAACGCGAACCGCGAACTCAGCGCGTCGGACAGGATGGCCCCGTGCACGCCGGGGTTGTGCCCGGCCACCACGAAGAACCCGGGCTCGGCCTTGACCACCTCGCCGGTAGCTTTGACCACCAGCTCTTTGCGCCCGTCCATCGCGGGATACACCGCCGCCAGCACGGTCGGGGAGATGAGGGTCGCGTCGTCGATGAACAGCACCCGGCCCTCTTTCATCGCCCGCACCAGCGGGCCGTCCATGAAAACGAAACGCCCGTCCGGGGTTTGGGTGTACTCGCCCACGAAATCGGCGACCGTGGTGTCCCCGTCGCCCTGCACCGTCAACAGGTCCCCGTAGGCGGCCTCGATGAGCGAGGTCTTGCCGGTGCCGGGCGGCCCGTACAGCAGCACCGGAACCTCGGCCGCCCGCATGGTCCGCAACACATCCACATCGGCACGCCCGGCGAGCTGGCGCACGTGGTAGTCCTGCCCGTTCGGCCGGGCCACCGTGTTACCCGTGCGCGCCGGAGCCCCCGGGGTG
>NZ_JABLTE010000281.1 GCF_013315795.1 Nocardia barduliensis
CGAAATCGGTGCTGATCTTCCTGGGTATCCCGCTGCTGGCGGGCTATCTGACCCGCCGCTTCGGCGAACGCGCCAAGGGCCGCGACTGGTATGAATCCACGCTGCTGCCGCGGATCGGGCCGTGGGCGCTGTACGGGTTGCTGTTCACCATCGTGATCCTGTTCGCCCTGCAAGGGGAGCAGATCACCTCCCAGCCCTTGGATGTCGTGCGGATCGCGATCCCGCTGCTGGCCTACTTCGCGCTCATGTGGGGCGGGGGCTACCTGCTCGGCGCGGTCATGCGTCTGGGCTATGCCCGCACCACCACCCTGGCGTTCACCGCCGCGGGCAACAACTTCGAACTCGCCATCGCCGTCGCCATCGCCACCTACGGCGCCACCTCCGGCCAGGCCCTGGCCGGAGTGGTCGGCCCGCTCATCGAAGTGCCCGTCCTCGTCGGCCTGGTGTATGTGTCCCTGGCGCTGCGCGGCCGCTTCCGCGCCACCCCTGACACGCCCGCCGCTGCCGACGCGGCGCCGGAGGAGGTGCTGGAGCGGTGAGCGCGACGCCTGCGGTGCTGTTCGTGTGCGTGCGCAACAGCGGCAAGTCCCAGATGGCCGCCGGGTTGATGCGTCACGCCGCGGCAGGGCGCGTCGAGGCGTACTCCGCGGGCACCGACCCGGGGCAGAGTCTGAACGCGTTGTCGGTGCAGTCGCTGCTCGAAGTCGGCGTCGACATCAGCGGCGAAACCCCGAAACCGATCGATCCGCGGCTGCTGCGCGCCGTCGATCTGGTCGTCG
>NZ_JABLTE010000282.1 GCF_013315795.1 Nocardia barduliensis
GGGTTCGGGCGCTTGCTGGCAGGGGGCTTCTTCTTGCGTGTGGACATGACGGGTCCCTCCATGAATTTCGGGATTTTGGGTGGGTGTTCGGTCATGTCCCGGCCGGGACGGAAACCACGCCGGTCGGGGTAAATCCCCAGGGTTTTCGGCGTCGTCCCCCCTACATGGACGCTCGATACCGGTGCCGATGTCAAGCGGGCCGTGAAAGAAAAATCCGTGCCCCGAATTCCTCTCATCCGCCGCCGAAATTCACACAGTACGAGTCGAATTCGACTTTTTGACATTCTCCCGCCGAGTCGATGTGCGCTCACCCGAGTCGATGTGCGCGGGCGCGACGACCGGGAGGCGAGGCCGCCACCACCACGCGGCGCGTGGTGGTGGCGGTGAGCCGAGGTGGTCCGGTGTGAGGGATCACTCTGAGGGGGCGGCGGATTGTCGGCGCGGCTCGCCGGGGGTGGTCCAAGCCTGGGGCAGCGGGCCGCCGGTGGCGAGGTGGTTGTCCAATGCCGCAATGAGGGTGGCGAGGTGTTCGAGCCGTTCGTGGTGGGCCGCGCGGTCGGTGGCGGATTCGGAGTAGATGCCGCGTTGGTGAAGGCGTTGTTCGCGGGCGCGTTCGTCCTCGCCGATCGCGCGAATTCGGTCGAGCAGCTCGTCGGCGGGGTTCGCGTCGGCGGTGCGGGTGTCGATCATGGCTTTTCGTCTCCCTGGTCGTTCGTGGCGGGTGTGCTGGGTGCC
>NZ_JABLTE010000283.1 GCF_013315795.1 Nocardia barduliensis
GTCGGTGTGTTCGAGTCGGGCACCACTGGGGAGACGGGTATGGGTGAGGCCGGGGTGGTCGTGGGCGGTGGCGTGACCCAGCGCGAGGGCGGCACCGACGAGGTCGGAACCGGTGTCGTCATGGGTGCGGGTGTCGCCGGGGCCGAGGTCACCGGCACGGACGGCGACTCTGGGGGCGGTTGCGCGGCGGCGCTCACGAGCCCGGTGAGAGTGACCGCTACCGCGGCGAGCGCAACCGCCACCGAGGCCGCGACGCTGCGGCTCATGCGCGATCCCCGGCACCCGAAATCGGGCGCGAGGTGGATGGGCTGTCGCAGGCTCACGTCAGGCGCCGACGATCGACTTGAGCACGGTGACGATAACCGGGGCCAGCATCGCCAGCGCGTACCCGAGGCAAGCCGCGCGGAAGGCGGTCTTGGCCTTCTCCACCTCGGCCGGGTCACTGCCGCCGATGAGGTAGCGGGCACCGGCCACGGTCAAGCACACCGTCGCCAGCGCGGCGAGGATGCCGATCAGCCAATTCCGCATATTGTCCAGCACCTCATCCAGCGAGGACGCGATAGCCAACACGGTCCCCGGCGGCTGCGGTGGTGTGGCCGCCGCCGACCCGGCCGCCACCACCAGGACGACGACGACCGCGCAGGCGGTCGCGAGCAGCCTCGCCCATCGGCAGGTGTGTATGCGCCGTGCCCGGCGTGCGAGTGCTGTGGCGGTGTCGATGAGTTGGTT
>NZ_JABLTE010000284.1 GCF_013315795.1 Nocardia barduliensis
GGCGGGTCGGTGGCGTCCGGGGAGTCGGTGGCTTCCGCGCGCGCCATTTTCACCAGCGCCGCGTGCAATTCCTTCGCCGACGCACCCGCGCGCTCCCCCCGCAGGACCACCTCGGTGAAGCCCTCCACCAGAGCCCGGCCGGGGTCGAGCAGACCGGCGCCGCTGCCGCCGCGGAGAAGGGACTCGTTGATCAACGTCCGCAACGCTTCTTGACGGGCCCGGAAACCACCCGCGACGTCCAACGCCCTCGCGAACTCGCGGACGACCGTCGAATACACCGGCCGCTCGACAGGTCCGCGCTTACGAAAGATCCTTCGCGTTTGCTGTGTAGTCGCCCCGACCGGCGGATGCGGGGCAGGTTTGGCCAGTAGGAGCCAAACCTCGGCCGGCCGATCCACCACCGTGGTCGGGTTCGGCCTCGGACGCGATTCCGGATCGTCGGTGAGCTCCACACCCCGCAGCGGAATCGGGTATTTCGCCAGCAGGTCATCGATGGCGGAAACGATCTCACGGACCGCCTGCGCGTCCACATCCGCCGCATCGAACCCGACGATTTCCAAGCCGTGGCGCTCCGACATCTCCCGGGCGATCCGGCTCACCTCGGAAGCGTCGGTGGTGTCGATCTGCGGCGTGCGTGGGGGGCGCTGCCTGGTGTCGGTCCGCTCGCTGCGCACCCGAGTAGGCCGCTGCTCGGGTGTGGGGTTGCGGTGCTCGGG
>NZ_JABLTE010000285.1 GCF_013315795.1 Nocardia barduliensis
GGTGGTGAGGGTGAACGGTCGCGCGTTCTGTCCGTCCACGAGCAGGCGCGCGGCGGCGTGGAAGGCGTCCAGATGGGTCAGGTCGTGTTCGGACAGCCACGGGTCGGTGTGGCGCGCCAGATCACGTGCGTCGTCGGGACTCACGGCGAAGATGATTTTGTTGCGGGCGTTGGCCGAGATGCCGTCACGCAGCTCGCGGGAGAGCTGGCCGAGGTTCTGGTGCGCGAGCAGCAGCGACAAGCGCAGGCCGCGGGCTTCGGCGAGCATGTCCTCCACCGGGGTCGACAGGTTCAAGAAGTTCTGCGCCTCATCCAGCACGAGGGCGGCATCGGGCCGGTCGGCGGCCGGGACTCGGGCACGTGCCGTCACGGCCTGCCACGTTCGCGCGACCAGGAGCGAGCCGACGAGGCGGCTGGTCTCTTCTCCGAGTGAGCCTTTCGGTAACCGGGCCAGGCAGATTCCGCCGTGGTCGAGGATGTCGGCGAATTCGACGGTGGAGGGTCCGCCCGCGATGGCCGAGCGCACGAACGGCCGCAGCAGGAACGCGCGCAGTTTGTTCAACAGGGGGCCGGTCAACTGGGCGCGGCCGGTGTCGCTCAATGTTTCGTAGCTGTCCCAGAATTGGCGCAGGAGCGGGTCGGCAGTGGTGCGGGTGACGCGCTGACGGTAGGCGGGTTCGGTGAGCAGGCGGGGTAGGTC
>NZ_JABLTE010000286.1 GCF_013315795.1 Nocardia barduliensis
CATCCTGGCCGGGCCGCCGTTGGCGCTGTTCGACCGGGCCCGCGACGCGGTGCGCGACTGGCGGCAGAAGCAGGACACCTGAACCACCCGTAACCCCGAGCGGAGAAGGAGGAGACCGACATGGGGTTTCCCGAGCAGCAGCAGAAAGTCCCCGGCATCCAGGCCAAGATGACCCCGGTGCCGGACTGCGGTGAGGACAGCTACCGCGGGTCCGGCAAATTGACCGGCAAGGCCGCCGTCATCACCGGCGCCGACAGCGGCATCGGGCGGGCGGTGGCGATCGCCTACGCGCGCGAGGGCGCGGACGTGCTGATCTCCTACCTCGATGAGGACGAGGACGCGAAGGAAGTCGCCGACCTGGTGACGGCGGCGGGTCGCAAAGCGGTGCTCGTGCCGGGCGACCTGTCCGAGGCGGCGCACTGCCGGGCCGTGATCGATCGGGCGGTGCGGGAATTCGGGAAGATCGACGTGCTGGTCAGCAACGCCGCCTTCCAGATGACGCACGAGACGTTGGAGGAGATCAGCGACGAGGAATTCGAGCACACCGTCAAACTGAACATCAACGCGTACTTCTATCTGGTGAAGGCGGCGCTGCCGCACATGCCCCCCGGATCGTCGATCATCGGCAGCTCCTCGGTGAACTCCGACATGCCCT
>NZ_JABLTE010000287.1 GCF_013315795.1 Nocardia barduliensis
CCTGTCCCGACCGCCCGCACGCGGTCGGAAGCAACATCCGCAGGCCCGGGACCGCTGGCCGTTGCGGTGTCCCCCGATCTCGCCACCGGCCACGCGGTCACCGACATCGCGCGGCGACCGCGACCTCGTGTTGCTTCGCGCCGACAGAACCCCCTCCGAACCCTGGAAGGACATCTGCCCATGACGAAGAAGAAGCGAGAGCTGCGACTGCCCGCGGGTTTCGACGCTGTCGAGGACATCCTCGGCCTCGACGCCGAAGGCTGTGTCGTCATCAGATTCGCCACTCACCACACGGCGGTGCTGACACCGTGCTGTCACGCCAGCGGCAAGGGCAGCGCCGATTCGATCTCCGGGGTCGTGTGCCGCGCCTGCTACCGCGACGTGCACCACAAACACGGCGGCATCGATGCCGAGATCGCCATCGCCCGCGACGACCTCGACATCGTCATCGATGGCGACCCCCCGAACCTCACCAGGCCCGCGGGCGCTTAGCCCCCGCTTTCGCCCCATCCATCGAAGTCCCGTCCCATGAGGCAGGGACCAGCCAGTCCAAAGCTGGCCGGTCCCTGCCTCTTTCACGATAGGAGCCCATCTCGATGCCCACCGACACCGACACGCCCACCAC
>NZ_JABLTE010000288.1 GCF_013315795.1 Nocardia barduliensis
CCCGAACACCCCCGACCCCAACTGCGGATCGGCTGGTTCGGAACATCCCTGATGGAACACTACGAAGCCCACAACCCCCGCCTCGCAGTCCAAGCCGATCTCCCCGAGATCGGCGAACAGATCACGGTCACCGAATGGCGCAAACGCGGCTACGTCCATGTCCTGACCACCGGATGGTCCACCCGCTACCCATGGATCACCTTCACCACCGACAACCACGGCGAAGGAGGAGCAACCAGCCGCGACGTCCTGACCAACCTCCGAGCCGCAGTCGACGCCGGCGGCCGATGGGACCTCGCCGTCCTCGGAGTCGGCCTCAACGACGTCTGGCGACACCACCAAGGCCGGATGAGCGAAGCAGTCGGCATCGGCGAATACGACACCAACATCCGCACCGCCCTCGGGCTCCTCAGCGCCTGCGCCCGCCGGATCGTCGTGATCGGTGAACCCCCGATCGGCTGGGACCCCACCATCGACGTCGCCGCCGCCAACGGCGATCTGACCGAATACAACCAGCGCGCCCGCCGCGCCGCCGCCGACCACGACGCGGTCTTCGTCGACATCTGGGACGACATCACCTATGTCGCCACCTGCTTCGGAT
>NZ_JABLTE010000289.1 GCF_013315795.1 Nocardia barduliensis
GTGCCGGAGTGGGGGTGGGCCAGCCGTGACCGGTCTCCGTCTCATCACCGCCACCATCCTGGCGGCCTGCACGAGCGCGCTGGGCACGCCCGGCTCCGGGTCGGCGCAACCACCCGCGAACGGCGGGCCGGGCTGCCCCGCGCTGTGGGTCCTCGGAGTGCAGGGCACCGGCGAGTCCTCGCCAGGCGCATCCCCGATCACCGACACCGGGATGCTCGGATCCCTGCTCGGCCCGGTGGTGGCCGCCGTCCCGGATCTGGTGGCGCGCACCTACATCGCCTATCCCGCCGGGTTCGGGGGCGCGGTCGGGACCGGCGGCGGCCCCGACTCCTACGCGGCCTCAGTGGGCGAGGGCCTGGTCGCGCTCACGGCCACCGCGGAAAGGATCGCCGCCGACTGCCCCGGCACCGCCCTGGCCGTGGTCGGGTATTCCCAAGGCGCGCAGGTGGTATCGGAGTTCGCGCGAGCTGTCGGCGCGGGCGAGGGACCAGTCCCGGCCGAGCGGGTGGCGGGTATCGCCCTGTACTCCGATCCCGATCGCGCCCCCGACTCGCCCGTAATCCCCGGCCGCCCCGGCCAACTCACCCC
>NZ_JABLTE010000028.1 GCF_013315795.1 Nocardia barduliensis
CCCCTCATCCCCACCCAACCAGCCCCTGTGGACAACGTCCCGGGTGTGGATCACTCACCGGCGGTGATGAAATGGCGGTTTGGGCGCGGCCACGATCACCATTCGACTCCCATCACGGCAGCAGGCCATTCGATCGCCACCCGCGCGTGCGACGCGAGCGCGGGAACAGGCGTGCACGCATCGCGAAGTCCAATTGCCGCCGGTCCCGCTCCGGCCGAAAAGCCACACTGGCCGCATGACTTCGTCCACGAGCACATCGATGACCGTGTTGACCGCGATGTACGCCGCGGAAGCGGAATATCTCGCGGCAGGCGGGCCGGGCAACGCCTCGTTCGAACTGCTCGCTCCGTACTTCCATCCTTCGGTGGTGCTCCATCAGGCCGAGCATCTGCCCTACGGCGGAATCTGGCGTGGTCATGAGGGTCTGGAGCGGTTCTTCCGCGCGATGAGCGACACTTGGGAGGTATTCGATCTGCGCGATCAACGCTTCCTCGCGACCGGGGAGACTGCCGTGGTACACACCGAAGTGCACGCACGAGCGCGCGCGACCGGCCGCGAACTCGCCTTCGCGATTCTGCAGACACTCACCTTCGTGGACGGCCGCATCGCCGAGGTGCGGCCCTTCTATTGGGATACCGCCGCGGTGGCGGCCGCGTGTGACGTATCGGCTCCGTAGCCGACCGTCGCTACGGCGTTCGGCCATTCGCGCGCCAATCGGATCAAGAACTCCAAATCCGCGGCCCGATCGCGTTTCTGAGCGTGTGCCTCGCCATGAGCGGAGGTATTCGCCGCGGGCGCGCTGCCGTGACGCTTCGCCTGGACGGCCCGCGCCACTCGGAGTGCGTATGCGCGCACCTGGTTCTCGGTCGGACCGACGGGGCCGCGCTGATGAGCGTCGGTCGCGTACAGCTTCAGGTGCAGCAGCGCGTCCCAGATCTCGACGGTCATCCGGTAGAGCAGCGAGGCGGAATCTCGCGGTGCGGCGGGGTCGTCGAGCAGGACGACTTCCGGCACCGCGGTGGTCAATTCGCGCCACAGCGGGCGCAGGCGCCGGCAGATACGGCCGGTGCGGTCCCAGCCTGCTCGCGCCACCAGCACAGTGACCAGCGGTATCGCGGTCAGCAGCGTGATGGCGGCCAACATGAGGAAGGCCACCACGGCCCACACGGTGCCGGGTTGGCTCGGTGGCGTCCCGACGAGTGCTCGAATGAGCAGAATCGGCCATGAGATCGTCCAATAGATCGCGAACGCCAGTAACAGGGCGTAAGTGAACTTCTCCCTCGCCGGGGAGCCAGGGACGCGCAGTTCACGGACGCAAGCACGACCGAAAAGCAGGCCTGAAAAGCATCCGGGCAACGCCGACGCGGCCCAGACGACTTCCACGCAGTCGATGCGGAACATGCTGTGCGCGATCGGTGCGCCGATGATCAGCAACGCGGCGACGGCAACCGCTACCGAATCGTATCGGCGCTGGCGCTCTCGCGCTCCCGTCGCGTCGGCGCTGTCGAGAAGCCGAGCCAGCCCGTAGAAACCCGAAAGCGCCATCATGCTCAATCCCAGGTAGAGACACTGAGCGAAATATGGCTGACCCAGCGCTGCCGTAATTTGGTACAGCAGAACCCCGCCCAGGTCCCAGCCCCAGATGCGGTTGATCAGCCGGTCGGAGGTCGTCTCGTTGACCAAGAGCCACCGCCCGATCATCATGGGCAGGACGAAGACTACGACCGCGATGACCAACGAGACCGGTGCAGAGTCCACCGGGGCGACTGTAGATTCCCGGACCCGCGCGCGGCCACCGCGAACCGCTTCGATCGGCCGGATCAGGCGCGGGCACTGCGGCCGTCGACACACCCGGACCAGCGATCTCCGCGGCCTCGGCCAGTTCTGCCGAGTTCGCCCGAGGGGCCGGGCAACTCCCTGAGCACAAGGGACGTCGGCCAGCTCGAGTAGATAGGTTAGCCTTGGCTGACTTATTCTGAGTCGGGCTCCGTGGAGCCGGATCGAGGGCGTTCCTCGACGAAGGAGGGTGCAACGATGAAGGCTGTTCGGAACCGGCGCGGGTTGGCGCGCACGGCGGTTGCGGCACTGGCGGGCGCGCTCGCACTGGGCCTGGCGGGGTGCGGGTCGAGCGCCGACAACGGTGGTTCCGGCGGCGAGTCGGTCACGATCACCCATGCCAGGGGCGAGACCACTGTCGAGGGCACCCCGAAGAAGATCGTCGCCCTCGGCAACCAATGGCTCGACACCACCTTGGCGCTCGATACCGTCCCGGTCGGCTACATCGACAATGTCGCCATCGCCTCGAAGTCGGTCCCGCCCTGGCAGCCGGACAAGCTCGGCTCGGCGAAGTCGATCAGCAGCACCGCCGCCATCTCCGAGCAGGTCGCCGCGCTGGAGCCGGACCTGATCCTGGTCGATCCGTTCATCGCGGATCAGAAGACCTACGACGAACTGTCCCGCGTCGCGCCCACCGTGCCCGGTCTGAGCAAGGACACGGTCGGAGCGTGGCAGGACCAGGTCACCACCCTGGGCAAGATCCTCGGTAAGCAGGATGCCGCCGCCAAGGTGATCGCGAGCGTCGACGACAAGATCGCGGGGATCGTCGCGGCCAACCCCGGGCTGAAGGGCAAGACCTTCGCCAGCACCTGGCTGGGCAGCCCCTCCCAGCTGATGGTGCTCACCGACCCCAACGACGGCTCGGCCCGCGTCTTCGGGCAGCTCGGCATGAACATTCCGCGCAATCTGCTCGACCAGCCCTCCACCGGGGGCCGCCTCGCGCTCTCGACCGAACGCATCGATGAGGTCACCGCCGATCTGCTGCTGGCGGGCTACTCCGGGAACATGGACGAAAAGTACCGCCAGCTGCCCGGATACGCCGACCTCCCCGCTGTGAAGAAGGGTTCGGTGGTGTTCTTGACCACCCAGGAGATCACCGCGGTGAACCAGCCGACCGCGCTGTCGGTGCCCTACATCCTCGACAAGCTCACCCCGGCGCTGGCCGTGGTCGCCAAGTAAAGAGCCGCCTGCCGTGCCCACCCTCACCTTCTCCGATCAGACCCGGCTCGCGTTGCGGGCGGGGGCAACCTGCCTGACCACGCCCGCCGGTGCGGTGCTGCTCAATCCTCCGCACAAGGAGAAACTCACCGGCCTGGCGAAAGGACAACTGCTCGCGCTCAAGACCCTCAACCGGGGACCGGCGACCGTGGCCGAACTGTCCCGGGCCGCGGATGGCGACGACGTCGCCGAGCTGATGCAACGGCTGGCCGCGGAGGGCTGGCTGGCCGTGACCGTCCGCGACGGCGGCCGCGACCTCTACAGCGTGCATCCGTTCGGCCGCCCGCGCCCGCAGCTCGACAGCAGGCCGGCGTGGTCGGCGACGCTGTCGAAGTTCGCTGTGCTGCATCGTGATCCGGACGGGTTCGTGCTCGAGCATCCGCTGTCGTGGTGCGACGTGCGCATCCACGATCCGCGGCTGCTCGCGTTGCTCGACGGGCCCGGCGCGGCCGACAGCACCCTGCCGATCGCGGTGAAGACGCAGTTCGCCGACGATCTGTTCCGCTGTGGATTCCTCGTCGCCGACCCCGACGCCGAGGAGCGCGCGTTCACCACCCGCAGCTGGAGTGCGCCGGACCTGTGGTTCCATCGGCGCAGCACCCTCGGGGAACGCACCGTCACGTGGGAGCATTTCGGTCCGACCAAATGGGCGAAGGGCCAGTTCTCCCAGCCGCCCGCCCGCAAGGCGGCCTATCCGGGCGAGCCGGTCACGCTGCCTACACCCGACCTCGCCGCGCTCCGCGAGACGGACCCACCGCTGACCGCGGTGCTCGAGGACCGGGTCTCCACCCGCGCCTTCGACGACGCCGCCCCGATCACCGTGACGCAGCTGGGTGAGCTGCTGTATCGCACCGCCCGCACCAGGAGCACCCGCTCGGAGGTCGAGGGCGAGGAACTGGTGTCGAAGCCCTACCCCAGCGGGGGCAGCGTCTACGAACTCGAGCTGTATCCGGTGGTACGCAATGTCGCGGGGCTCGCGCCGGGCATGTACCACTACGACTCGGTCGAGCACGTGCTGCGTCCGGTGGCCGCCGCCGACAGTCCGGCGGTGGCGAAATTGGTGAAGTCCACCTCGGCAACGCTGTCCGACGGCGCCGAACCGCAGGTGCTCCTCGTCATGGGCGCGCGCTCCGGACGGGTGATGTGGACCTACGAGCAGGTCTCCTACGCCGTCATCCTCAAACACGTCGGCGTGCTGATGCAGACGATCTACCTGGCGGCGACCGCCATGGGTCTTGGCGCGTGCGCCCAGGGGTTCGGCGACACCGCGGCGTTCGTGACCGCCGCCGGGGTCGACGAACTCGAGGAATGCAGCGTCGGCAGCGTCATCATCGGCTCCCCTGCGCGGCGCTGACCCGCGCCGACCGGTCGGCGGCGCGATAGGCGCGTTTCGCCTTCGGCCACCGGGCCGCCATATCCAGTAGGTACCGCAGTTCGAGGTCGTGGCTGGCGGTGACGTCCGTGCCCGAGGCGGCGACGAGTCCGGCTTCCGCCGCGTGGACCATACGCAGTGTGTGGCTGCGGATGTCGTCGGATGGATAGTCGGACGCATGCCTGCGCAGTTGCAGCAGCGCGTCGCGTATCTCGATCGCCATCCGGTAGCGGCGCAGCGCCGGGCCGCGGCGGTAGGCGTCGTCGACCAGCACGATATGCGGGACCACGGCGGTCAGGTCGGCCCACAGCGGTTGCAGTGTCCGGCAATCGCGGCTGTCGCGATCCCATCCCAGCCGGACCAGCAGCATGCGCACCAGCGGAATCGCCAGCAACGCCGTGATGATGGCGAAGAAGGCGAATCCGCTCAGCGACCACACTTCGCCCTGATCGGTCGGCGAGACCCCCATGAGGCTTCGCACGAGCACGAGTACCGCGTAACAGATCCAGAAGGCGCCCACGCCCATCAAGGCGACGTAGGTGGCCCGCTGGGCGATCGCTGTCTGGGCGGAACGGATCTCGCCGATCCCCGCGCGGATCAGCAGGAAACCCGCCATGGCCAGCGGCAGGCAGCTCGCGCCGGCGCTGAAGGCGTACCACCGCGACGAGGTCTCGGCCGGCAGCAGGTCAAGGGCGATCGCCACATCGATCAGCACGGTGATCGCCGCCGCCGCCACCGCGATCAGGTCGTATCGGCGCTGCCGCCGATGAGCGTCGCGCGGATCCGCGCCCGCCAGTAGTCGTGCGACGCCGTACACACTGCCCGCGGTCAGGAATCCGATCATCGCGCCCAAGTGCGTGACGACCGTCGGGGCGGCGAATCGAAGCGACACGACCGCCAGGAGCATGCCGATCCCCGCGCACGCCAACGCCCGGTTGATCAGGCGATCGGTCACGCTGTCCCGGACGAATATCCAGCGCAGGACCGCCACGAGAACGGCGAGACACGTGACCGCCACCGTCGGAACCAGCGGTACCGCTGTCATTTCCGCGGAACCCCGTCGGCGGCGGTCCCGATGTCGTCGTGCACGGCCGGATCGTTCACGGATCGAACGATAGGGGCCGACCGGCGACTCGGCCACTCGCCCTTCGCCACCGGCCGCCCCGCCCTCACGCCTGGGCCAGGATCTCCTCGTCGCTCATCGCCGCGACCTCTAGATAGAGGCGGGCGACCGCGGACAGCCGCTTCGGTAGGCCACGAGCCGCTTCCCGTTCGGTGAGTCGCTCGGCCAAGCCCGCCACGGTTCGCGTCGCGAAGACGTCGGCTACCAGCGCGTGGTCGGTCTCCAGCCATTCCCGCACCCGCGCGATGACGGTGGTGGCCAGCACCGAGTCACCGCCGAGACCGAAGAAATCGTCGTGCACTCCGACGGCGTCCACACCGAGGACCCCGGCCACGATATCGGCGAGGGCGGCCTCGACATCGTTGCGCGGTGCGCTGTTCTCGACCTCTCCCGCGCCGGGTTCGAGCAGCGCGACCACCGCCCGCCGGTCCAACTTGCCGTTCCCGGTCAGCGGCATCCGCTCCAGGAACTCGACTCGGGTCGGAATCATGTAGGCGGGCAGCAGATCCGCGACGGCGGCGGTGATGTCGCCGATGCCGTCCCGCTCACCCGCGACGGCCGCCACCAGTTTGGGCGCGCCCGCACCGACCACCGCCGCCACGGCATGACGCACGCCGGGCACCGTGCGCAACGCGCTCTCCACCTCGCCGAGTTCGACCCGATAGCCCCGGATCTGCACCTGATGGTCGGCGCGACCGAGGAATTCGATGGTCCCGTCCGGCCAGTACCGAGCCATATCGCCGGTCTTGTACCACCGGATGCCCTCGTATTCCACGAATCGCTCGGCGGTGCGTTCCGGGTCGTTCCGGTAGCCCGCCGCGACGTTCGCCCCGCCGACCCAGAATTCACCGGGCACCCAGTCGGGACAGTCCCGGCCCGCCGGTGAGACCACGCGGCATCGGACATTGCGCAGCGGAACGCCGAACGGCACCGTCGCCCACTCCGCCGGCGGCTCCCCCACCACCTCGCAGATGGTGTTGTGGATCGAGGTCTCGGTGGCCCCGCCCAATCCGGAGAAGCGGCAGCCCGGTACCTGCGCGGCCAGCCTGCGCGCCAGATCGGCGCCGACCCAGTCGCCACCGAGGGTGACCGCACGCAACGAATCGCCGAGCTGATCGCCGCCGATCTCCAGGATCATGTCCAGCATGCTCGGCACACAGTTGAGGATCGAGACCCGGTGCCTGCGAAGCAGATCCACCCAGGTCGTGGCCTCGGCCCGTTGCTCGGCGTCGACCGCGACCACCGAGCCGCCCACCGAGAACATGCCGAAGATGTCGTAGACCGACGCGTCGAACTCCAAGGCCGACAACGCCAGGACACGATCGCCGCTACCGACCTCGAACCACTCGTTGACCGCGTCGATGGTGTTCATCGCGCCTCGGTGCGGCACGTCGACGCCTTTGGGCACACCGGTGGATCCGGAGGTGAAGATCACGTAGGCGATCGCTTCGGTGTCCGGGAGGATCGGCGCGGCCAGCGGGGCCGGATACTCACGCGCCGCATCGATGCCGACGCACGGGATCGGCAGACCCATGTCAGCGCCGGGAACGGTCACCGCCGCGACGATCGCACCGGTCCGCAGGATTTCGGCACGCCTGCCGACCGGCTGATCGAAACCGATGGGCACGTAGGTCGCGCCTGCGGCCAGCACACCGAGCACCGCGAGGATCTGATCCGGCCCCTTCGGCAGCTGGACCGCTACGGCGTCGCCGGGCCGCACCCCCTCACGGTGCAGCGCACCGGCGACGGCGAGCGCGTGCGCCGCGAGTTCCCCGTAGCTCCATCCGCCGGTCTGCGCGCCGAGGCCCCACACGACCGCCGGGGCGGTGGGATTCGCGGCGGCGTGGTCGAAGAAGCCTTGGTGCAGGCAGCGGCCACTGACCGGCCCATCGGTGGCGTTGACCGCCGCGCGCACCTCGGCCTGGGCGACCGGCAGCCGCACGGCCGCCTCGGCATTCCAGCCCGCGTCGCCCTCGCCGAGGCGGCCGATGGCCTGGGTGTAGCGGGCGAACATGGCGTCGATCATGCCCGGCGGGAAGGCCGACTCACGGACGTCCCAGTTGAGCAGCAGCCCGCCGCGCACCTCGGTGACCTGCGCGTCCAGCAGTACCTGCGGGCCCTGCGAGATGATCCACACCGGCTCGCCGAAGGTTTCGGTCACCCGGTCGGCGAACAGCTCACCCAGATTCAGCGCGCTGGTGTACACCACGGGCGCCAGCACCGGCTCGCCGCGGTGCCTGCCCAAATCGCGCAGCACCTCGAGCCCGGAATAGGCGGTGTGCGCGCCGCTCTCGTGCATGCTGCGTTGCAGGGCGCGGGCCCGGTCGGCCACCGACATGTTCTCGGTGACGTCCACCTCCAGCATGATCGACGAGGTGAAATCACCGATCACCCGGTCGATTTCCGGATGCACCGGTTCGCGATGGAACAGCGGGACATTCAGCAGGAACCGGCTCTGCGCCGACCAGCCCCCGATGGTTTCGGCGAAGACCGCCGCCAGCGCCATGGCCGGAGTGATCCCGCGCTGATGGGCCGCGGCGAACAGGCGCTGTTTGGCCTCCGGCGCGAGCCAGTGGTCATAGCGCACGGTGCGGTGCGGCTCTCCGCGCTCTCCGACCGGCACGGTGGGAAGCTCCGGCGCGCCGGGCAGTTCCGGCAACCGCTGCTGCCACCACTGCCGGTCGCGCGCACGGTCGGCGGTGTCCTCCTGCCGCTCGGTGCGGTAGCGCCGATAGGTGTAACCGGGAGCTGGCACGGTCGCACCGTGGTAGAGCTCGGCGAGTTCGCAGATCAGCACCCGGTAGCTCATCGCGTCACCGGCCAGCATGTCGACGTCGAGATGCAGGCGGGTGCTGTGCTCGTCGCGCAGGGTGAGCGTGATGTCGATGACCTGACCGTCCTCGATGGCCAGGCGCTGATGGGTCTTCCGGTCACGCAATTCGGTCAGCGCGGCTTCGGCCGCTTCCGGCTCGTGCGAGCGCAGGTCGACCACCGCGAAGACCGGCCTGCCCGGCTCGGGCATGGTCTGCTGAGTGCCGTCGGGCAGGAACCGGGTGCGCAGCATCGGGTGCGCCGCGACCAGATCGGCCACCGCGCGCTCGAGCCGCGCGGGATCGATCCGGCCACCGTCGAATTCGACGTACAGGTGGGCCGCGACGCCGCCGAGTTCCTGCTCGTCGGACCGGCCGATCCAGTAGGCGTGCTGCATGGTGGCCAGCGGGAACGGCGCGTCGTCGGCATCCGGCTCGGCGGAGGCGGGTTCGGCGGCCCGCTCCACCTGCGGGCCGCCTTCCTCCGCACCGAGCAGACCATGCCACGCTTCCACCGTCGGGCTGGCCGCGAGCTGGGCGAAGTTGATGTCGGCGCCGCGTTTGCGCCAGCCACCGGCCAGCTTCATCGTGCGGATGGAGTCGAGCCCCAACTGGATGAGATCGTCGTGATCGGCGATGTCGCCGGTGGCGACTCCGAGCTGGCCGGCCACCGCGGCCCTGATCTCTTCCCTGCTGATGCCGACCCTGCCGTCGCCCGGCCGCTGTGCCGACTCCATTCCGCTGTCACTCCTTGCCTGATCCGACATGATCGGTCCGTCACCCCCGGCCGCGTACGGCGAGGAACACTCGCTGGTCGAGCTGGGCGACCGGGTGGTCGCCCTCGGGCAGGACCAGCTCGGGTGTGAGACCCGCCGCGACCAGTTGATCCCGCCATTCGTGCTCGGTCAGGAAGATCCGGTCGGTGCCCGCGCGCACGTCGGTCAGGCCGGCGTGCGGCTGACCCTCGCGCGGTGACATCAGGAAGTGCACGGAGGTCAGCTGCTCGCAGTGCGCGTGGCAGGTCTCGATGATCACCACCGCGCCACCGGGATTCAGCAGGTCGTGCAGCTGCCCGAGGGTCACGGCGATGTCGTAGGCGTTGTGCAGCACGTTCGCGGCGATCACGATGTCGTAGCGCGGTTGCTTCCCCAGATCCGCGTTCATGTCGACGATGCCGTACCGCATCCACGGATAGTCGGCGAACCGTCGCTTCGCGGCCTCGAGGAAGAAGGTGGACACGTCGGTGAAGTGGTACTCCACCGGCAGTCCGGACAGCGCCGCCGTCACGTCGTCGGTGGTGCCGCCGATGCCCGCGCCCAGTTCCAGCACACGCACCGGCGACCGGTCGCCGCGCAGGCCGTCGACCAGATCGGCGACCGCCCGGCCCGCCGCCAGGTTCAGGTAGCGGCTGCTGAGGTTGTCCCGGTAGGCGGCCTCGGCCGTGGTCATGTCGCCGTTGGGGAACAGCAGTTCCTGGACGCGCATGCTGTCCTGGGCGAGTTCGGTCAGGTGGTCGTCGGAGGCTTGCAGGAAGGTCGCGAGCGCTCGCGGATACCCCAGGTCCGCGCAGACCTCGATCAGACTCGGCCTGGCCGGGGCCTGCACCGGCCGCACGTACCGATAGCCGTGGTCCACATCGCCCTCGACACAGCCGTTCGCGGCCAGGGCCTGTAACCACTGCCGCAGCAGCCACCGGTGCCGCGGAGCGAACCGCATGCGTGTGGCGATGTCGTCCACGGCGCGGATCTCGGTAGCGGACAGCACCGGTTCCAGCGCTGTCAGCATGGCGCGCAGTCCGAACAGATCCATATCGTGACGCGCGGACCGGAAGCGTTCGGCGTCGAAATCATTCGGTACGGCGTGCTGGGCGGCCTCTTTCGCCCGGGCGACACGATCGGCCGCACTCGCCATCGCACCGGAGGGCAGACTCCGCACCGCCGGCGCCGACCGCGTCGGTGGCGCCACCTCGGTGCCGCCCCTTTGCGGCGCGGCGGCTCCCGCCTCGGCTCCGATGAGCCGGACCACGTCGTCGAGCGAGGCGCCGCCGATGAGATCGGCCACCGGCACGTCGGCGCGGAATTCGCTCTTGACGCGCCTGCGCAGTTCCAGAGCTTGCAGGGAGTCCAGGCCGAGGGCGACCAGCGACCTGGTCCGGTCGATCGTGTCCACGTCGTCGGCGCCGATGATCTCGGCGAGCAGCCGCGCCATGCGGCCCGGCACGTCGGCGCTCGCCACCGACGGATTGGTCACGCCTGCGCCGGGGTCCGCGACCGCGATCGTGGCGGGGGCGGCGACCTCCACCGGCGTCCGCAGCTCGGCGAGGACAGGTCCGTACCCGAAGGCGCCGAGCACGGTGCGCCCGCGATCCCAGTCGAAGGCGGCGACGACCGCGTTGCCGCGCAGGCCACCGAGGCCGAGTGCGATCGCATCCGGCGACGCCATGGGGAGGTAACCGACCTCGGCCAGTTTCGCGAGGTCGGCGTGGCCCTGGCCCGTGAAGACGTCCCACTGGCCCCACTGCACCGACGCGCACCGCAGACCGCCCGCGGCCAGGCGCCGCGCGATCGCGTCGACCATCCGGTTGGCCGCGGCGTACACGACCGTGCCGCGTCCGCCGAGCGTGGCGGCGAGGGATGAGCACAGGACGATCTCGCAGTCGTCGGCCTTGGTCAAAGCGTCGAGGACATGCCCGATGCCCGCGACCTTCCCGGACAAGGCTTGTTCGACCTGCGCGTGGCTGATCTCGGTGAGCTCGAGTTCGCCGATCACCGTGTTGTCCGCCGCCGCGTGGACGACGAGATGCGCGGGTGTGTCGCGAAGCCGGTCGGCCAGCCGCGCGACGGACGCGCGGTCCCCGATATCGCAGGACAGGACGGTGATCTCGGCCTGCCCCAGCGCGCGGATGGCGCGCAGGCGCCGCGTGACCGCTTCCGTCTCGCCCGAGCGGCTCACCAGCGTCACCCGCCGCGCTCCGGCGCGCACCACGTGCTCGCAGAACTCCAGCCCGAGACTGCCGGTGCCACCGGTGATGACGACGTTCTCCGGCTTCGACGGTCCGCGCAGCAGCGCGGAGCGGTCGGCTTCGACGAGGCGCTTGGCGTACAGATTGCCCTCGCGCAGCGCGAGTTCGGGCTCCTCGGCCGTGTGCAGCGCGGTGACTATCGACGGTACCGCCTGCGCATTCGCCTGATCGGCAGCGAGATCCAGGTGCCGGAAGGCGACGCCGGGGTATTCCGGACTCGCCGAACGGAACCCCGCGCTCGCGGCCGCGTGGACCGGATGCGGCGGCGCGTCACCGGGGACGACCGCCTCACCGGCGACGGTGAGCAGCCAGTACTCGGTCACTCCCGCATCGGGCTTGGACCACCAGCGCCGCCCGCCGAGGAACTCCGCGACCTCGGCGATCGCGGCGGAACCGTCCAGCTCGGGAAGAGCGGGCAGCAGCACCACGACGGTGTCCAGATCGCCCTCGCCGCTACCCGCGCCGATATCGAGCAGTCGTCCGCCCAACCCCTGCCGAGTCGCGTAATCCACTAGAGCGGCAGCGAGATCGGCGCACTGCCCGGTGTGATCGACGATGCCGAGCGCGCGTGGCGCGGTCATCGATCGCCGCACCAACCGGACCCACTCTTCCACCAGCAGTTGCGGTTTCGGGGCGGTCTCCGACACGGCGACCGGTTCCGGACGGGCGGGGGCACTGCGCGTGGCGGACCTGGCGTGTCCGGCGGTGACGTCGTGGGGTAGCCACAGCGTCATCTCGTTCATCCGCACATTCGGGAAGTCCGCCAGCGGCAGCCGAGCCGGGGCGTCGGAGTCGACCCGCAGGCTCTCCCAGCGGTAGTTCAGGTCGTTGACCGCGAGAACCGCGAGATTCCTGGTGAATTCGCTCAGATCGGTTGCCGTGCGGCTCGACGTCCCGCGCACCGTAGTGGCGCGATCGGACGCGAATTCGGCGAGGTTCTCCTCGACGGCCAGCTGCAATGTCGGGTGTTCGGCGAGTTCGACGAAGGTGTCGACCTCCCGCTCGACCGCGGCCGCTACGGCGCGGTCGAAGCGGACCGGGTTGCGCAGATTCCAGAACCAGTACTCGTCGACCGGCAGGTCGGAGGTGATCGCATCACCGAGCGTCGCGCCGAGACAGGCGATCTCCGAGTCGAGGAAGCGGGCATTGTCCAGCCTGCTGTGCACGGCGTCGCGGATCACGTCGCGGAACTCGTTGAGCAGACTGGTGTGCGCGGGGTAGCGGACCCGGATCACCCGGGCGAACCGGCCGCGTTCGGCGAGCACGTCCACGACCGCCTGCACGGTGTCCCGGTCACCGGAGATCCCCACCATGCGGGGCGAGTTCACCACCGAGACCTGCGCCCACCCGGACCGACGCGCCAGCACGTCCTCGCACTCGTCGCGGTCGGCCGCGGCAACCGCCATGGCGTAGCGGTCGGAGGCGATCTGGTCGACGGCCCGCGCCCTGGTACCGACGACGACGATCGCGTCGGCGAGGGTCATCGTCCCGGACAGGTAGGCGGCGGCGATCTCCCCTTGGCTGTGCCCGATCGTGACGTCGGGCTCGATGCCGACCGAGCGCCACAGCGCGCCGAGACCGACCATCTGCATGAACAGCGCGGGCTGGACGATTCTGGCGTTGTCGTCGGCTTCGGCGTCGGCGTCGAGCAGGTAGGGCAGCGGAGATTCGCCGAACAGGTCACGGAAGATCGCGTCGCAGCGATCGACCTCGGCGCGGAACGCCTGCACCCGGTCGTAGAAGAGTTTGCCCATGCCCGGGCGCTGGCTGCCCTGGCCGGGGAGCACATAGGCGAGCTTGCGCGCCGCGGCGGGCTCGGCGGTGGCGACCACGGCCGGGTGGTCGTATCCGTCGCGCACCGCCGTCAGCGCCGCGTCGAGATCGTCGCGGCCGGTCACCATCAGCAGGGCGCGGTGCCGCCGCGCGACCCGCGTGCGCAACAGCATGTCCGCCACACGCTCGGCGGTGACGGCGGGGCGATCCGAGACGTAGGAGAGGATGGAGGCGGCTTCTTCGCGCAGCGTAGCGGGCGTATCCGCGGACAGGAGAACCGGAATGGACCCGTCGGGCAGTCGATAGCTAGACATCGTCGTTCTCCTCGTGAACGGGCATCGCGATGATCGCGTGCGCGTTGGAACCCCCCGCACCGAACGAGGACACCGCCCCGTAGCGGACGCCGTTCTTCGGTTCCCATGGCTGTAGCTCGGTGGCCAGGCGCAGACTCGACCGGTCCCAATCCACCCGGCTGGTGGGCTTGTCGGCGAACAGGGTCGCCGGGATTCGTCCGTGCCTGCCCGCGAGGAGCAGCTTGATCAGGCCCAGCATTCCCGCGGCGGCCTGCGCGTGACCGGCGTTGGATTTCACCGAACCGAGCAGTGGTCCGGAACCCGCGGCGCCGTAGGTGTTCTGGAGTGCGCGCAGTTCGACGGGATCGCCCGCGCGGGTGGCGGTGCCGTGTCCCTCGATCATGCCCACGTCGGCCGGGTCGATACCCGACTTCGCGATGGTCTTGCGGATCAGCCGTTCCTGAGCGTCGGTGCGCGGCACCAGGATCGGCTTTCCCTTGCCGTTGTGGTTGTGGTTGGAGGCGAGCAGGCGGCCGTAGACGCGATGCCCGAGTCGCCGTGCGCGCGATTCGCGTTCGACGATGACTATGCCCGCGCCCTCGCCCCACAGCGTGCCGGTGGCGTCATCGGAGTAGGACCGGCAGTGACCATCGGTCGACAGCGCGTTCTGCTTGGCGAATTCGTAGAACGCCATCGGTGACCCCATGACGCACACCGCACCGGCCAGCGCCCATTCGCAATCCCCGTCGCGCACCGCGGCCGCGGCGAGATGAACCGCGGTCAGCGAGGAGGCGCACGCGGCGTCGACGGTCATCGACGGCCCGGTCAGGCCGAAGCAATGCGACACGCGCCCAGCGACACTCAGCAATCCATAACCGATGGTCCGGACTCCGCTGTATTCGTTGACCTCCGAAGCCCGCGGGCCGTATTCCATCGGCGAGCAGCCGATGAAACATCCGGCGTCCTCGCCGCCGAGCGCACCCGGATTCAAACCCGTATTCTCCAGCGCCCGCCATGCGACGCGCAGTGCGACTCGCTGCTGTGGATCCGTCGCGATCGCCTCCCGCTGGCCGATGCCGAAGAAGGCGGGGTCGAATTCCGCTGCGTCGTCGAGGAATCCGCCCGCATCGCAGACGTTGCTCCAGCCGTCGAGTTGCGATAACGACAGCAAATCCTCGATCGGCCAGCCGCGGTCGCGCGGAAACCGTCCGACCAATTCCTTCGACGCTTCCAGCGCGGACCAGAACGATCCGGGACTGTCGATTCCGCCCGGCGCCTCGACGGCCATTCCGGAAATGACGATGTGATCGACGTCCTGCGCCGTTGCTGATGTCACCGCTGATCCTCGTATTTCATACCGCCGGTGCGGGATGCGCTTGCTGGGCAAGCAATTCCGCGATGGCTGGGACGTGGTTGTTCAGATAGAAGTGCCCGCCCTCGAACATCGTGACCTCGACGTCGTCGCCGTGGCGGTGCCAGCCGTGCAGGTCCGCCATCGAGACGATGGGGTCGCGGTCACCGCCGATCGCGTGGATCCGGGTGGCGACCCGCGCCGTCTCCGGGCACCGGTACGCCTCGGAGGCCTTGTGATCGGCCTTGATGGCAGGTAGCGAGAGCCGCATGATCTCCCGGCTGGCGAGCACGTCGGAATTGATGCCCTCGAGCATGACGAGGTGGTCGAGCAGTTCGTCGTCGTCTTCCGGTGTCGGCTTGCGATATTCGGCCCGCGACGGCGCCACCGCCGCCGAAACCGTCAGCTGCCGTACGTCTACGCCGGCGGCGAGCGCGAGCCGGACGAATTCGAAGGAGACGAGCGCGCCCATGCTGTGCCCGAATACGACGATCGGCGCGTCACGGTTGTAGGGCGACAACCGAAATTCCGCGAAAGCGCCCGCGGCGATATCCTGAAGCGAGGTCAAAGCCGGTTCGCCCGCGCGATCCTGACGTCCGGGATATTGGAAGATGATGACGTCGTAATGCGCGCTGAACGCTTTGGAGAGAGTGCGATACGCGGACGCTCCCGCACCGGCGTGCGGAAAGATCAACAATGGCAGCCGCTCGGGCGAATCCGGCTTGTGAAACTTTCTGATCCATCCCGGTTTGTGCTGCATAGTGCTACCCACTTTCGAAACTCCCGCCGACAACTCCAGCGGAAGCAAACCCGCGATCCGTTCGATACATGGTGCAACGCAGCAGTTATCGGCTATATCTTAGGTAAGGCTACCATAACTTTATGGTGCGTACCGATCGAGCGCGGCCACCAGTACCGCCACGCTGCGATCCCAGAGCTCGGCCAAGCGGTCGATATCGGACTGTGTGAACAGCGCCGCACTCCAGCGCCAGGTGACCCTCAGCTGCGGTCCGTCCTCGGTGGTGTGGACCGCGGCGATCAAGCCGAGGCCATAGCGCAGCGGCAGATCGGGTTCCGGGGCGATCGGCACGGCCGCGGCCAGCGCCGGATCGGTGATCATCGACCACGTGCGGTCGGTCTGCCCACCGAGGTCAACCCGACCCAAGTAGTTGAACTCCACCTGGGGTTCGGGCGTACCGGACAACTCCGGGACCGCGAGCACCGACTGCAGCAGTCCGAAATCGAGTCCCTGTTCCGGTACCGACGCGATGTGCGCGGCAACGGAATCCAGCAGCGTGCGGGCCAGCGCCGGTTGCTCCTGCGCCCGCTGCACGTCGATCGCGTTCGCACCCGCGCCGAGCCGAACCGGGTAGGTGGCCGAGAACCAGCCGACGGTGCCGGAGGTGTCCGCCCCCACGACCGCGTCGGCCCTGCCATGGCTCTCCAGCCCGATGAGCGTTCCCCCGTGGTGATCCTGGCCGCGCTCGCGCCGCCAGGACACCAGCGTCATCGTCAATGCCGACAGCAGGAACTCCCGCACGCCGTCGGCCCTGGTCAGGGTGGTGAGGATGTGCGCGGTGGTCGATGAGGGAACGGTCGCCGACGTGAGCCGCAGCGACGACCAGGTATCGGTGGGAAGCGGTTTGCGCAGGCCGACGGCCGGATCGGGACCACTCACCTGCTCGACCCAGTAGTCGCGCTGGGCGAGCACCTCCGGCTGCTCGGCCCGCTCCCACATCAGCTGACACCAGCGCCGGTAGGAGGTGGGTTCGGCGATCGCCTTCGGCACCGCGCCGGCGACGACCTGGTCCCACGCCGCGGCCATATCGGCCAGCAGGATGCCCCAGGACACCACGTCCACCGCGAGGTGGTGCACGGCGAGGAAGAGGATGTCACCACCGGGAGCGCCCGGGAACCACACCGCGCGCACCATCTCCCCGGCGGCCGGGTCGAGATCGTCGATCGCGAGGCGGCTTGCCGAGGCCAGTACGGCGTCGAAAGTCTCCGACGCGTGGTCGAATTCGCGCTTGGTGAGCACGTCCGACGCGGACACGCATCCTGGTTCGCGGGTGACGAGGCGCGGGCCGTCCGCGGTCTCGTCCAGCCGGGAGCGCAGCGTGTCGTGCCCGTCCAGCACCGCCTGCAGCACCGCTTCGAGGTCCGGACCGGATATGCCGTCGGGCAGGGCGAGCAGCACGTGCTGGGCCAGCCGCCGGTATCGGGGCTGCCGGTGCATCCACGAGACGATGGGCAACGGCAGTACCGGTCCGTAGTCGTCTCCGCTCGGCACCCGCGCCGACACCTCGCCCGCCCGGCTGTCGATCGCGGCGGCGAGATCGCGGATCGTCGGGGCCGCGAGCACCATGCGCACGTCGATCGCGATGCCGTGCCTGCGCGCCTTGTTCACCAGCGAGATCGCGACGATGCTGTCCATACCGAGGGCGAAGAAGTCCTCCGCCACACCGGGCGCGCGGCCGTCGAACACCTCGGTGAGCACCGTCGTGAGGGCCCGTTCGGTCGCCGTGGCCGGCTCGGGGGAGGCCGCGGCGCCCTCCCCCGCGAGCGAACGCTCGGCGAGCGCGGCGAGTTCGCGCACGTCGAGTTTGCCGTTGGCGTTCACCGGAAGCCGCGGCAGCACCACCAGCCGCGCGGGAATCATGTACGCGGGCAGGCGATCGGCCAGCGCCGACCGCAGCGCGACCGGATCGGCGGCGCGGCCCGGTTCGCTCACCACGAAGCCCACCAGCGTCACCGCGTCACCGCGGCGCACCACGGTCGCAGCCGCGGCGGCGATCCCCGGCAGGGTCCGCAGAGCCGTTTCGACCTCGCCGATCTCGATGCGGTAGCCGCGGATCTTCACCTGGTCATCGGCACGCCCCAGGTAGCCGAGGTTGCCGCCGGGCAGCCTGCGCACCAGGTCGCCGGTGCGGTACATCCGCCTGCCCCCGGCGAAGGGGTCGGCGACGAAACGCGCGGCGGTGCCGCCGGAGCGGCCGACATAGCCGCGAGCCAGCTGCGGACCGGCGAGATACAACTCACCGACCACGCCGACCGGCACCGGGCGGAGCCTGGAATCCAGGACGTACGCCGTTGTTCCCGCGGTCGGCCTGCCGATCGTCGGCACATCGAGGCCCGGGGCGCCGGGCGCGGTGACGTCGGCGACCACCGCTTCGACGGTGGTCTCGGTCGGCCCGTAGCAGTTGTGCACGGCCACGTCGGGCAGGCCGCGCAGGCGCTCCCACAGCTGCGTATCGATGGCCTCGCCGCCGAGGGCGAGCACGGCGGGCGGCCGGTCGAGTAATCCGGCGGCCACCAGCTGCCGGAACATCGAGGGGGTGGTATCGATCATGTCGATGCCGTGCCGCCGCATGCCGTCCACCAAGCGCTGCGCGTCGCGCATGGCCGCGTCGTCGAACAGGTGCAGACCGTGGCCGTCGAGCAATCCGACCATCGGCTGCCACGAGGCGTCGAAGCTCAGCGACCAGGCGTGCGCGATCCGCAGTGGACGCCCCAGCCTCCGCACCGCGGGCCGGTACACCCGTTCCCGGTGGTCGGCGAAGTACGCGACAAGGGCGGCATGAGAATTGACCACACCCTTGGGTTCGCCGGTCGAGCCCGAGGTGAAGATGACGTAGGCGCTGCGGGCCGGGTTCCGCACGACCGCGGGCAGTTCGGCGGCAACGCGTCCGGCGAGATCGGGATCGTCCAGGTCCAGCACGATCGCCGGGTCCAGATCGGCGCCGTGGCCGTCACTGACGAGTATCAGCTTCGGATCGGCCTGCCGGAGGATGGATTCCACACGCGCCGCGGGCAGCGTGACGTCGACCGGCACATAGGCCGCGCCCGCGGCGAGCGTGGCGAGCACCGCGATGATCGCGCGCTCACCGCGCGGCAGATGAACGGCTACGACGTCTTCCGGTCCGACACCGCGCGCGAGTAGCGCACCGGCCAGTCCCTTCGCCCGTTCGGACAGCTCCCGATAGGTCAGCGCGGAGGTGTCGGTGGTGAGCGCGACCGCGTCGGGGGTGGCGCTCACCTGACGCTCGAACAAGTCGAAAACTGTCGCCGCTCGGTCGTATTCGGGCACTTCGGGGGCGGTTTCGAACAGGCGGGCCTCGGCGCGCGCCGCATCAGGCAGCACGTCCAGGTCATCGGTGCGCAGATCCGTCGAGTCGGGCAGGCGCCGCAGCACGGCGAGCATGGCCGCGCCGATGTCGTCGGGCAGATACGGCACCGATTCCCGCACGGCCTCGACGACGACGGCCAGTTCGGCACCGTGGACGTGCGAGACCACGGTGAGCGGGTAGTGCGTCAGGTTCTTGGCCATCAGCGGGCGGAAGGTGACCTCACCCACGGTGTTCGCGCCGACCGCGTCCTCCATGGGCGCGTTCTGGAACACGAACATGGTGTCGAACAGCGCGCTGTATCCGGCCGCACGCTGCACCGACGACAGACTCAGGTAGCCGACGTCGCGCATGGCCGCCGACTCCCGTTGCAACCGTGCGCATTCGGCCGCCACCGACGCCGCCGGATCCGTGCTGAACACCACCGGGATGGTGTTCAGGAACAGGCCGATCATGCGTTCCACGCCTGAGATCTGCTCCGGACGACCGGTCACGATGGTGCCGTAGACGACGTCGCGGCGATCGGTCAGCCGCGACAGCAGGATCGTCCAGGCGAACTGCACGACGGAATTCAGCGTCAGTCCGTGCTGTCGCGCCCAGCCACGCAGTCGCGCGGTCTCGTCCGCGGCCAGGATGAACCGGGTGACCTCGGCAGTCGCCGACGTCGCTCCCCGGGCGAGTCCCATGCTGGTTCCGCCGTCGGCGATCATCAGCGGGCCGCTGAGTCCGGCCAATTGCTCGCCCCACCAACGCTGCGCCGCCGACATGTCCTTGGCGCCGAGCCAGCCGATGTAGTCCCGGTAGGGCCGCACCCCGGGAAGCGCGTCCGCCGATCCCCCGGCCAGATACAGCGCGCGCAGCTCTCCGAACAGCAAGCCGAGCGACCAGCCGTCCAGCAGGATGTGGTGGATCGTCATGATCAACCGCCACCGTGCGGCGCCGTCCTCGCCCGGCGGCAGCGTCACGAGCGTGGCGCGCAGCGACGGTCCCTTGCCGAGGTCGAACGGGCGGGCCAGTTCCTCGGCTTCGACGTCGTCCAGTTCCTCCGGCCGCGCGGCGCGTTCGGTCCACGGCAGTTCGACCCGGCGCGGCACGATCTGGACCGGCTTGGGCACGTCGCGATCCCAGAACACCGCGCGCAGATTCGGGTGACGGCGCAGCAGCGTCTCGAGGCAGCGGCGCAGCAGTGCGGCGTCCAGCGGGCCGTCGATGTCGACGACGAACGGGATCGTGTACACATCCTGCCCGGCGCCGGTCAGCTGGGACAGCGAGAACAGCCCCTCCTGCAATGGGCTGAGCGCCAGCACATCTTCGATCTCCGCAATGGCCTCACTCATACCCGTTCTCCTGCCTCGCTGCCTTCGCCGCGTCGTTCCGCCCGGAATTCCGGCGTCCACCAGCGGCGTATCGCCGACGCCACGGATTGCTCGCGGCACCCGTGGATGCCCGCGCGCCGCGGCTGTCGTCGATACGGCTTCCGCCTCGCCACAAGGCAAGGCTTGCCTAACTCGAAAGTGATGGTAACCCACACCGCCGCCGAGATATAGAGATGTGGTTTGGCTTACCTAATGCCAACCGTGCGCATGTCTCCGGAGACCCCACCGCCCCTCGCCCCACACGGGTGACCGTGGGAGCGAGGGGCGGTCGAGATCCTTGCCGCGACAGCGCGATCAGCGTTGCGCCGCCCACGAACTCTGGAGCGCGGCCAGGGCGTCGGCGTCGAGCCCGGAGGCGGACATCGGCGCGTGCTCCTGCTCTTCTACCGCGTCGTCGGGCGATATCGCGGGCGGATTCGCGATGGCCTCGTCCACCGCCGCGGCCAATTCCGCGATCGTGAAGTACTCGAAGATCATCTGCGGGCTCAACGGCAGACCGGCCTCCGCGGCTCGGGCCGCCCACTTGATGGCGATGACGCTGTCACCGCCGAGGCCGAAGAACCCGTCCTCGCGGCCGACCTCGGTGATGTCGAGCAGTTCCTCCAGGATCGCCGCCAACGTGCGCTCGGTCTCGGTCTCCGGTGCCACGTACCCGGATTCGAGCGCGGGCGCCGCGGCGTGCCGGACCACCGAGCGGCTGGTGTCCCAGCCCTCCGGCAGGACGTCGAGCTCGCCGAAGGCCAGATCGGGCTGTTCGGCGAAGGCGCGCAGCACACCAACCAGCACGTCGGCGAAGATCTCTCCGGTCTCCGCGAGGTACAGATCCGGATTGACCACCACCCGGGCGACGAGGTCACCGTTGGTGTCCACCGAGTAGTCGAGGTGGAAGTCCATGAAGGAGACGTCGTAGTACCCGGCGATGCCGGTGAGCATGGTCGAGCCGTCGGCCGTGAAGGGCACGGGCACGGGGCGGTGCCGGAAGTGCATCATCACCTGGAACAACGGATTACGCGACAGCGAGCGGGCCGGATTCAGCGACTCCACCAGACGCTCGAAGGGCACGCCCTGGTGACTGATCGCGTCGAGCGCCGCATGGCGCACGCGCTCGAGCATGGTGCGCGGCGTCGGATTGCCCGACACGTTGTGGCGCATCACCACCACGTTGGCGAACAGGCCGACGAGTTCGTCGGTGGTCTGGCCGATCCGGTTGGCCACCGCCGCGCCGATCGCCACGTCCTCGCCACCGCCGAGGATATTGACCACCGCGGCGCTGACCGCCTGGCAGAGCATGAATTCGGTCGCGCCGACCTCCTCGGCCCTGGCCCGCAGCTGGTTCCAGGTCGCCGCGGGCAGCACCCGGGCCGCGCTGAGTCCGTTACGGCCGAGCACGGGCGGACGCGGGTGGTCGTGGGCGACGGCGATCTCGTCGGGCAGACCGTCGAGCGTCTTGCGCCAGTAGTCCAGCTGCGCCTGTCCGTAGGCACTGACCTCGCGGTTGGGGCCGCGGTCGAAGATCTCCCGCTGCCAGATCGCGAAATCGGCGAACTGGATGGGCAATTCGGCCCAGTCCGGCGCGGCCCCGTTCGATCGGGCGCGGTAGGCGGCGGTCAGATCGTCCAGGAAGATCTGGCACGACCGCATGTCGGCGATGATGTGGTGCATCAGGATGGACAGCACATGCGTACTCGCGTCCAGTCGCAGCACCCGCAGCCGCACCATGGGCTCCGCCGCGAGATCGAAGACGTAATCCCAGTCCGCGGCCAGTTCCTCGGCCAACCGGGCGTCGACATCGTCCGCCGCGCTGATGTCCACGAGCGGAACCGGCACCGGCGCGGGATCAGCCACCAGCTGGTACGGCGTCCCCTCGTATTCGGGGAAGGTGGTCCGCAGCGATTCGTGCCGGGCGACCACGTCATCGATGGCGGCCCGCAGCGCGTCCACGTCGAGCGGGCCGTCGAAGCGGACCGGGTAGCTGACGTTCTCGCCGTCGATCGCGCCCTCGAGCCGGCGCTGGAGCCAGTAGACCCGCTGGGAGTAGGACAGCGGGATACGTTCCGGCCGTTGCCTGCGCACCAATTCGGGTTTCGACGCGCGCGCTTCGACCACCGGCGCGGGCTCGGCGGCCTCGTCCTCGTCGAACGCGTCGACCTCGTCGAGGTCGATGTCGAACTCGTCGCGGAACGCGGCGACCAGATGGGCGGCCAGCGCGGTGACGGTCGGCTTGTCGAACGGGACGCGCATATCGATCTCGATGCCGAACTCGGCGCGGATCATGGTGATCAGCCGCGCCGCGAGCAGCGAATGGCCGCCGAGTTCGAAGAACGAGTCGTCGGCGCCGACCCGCTCGCGGGTGAACAGCGTGGCGAACAGTCCGGCGATGCGGGCCTCGGTCGGCGTCCGCGGCTCCCGGTACGCGCGGGCCTCGGCGAACGCGGGCGCGGGCAGCGCTCGCTTGTCCAGCTTGCCGTGCGCGGTGAGCGGCACCTCATCGATGACCGCGAAGGCCGAGGGGACCATGTACTCCGGCAGCGTCGCCGCGACATGCGCGCGGACCTCGTCCAGATCGACCTCGGCCCCCGGAACCGGCACGACGTAGGCGGCCAGGACCGGACCGAGCATCTCGTGCTCCGCGACGATCACCACGCAGTGCGCGACCGCCGGATGGTCGGTGACGGTGGCCTCCACCTCGCCGAGTTCGATCCGGTGCCCGCGCACCTTGACCTGTTCGTCGGCGCGGCCGATGAATTCGATCTCCCCCGCGGCGTTGCGGCGGGCCAGGTCGCCGGTGCGGTAGAGCCGCCCGCCCGGCAGGAAGGGATCGGCGACGAAGCGTTCCGCGGTCAGGCCCGGCCGGTGCAGGTACCCGCGGGCGAGCTGGCGTCCGCCGAGGTAGATCTCGCCCACCACTCCCGAAGGCACCAGCTGCATGGCGTCGTCGAGCAGGTAGAGGTACACGTTGCGGTTCGGCAGCCCGATCGGCACGATGCCGTTGCCCTGCGGGCCTTCGACCTCCATGTGCGCCGAACACACCACCGCCTCGGTGGGGCCGTAGTGGTTGCGCAGTTCGGCGTCGAACCGGTCGGCGAACCGGTCGGCCACCTCGCCCGCGAGCGCCTCGCCGCCGACCGGGACGCGCCGCAGCGTGCGCCAGTCGTTCACCTCGGGCAGCACGAGGAAGGTGGCCAGCATCGACGGCACCATGTGCAGCACCGTGACGCCGTGCCGGGTGACCAGATCCGCGACGTAGGGAATGTCGCGGTAGGCGTTCGGCTTCGGGATCACCACGCGGGCACCGGCGGTGAGCGTGACGAAGATGTCGAGCAGGGAGGCGTCGAAACTCACCGAGGTCGACTGCAACACCCGGTCCTGCGGGGTGAGATCCCACTCCGCGTTGAAGCCCGACAGGTGCTCGGCGATCGCCTCGTGCGGCACCGGAACGCCTTTCGGCTTGCCGGTGGAGCCGGAGGTGTAGATGACGTAGGCGGTGTTGGACGGGTGCAGCGGCGCAGTGCGGTCGGCGTCGACCGGGTCGCGCTCGGGCAGTGCCGCCGCTTCCTGTTCGGCCGCGGACACCGTCACCATGTCCAGGGTGAGCTTGGGACGGGCGTCGTCGAGCAGGTACTCGGTCCGCTCGGCCGGATAGGCGGGATCGATGGGCAGGTACGCCGCGCCCGCCTTCTGCACCGCCAGGATCGCGACCACGAATTCGACCGAGGTGGCCATGCGCAGCGCGACCAGGTCTTCGGGGCCGACACCCTGCCGGATCAGCCAGTGCGCCAACCGGTTCGCGCGTTCGTTGAGGGCGCGGTAGGACAGCTCGACCTCGTCGGAGGCCATCGCGACGTGCTCCGGCGTCGCGCCGACCTGCCGTTCGAACATGGCGATCATGGTGGTCGGCTGCTCGTCCACCAGCGTGCCGTGCGAGAGCGCGAGCAGATGGTTGCGTTCGGCCGCACCCAGCAGGTCCAGATCGCGGATCAGCCGCGCGGGATCGCGCAGCGCGCTGTCGAGCAGCTGCACGTAGTGGTCGAGCAGTTGGACGACCAGCGACCGTTCGAGTTCGTCCACCTGGTAGGTGGCCTCCACGCGCGCGCCCGCGCCGTCCTGCACGACCATCAGCCCCAGCGGCTCCTGCGCGGTGACGCTGCCCAGGTCCAGTTCGCTCGCTTCGATACCCGGCAGGTCGAATCCGTTGGCCGCGCCGCGCACGCTGAAGCTGACCTGCACCAGCTGCGCCATGGCGTCGCTGCCCGCCACCCGCTCGGGGCCCACCGCCTGGATCACGCGATCGACGCCGACGTCCTGGTGGGTGAGCGCGCCGACCACCGTCTCCCGCGTCCGGTCCAGCAGCGCGGCGAAGGTCTCCGCGCCACGCGGCATCGCGCGGATCAGCAGCGTGTTGCCGAAATATCCGATCAGCGCCTCCGCCTTGGCGTCGCGCCGGTTGGTCACCGGCATGGAAACCAGGAAATCCGTGGCCGCGGTGTAGCGATGCACCAGCGCTTGGAAACCCGCGAGCAGCACCATGGACGGGGTCGCCGAGTGCGCGCGTCCGGTGGACGCCACCAGTCGCATCAGCTCCTCGGGGAGCTCGCGCACCACACGGTCGGCGTTCTTGGCACCGGCTCCGCCCGCCCGCCTGCTCGGCAGTTCCAGCCGTTCCGGCAGGGGGGTCAGCGCGTCGCGCCAGAATTCCAGGCCCGCGCTGTCGTCGGCTTCGGATCGCCCGAGCACTTCGACGTCGACGTACTGCGCCGCGACCTCGGGCAGGGCGGCCGCGCCGCGGTAGGCCGCGTTCAATTCGGTGAAGAACACCGGCCACGAGTCGTCGTCCCACCCGATGTGGTGGACCACGAGGACGAGCACGTAGGCCTGCGCGCCGACCCGGATCAGCGTCGGCCGCAACGGCAGATCGGCGGACAGGTCGAAGGGGCGGGCGAATTCGCGCCGCGCGAGGACCTCGACCCGCCGCTCCCGGACGCTGTCGGGCAGATCGGTGAGGTCGTGCCGCTGCCAGGTGAGCGCGGCATCGTCGCGCGAGACCTGGTACGGCCGGCCGTCTTCACCGGCGTGATAGGTGGTGCGCAGCACCTCGTGCCTGGCGACGACGGTCGCGAACGCGGCCTGCAACCGCTGCGGATCTTCCAATCCGTCGAGCCGGTAGGCCACGCAGACGTTCAGCGTGGTGTCGTGCGGATCGAGCCGCTGGATGAACCACATCCGCTGCTGGGCCGCCGACAGCGCGCTCGGCTCGCCTGCGCGTCGGGCCGGTACGGCCTGCTCCCGCGGCGACGCCTGCACACCCTGCTCGCGCAAACGTCTCTGTAGTAGCTGCTTGCGGCGCTCGAGAATGTCGTCTGCCATGTCCGTCCTTCGAATCGTGCTGTCGGGCTTGCGGTCCGGGCCTGCCGGACCGGCGGTGGTCGAGCGATCAGGTCACTGATCGGTGAGATAACCGCCGCGCGCGAAGAACTCGGCTCCGTCGTGTTCGACGCCCGCCGCGGTGCGCACCCGGGTGATCACCAGCGCGCGGTTGGCGCCGCGGTGGGCGTCGGCTCCCGTCACCACCGCGCCGCCGCCCTCCTGCACGATGACGCGGCCCGGCGTGCCGCCGTAGCGCGCTTCGGAGACCCGCGCGGCCAGTACCTCGACGCGCTCGCCGCGGTAGTGGGTGAACGCGCGGGGATACGGCGCGGAGAGCGCGCGCACGAAACGCTCCAGATCCTCCGCCTGCCAAGTCCAATCGATCCGGCTGTCACGCTCGGAGCGCTTGTGGAAGTAGGTGCGCTCGGCCTTGTTCTGCGGCCGCCACACCGCGGTGCCGGAATCCAGCGCGGCCAGCGCCTCGCCGAGCGCGCCGGGAATCAGCTCCATCCCGCGCAGCACCAGATCGGTACCGGTGTCGGTGGGGCCGATGGGAATCGAGCGCTGCACGAGGATGTCGCCGGTGTCCAAGCCCTCGTCCATGCGGTGCACGGTCAGGCCGGTTTCGGTGGCGCCGCTGATCAGCGCCCACAGCACCGGGGAGAAGCCGGTGAACTTCGGCAGCAGCGAATCGTGCAGGTTCAGGGTGCCGTGCGGCGGCAGGTTGTACAGTTCCGCGGGCATCCAGGTGTACCAGCTGTTCACCACGATGACATCCGGTTCGGCCCGCTTGACGAGATCGATGGTCGCCGCGTCCGCCCGTTCGGTGAGGTGCACCGGAATCCCGTGTTCGCGCGCCAGTTCCTCGACCGAATCCGAGAAGATCGCCTTGTAGGACTGCTCGCTCGCCGGATGCGTGACCGCGAGCACCACCTCGTGTTCCGAGTCGATCAGGGCTTGCAATGTCTTGCGCCCCCACGTCTGGAAACCGAACGACACGATACGCATGAACCGAAAACCTTCCCTCAAATTACCAAGGTTAGCCTAGCCTATGTCGACTGGGCGTGCGGGCCGACCTGATCACTCGACCGGCAATGCCGGGGCCGCGCGGCGCGCCGCGGCCTGCCGGACCGTCGCCGTTTGCAGCACCCGGTCCGAAAGCGCCCCCAGGCAGCTGAGATTCGGGAAGCCCGGCCCCTGGGCGAGGGCCGCCAGATTCGGCAGGTACAACTTGCTGTCCAGGCCCGACACCGCGAGGTCGTAACCGATGGAGGTCTCGATCCGAGCCTGGGTCAGTTCGCCGCCGACCGCGAGCTCGAGCAGGTCCGCGGCATTCGCGTCGAACAACTCGAGGAACCACAGCGGCCGGCCGCCGGTCGCGTCGATCACCAGGTCGGCGGTGTGCACCTGATCCGGGCGCATCTCGTTGCGCAACGTCAGCGCGACGGCGCCGTCCTGATCCGCCACCCGCACCACCCGGCCCTGCATGTGATGCACGCGGTTGTCGGCGAGCAGACTCTCCTGCACCCGGACCGAGAACACCCCGCGGTCGGTCCGCCTGATGACATCCCTGCGCTCGTCGATACTCAGCGACCCCCACTTGATCGGATCGCTGAAAAGGGAGTTCTCGAAATAGCTCTCGCCACGGGTGTAGATCGTCGCCATCGGCGAGATCACCGAGATCGACAGCATGCCGTGGCGGATCAGTTCGTCCAGCGCCGAACCCGCGGTCTCGCCGCCGCCGATCACGGCGACCCGGGAGGCGACGGGAAGGCTGCGCTTGCCCGCCAGATCCCAGAATTCCGCGATGCTCAGCACCTTGGGATGCTTGGCCAGCGCTTTCGCACTGCGGCCCGGCCCGGTGATCATGAGACCGTCGGCCTCGATCTCGGTCGCGTCGCCCGCGCCGTCGACCGCGGTGACCTGCCACCCTTCGGCCGCGGCCGCGATGGACCGCACTGTGCCGAGGACGATTTCGAGATCGATCGCCCGAGCGATCCACTGCAGGTACTTCGCCCAGACATGATGCTGGGGACTCGGCCTGCCGCGGTCGATCCACTCGGCGTAGGTGCCCTGATCGATCAGGAAAGAGGTCCAGCTGTAGGCCATCATGGCCTCGTTGATGGCCCGGTTGCGACCCCGCGCCCAGGTGGAGTGATAGGGGAAGCCGATGTCCTTCTCCGGACTGGTGCCGAGCCGATGCTGCCCGTCGGTCCAGCCACCGCTCGGCAGCCAATTGGCGCCTACCGCCTGGGCTTCCACCACTACGACGCGCGGCGCTGGCAGCCCGAGTTCGCGCAGAACATGCGCCTTGGCCGCCACCGCCAACGCCTTCGGACCCGCACCGATGACAACAAGCGTTCCCACTGCTACTCCCACTCTCGACTCGCGCCGCACCCGTGGGCACGCCCACATCGACCGAACCTGCGCGTCTATGTTTGCATAGGCTTACCTTACAGTGAAGGCGCGCGCTCGACTCGGCCATGGGTGAGCGCACACCCGAATGATTGGAAAGAACAGATGATCGGAATCAGCCGAAAGACCCTCGGCGCGCTCGCGGTTGCCGCCTCGGTCCTGACCGGCGCCCTCGGTACGGTCGCCACCACCACGGTCGCCCAGGCCGCCCCGCTCGTCACCCCCCTGCACACCAAAGCGCCCGGCACCGGCGAGCTGCGCGCCAAGGTGGCCATCCTCTTCAACGCGGGGGCCTCGCGCGCGGCCAGGGCCGCCGAACTGGAGACCGGCGAGGCGGGCCTGCCCGCCTTCGATCGCGCCGCGGCGCTGATCGCGGTCGCCCCCGCGAGCTGGCGGTGGGATGTCGTCGGCCCGGTGACCAACGACGGCGACCTGCTCCGCGCCAAACTCCTGACCTCGACCGAGGGCTACGAACCGTGGTACTTCGACCTGTCCTGGCGGCAGGTCGACGGCACCTGGAAGCTGACCCAGGAGTCGGTGTGCAACATCGGCAACTTCGTCGGCACGGGCTGCTGAACACTCACCGCGACAGGCGAAGTGCCCCGCGTCATGCGGGGCACTTCCGCGTTTCGGACCGAATGCGTCCTACGGCGTGACCGCCAAGTATTCTTAGGCTAACCTCAGTTGCATGAGCAGAGGATTCAGCGGCGTCGTGGTCAAGGCGTGGGGCGGCAAGGACTACCGGCTCACTGTGACATCGACCGAAGAGGTTACGGACAAATTCGTACGACTCGGCTTCGATGCCGGTGGGCTGCTGGCCGAACATCCCGTGCATCCCACCCAGTGGATTCGCGTGTGGATTCCCCAGGAGGGAAGCGACAAGCTGCATCACCGGGCGTTCACCCTCGTCGACCCCGATCCCGAGGGCGACCGGTTCTGGATGGAATTCGCCCTGCACCACGGTCCGGCCGCGGACTGGGCCAGGAACGCCGCCGTCGGCGACCCGCTCGACGCCAGCGTGCTCGGCTCGAAGTTCGAGCTGCCGGAGACCCCGCCGAGTGAATACGTCGTCTTCGGCGACACCGCCTCGCTGCCCGCGATCAATTCGCTCCTCGACGCCATCGGCGATGCCCCGGCCCGGGTCTGGCTGGAATGGCAGTACGAATCCGATCGGACGCTTCCCGTTCGCAACAAGCCGCATCATCAGGTGACCTGGTTGCAGCGGGTGGACAACGGCAGGCTGCTGCGGGAGCAGGCCCAGGAGATCACCTGCGCCAAAGACGCGTTCGGCTGGGTGGCCTGCGACTTCTCCACCACCCGCTCGATCGTGAAGACCCTCAAGAACACCCACGGCCTGCCCAAGACGGCGATCAAGGCACAGGCCTACTGGAAGTAGTCCACGCCGAGGCCCGAGACGACAACGCCGCCCGCTGCCAGAGGTAGCGGGCGGCGAGGTCTATCCGGACCGTCAGACCGCGGCGGGTTCCAGACGCCACCCCGCGGCGCGGGAGCGTTCGTTCCAGAAGTCGGCGTAGCGACCCCCGCGCGCCAGCAGTTCGGCATGCGTGCCGCGTTCGACGATCCGGCCGCCGTCGACGAACAGGATCTGATCCGCGTGCGCGATGGTGGCCAGGCGATGCGCGACGACGATCACCGTCTTGCCCCTGGTCACTTCGTGCACACCGCGCACCACCACCGCCTCGCTGTGCGGATCGAGCGCACTGGTCGCCTCGTCCAGCAGCACGATCGGGGCGTCCTTGAGCAGTGCCCGAGCTATCGAAACCCGCTGCCGCTCACCACCGGACAACGCCGCGCCGCCCTCGCCGACCGGCGTGGCCAACCCCTCGGGCAAACGCTCGACGATCTCGTCCACGCTGGCGGCCTGCGCGGCACGCCACACCTCCGCGTCGGTCGCCTCCGGCTTGCCGATCCTGATGTTGTCGGCGACCGAACGATCGAACAGGTAGACGTTCTGGAAAACCAGGGCCAGCTGGCTCAACAGCGTCGCCGAAGGCTGCTCGCGCACATCGTGTTCGCCGACCACGACGCGACCGGAGTCCACGTCGTAGAACCGGGCGGCCAGCCGCAGCAGGGTGGTCTTCCCCGCACCGCTGGGTCCGACGATCGCCGTCGTGGTACCGGACGGCACACTGAAGGTCACGTCGCTGAGCACCGGCTCGCCCGGACGGTAGCCGAAGCTCACATTGTCGAAGACCACCGAGGGCACGCCCGGAGTCACCGGGGACTGCGCCTCGGGCAGAACGGGTTCGGCCAGCAGATCGCCGACCCGGCCGACCGCGGCGGCCGCCGCGCGCAGCCCGTTGCCCAGCTGGGCCGCCTGATTCAACGGTTCGATGAACCGGGAACTGACCGCGACCAGCGCGATCGCCGCGGCCGCCGAGATCGCCCCTCCGGTAGCCCTGCCGACCACGACATAGGCCAGCACCAGGAAGACCGCCTGCACCGACAGCGCGAACACGATCAAACCCGGGACGGCGGTGAACACCTGGCGCGCGGTCGCCGACCGCTGCCTGCGCAGCGCCGCGTCCAGTGCCCGGTTGCCCGCGCCGACGGCGCCGAAGGCCCGCAGCACCGGTTGCGCCTGGGCGAATTCGAGCACCCGGGCGTCGGCCTCGGCCGCGGCGGCGTGCGCCTGTTCGTCGGAGCTGCGGTAGGCGCGCGAGGCCAGGCCGTTCACCAGGAACAACACCGGGGCCGCCAGCAGCATCGCCAACGAGATCCGCCAATCGATGAGCAGCATGCCCACCGCGACACCGAGCGGAACGACGATGCCGTTGAGCACGCGGGCCAGCAGATACGCCACCGCGCCTTGGATTTCCCGCACGTTCTCCACCGCCATTCGCGACAGCGGACCCGCGCTGCGGGTCTCGAACCAGCCGAGCGGCAAGGCGTTGAGATGGTCACCGATCCTGGTCTGGAGACCGCGCTGCATGCCGACCGCGATGCGCAACCCCACCGCGGTCTGGAAGTAACCGAAGATCGCCATGGCCGCGACGGCGACCGTCATCAGCAGCGCCCACGTCCACGCCCGGTCCAGGTCGCCGTCGAACAACGACTCGAGCACCGGGACGAGCAGCAGGTAGGCGACGGACTGGCTCAGCGCCTGCCCGATTATCACCGCCAGCAACGTGGGCGTGAGCCCCGCGTATTCGGCGGGAACGAGCCCGAGCAGCTTGCGAATCATCGAGTCTCCTCGCTTTCGACGAGCGCGACCGCGTCCAGCGCCGCCTCGTTGATCTCCCAAAGACGCTGATAGGTGCCGCCCGCGTCACGCAGGCTCCGGTGGTCGCCCTGTTCGACCAGCAGTCCGTTCTCCAGCACCAGGATTCGGTCGACGCCGGTGATGGTGTGCAGGCGGTGCGCGATCACCAGGACGGTGCGTCCGGCGACCAGCGCCGCCAGCGCGTCCTGCACCGCGGCCTCGGACTCGGGATCGGCGAAGGCGGTTGCCTCGTCGAGCACGAGCACGGGGCTGTCGGCGAGCAGCGCGCGGGCGATCGACAGCCGCTGTGCTTCGCCGCCGGAAAGCGTCGCGTCGACACCGATCTCGGAGTCGTAGCCGCGCGGCAGCGACACGATCTTGTCGTGGATCTGCGCGGCCCGCGCGGCGCGCTCGAGTTCGTCGTCGGTGGCGTCCGCCCTGGCCATCGCGAGGTTGTCCCGAATCGAGCCGCGAATCAGACGGACATCCTGGAAGACGAAACCGACCGTGCGATACAACTGCTCGGTGGAGTAGTCGCGAATATCGCGGCCGCCGATCGTGATCCGGCCTCCGGTCACGTCGTAGAACCGGGGCAACAGCTTGGCCAGCGTGGATTTGCCGGAGCCGCTCGGCCCGACCAGCGCGGTGATGGTGCCGGGGGCAAGTTCGAGATCGATCCCGCGCAGCACCTGGCGGTCCTCGCGGTAGCCGAAGGTCACCGACTCGAAGCGGACCACTCCCGCCTGATCCCGCACTCCCGATTCCGCCGCCGTCCCGGTCGCCAACTCGGGTGTCTGCTGCAATTCGTGCAGGCGCACCGCGGCGGCGCCCGCCGCGCGCAATGCCTGCCCGCCGAAGCCGAGCCCGAGCAGCGAACCGCCGAGACCGAGTCCGACGAGCAGGAACGGCAGCACATCCAGCGGTTCCACCCAGTCGAGTCCGACCGCGGCGAGCCCGGACAGGACGATCACCAGCATCATGAAGACCGGCGTGATGACGATGTCGGAGACCGCCTGCAACCGGATCATGGGCGTCTTCCACCGGGCGAAGGCGCGGGCCTGGGCGTCCACCGCCTCCTGGTATTCGGTGTGCGCCTTGCCCGCCTGACCGAAGGCGCGCACCACCTGGATGCCGTCGACGAATTCGACAGTGCTCTCCTGAACGCGATTCTCCCACCGGGTGTAGATGGCGAGCCGGTCACGACTGTCCTGATCCATCATCCTGCTGAGCGCGACGGCGTAGACCACCAGCGGGATCAGCAGTACCAGGGTGAGCCGCCAGTCGACGCCGAACAGGTACCCGAGGGTGACGAGCGGGACGACGAGCGCACCCACGAACTCCAGCCTGGCGTGCGCCACGAGATAGTGCAGCGCCTCCACATCGTCCTGGAGGTACTTTTTCACCTCGGTGGAGTTGCGGTCGCCGAACCAGCCCAGCGGCACCCGGGTCAGCTTGTCCGCCAGCGCGCGGCGCACATCGAGCTGATACTTTCCGTCGAGCAGATGCGTCCAGGTCAGCGCACCGGCTTGGAGCAAGGCGCGCACCACGAGCACCAGCACCGCGATCGTCAGCAGACGCCACACCCGATCGGAGTCCACCTGCTCGTCGAGCAGTTCGCTACAGGCCTCCACGATCAGCACGAACGGCACGACCGTGCACACCGACGCGACCGCCATCACGATGCTCGCGACGTTCAGCGGGCCGCGCACGGGCGCGAGGATCTCCTTGCGCGCTTGCGCCTCCTGCCGCTTGCGTTCTTTCGCCACCGCCTTGGGCGGCCGGTTTCCCGTTTCCGCCGCAGGCGGCGCGACCTCGACCGTCATCTGACCTCGCCTCCCGACCTTCCCGGCGCAGTGCGCCGGCGTCCACCCATCGTCATCACAAAGGAAGGTTAGGCTAACTTACTAAGATGCGGTAGGGGCGTGCCGCCACGGCAGCGCGGCGCACCGTCGGCGTCGCTCGATGCCGATGCCGGACGCCAGGGTCGGCGGCCCACCTGGCGTTGTCCTTCTCGACTTATCTCGTCAATGTGCGAAACGCCTTACGGACCAGCGGTTTTCGAACTCCCGACGCGCCGGGAAAACCTCCGTGAACGGCGGCGCATCCTGGTCCGATAGCCCGTACGCATCGCTAACTTCGAGCGAAAGCGAACCATCGGAGCGCAGGAGTATCGATATGTATGGCACGGAGTTGTTTTCGGTTCTGTCGAATTGCACGCGCGATCCCGGTGAATTGACCGCGGGACAAGCGCACCGGGCCATGCAGGTACACCTGGATTGCAGCGTGGAACTGTGCCGGGTGCGGCGCCGCGCACGCAGGACGCTGGTCGAGGCTCGCTTGATGGTGCTGGACGAGCGGGCCACACCGTAATGGAACGCGTTCGGCGAACGTGCCCGCGAATACCGGGACGGGCGAAGTCCGGTTCCCGCGTGCCGGATCGGTTTCGGTGCGCGGGATGGAATCGCGCGGTGCGCCACGGCGTTGTCCCTGCCATGACCACAACGGCATCCGATCGATCCGCCGCCCCCGTCGTCGACACCGAGACCGAATTCGGCGCGAAAGTCGCCGAACGGCTGAACCGCGAGTCCGTCCTCTGGCTGACCACCGTCGGCCCCACCGGCACACCGCAACCGAACCCTGTCTGGTTCCAGTGGCGCGACGGTGAATTCCTCATTTTCAGCCAGCCCGGCAAACCGAAGGTGCGCAATATCCAGCGCAATCCGCGCGTCGCCCTGAACCTGAACAGCACGGAGACCGGCGGGGACGTCGTCGTGCTCACCGGCACCGCGCGGGTGGCCGAACAGTGGCCCGATGCGGCCGAAATCGCCGCTTTCACCGCGAAGTACGCCGAGGGCCTTCGCTCGCTCGACATGACCGATGAGCAGTTCTACGCCGAATACTCGGTCGCGCTGCGCATCACCCCGGATCGATTGCGCGGATTCTGAGCCGATGATGTTCGCGCCGCCGCCGCCCACCGCCGCCTGGCGGCATCGGACCGCTCGCGAGGGGTTCGAGGTGGCCTATTTCCGGGTCACCGAGCAGGGCGTGCTGATCGACGGCTGCACGACAGCCGTCGAGGACGGCGCGGCATGGGCGGTGGACTACCGGATCGCGCTCGACACCGAATGGCACACCCGCCGGGCCCAGGTGGCCGTGCGCAAACCGGGCGGCTGGAACACGCTGGTGCTGGAGGCCGACGGCGCGGGGTCCTGGTTGCTGGACGGCATGCCCGCGCCGCTGCTCGACGGCTGCCTCGACGTGGACCTGGAGTCCTCCGCGCTGACCAACGCCCTGCCCGTGCGCAGGTCGGCGCCGGAGGCCGGGGAGGCCGCGGACGCACCCGCGGCCTACGTGTACGCCTCCGGCGCCGCGGTGGCGCGGCTGGAACAGCGTTACCACCGCATCGTCGACGGCGAGCACGGACCGCGGTTCGACTACGCGGCCCCGGAGTTCGATTTCGCGTGCACCTTGGCGTACGACAAGTCGGGCCTGGTGCTCGACTATCCGGGCATCGCGATCCGGGCCCACTGAGGCGCGGCCGGCGCGGCCCGCGTCGAGTCGGCGGCTAGGGTCGATACCGATGAGAAGGCGGCAACAACCGCCGTTGCCGAAGCGGCACGGCTTGGACCCGGCCCGGCTGCGACTACCGGAGCAGGGCCACTGGGCGACCATCCGGGACCATCTGGTGGAGCGCCTCCCCCGGGTCCCCGCCACACGGATCGATGAACTGCTGCACGCGGGCGGCATCGTGGACTTGGACGGGCCGATCGCCCCCGACGCGCCGTACGTACCGGGCGGCGCGGTCTGGTTCCATCGCGATCTCCCCGAGGAGACGGTGGTCCCCTTCGACATCCCCGTCGTGCATCGCGACGACAATCTGCTGGTGGTGGACAAACCACACTTCCTTGCCACGATCCCGCGAGGTCAGCACATCTTGCAGACCGCACTGGTGCGGTTGCGCCGGGAGCTGGACCTACCGGATCTGGTCCCGGCACATCGGCTCGACCGCGTCACGGCGGGCCTGCTGCTGTTCGTGGTCGACCCGGCCCGCCGCGGCGCGTACCAGACCATGTTCCACAAGCGCACCGTGCGCAAAGAGTACGAGGCGATCGCCCGGTTCGACCCCGATCTCACCCTGCCCCGCGTGGTGCGCAGCCGGATCGTCAAGCAGAAGCAGGTGCTCGCGGCCCAGGAGGTACCGGGCGAACCCAACGCGGAAACCGAGATCGAACTGCTCGAGCACCGCGACGGGCTGGGCCGCTACCGGCTGCGCCCGCACACCGGCCGGACCCACCAGCTACGCCTGCACATGAACAGCCTCGGCATTCCCATCCTCGGCGACGATTTCTACCCGGTGCTCACCGACAAACCCGTCCATGACTTCACCAGGCCACTACAGTTGCTGGCCTCCTCGCTCGAGTTCACCGATCCGGTCACCCGCGAGCCGCGCCGCTTCGAGACCACCCGCACGTTGCAGGCCTGGACCGATCCGCACGGGTGGGCGGGTTGACGGCGCGGGGCGGCGCGTAGCGAACCTGTTGCAGGTCCGTACACTGGGCCGGGATGTCCGATCCAGACCTAGCAGCAACAGTCCAGCAACGCGGCAGAATGCACGCCTACATCGATGTCGCCGTCGTGGTGGTCGTCCTGGCGGGCACCAACCTGATCGCGCACTTCACCACCGCTTGGGCGAGCATCGTGACCGTGCCCGCCGCGGCGATCGCGCTGCTCGCACTGGTCCGCAGGCGCGGTCTCGGCTGGTCGGAGCTGGGCCTTTCGCCTCGGCACTGGCGGCGCGGTTCGCGCTACGCACTCGGCGCGGTGGCGCTGGTCCTCACGGTCGTCGCGATCGGGGCGGCGCTCCCGCTGACCCGGCCCTTCTTCCTGGCCGATCGCTACGCGACCATCTCGGGCGCCCTGATCGCCTCGATGATCGTCATCCCGCTGCAAACGGTGATCCCCGAGGAACTGGCCTTCCGCGGTGTGCTGCACGGCACGCTGCACCGCGCGTACGGTGCGCGCGGCGTCTTCGCGGCGGGCTCCCTGCTGTTCGGCCTCTGGCACATCGCCTCCTCGTTCGGCTTGACCTCGGGCAACCAAGGGCTGAGCGGCATCGTCGGCGGCGGCCTCGCCGGGCAGATCATCGGGATCCTGCTCGCCGTCGTGGCGACGGCGGCGGCCGGGGTGGTGTTCACCTGGCTGCGCCACCGCAGCGGCAGTCTGCTCGCTCCGATCGCCCTGCACTGGTCGGTCAACGGCGCGGGTGCGCTGGCGGCCGCCCTCGTCTGGCACACCACGCTTGCCTGATTCCGCGACGCCGGGTCCACGTCGTCTCGGCCGACATACCGGAAACCGCTATCGGTCACGCAGGAGTGATCGACCTGAAGCGGCAAAAGTCTCCGCGTCGGCGCGGCGCGAATTCGAACTGAGTTTCGACACGCGGGTGCGTCGGCAAAAGGGCCGCTCACCCAAATATTCGAGCCGCGACGCCGATTTCGACAGCTCGGCGTGTCGCCACCGGCGCAGTGTGCATCGCATTGACCACGACGAGAGGTCGGTTTAGTCTCACTCCGATCACACATATGTTCGAGCAATCATGTCTCCACCACCTCGACATGACACCTGCTCTTGGGAAGGCTCGCGATGCCCGACGAACCCTCGAACGGTCGTTCCGAGATTGCCGCGCTGGCACAGCAAGTCGAGACCGCGCGCGGCAAATTGCCGCTACAGCTCGACCCGGCGCTGCTGGAAGTGCTGTCCGAACGCGAGATCGCCGCGGAGCGCGAGCTGGCGGAATGGATTCGCGCGCAGCGCCGCGAGCAGCGGCGCCGGGCGATCGAGGCGGAACTGGCCGCCGAGCGGCGTGATCGGAAGTCCGCCGCGGCGTTGCGCCGCTCCGAGGACGCCGACGCCCGCTGGCACCGGCGCGCCCTGGCGGCGCGGCGACGGGCCTCCAGCGAGGACGCGCGACTGGCGCAGCTGTATCGGCGGGCGGAATGGTCCTCGCGCGCCCTGATCGCCGTCGTCGTGCTCGGCATGGTGTGGGCCGGTGTCAACGTGCAGCACAATCTGGTGCCGAGCGGCGATATGTCGGATCCGCTGTACTGGTTGAGCTACGGCATCGAGGCGATGATCTCCATACCGATCATCACGATCATGGTGGCGGCGACGACGGCGGCACGGTGGGGCCGGGAACTGGCGCGCGGCAAGGTGATCTTCTTCGAGGCGGCGCTGCTCGGTACCACCGTCGCCCTGAACACCGGACCGCATCTCGCCGCGGGCAACCTCGGTCGCGCCGTCGAGTACGCGATCGCTCCCGTGATGGTCGGCGTCGTGATCTGGCTGCATGCCTGGGTTTCCGCGCGCTACGCGGTGCTGATCGACGGCGCACCGGTTGTCGACCGGGAGCCGCAGACGATCCGGATCGACGCCCACCATGCCCCCGGCACGCCGGATGGCGGTGGTTTCCACTCGCTCGAGGGAGCTGGCACGGCCAACGGCGGTCGATCCGACACACTGGCCCATCGTCGGGAGATCCGGCGCGACGAGTCCGCCGCGTCGGACACGCACGTCACGGCGGGCACCGACCGTGGAGAGCCGTCGGCGACCAACGGTCACGCCGTCACCGCGCCGGTCGGCGGTCAGGGTTTCGGTCAGCCCGAAGTGGATCAGCTCCCGGTCGCGATGGTGAGAAACGGCGCCCTGCGCGCCCGCTCCACCACTTCAGACCCGACTGACGAGTGGTCCTTCAACGGCCGTGCGGGCCGACCGAACGGTGCCGCTGATCCGCGGACTCCGAACGGTCACCCGGTCGAGGCCGTCGTGAACGGTCACACGCACGACCTCCTTGTCAACGGCCACACCGTCCTGCCGATCGACAGGAAGATCAGCGAAACCTCCCTCAACGGCAAGGCGTACCACCCGCGCAACAACGGACATACCGTTCGCCCCGCCCCCAACGGCCACCCCGTCGAATCACCCGCCAACGGCAACTCGCACTCCCCGCAGGTCAACGGGCGCACCGTTCATCCAGCCACCAACGGCCACACCCTCGAGACGTCCGCAAACGACAACGTGCATCCCCGACAGGTCAACGGGCGCGCGGATCATGCCGACGGCCACCCCGCCCAGACCAATGGCAACGCGAATTCCCCGCGGATCGACGGGCACACCATTCGCCCGAACAGCAACGGCCATACCAGCGAGACGCACACCCTCGGCAACGCGCAGGTCAACGGCCACACCGTTCATCCGGCCACCAACGGCCATACCGTTCAGATCCCCGCCGAGAGCAGCGCCCAGTCCTTCCCGACCGACGGGCACATCGGTCAGCCGGCCACCCACGGCCACATCGCAATCCCCACCAACGGCAACGCGCACTCGTTCCCGACCGACGGCCACACCGTTCGCCCGACCGCCGATGCGCATCCCGCCGAGTTCTCCACGACCGCCGATGCGCACGTTTCGCAGGTCGACAGCGTTTCAAGTCTCAACGGCGCGGCCGTCAACCCCACCAGCAATGGACAGCACGGGCACGTCAACGGCCAGGAAGTAACGGCTCCGGCACCGAATCATTTGATCGCCGAGAAGGTCTCGGACGGCGCCGCCGAACACCTGACCCGAAGCACCGCGCAGCGTTTCCCAGTCGCTCCACAGCAAGCAGCGCTCAGCCGAGCGGAAGCCCCCGTTTCCCTCGGCGAAGGGCCGCGTCTCGACCTCGCCCACCCATCCGCGCCCCAGCAGATCTCACTCGCCGACCTGCACGACGGATTCGAATTGGACGAGCCGTCCGTGGCACGGGTGATCAATGTGGCACCGGCGCATGCGAATCACGATCGAGGCCAAGGCCCGATCGATCGCGCGCGTCATGGCAACGACGCCGCCCGGCACCACGGATCCGGAGCCGCCGAGCCCATGCCCGCGACCACCGACACGGCCGCGCAGGTGCATCCGAACGCCACCGCCCCGCGCGCGGCGAAACGCGGAAAGTCGCTGTCCGCCGAGCAGAGCGACCGCTCCGCCGACGCGGAGAGCGAACAACTGGCGCTAGAGGAAACCCCGGAGCCGGTATACCCGCGCGTCGAACCGACGCCGATCCTCGATGCCGACGACGAGGACGACGACGAATTCCCCACCGAGCCGGAGGAAGCCGACACCGACGACGACGAGATCTCCGCGATCGCACGGGCCATCACCAACCGACGCCTGTCCAACCTCCCCATCGAGGAGGTCAGGGAGATTCTGACGCTCGCGGATCAGGGCGGTTCGACCCCCGCCATCGCGAACGAACTCGGTGTCTCCCGCTCGGCGGTCACTCGCGTTCTGGACTCGGCGATCAAGGTCCATCGTCCCTACGCCGCCATCGGCTGAGCCTCCCGATCGCGCGCCCAACGGCGGACCGCTTTCTCCGGCCCGCTGGAGAAGCGGACCAGCTCCCGACAGCCGGGGAGGCGTAGCCCTCCCTAGCTCAACGCTTCCGGCGCCCCGAGGACACGCACGAAAAAGCTGTGCACCCGAGGTTTCGGGTGCACAGCTCTGTTTCCGATGTACTCAGCCGCGCCGGTCGCCGGTGTTCAGCGGCTCCTGTCCCCGGCTCTCGGCGGCCGAAGACCCGGCAGCGCGGGCAACCGGTGCCGAACCGTCGGGCTTCTGGTCACCGTGGCCCGGCCACCACGCCTTGTGCCCGATGAGCGCCGTGAGCGCGGGCGTGAAGAACATCGCCATGACGAAGGCCGCGATCGCGATGCCCACCGAGATGGCGAAACCCATCTGCGCGAGGACGTTGTTGCCCGCCAGCATCATCGACGCGAACGTGCCCGCCAGAATCAACCCGGCCGCCGCGATGGTCGGGCCGGTGTGCCGCACGGCCAGGGCGGCGGCTTGTTTCGGTTCGTTGCCCTCGCGTGCTTCTTCCCGCAGCCGGGCGACCATGAGGATGTTGTAGTCGGTGCCGAGCGCGACCACGAACAGGTACATGATCACCGGCAACGTGAAGATCAGCCCGGACTCGCCCTGGACGTGCTGGAACACCACCACCGCGGCGCCCAGCGTGGCGGCGAATCCGAGGAACACCGACGCCATCAGGTACCACGGCGCAACCAAACTGCGCAGCAGCAGCCCCAGCACGATCATGATCAGGATCGCCGCCACCGGGAACACGATCGCGTAGTCCCGCGCCATCGCGTCTTGGAAGTCGACGAACACGGAGGTCAAGCCACCGACAGCCGCCGTCGCACCGGCAGGGGCCGCGGAGTGCGCGGTATCCCGCAGCGGGCCTTTCACCGTCTCCAGCGCCGCGTCCGATTCCGGCGCGGCATTGAGCGTCACGGCGAAGTCGGCGATCGTCCTGTCCGCGGACAGCTGCGGCTCGGCCACCTGTCCCACACCGGGGACACCGGCCAGGGCGTTGCGGTAGGCGGTGAGCTGATCGGCGCTCAACGCCTCGCCGGACTGCAACAGCACATCCGAAGGCTGGGTGGTCCCGGCAGGCATGCCCTTGACCAGTTCCTTGCTGTAGACGACGGATTCCGACGCCTCCGAGGTCGATCCGGAGCTGAGATCGAACGTCGGGTGGAAGCCGAAGGCGAAGACGCCCAGCACCACCAGCACACCGCCGGAGGCGACGGCGAAGACACCGGGCCGTCGGCCGAGGGCGTTGCCGACCGCGGCGAACCGCGCGCCCTTCGGCTCGCTGCGCCAGGCCTTGGAGGGCCAGAACACCTTGGTGCCCAGCAGCGAGACCACCGCGGGCACCAGCGTCAGCCCCGCCGCCAGCGCGACCGCCACGGCGATCGCCAACGCCGGACCCAGCGCACGGAACAAACCGAGCGAGGACAGCGCCAGGGCCATGAACGCGATGATCACCGCGCCGGCCGCGGAGGTGATCGCCTCACCGACCCGGGTGACCGCACTGACCATGGCGGTCTTCGAGTCCTCGCCCGCACGCAACCGCTCGCGATAGCGGAACATCAGGAACAGGATGTAGTCGGTGCCGACACCGAACAGCACCACCACCAGGATGGCATTGACCGAGGAGTCGATCTGCAGATCGAATGCCTTGGCCACCATGGCGATCAATCCGCCGACCATGCTGGAGATCGCGCCGATCACCACGATCGGCAGCAACGCGATCACCGGGCTGCGGAAGATGACCAGCAACAGCACGAGGATCAGCACGATGGTGGCGACGCCGATGATCGCCATGCCCTTCTCGCTGGATTCCGTCTGGTCCAGCACCTGCGCAGCCTGACCGGTGATGCCCGCCTTCAGATCGGTGCTCGCGACGCGTTCCTTCAGCTGCGCGCGCAGCGCCTTGACAGCGTCGCCCTGCGTGGTGTCGTTCGGACTCGTCACCTTCGTCATCTGCACCGCGATGATCTGGATCAGGCGGTTCTCCGACGGCGGCGTCGGTTGCATCGCGGTGACGTCCTTGATCTGCGCGTTGCGCAGGTCGTTGCCGATCGCTACGACCGATGCCGCGTCCGCCTCGGTCAACGCCGTGCCGTCCTCCCGGGCGAACACGATGATCGCCGCCGGGGCAGAGCTCTCCGGGAACGCCTTCTGCTGCAACTCCAGCGCTTGAATCGACTCGTAATGGGAGGGAAGAAAAGCGGATTGGTCGGTGGTTGATTTCAATTCCGGCGCCGAGGCCACCACCGCGATGGCGAGCAGCACCCACAGGCCGATCACCTTCCACGGATTGTGGACCACCACGGCCCCCAGTCGTGCGAACATCTGCGAATAAATCCTTTCCGGATTCGTGAAAGCGGCGGTCAGATCGGCAGGTCCTGCGCGGTCGGGTTCTCGGCCACATCGACGACCGTTCGGTAGATGTGCTCCGGAATCCGGCCTTGCAGTTCGGTGGGCGAGTCCACGATCTCCACCGTGTAGTCACCCCACTCACGCTCGCCGCTGCCGACCCTGAGCAGCTCGCGCCAATTCTTCCATTCGGTCCAGTCGACCGCGACGGATATTTCGCGCCAGTTCGTCTCGTGCCGATGCACCACGAACTTGCCTTTGCGGCTCACATAGACCCGCACCACGTTCATCCCGACCTTGGTGTACTCCCGGGATTCACCCAGCAGCCTGCCGAAGAAGCGCTGCCTGCGCCCGCCGCCCGGCCCCACCCGCAACACGATCTCGCGAATTTCGTCCGCCTCGCCCGGTGCGGCGGACTCCTTCACCAAGGCGACGCCGTGGGCCGACTCATCGACGGCGTCCGCTTCGCTCCGAGCGTTCGGATCGGTGGTCATGATTTCCCCGTTTCATAGATGAGTGCGCATTCAGGCATGCGTCTACCGCCAACCGGCCCGTCTGGAATCCACCTCTCCATGTACGGATTCGATGTTCTCAGATAGCCGGAGCCGCTGTCTCACTATAAGTAGATGTATACGTATAGCGCAAGCCCACACGCCCAGCCGGTCTCAGGTGACGCCTCCGGAACCGGAGTAACGGCCCAGGGGACGCAAGGCGCGTCGGTCGAGGGTGCGGATGGACTCCGCGATGACAGGATCGTGGGGTGCGCGTCCTCGTCACTGGAGCAAATGGCTATCTGGGCCGAGCGGTTGTCGATCTGCTGGGCAGAGCGGGGCACGAGCCGATCGCGATGGTGCGGGGCGCGGCGGCCGGTGGGGCTACGACTCGGGTCGCCGACCTGCTGAACGAAGCCACGCTTCGGGAGGTGCTCGATGGCGTCGCGGCGGTCTGCCATCTGGCCGGGCTCACCCGTGCGCGAGAGTCGGTGGCCGATCCGCTGCGGTACTTTCGCGTGAACACCGGCGGGACCGTCGCCTTGCTGGACGCGATGGCCGCGGCGGGAGTCGCTCGGATCGTCTTCGCCTCGACCGGCTCGATCTACGGCGCCCCCGAGCGCCAGCCGATGACAGAGCGGCTACCCGACGCGCCGCCGCACCCGTACGCCGCGAGCAAGTCGGCGGCCGAGTGGGCCATCCGCGCCCAGGCGCACACCGGCCGCTTGTCCGCTACTGTGCTGCGCTTGATGAACGTGGCGGGCGGCGCCGACCCCGACCCCACGCGCTTGATCCCCCGCACGTTCGCCGCCGCGACGAATGGTTCGGCATTGGAAGTCAACGGCGACGGCAGCGCGGTTCGCGACTATCTGCACGTCGTCGACGCCGCAGCCGCATTCGTCGCGTGCGTCGGGAACACCTCACCGCCGGGCGGTTTCGAGCAGTACCTCATCGGCAGCGGCCACGGCAGCAGCATCCTCGACGTCGTAGCCGCGGTCGAGCGGCGAACCGGCCGTCGAATCCGCCTGGTACACCGGCCACCCGCGCCCGAACCGGCCGCGCTGATCAGTGATCCCGCCAAGGCGGCCGCCGAACTAGGCTGGTATCCGCGGCATTCCGATCTGGAGACCATCGTCCGCGACACCTGGCATGCGGCACGTGACGACCGATGGAACTCGCCCGAGCCCGGTTGAGGTCACTGTCCCAGGCCGGCCCGGTCGAGCAGGTAAGCGGTCAGCGGCTGGTAGTAGTCGGGGTGCACACCGTCGTCGAGGGGAACTGTGACGGCGATCTTGCCCTCGTCCTGACCGGCGAACAGCGCGGGGTCGTTGCTGTCGGCGAATCCGACGGTCTCGATGCCCGCCTCCCCCGCCGCCCCGGCCCAGCCGTGATCGGCGATGACCAGGTCGGGCCAGCGGCTGGGGTCGGCGTCGCGCAATTCCCGCAACACCGCGCGCATCGGGTGCGGGTCATGAGTGTGTTTCAGCTGACCGTCGTTGCCGAGCGCGGCAACCCCTGAGCTGTAGACGATCTCGCGATACTGCGGCCCGGTGGAGGTAAGAACCTGGTAGGACCATCCGGTGGCAGGCGTCGGCACCACGCAACCCGCCGCGCGCAAGGCATCCTCGACGGCGCGATAGACGCCCATGAGCGTGTCCGGATGCCCGGTCGCCAGGAGCACGGTCTCCCGACGACGAGCCGCGAGCCCGATCCGCGCGCCCATCGCGTCGAGCGCGTCGAGGGTCAGGTCCGCGTCGATGGTGTCGGGCCCGCGCAGATGACGGGGGTCGGAACTGACCCCGCACAGTCGCGCCATCATCGCCAAGGTCTCGTCGAAGGTCCGATCCCGCAGTTCCAGCCCGAACTGGTACCTCGGATTCTTCTCGACCATCTTCCGATAATTCGAGAGGTTCCCCTCCCGCGGAGTCGCGACGTCCCCCGCGATTCGCGTCTTCAGCAGATGCTCCCGCAGCAGCATCCGGTCATCGGGTCGGCCTGGTCGAGTCACATTCCCCACCGCTCACACCTCCACATCGGCCGCGAGCTGCGACCGATCACCGTTCCGGTCATGCCTGGAGCCCGGTGGACGTGTGGCCGTCCGCTGCCCGCGGCACAACACGACAGTACCCATCGGGATCGGTTCCAACGGCATTCGCCGATTTCGGGCGCCACCCCGGCACGGCGAAGGCCCGCTTCCCGGAACGGGAGGCGGGCCTTCGGGTTTCACGCCGTGGGGAAGGCTTACTTGGCCTTCTCCAGGACCTCGACCAGACGCCAGCGCTTGGTGGCCGACAGCGGACGGGTCTCCATCAGCTGAACGCGGTCACCGATGCCGGCGATCTCGTTCTCGTCGTGCGCCTTCACCTTCGAGGTGGTGCGAATGATCTTGCCGTAGAGCGGGTGCCGGTTACGGTCTTCCAGCTCCACGACGATCGTCTTGTTCATCTTGTCCGAGACAACGTAACCGACACGCACCTTGCGGGTGCCGCGCTGCCCTTCTGCTTTGTCGCTCATGCGGCATCTCCCTTGCCAGCGGGTCCGGTGGCCAGACCGAGCTCGCGCTCACGCATGACCGTGTAGATGCGCGCGATCTCGTGACGGACGACGCGCAGACGACGGTTGTTGTCCAGCTGACCCGTCGCCATCTGGAAGCGCAGGTTGAACAGCTCTTCCTTGGAGTCGCGCAGCTTGGCCACCAACTCCTCTTCGGTGAGCTCGCGGAGCTCTGCGGCCGGTGTTCCGGTAGCCATCAGAACTGCTCCTCCCTGGTCACGATCCGGCACTTCATCGGGAGCTTGTGCATCGCGCGGCGCAGGGCCTCACGAGCGGTCTCCTCGTTCGGGTAGCTCATCTCGAACATCACCCGACCGGGCTTGACGTTCGCGACCCACCACTCCGGCGAACCCTTACCCGAACCCATGCGGGTCTCGGCGGGCTTCTTGGTCAGCGGACGATCCGGGTAGATGTTGATCCAGATCTTGCCGCCACGGCGGATGTGGCGAGTCATCGCGATACGCGCCGACTCGATCTGCCGGTTGGTGACGTACGCCGGCTCCAGCGCCTGGATGCCGAACTCGCCGAACGCCACCGAAGTGCCGCCCTTGGCCATGCCGGAACGACCCGGGTGATGCTGCTTGCGGTGCTTCACCTTGCGAGGCATCAGCATGCGTCAGCCCTCCTGTGTCTCTGCCGGAGCGTCGGCCACCGCGGTGGCGGCGCGCCCGGCCTCGGTGCTGGTCGCCGTGGTGCCGGTGGAACCGGACCGACGCGGGCGGCTCGGCCGCTCCCGGCGCGGACGCTCGGGCGCGGCGGCAGCGGCGGCCAGCTCACGCTTGCCACCGACGATGTCGCCCTTGTAGATCCAGACCTTCACACCGATGCGACCGAAGGTGGTCTTGGCCTCGTAGAGGCCGTAGTCGATGTCGGCGCGCAGCGTGTGCAGCGGCACCCGACCCTCGCGGTAGAACTCCGAGCGCGACATTTCCGCGCCGCCGAGGCGGCCCGAGCACTGCACCCGGATGCCCTTGACGTTCGGCGAACGCATGGCCGACTGGATGGCCTTGCGCATCGCGCGACGGAACGCGACACGGTTGGACAGCTGCTCCGCGACGGCCTGGGCGACCAACTGCGCATCCGACTCGGGGTTCTTGACCTCGAGGATGTTCAGCTGCACCTGCTTGCCGGTGAGCTTCTCCAGCTCGGCGCGGATGCGGTCGGCCTCGGCGCCGCGGCGGCCGATCACGATGCCCGGACGCGCGGTGTGGATGTCCACCCGCACGCGGTCACGGGTGCGCTCGATCTCGACCTTGGAGATGCCCGCCCGCTCCATGCCGGTGGCCAGCAGCTTGCGGATCGCGACGTCTTCCTTCACGTAGTCCGCGTACTGCTTGTCCGCGTACCAACGCGACTTCCAGTCGGTGGTGATACCGAGGCGGAAGCCATGGGGATTGATCTTCTGTCCCATTTACTTTGCCCCTCCCTTCCGGCGGTTACGAGGGGATCCACCGGCGGTGGGGATGCTCTCGACCTCGATGGTGATGTGGCTGGTGCGCTTGCGGATGCGGAACGCGCGGCCCTGGGCACGCGGCTGGAACCGCTTCAGGGTCGCACCCTCGTCGACGTAGGCCGTCGAGATGACCAGCGTGGCCGGGTTCAGGCCGAGATTGTTCTCGGCGTTGGCCGCGGCACTGGCGACGACCTTGGCGACCGGCTCGCTCGCGGCCTGGGGCGCGAACTTCAGCAGGGCGAGGGCGTCCTCGACGCGCTTGCCGCGGACCAGGTCCACGACACGGCGTGCCTTCATCGGGGTCACGCGAACGTGCTTGGCGGTCGCGCGCGCAGTCGGGTTCGACGGAGTCGTCAGCAGTGTTTGATTGCTCTTCGCTTCGCTCATCGCCGCTTGCTCTTCCGGTCTTCCTTGACGTGGCTCTTGAACGTCCTGGTCGGCGCGAACTCACCGAGCTTGTGCCCGACCATGTTGTCCGAGATGAACACCGGCACGTGCTTGCGGCCGTCGTGCACCGCGAACGTGTGCCCGATGAAATCGGGGATGATGGTCGAACGACGCGACCAGGTCTTGATGACCTGCTTGGTGCCCTTCTCGTTCTGCACGTCCACCTTCTTCAGGAGGTGGTCATCGACGAACGGGCCTTTCTTGAGGCTGCGTGGCATTTCTTACCTCCTCCTTCAGCGCTTCTTGCCGGTCTTGCGACGGCGGACGATGAGCTTGTCGCTCGGACGGTTGGGCTTGCGGGTGCGGCCTTCCGGCTGACCCCACGGCGAGACCGGGTGGCGACCACCGGAGGTCTTGCCCTCACCACCACCATGCGGGTGGTCGACCGGGTTCATGACGACACCACGGACCGTGGGGCGGCGGCCCTTCCAGCGCATGCGGCCGGCCTTGCCCCAGTTGATGTTCGACTGCTCGGCGTTGCCGACCTCGCCGACGGTGGCGCGGCAGCGCACGTCGACGCGACGGATCTCACCGGAGGGCATACGCAGCGTGGCGTAGGGGCCTTCCTTACCCAGCAGCTGGATGCTCATACCGGCCGAGCGGGCCAGCTTGGCGCCGCCGCCCGGACGCAGCTCCACCGCGTGGATGGTGGTACCGGTCGGGATGTTGCGCAGCGGCAGGTTGTTGCCCGGCTTGATGTCAGCCGTCGGGCCGGACTCGATGCGGGTGCCTTGCGTCACGCCCTTGGGGGCGATGATGTAGCGCTTCTCGCCGTCCACGAAGTGCAGCAGCGCGATGTTGGCGGTGCGGTTCGGGTCGTACTCGATGTGCGCGACCTTGGCCGGGATGCCGTCCTTGTCCAGGCGACGGAAGTCGATCAGACGGTAGGCGCGCTTGTGCCCGCCGCCGCGGTGCCGGGTGGTGATCCGGCCGTGGGCGTTGCGGCCGCCGGACTTGGTCAGCGGACGCAGCAGCGACTTCTCCGGCTCCGACCGGGTGATCTCGGCGAAGTCCGAGACGCTGGCGCCACGACGGCCCGGCGTAGTCGGCTTGTACTTACGGATTGCCATGAGTTCTTCTCTGCTTTCTGGATTCCCGGGCGCTTACGCGACCGGGCCTCCGAAGATCTCGATGGGCTTGCTGTCGGCCGAGATGGTCACGAGCGCGCGCTTGGTGTCCTTGCGCTTGCCGTAACCGAAGCGGGTCCGCTTGCGCTTGCCCTGACGGTTGGCGGTGTTGACGCTGGTCACCTTCACACCGAAGACCTTCTCCACGGCGATCTTGATCTGCGTCTTGTTCGAGTCCGGGTGCACCAGGAAGGTGTAGGTGCCCTCCTCGATCAGCCCGTAGGACTTCTCGGAGATGACCGGCGCCAGCAGGATGTCGCGGGGGTCGGCGATGGTGGTCACTTGCTCTCCTCCTGTGCAGCCTCGGCCGGGCCGTGCACGAACGTGTTGAGCGCCTCGACGCTGAACACCACGTCGTCGCTGTTGAGCACGTCGTAGGTGTTGAGCTGGTCCGGGGCGATCGGGTGCACGTTCTGCAGGTTCGCCACGCTCTTCCACGCGGCGACGTCTTCGCGGCCGACGACGACCAGGAACTTCTTGCGGTCCGACAGCTCGGCCAGGAAGCTCTTGGCGGTCTTGGTGGACGGGGCCTGGCCCGACACCAGTTCGGTGATCACGTGGATGCGCTCGTTGCGCGCCCGGTCGGACAGGGCGCCACGCAGGGCGGCGGCCTTCATCTTCTTGGGCAGGCGCTGGGTGTAGTCGCGCGGCTGCGGGCCGTGCACGGTGCCACCGCCGGTGAACTGGGGCGCGCGGGTCGAACCCTGGCGGGCGCGACCGGTGCCCTTCTGCCGGTACGGCTTCTTGCCACCGCCGCGAACCTGGCCACGGGTCTTGGTGGCGTGCGTGCCCTGGCGGGCCGCGGCCTGCTGGGCCACGACGACCTGGTGCATCAGCGCGATGTTGGCGGTCACGTCGAAGATCTCCGCGGGGAGATCGACGGTGCCGTTGGTCTTGCCACCGATCTCCTTGACCGGCAGCGTGAGATTTGCCGACTTCTTCTCAGTGTTCACAGCTGAGGTCGTCATGCGTGCGCACCACCCTTCACGGCGCTCTTGACGATCACGACGCCGCCCTTGCGACCCGGGATCGCTCCCTTGATCAGCAGCAGGCCGTTCTCGGCATCCACCTTGTGCACCGACAGGTTCTGCGTGGTGACCCGGTCGTTACCCATCCGGCCCGACATGCGCATGCCCTTGAACACGCGGCCGGGGGTGGCGCAGCCGCCGATCGAACCCGGACGGCGGTGCACGGCCTGGGCACCGTGCGAGGCGCCCTGACCACGGAAGCCGTGGCGCTTCATGGTGCCGGCGAAGCCCTTGCCCTTGCTGGTGCCGGTGACGTCGACGTAGGCGCCCTCTTCGAACACGTCGGCGTTGATCTCCTGGCCGACCTCGAAGGTGGAGGCGTCCGCGACGCGGATCTCGGCGACGTGGCGGCGCGGGGTGACGCCCGCCTTGGCGAACTGGCCGGAGACCGGCTTGTTCACCTTGCGCGGGTCGATGGCGCCGAAAGCGACCTGGACGGCGCTGTAGCCGTCGCGCTCCACGGTGCGGATCTGGGTGACGACGTTCGGCCCGGCCTTGATGACGGTCACGGGAACGACGCGGTTCTTGTCGTCGAAGACCTGGGTCATGCCGAGCTTGGTGCCCAGGATGCCGGCGGCCGGCCTGTTCTTGTTGTCAGTCATGTCTCGAGTCCCCGTCACTGAATGTTGACGTCGACGCTGGCCGGCAGGTCGATGCGCATGAGCGCGTCCACCGTCTTCGGCGTCGGGTCGAGGATGTCGATGAGGCGCTTGTGCGTACGCATCTCGAAGTGCTCGCGCGAGTCCTTGTACTTGTGCGGCGAACGGATGACGCAGTACACGTTCTTCTCGGTCGGCAACGGCACCGGGCCGACGACGCGTGCCCCGGTGCGGGTCACCGTCTCCACGATCTTGCGCGCCGATGCGTCGATCGCCTCGTGGTCATAGGCCTTGAGCCTGATGCGGATCTTTTGTCCCGCCACGCTAAGTGTCCTTTTCTCCGCTTTCCTTCGTGATCCGGAAGCCGGCTACACCAGCACTCTGGACCACCCTCATTTGCACAGCCCGAACACACGAAGACGTCCCAGCCCGGGCGGGTCGAACCCGGAGGAGGCGGCCCGCGCGACTACGCGGGGCCCTCGATCGGGCAGATCCGACACAGTGGAGACTCCTGACCGGGCATGCCCGATCCTCGCCGCTGTTCATCTGTCATGGTTCTCCGGTCCACGCGGTCGGGCGTGTCGCCCTTCCACTCATTCCTCGGCCTCGGATCGCACTGCGTCTCGAACCTGGAACATCGTCCCGGACGTACCCACGCCGGAAACCCGGCGAGGTACAGGATGGGTACTGCTCGCCCCGCCCGACCACCCGTTTCACAGGGAAACAGACGCGGCCCGGTGCAAGGCAACCCGAACAGTATGCACGACGCCCACGAGCCACTTCAAATCGGTCTGCCGCGCCCACCCCCGCACGCTTAACTTACTTTTGAGTAAGATTCCCGCATGACCAAAGAGACCGTGACCTACCGCGGCTGGAAGAAGCTGCCGGACAACCGGCTGGGACATGCCCTGTTCTCGCTCGGGATGGTGGCTCGGGTGCCCTACTTCGGCACGGTGCTTCCGAATGTCGTCCGGCTCGAGCCGGGGCTGTGCGAGGTGACGTCGCCGAAGTGGTTCGGCATCCACAACCATCTGGGCACTTTTCACGCCATCGCGGCGTGCAATCTGGCCGAGGTCGCGATGGGCATGCTGAGCGAGGCGACGGTGCCCGCGACGCACCGGTGGATTCCGAAGGCGATGAACGTCCAGTACCTGGCCAAGGCCGAGACGGGGCTGCGGGCCGTGGCGAAGCTGCCGGAGATCCCCGATTTCGCGAGCATCACCGAGGGCCGGGAGCTGCTGGTGCCGGTCTCGATCTACGACAAGCACGGACTCGAGGTCGTGCACGCCGACATCACCACTTGGGTCACGCCCAAGTAGTCGCGGCCGACCCGGCGGTCCATCTCCGGGGCCCGGTTTCGAATTCCGGCCCTGGACCGTCCTGTCCGGGTACGTAGGTCATTCGGTCGCGACGACTCGACCCTGGTCGATATGCAAAGTCCGCTCCGCGCAGCCGGCGAGCCGGTCTTTCGCACATGCCGAGACGACGATCGTCATGTCCTGCCGCGCCAGAGCGCGCAGCGTTTCGGCGAGATAGCGGCGGCCGCCGTCATCCAGGTCCGCCATCGGGTTGTCCAGCACGAGCGCCGCCGGATCGGAGACCAGCGCCCTGGCCAGGCCCATCCACTTCTTCTCGCTCCGGGAAAGCCGGAGAACGGGTTTGGCGGACAGGTCGCGTAAGCGTGCCAGACGCGTACCCCGATCGACGAGGCGCGCGGCCGCCTCCGCACTGTGACCCGCGATTTTCGCCGAGTATTCCAAAGTCTGTGCGACGGTCCAGGTCTCGTTGCCTTCGTGCACGTCGGGCACCCAGCCGACTTTCGATCGGACCACCCACGGCTCGACACTGGGGTCCGCGTCCTCCACGCGCAGATACCCACGGTGCGGTCGCAACCGACCGGCGAGCATCGACAACAAAGTCGTCTTTCCCGCACCGTTCGGACCGACTACCGCGGTGACTCGGCCCGCAGGCGCTTCGAACGTCACATCGTCGACTACGGCGACTCCCGCGAATTCGCGGCGGAGCCCGCTACAAGTAATGCCGAGACCCACCGAGTTACTCCGTTTTCGTGTTGACGATCTTGTCCGGCGGCGGTGGATCAGCAGGGCAACGCGCGCAGATCACCGGCGAGCGCCGAGAGGACGGCGGCGGCGGCGCGCGGGTCTTCGAGCATGCCGCTGTGGTCGGCGGTGTTGCCGGGGCAGCCGTCCTGGAGCCAGAGGTTCCGGTCGGCGGCGGCGGGGGCGGCGAGCAGGGCGGTGTCCTGCGGCGTGATCACCTGGTCGGCGCGGGAGGCGATGGCCGTGTACCGGAGACCGGGCACGGTCTCGCCCCCCGCGTTCAACCGGTTCAGCAGCGGTGACCCGACCACCTGCTGCTGGCCCGGGGTCCCGAAGACCTGCGCCGCGATCTGCGCGTTGCCCAGGCCGAGCGAGGCCAGGTCGGGGTAGCCCGCGCGCAACCCGTCCCAGGTCGTGCCGCGATACGGCGTGCCGAGCGTCACCACCTGCGCGACCGCGTCCGCGCCGCGGGCCCGCAGGTACTGCCGGATCACGGTGCCGCCGGTGGAGTGGCCGACCAGCGCCACCCGGCTCGCACCGGTCGTCTCCCGGACGGAACGCACGACTTCGGCGAGTTCGCTCGCCATCCGGTCGATGTCGGCCACGCCGTAGAGCGCGCGTCCCAGCAGAGCGGCGCCGATCGGCCCGATGCCGGTCGAACTGGAACCGGTCTGCCCGCTCACCGCGTCGACGACGCCGGGCGCCGCTCCGAGATTCGCGGCGAACACGCAGTGCCCCTCGGCCCGGATGGCGGGCGCGAGCAGGGCGAAACTGCGGCCGATATCGGTACCCGAACCGTGCACGAGCACCACCGGTTCCGGCCGTGCCTGGGTGGGCAGGCAGGACCAATCGTTGGCGCCGTCCAGTGGTGGCGTCTCCGGGACGGCGGCCGCGTTCGGCGCGTGCAGCAGCGCGGCGCAGACCGCGACCATCATCAGGCCCGCGACTCGCGCGGCCCGGAAGCGAAGAGGCATCTCGAATTCCCGATCAGATTCCCAAAGGGGCGGCCAGGGTCGGCCAGGAGTCCTTCAGCGCGTCCTCCCAATAGCCCCAGGAATGGGTGCCTTCGGGCCGGAAGTTGTATCGCGCGGGGATGCCGAGGCTGTCCAACCGGTCTTTCATGTTGTGCGAGCAGTAATTGGTGGCCGCCTCGATGACGCCGCCGACCACGAGTTGATTGGCGAAACCCCACGGGCCGTTCAGCGAGTATTTTCCGCCGTACTGGTCGTAGACACCCGGCATGCCGTTTCCACTGGCGATGTATATCGATTTCCCGCGCAGCCCCTCGGCATGCACGTACGGGTCGTTGGCCTTCCATTGCGGGTCTCCCGCGGGTCCCCACATGTTGTCGAGCTCGGCCAGGCCCCACTCTTCGACGGTGAGCCGGACGAACTCGCGGCCGATCGGATCGCTGGTCTGGGCGCAACCGCTGTAGGCCGCGACGCTGGAGAACAGGTCACCGGTGGTCGCCGCGAGCGCCAGCGTCGTCGTCGCCGACATGGAGAAGCCCGCGACGGCGTTGCGCCCGCTTGTGGCCAGATAGCTGTCGATCAGCGGCGGCAGTTCGCTGCTCAGGAAGGTCTTCCACTTCTGGCGCCCGAGCCTGGGATCGTCCTTCTGCCAGTCCGCGTAATAGCTGAACATGCCGCCGATCGGCGTGACCGCGTGCACGTTCTTGTCCGCGAGGAATTGCATCGCATCGGTTTTCGTCGCCCACGTGGAGCCGTCGATGCCACCGGCCGCGCCGAGCAGCATGTACAGCACCGGACGCGGCACGCTCGTATCCGCGGCACGCTGCACTTCCACCGGAATATCGAGATCCATGGCGGCGGAATGCACCGTCAATGTCAGGTTCCGCGCATCGTGCTCCTGCACGGACACGATCGAAGACTCCGCGGGCGCCGCAGACGCCTGCACCGACACGACCGTCGATGCGGCGGCACCGACGACCACCGCCGACAACACCAGCCGGCGGAAGTGGCTTCCTCTCATGACTCCCCTTATCCCGAATCCCGGAACGCTTCGCGCTCCGAGCCCACGGTATGGTGCGCCGCAATCCATTTCACGACTGAAGTTGCTGGGCCACTGATTCTGGGGGCACGCGCGGAAGTGGAATTCTCCCGTCCCGACGCCGATTTATTCCGATATGGCGAGACCCGAATTACTTGGGCAGGTGCGCTTCGGATGGTTGCGCTCGTATCGGCCGAGCGGATTGAATGCCCCTATGGGTGTCAGCGCGGGCCGGGAAGTCGATGTGTGCGTGGTCGGGCTCGGTCCCACAGGGCGGGCGCTGGCGCACCGCGCGATGCGCGCCGGGCTGTCGGTCACCGCCGTCGACCCCCGCCCGGACCGGCTGTGGCCGCCCACGTTCTCCTGCTGGGTGGACGAACTGCCGGACTGGCTGCCGTCCACGGCCGTCGCGACCACCATCCCGGCGCCCACGGTCTGGACGAAGACCGAACACCGCATCGACCGCCCCTACTGCGTGCTGTCCAAGCCCGGTCTGCACGCGGCGCTGGCGCTCGACGACGCCACCGTCGTCGCGGGCCGCGCCACCCGGGTGGACGCGCACGAAGTGGAACTCACCGACGGCACGGTGCACCGGGCCGCCGCCGTGTTCGACGCTCGCGGGCTGCCCGCGCTCGGGCGGCGCCGGGCGGCGAGCGCGCACGGCATCTTCGTAGACGCCGAGACCGCCGCGCCGATGGTCGCCGATGGCGAGGGGCTATTGCTGGACTGGCGACCGGAGAACGGCGCGGGCCCGGACGAGCCGCCGTCGTTCCTCTACGCCGTGCCACTGGGCGACGGCACGGTGATCTTCGAGGAGACCAGCCTCGGCCTCCGAGGCGGCATGCCGCAGCGCGAATTGCGCAAACGCACGCTCCACCGCTTAGCCGCGCACGGCATCCGCCTCACCGGCGCCGAATCGAGCGAGGCGGCGCACTACCCGCTCGACCAGCCGCCGCCGCGCCGGGGTACGGCGCGCGCTGTTCCGTTCGGGTCCCGCGGCGGCATGATGCACCCGTGCACGGGCTACAGCGTCGCCGACTCGCTGGCTCTGGTGGACACCGCGATCACCGCGTTGCGCCAGGGCCGCGACCCGATCGCCGCGCTGTGGCCGCCGCGCGCGCGACTGGTGTATTGGATGCGCATGCGCGGCCTCTACGGCCTCGGCAGGCTCACCACCGAACAGTCCATCGCCATGTTCGACGCGTTCTTCAGCGCCTCCCCGCGCGGACGGCGCGCGCTGCTGTCCGCGCATGACGACTACATCGCGCTGGGCGGCGTGCTGTTCGGCACGGTCGCGCACACCTGGCCGTTCCGCTGGCGCTACGACCTGGTGGGCTGGACCAACCGGGATCGCTGGCTGGATTACGACTTCGCCGAACCGCGGGAGGCGGCCGAAAGCCGGTGACCAGCACCGGCGCACGGCGCGGGCTCGCGGTTAAGGCCCCGTCTCCGCGGCCCGCCGGTATCCGCGGACCGCGGGATAGGCGAACACGACGATCATCCCGAGCGTCCAGGCGAGCGTCTTGATCAGCGGCTCGGCGACCGCGCCACCGTAGGACAAGCCGCGCATCGCATCGATGGCACAGCTCATCGGCTGGTTGGCCACCACGTCCTGCAACCAGATCGGGTAGGCGAAGACCGGCACGAAACCGGAGTTGAAGAACATCAGCAGCGTGTTGATGATGCCGATGATGTTCACCAGCATCACGCCCTCGGACACGGTGGCCAGCGCGGTGACCAGTACGGCGAAGGCGACCCCGAACAGGACCGGGATGCCGATCAACGCCACCGCCGCCGCTGGCCCCTGATCGAAACGGAAGCCGAGCAGCAGTCCCACCGCCACGACGAACAGGGTGGTGACCAGGACGCGGACCGCCTCCGCGAGCAGTCGGCCGGTGAATCCGGCCGCACGATGCACCGGCATCGTCCAGAACCGGCCGAGCAGCCCGGTCATCTTCTCGGTCTTGAAGCCGAGCGCGCTGACCACCGCACCGGACATCGCGGCGACCAGCGTCAGCAGCGGAACGGTTCCGTACACGGCGGGCATGCCGGTGGCCCCGGAGACCGGCTTGTTCAGCACGATGTAGAACATCAGCAAGGTCAGCGCCGGGTACACCAGCGTCTGGATGGTCGTGGCCGGATCGCGCGCCCAGACCAGCAGCAGCCGCTTGCACTGGATCAGGCTCTGCACCGCCCAGGTGACCAGCGAGCCTTCCGGCTTCGCCCGGACCACCGGCAGCGGTTCGCTCGCGCGGATCTCGGCCTCGTCGGCCTGCTGGGCGGTGCGCTCCACGGTCGATTCCATCGAACTCATGACCGCCTCACGCTCGCCCAGATCGCCAAAGGAACGAATGCCGCGGCGAGCCCGATCAGCCACACCAGCGGCACCCACAACACCTGCCAGGTCACGCCGTCGGCCGCCATGTCGCGCAGGGCGAAGGAGAACTGGGAGATCGGCTGGTTGCGCACGAAGGGACGAATCCACTCCGGGAAGTTGCGTTCCGGCACGAACCCGCAGGAGAGCATGCCGAAGATCAGCGTCGGCAGGGTCAGCGCCTGACTCAGCGACTCCGGACTCTTGGTCAGGCTGCCGAGCGCGTCCGCGCCGATCGCCAGCACCGTGCCGACGCCGAGGGAGAACGTGCAGAACAGCACGGCTTGGCCGAGCCCCGCGTCGAAGCGGAAGCCGATCAGGTGCCCGAAGAGCACCGCCGCGGTGAGCGAGGTGACCGAGCGGACCAGCCCCGCGCAGATGCGCGCGGTGAACGGCACCAGCGTCCCGATCGGCATGGTCTGCAGGCGGGTGCTCAGCCCGGTCATCGCCTCGAAGGCGGCCAGCTGCGCGTTGGACATCATGGTGAAGGCCATGGTCTGCAACACGATGATCGGCATGACGTACTGGGCGTAGTCGACGCCCTGGAACTTCATCACGTAGCGCAGCGGCAGGTAGAAGCCGAGGGTGAACACCAGCGGCGTGACCATCGCGACGATCAGCTCGCCCTTGGTGGCCATGGTCCAGATGATCCGGCCGGTCAGCGCGCGCCACTGCGCGAACGACGACAGCCGCGCCGCCGGTAGCTCGGCGAACAGGCTCACCTCGGCCCCGGGGTGCTCCGGCGCGGTCGCAGTGGTCACGCGCGCCCGCCCGAGTGACCGGTGATGGACAGGAACACGTCGTCGAGCGAGGGGCGGCGCAGCGCGATGTCGGCCAGGTCGACGCCCGCGCTGTCGAGCCTGCGCAACGCCTCGGTGAGCGTGGCGGCGCCCTCCGGCGCGGGGATGGACAGCCGATCGCCGCCGTCGAGGTCGGCCATGACCGCGGGCGGCACCAGGTCGCCGAGCGCGTACGCGGCGGTGCGCAGCTTCTTCGGGTCGAGTGGCACGACTTCGCAGTAGCTGCCGCCGGTCTTCTCCTTGAGTTCGTCGGCGGTGCCCTCGGCGATCACCGTGCCCTTGTCGATGACGATGATGTTGTCGCTGAGCACGTCGGCTTCCTCCAGGTACTGCGTGGTCAGCAGCACCGTGATGCCTTGCGTCTTGAGCGCGGTCACCAGGTCCCAGACGCCCTGGCGGCTGCGCGGGTCGAGGCCGGTGGTCGGCTCGTCCAGGAATACCACCTCGGGACGCACCACCAGGCCGCAGGCGATGTCGACGCGGCGGCGCATGCCGCCGGAGTAGTGGCGCACGGCACGGCGGCCCGCGCTCACCAAGTCGAACTCCTCCAGCAGGGTGTCGGCGCGCTTGCGGGCCGCGGACTTGCCCAAGCCCATCAGCCTGCCGAACAGTTCCAGGTTCTCCCGGCCGGAGAGGTTCTCGTCCAGCGCCGCGTACTGACCGGTCATCATGATCGATCGCCGCACGCCCGCCGGATCCTTCAGCACGTCGTGCCCCGCGACGACGGCGGTGCCCGAGTCGGGACGCAGCAGGGTGGACAGCACCTTCACCATGGTCGTCTTGCCCGCGCCGTTGGGCCCGAGGATGCCGAGGACCGAGGCACGTTCGGCGACGAAGCTGACGCCTTGCAGTGCATGCACGTCGCCGAACGACTTGCGGACGTCCGCTACCCGGACCGCTGGCTCACCCGCATGCGAATCTGCTTGGTTGGAACTCGGCATCAACTCTCCACTATCGGCCGGTACGGCGACCACGTCGCCCGAGCGCACGCGCACGCTCGGATTGGTGATCCGTCGCGCCCGGCGTGATGTTACCGGCCGGATGGTCCGGCCTTTCGCCGCGCGGGCAGGACCAACCCCGGGGTGCGCCAATTGTGTCCTTACTCACATTTCTCGCTGCCCGTCCGCCACGCAAGGGATCGACGCTGGTGAGCGCGATCCGGTGCGGCCGGGAGCCGGCGGCCGAGCCTTGTCGGTCCGCTGCGCCAGACCATAGTCTGCTTTGCGGGGGACCACACTCACTCGTCCGCGGCTGTGCCCCGCTGAGCGGTCCGCACGCTGGTTTCGACACTGCGAGAGGTGATCATGGCCGAGTCCGCGCAGCCACGGTTGGCGGCGCGTCCGGGAGGAACGGGCCGAACGAACGTGCTGACGTCTTACGATCCGCGCACCGGCGAGGTCGTGGGCAATTACGCCGTGATGAGCGCCGGTGAACTGAATCGCGCGGTGCGCGCGGCCCGCTCCGCCGAAAAGTGGTGGGCGGAGCTGGGATTCAGTAGCCGCAGGCGGTGGCTGCTGGACTGGAAGCGCGAGATCGCCCGCCGCTCGGGCGAATTGGTCACCCTGCTGTGCGAGGAGACCGGGAAGCCGGAAGCCGACGCCGCGATCGAGGTACTGCTCGCGGTGGAGAACCTGGACTGGGCCGCGCGCAACGCGGGCCGCGCGCTGGACCGGCGGCGCATCGGGTCCAGCTGGCTCACCCGCAACCAGCGGGCCACGGTCGGCTATCTGCCGCTGGGCGTCGTCGGGGTGCTCGGCCCGTGGAACAACCCGGTGTTCACGCCGATGGGCTCGATCGCCTACGCGATGGCGGCGGGCAACGCCGTGGTGTTCAAACCGCACGAGCTGACCACCGGCGTCGGCGTGTGGCTGGCCGACAGCTGGGCCAGGCTCGCGCCGAACCAGCCGGTGCTGCAAGTGGTCACCGGCGACCGGGCCACCGGCGCCGCGCTGTGCCGGGCCAAGGTCGACAAGATCGCCTACGCCGGTTCGGAGGCAGGCGCGCGCGAGGTGATCTCGGTGTGCGCGCAGACCATGACACCGGTCGTCGTGGAGCGCGGCGGCAAGGGCAGCATGGTCGTCCACGTCGACGCGAAGCTGGACGACGCCGCCGAGGCCGCCGTGTTCGGGGCGATGGCCAACGCCGGGCAGAACGCCACCGGCATCCAGCGGGCCTACGTCGCCCAGTCGGTCTACGACCGCTTCCTCGACCTGGTGGTCGAGCAGGCGAGCAAGCTGCGGCCCGGCGCGGACCGGAAGGCGTCCTACGGTCCGATGATCATGGAGTCGCAGGTCGAGGTGGTGCGCAAGCAGGTGCGCGACGCGGTGGCCAGGGGCGGCCGCGCGGTGGTGGGCGGTCTGGAGTCGATCCGCGAGCCCTACATCGAACCGATCGTGCTGGCCGAGGTGCCGGAGGAGAGCATCGCGATCACCGGTGAGGGCATCGGCCCGGTGCTCATCGTGAACAAGGTCGCGAGCATGGACGAGGCCGCCGAGCGGATCAACGCGGTCGGCACCGACGTGGCGGTGTCGGTGTTCACCAGGGACGTGCACGAGATCGAGGCATTCGCCGAACAATTGCGCGTCGGGGTGGTCACGATCAATTCCTCGACCGTCTACGCGGGCATCCCCGCGTTGCCCTTCGGCGGAGTCGGCGAATACGGCCAGGGCCACAGCCACGGCGACCAAGGGCTGCGCGAGTTCAGCAGGACGCTGGCCATCACGCGCAAGCGGTACCAGGCGCCGGTGAACCTGTCCACGTTCGATCGGCACCCGCGCCATCTCCGGCTGGCCAGGACGATCTTCCGGATCCGGCACGGCCGCCGCCCCTGATCGGCGCGGAGGCGCTCAACCCAGCAGCACCGCGTCCATGAGCGCGGTGACCCGGGCCAATTGCGCGGGCCGGGAATCGAATCGGATCAACCGGCCCACGTCGATGACCTGGCTGATGGCGGCGTGCACCCGGAAGCGCGCCTCCACCGGGTCGCCGTCGAGCAGGTTCGCCCACTCCAGCACGTTCTGCCGCTGGATGGCGCGCAGCTTGTGCTGCTCGGCCTGCGGCAGATTGGTGAACTCGGCGTAGTAGACCGGCATGATCTCCGGCATCGAGAAACTCAGTTTGGCGTAGCGGTCGGCCAGCCGTCGCGCGGCCTCCTCGCGGCTGGCCGCTTCGGCCAGCGCCTCGGTGATCGCGATGGCCAGCCGGTCGCCCGTGCGGTAGAAGGCCGCGGCCAGCAGGTCTGCTTTGCTCGCGAAGTACCGGTACACACTGGAGGCGTTGATGCCGACCGCGGCGCCGACCTCTTCGATGCTCGCCTCGTGATAGCCCTGTCTCCCGAAGATCCGGATGGCCTCGGTGAGCAACTGTTCACGCTTGGAGGTCACCGGGATGCCGCGTACGGTCGGCCCGGGATCGGGTTCGGCAGGGGCGGGGGGCAATTCGGTACGCAGCACAGCCCAGGCCATCTCGTGCAGCAGCGGCAGCAGCCGCGCGCTCGACAGTGCGGTGCGGTGCGCGGCGATGCTGGCGATCGTGCTGAGCACGCCCGCCGCCAGCATCGCCGTGTCCGCGGGCGGCGCGTCGGGTCGCAGCAGCGCGATCGGCGCCACCAGGGTGTTGTTCAGGTCGTCGTAGATCTTCCTGATCCGCACCCGGTCGTCCCGCTCGAGATAGCGCCGTTCCCACCGGTAGAGCCCCGCCTCGCGCCGGATATCGACGGTGTGCTCGCTGATCGCGCGGATCAACGCGTCCAAACGCCGCGCCGGATCCAGCCGGGTGTCATCGGCGGCCTCGGCGACGGTCAGCAGGTGTCGCGCGCCTTCCTCGGCGGCCGCGACCAGGAGCGCGTACTTATTGGTGAAGTGCCGGTACAGCGCCGGACCGGAGATGCCGACCTCGGCGGCGATCTCGTCCACGCCGACGGGGTAGTACCCGCGTTCGCTGAACGCCCGCGCGGCCGCCCGCATGATCTGGACCTTCCGGTCCTTGGGACGGCGGCGCACCGACGTGCCCTCAGCGCCCGTCCTTCTGCCCGGGTCGGGCCGCGCGGAAGCGAGGCCGACCTCGCTGCGATCCGCGACCATGCACCTCTCCGTTCTCCGGCGGCGCTGGTTGACAGCGCCCGACAATGGAACCTAAGTTAACCACAATTCGCAAAGTTAACCACCATTCACCGCCGGGCGTCCGCCGAATTGCAGCTTAGGAGCAAACATGAGCAACAACGATTCCGCGGCCCCGGCCGCCGCGCCCACCGCCGCGCGGTTCACGGCGGTTCAGGACGGCAAAGTGCTCCGGGTCACCATCACCAACCCGAAGCGGAAGAACGCCATCGACTACGACACCATGGTCGCGCTCGGGGACACCTTCCACTCGGCGGCCCAGGACCGCGCGGTGCGGGCGATCGTGCTGACCGGCGAGGGCGGCGACTTCTGCACCGGCGCCGATCTGTCGTCCAGCGCCGACGAGGCGCGCCGCGGCATCACCTCGGACATGGTGATGGACGCGGCGAACCGGCTGGTGCGCGCCATCGTGGACGCGCCGGTACCGGTGATCGTGCGCATCCGGGGCGCCGCGGCGGGCGTCGGCGTCGGCATCGCGCTGGCCGCCGACCTGGTCTACGCCAGCGAGGACGCCTACCTGCTGCTGGCCTTCATCAACATCGGCTTGATGCCCGACGGCGGAGCGGCCGCGCTGGTGGCCGCGGCGGCGGGCCGCCCGCTGGCGGCGCGGATGGCGCTGCTCGGCGAGCGGCTGCCCGCCCGCGAAGCCGCGGCCGCCGGCCTGTTCACCGCGGTCGTGCCCGATGCCGAACTCGACGCCGCGGTGGAGGCGGGCGTCGCGAAGATCGCCACCGGTCCGCGGCGCGCGCTGGAACTCACCAAGCATGCACTGAACCAGGCCACGCTGACCTCGCTCGACGCGGCCCTGGCCGCCGAGAAGGCGGGGCAGACCGAGCTGCTGCGCTCCCCCGATTTCATCGAGGGAGCCACCGCGATGCTCACCAAGCGCAAGGCCGTCTTCGCCGACTGATCAGCCCGCCGGAACGGACCGACCGGCAGGCGACTATGTTCATCGGCTATGACTTACCTGGTTACCGGGGCAACTGGGTTCATCGGTCGGTTCCTCATCCCCGAGCTCCTGAAACGCGAGGGTGACATCCATGTACTGGTACGGCCGGGTGACGCCTCGGCCGACCGGTTCGCCTGCTGCGCGCAGGAATGGGCGGGTGGCGACCGCGTCCGTCCGGTGCGCGGCGATCTGGGCGCCCCGGGGCTGGGTATCGACCCGACCTGGCTGGCCCGGCATCGCGGCACCGTCCGGCACGTCTTCCACCTGGCCGCGGGCTACGACCTGACCGAGCGCGGCGGCGGGACCAGGCATCTGGTCGACGTCGCCGAGGAACTGCGCGTCGATCAGCTGCACCACGTCTCGACCGTGGAGGTGGCCGGATCCACCGAGGGCTTGTTCACCGAGGACATGTTCGATCACGGCCAGACGCTGACCTCCCCCTTGCAGCAAGCGAAATTCGAGGCCGAGCGGATCGTGCGGGAGTCCTCGCTGCGCTGGCGGATCTACCGGCCCTCGATCGTGATCGGGCATTCCAGGACCGGCGAGATCGATCGGATCGACGGTCCCTACTACTTCTTCCGCCTGCTGCGCATGGGCGCGCAGCTGCCGAGACTGCTGCCGGTGCTGGTCCCCAAACTGGGTGAGACCAACATGGTCCCGGTCGATTTCGTCGCTCGCGCCCTCGACCACATCGCCCACCGCCCCGGTTCGGACAAGACCACCTATCACCTGGTGGATCCGCGCAGGCAGAGCGCGGTCGACGCGCTGAACCTGTTCGCCGACGAGGCGGGCGCGCCGCACCTGGTCGAGGTGATGCCCAAGCGCACCCTGGACATGATGTTGCGCGTTCCCGGCGCCAACTGGCTGCTGCCCCGGGTCGGCGTGCCCCTGGATGTACTCGAGCACAGCGAATTCGCCTGCTGGTTCGATTGCAGGCACACCAGCGCCGCGCTGGCGGGCACCGACATCAAAGTCCCGCCATTGGACGCCTACGCGCCGCGGATCTGGAAATACTGGATCGAGAACTGGGTCTGATCGCCACCACACCGTCTCGGGCCCGTTAGCGTCCGAGACGGTGGGAGCGGCCCGTCGGCACCATGGCCGGTCCGACGTCGGGCTCGGTGACCCGCGGCAGCCGGGAGCGCCCGCCCGGTGGCGGACCTGAGGGACACAAAAACCGACCGCCTGGTTGCTCGAGTTCGGCAACCAGGCGGTCGGCGGAGTTCAGCCGGATGTTCCGGCCCGGGCGGGCAGTTCGGCGATCAGACGCCGAGACCCCTCGCGAGCACCGGCCACGACAGCAGGAACTCGTCGCGCCAGTAGCCCCAGGAGTGGGTGCCCGAGTTGCGGAAGTTGTAGGTGGCCGGGATACCCAGCTGGTCCAGCTTGTTCTTCAGGTTGTTCGTGCAGTAGTTGGTGCCCGCTTCGATCACACCGCCGATGATGATCTGGTTGGCCAGGCCGTACGCGCCGGGCAGGGCGTACTGTCCGTTGAGCGTGTCGTACTGACCGGGCAGGCCGTTGCCGGTGGAAATGTACAGGTCGAGACCGCGCAGCCCCTCGGCGTGCACGTACGGGTCGTTGGCCACCCACTCCGGCCCGCCCTGCGGACCCCACATGTTGTCGGTGTTGCCGCCGCCCCAGGTCTCGACCGTCAGCTTGACGAACTCGGAACCGACCGGGTCACTGGTCTGTGCGCAGCCGCTGTAGGCCGCGGCGGCCTTGTACAGGCCGGGCTTGGAGATCGGCAGCGCCAGCACCGTGGTGCCCGAGGTGGACAGGCCCGCGATGGCGTTGACGCCGTTGGTGCCCAGCGCGCCGTCGATCAGCGGGGGCAGCTCCTCGGTGAAGAAGGTCTTCCACTTGTTGCGGCCGAGTACCGGGTCGTCCTTGATCCAGTCGGTGTAGTAGCTCCACTTGCCGCCGATGGGCTGGATCACGTTGACGTTCTTGTCCGACAGGAACTGCAGCGCGTCCGTCTTCGCCTGCCACGAGGCTTCGTCCTCGCCGCCGCCCGCGCCGTTGAGCAGGTACAGCGTGGGGCGCGGTACGGAGGCGTCGGCGGGGCGCTGGACGTCGATGATGATCTTCTCGTCCATCGCCGCCGAGTACACGTACAGACGGATGCTGCGCGCGTCCTTGTACTCGGCCTTGGTGATACGCGAACCGTCCGGAGCGACCGGGTCGGCCAGCAGGCTCTTCCTATCGATGATCGGGTCAGCTGTCGCGCTGGACGCGCCGAGACCGGTCATCATGCCCGCGAGCACCGCGGTTGCCGCGATCGCGGCCGCGGCCCGCAGGCCACCGCGCCAGGTCTGTCGACGTATCAATTTCGCACCTTCGCTTCGTCTCGAGATTCGCTCTGCATGCCCCACGCGCCGGGTGGATGCCGGAACATCCCGCCCGACCATACGGCCTATGTAGTCGTCACAAAAGAGGACTTCGTTACCGCACCGTTGCCCCATCATGCCGGAACGGTGTCGGGTCGATCATGACCGCCCCATGTTCCGTGTCGTTTCCCACCCAGGGGGATCCAGCAGTTCGGACAATCGAGGCCCGATCTGCGCCAGCGCTTCCGGTGAGGTCATCTGATCGTGCGCGACACCGACCGGATGATCGTCGACCCGGCCGTCTACGTAGGGTTGCCAGCCGGCCGCCGCGGTGTCGTGACCAGCCGCGCTGAAGTAGTCCACCCGGCCCCGGTAGACCGTCGGCCGGTGCTCGGCGATCAGCTCGGCCGAGCGCACCGCGCTGCGATAGATCCGGCGCACCCGGTCCGGGGTGAGCACCGCCATGTCCGGCGGGATGGTGGCGTGCAGCGCGGCCAGCGCGGCCTCGCTCAGGTCGTGGATGTCGCCGTCGCCGGGCAGCAGGGCGTCCGCGCCGATGCCGAGTTCGGCCAGCGCCTCGCGGATGGCCGCCCGGAAGTCCGTGACGTCGATGTCCGGGTGGCTGTCGAGCATGGTCAGCAGCCCGATCTGCTCCCCCGCCGCCTGCAACTCGGTCGCCACCGCGTGCGCCAGCACACCGCCGAGCGACCAGCCGAGCAGCCGATAGGGTCCGTGCGGCTGCACGGCGCGGATCTCGGCCACGTAGCGGCGCGCCATCTCGGTCAGCGACCGCGGCAGGTAGCCCTCTTCGGTCAACGCAGGCGACTGCAGACCGAAGATCGGCGTGCTCGCGGGCACGTAGCGGGCGAGACCGGCGTAGCACCAGGACAATCCGTACATCGGATGCAGGCAGAACAGCGGCTGGGCGGCGGCCGTGTCGTGCGGCACCATGGTCCGGATCGGCAACAGCACACCGAGCGCCGCGTTCGAGTCCTGGTCGTAGTCGTGGTCGTCGGCCAGCGCGGCGAGGATCCGGGCGGCCAGCGCGGCCGGGGTGGAATCGGTGAAGAACCACTGCACCCGCACCTCGGCGCCGGTGAGCGTGCGCAGTCTGCTGACCGCGCGCGTGGCCACCAGCGAGTTGCCCCCCAGATCGAAGAAGTCGTCGTCCATGCCGACCCGCTGGCCTGCGCCGGACTCGAGCACCTCGTCGAACACCTCGAGCACGGTCCGTTCCAGCGGCGTGCCCGGCGCGCGGTACGGGCGGGCCGTCAGCCGCGGCGCTGGCAGCGCGTTGCGGTCGAGTTTGCCGCTGGCGTTCAACGGCAGTTCGGCGAGCACGACGATTGCCGAGGGCACCATGTAGGACGGCAATGCGGCACGGGCGTGCAGCAGCAGCGCGGCCTCGTCGACGGACTCCCCCGGCGCGGCGACCACATAGGCGGCCAGCCGGTCGCCGGTGGCGCCACGCACCAGCGCTACCGCGGCGTGCCGCACCTGGGGGTGACCGGTCAACACGGCCTCGATCTCCCCGAGCTCGACGCGCTGGCCGCGCAGTTTGACCTGAAAGTCGCTCCGGCCCAGATAGTCCAGCGCCCCTTCGCGCCAGCGCACGATATCGCCGGTGCGATAGAGCCGGGTGCCGCCGGTGTGGGCGACGAAACGCTCGGCGGTGAGGGCCGGGGCGCCGAGATAGCCGCGCGCCAACTGCACACCGGCGACGTACAACTCGCCCGCCGCGCCCGGCGGCACCGGTCGCAACTGCCGGTCGAGTACGTGCACGCGGGTGTTGGCCACCGGGACACCGATCGGAATCGCCCCCGTGGACGCGCCGCGCACCGCGTGGTCGGTGACCACGGTGGCCTCGGCGGGCCCGTACCAGTTGACCAGCGCGGCACCGGGCGCAACCGCGACGAAGGCCGTCGCGGTCTCCCCGGACAGCGCCTCGCCCGCGGCGAACACCCGCCGCAGCGACGGGTACCCCGTGGCCGGGTTGGCCACGGGGTCGAGGAACGCGTCCAGCATCGACGGCACGAAGTGCACCGTGGTGACCGCGTTCTCGACGATCATCCGGGCCAGGTAGGCCGGATCACGATGGCCGTCCGGCGCGGCGACCAGGATCGACGCTCCGGTCTGCAACGGCCAGAACAGCTCCCAGGTGGAGATGTCGAAGGTGATCGGCGTCTTGTGCAGCACCACGTCGTCACCGCCGTGCGGATAGGCCGACTGCGCCCAGCGGAACTGGTTGACCATCTGCCGGTGCGTGATCATCACGCCCTTGGGGCGACCGGTCGAGCCCGAGGTGTAGATGACGTAGGCGACGGTGTCCGGGTGGACGTGCACCGGCGGCAGCGCGTTCTCGTACGGAGCCAGATACAGCGTGTCCACCGCGATCACCGGGACATCGGTCGCGGTGTCGAACGCGTCCGCGGTGGTGGTCAGGGCACAGATCGGAGCGGCGCTGCCGAGGACGTACTCGCTGCGCTCGGCCGGGTGGTCCGGATCGATCGGGACGTAGCCGCCACCGGCCCGCAACACCGCGTAGATCGCGACGACCAGATCGATTCCGCGCCGCATGGCCACGGCGACCAGCGTTTCCGGGCCGACGCCCCAGCGCATCAGCTCGACGGCCAGCGACCGCGCGCGCGAATCCAGTTCGGCGTAACTGAGGGTGGTGTCGCCGAAGCGCACCGCAGGCGCGTCCGGCGTGCGCGCCACCTGCGCGTCGAACAGCGACATCAGCGTCGCGCCGTCGAGCAGTTCCGGCGCGTCGGTGGCGTTGCGTGCGGCCAGCTCGGCGCGCTCGTCGTCCAGCAGCACATCGATCTCGCCGATGCGTGCCTGCGGGGTCGTCACGAAGCGTCCGATCAGCGCGGCGAGCCGCCGCGCCAGCGCGTCCGCCGCCGCCGCACCGGTCAGGTCGCGCAGGTACTTCACCGAGACGCGCAACTGACTGTCCAGCACCACCATCACCGTGAACGGATAGTGGGTGCCGTTCACCGCGCCCACCCCGGTGACGTTCATCCCGTCGATCGCGCTGGCCTGGTCCAAGCCCTCCCGGTCCACGGGGAACGACTCGAACACGACGAGCGAGTCGAACAACCCTTCCACGCCGACCGCTTCTTGGATGTCGCTCAGGCCCAGGTAGTGGTGGTCCAGCAACGCGGCCTGCTCGGCCTGCAACTGGCGCAGCAGCCCGCCGAGCGTGCCGGTCGCGTCCAGCCGCACCCGCACCGGGATCGCGTTGAGGAACAGGCCGACCATCGCCTCGACGCCGTCCAGCTGGGGCGGCCGTCCCGACACGGTGGCGCCGAAGACCACGTCGTCGCGGTCGACGGTGCGGCCGATCAGCAGGCCCCAAGCCGCCTGCACCACGGTGTTCACCGTGACGCCCAGCCCCGACGCCAGCCGGGTGAGTGCGGTGGTGTCGGCCTGGGACAGCTCGAACCCGACCTCGCCCACGCCGGCGGAGATCTCGCGGCCGGGATCGACCGGCGCGAGCGGCGTCGGCTCGGTGACACCGGCCAGCGCGGCGCGCCACGCGGCACGGGCCGCCTGCCCGTCCTGCGCGACCAGCCACGCCAGGTAGTCGCGATACGACCGCACCGTCGGCACGTGCCGGGAGTTGCCGCCGAGCGCGTACAGCGTGAGCAAGTCCTTCAGCAACAGCGGCATGGACCAGCCGTCGATGAGGATGTGGTGGCTGGTCACCAGCAGGTGATAGCGGGCGGCGGTGGAGCGGATCAGCGCGAACCGCAGCAGCGGCGGGGTTCGCATGTCGAAGTGGTCGGCGAGATCGGCCGCTTTGACGCGCTCCAGCTCGGCGGCCGCCGCGGCCGGTTCCAGCTGGCTCAGATCGATCAGCCGCCACGGCACGTCCAGCGAATCCTGCACGATCTGGACCGGATTGCCCGCACTGTCGTCGGCGAAGGCGACGCGCAGATTGTCGTGCCGGTCCAGCACGGCCTGTGCGGCGGCCTGCATCCGGCGGGCGTCCACCGCGCCCCCGAGATCCAGCACGAACTGGGTGGTGTAGACGTCCACCGAGTTCTCCGCGAGCAGGGCGTGGAACAGCATGCCCGATTGCAGCGGGGTGAGCGGCCACACGTCGGTCAGGTCCGGGTAGGCCCGGGCGAAGCGGTCGATGTCGGGCTGCTTCAGCCGCACCAGCGGGAAGTCCGAGGGCGTGAAACCGCCCGCGTCGGGGCGCAATCCGTGCTCGGCCAAGCCGCCGAGCGCGCGAATCCAGTGCTCGGCGAAGGTTTTCGCGTCCTCGCCACGGAACGCGGCCGCGGCGAAGTCGAAGCGGGCCAGCAAGCCCTCGTCGGTGGCCTCGACGGTCAGCACCAGCAGCAGGTCATCGGAGGGGATGTCGGTGTGCACCCGCGCCGGGCGCAGATCCCGATAGCGCAGCGCGAACCGGCCGCGACCGAGGCCGCGCAGCTCGGCGGCGGCCTCGGCATTGAGGTGGCGCAGCAGGCCGTAACCGACGCCGCGCGAGGGCACCGACCGCCGCAGCTCCTTGATCTGCGCGATCGCCGTGCCCGCCGCGGGACCGCCGATCAGGGCGTCGTCGAGGTCGATCCGGCTCAGCCGCAGCGGAAGCGGGTATTCGGTGACGAAGCCGCCCACCATGTTCTCCGCGTCGGCCTGGGTGGCCGCGCGCGGGTCGGCGGGCAGCCGGACCACCGAGCCGATGGCACGGGTGACGGCCTCGCCCGCGGAGGTGTGCAGGGCCAGCGCCAGCGCGGTGAGCACGATGTCGTCCACCCCGGCGTGGTAGGCCTCCGCGGCGGCGGCGACGGCCGCCGCTCCCTCGGCCGTGATGGTGAGCGAGACCCGGCTGCGGGCGCGCAGGTCGCGGCCGTCGGTCGCCGCGCCCTCCGGGACGGTGCCGAGCGTGCGGCGCCACCAGTCCAGCTCGGCGACGGTGGCCGGATCGTGCGCCTTGGCCGACAGCGCCCGGATGAGCGTGCCGAGGCCGGATTCCGGCGTCGCGGGCGCGGCGTGGCGCGCCCGGTTCCAGCGCGCGGTGAGCTGGTCGGTGATGGTCCGCCAGGAGACGTCGTCCACCACGAGGCTGCTGGCCACGATGATGAGCGTGGAGCGGGCCTCGGGACCGCCGGTGAGCACGAAGTAGATGTTGCGGCCCTGTTCGGGGTCGAGCGCGGCCGCGGCCGCCTGCACCACGTCGTCGATGGGCAGCGTGGTCTCGCCGTGCTGGGCGTCCAGCTCGCGGAACGCCTCACCGGTGCGCTCGGCGGCGGCCGGGATGCGCAGCACGGGCGCGCCGTTGTCGTCGTAACGCACCCGCACCCACAGCATCGGGTGCTGGTCGAGCACGGCACCCACCGCGGCGCGCACCGTCTCGACCGAACAGGTCTCCGGGACGTCCAGGGCGATGGCCCGCACCTCGAGGCCGTCCTCCAGCATCCGCGCCGCGTCCGGCGTGAGCGGCAGTTCGCCCGCCTCGTCGGCGGGGCCGCCGCCCGCCACCGCGGCGGTGCGAGCCAGCGCGGCGACGGTCCGGCATTCGAAGACATCGCGCGGCGAGAAGGTCACACCGCGGGCGCGCGAGCGGGAGACCACCTGGATGGACATGATGCTGTCGCCGCCTAGGGCGAAGAAGTCGTCGTCCGGACCGACTCGGTCGATACCGAGCACCTCGCCGATCACTTCGGCGATGACGAGTTCGGCCGGGGTACGCGGCGAACGGTAGGCGCGGGTGTCCACGGCCGGCTCCGGCAGCGCCTTGCGATCCAGTTTGCCCACGGGGGTCAGCGGGATGGCGTCGAGCACGACGATCGCCGCCGGAACCATGTACTCCGGCAGCGTGCGCCCGATCCGCTCGGTCAGCACGGCCGGATCCACCACGGCGTCCTTGGCCGGCAGCACGTAGGAGACCAGGATCGTCGCGCCGGAACCGGTTTCCCGGCCGAGCGTGACGGCGAAGCCGACTTCGGGCTGGGCCGCGAGCGCCGCGTCGATCTCGCCGAGTTCGATCCGGAAGCCGCGCACCTTCACCTGGAAGTCGTTGCGGCTAAGGTATTCCACTACCGGCGCGCCGCCGGCGCTGCGCCAGCGAACCAGGTCACCGGTGCGGTAGAGGCGCTCGCCGGGCGCGCCGTACGGGTCGGCCACGAATCGCGCCGCGGTGAGTCCGGGGCGGGCGTGGTAGCCGCGCGCGAGCTGGATGCCGCCCAGATACAGTTCGCCCGTGACGCCTTCGGGCACCGGGCGCAGCCTGCCGTCGAGCACCAGCGATCGCATGCCGCGGATCGGACCGCCGATCGTGACCGGTTCGCCGGGCCGCAGCGGGTCGCTGATGTTGGTCATGATGGTGGTCTCGGTCGGCCCGTAACCGTTGTGGAAGTCGCGCTCCGGCACGCCCGTCCACTTGGCCGCCAGATCGGCGGGCACCGCTTCACCGCCCGCCACGATGGTCCGCATCCCCGCCAGCGCGTCCGGGTCGAGCGAGGCGAGCACGGACGGGGTGAGGAAGGCGTGCGTAACGCCTTCGGCGCGGATCAGCTCGGCCAGTTCCTCGCCGCCGAAGGTCAGCGGCGGCGCCAGCACGAGCCCGCCCGCCGCGCCGAGCGCGAGCAGCAGTTCCAGCATCGACGCGTCGAACGACGGCGACGCGAACGCCAAGGCCCGCGTCGACCGGTCGAGCCCATAACGCTCCACCTGCTCGGCGCTGAAGTTCGCCAGGCCCGCGTGGGTGACCACGACGCCCTTGGGCAGACCGGTGGAGCCGGAGGTGTAGATCACGTAGGCGGCGTTGCCCGGGCGCGGTGTCGCGCGCAGCTCGCCGGGCCGCAACGGCTGGTCCGAGCGCACGGCCACGTCGACGGTGAAGTCGCGATCGTCCAGCACGACCCACGCGCCACCGGCGAGCGCGGGCAGGTTGTCCAGCTCGGCGGTGAGCGTCAGGCCGAGTGTCACGCCGGAATCCGCCACCATGTGCGCGATGCGGTCGGCCGGGTAGGTCGGGTCGATCGGGACGAACGCCGCCCCGGCTTTGGCCACCGCCCACAGCGCCAGCACGGACTCCACCGAACGCCGAATGGCGATCGCGACCAGCACATCCGGTCCCGCGCCTCGGTCGATCAGCGCGCGCGCCAATTGCGCGGAGGCCGCGTCGAGTTCGGCGTAGCTGAAGGTGCGGTCGTCGGCGACCACGGCGATACCGGCCGGGTTCGCGGCGACGGCGGCGGCCATCAGCTCCGGCAGCGTGCTCGGCGGCACGGCGGGTGCGCCGGTACGGGCGATCAGGGCGGCGCGCTCGGAGTCGTCCAGGATCTCCAGATCGCCGACGGCGGTGTCGGGGTGCCGGGCGACCGCGGCCAGGATGCGACGGAACCGGCGGCCGAACTCGACCACGGTCTGCTCGTCGAACAGGTCTCGGGCGTAGGTGAATTCGGCGGCGATACCGGCCTCGGCGCCGGACTCGGCGCGCTGCTCGCGCACGGTCAGCAGCAGATCGAACTTCGCGGTGTCGGCGGCCGGGTCCAGCGCGGCGAAGCTCAGGCCGGGCAATTGGAAGCTGGTGGCGGTGAGGTTCTCGAACGACAGCGCCACCTGGAACAGCGGGTGGCGGCCCGCCGAGCGCTCCGGGTCGAGCGTCTCGACCAGTCGCTCGAACGGGATGTCGGCGTTGGCGAAGGCACGCAGATCGGTTTCCCGGTTGGCGACCAGCAATTCGGTGAAGGCGAGACCGGGCGCGACCCGGCTGCGTAGCACCAGGGTGTTGACGAACATGCCGATCAGGTCATCGAGTTCGGCTTCGCCGCGTCCCGCGATGGGCGTGCCGATCGCGATGTCGTCGGTGCCGGACATCCGCGACAGGAATACCGCGAACGCGGTGTGCACCACCATGAACAGCGTGGCGTTGTGCTGCCGCGCGAGCTCGGCCAGCGCGGCGTGCACGTCGGGCTCTACGACGAAATCGGTCTTGCCGCCCGCGAAGGACTGGGCAGGCGGGCGCGGGCGGTCGGCGGGCAGGTTCAGTTCGTCGGGCAGATCGGCGAGTTCGGTTGTCCAGTAGGCCAGTTGCGCACCCGCGAGCGACTCGGGATCGTCGTCGGCGCCGAGCACGTCGCGTTGCCACAGCGCGTAGTCGGCGTACTGGATGGGCAGCGGCGCCCAGGACGGCTCGCGACCGCCGCCGCGCGCCACGTAGGCCAGCATCAGGTCCCTGGTCAGCGGGCCCATCGACCAGCCGTCGGCGCTGATGTGGTGCGCGACGAAGACCAGCACGTATTCGGTGCCCGCGAGCTGGAACAGTCTGACGCGCAACGGCACCTCGGCGGTCACGTCGAAGCCGGCCGCGACGATCCGCTGGACTTCGCCTGCGACGTGTTCGTCTCCGATCTGCGCGGGAGCCAGCTCCACCGGCACCTCGTGCGGCGCCAGAACCCGCTGCACCGGGCCGTCCGGGGTCTGCGGATAGATCGTGCGCAGGATCTCGTGGCGCGCGATGATGTCCTCTACCGCCTGCCGCAGCGCGGTGACGTCCAGGTCGCCGGACAAACGGATTGCGGCCGGGATGTTGTACGCCGAGGCCGACGTGTCGAACTGGTTCAGGAACCACATGCGCTGCTGCGCGAACGACAGCGGGATGTGGTCGGGACGCGGCCCCGCGACCAACGGAATCCGTTTGCGCGCACCGGCGCCGTGTTCGACTTTGATTGCCAGTGCGGCGACGGTGGATGCCTCGAACAACACACGCACCGGAACACGAGCATCCAAAGCCGCGCCGATACGCGCGGCGACCTGCGTCGCCAACAGCGAATTACCACCCAAAGCGAAGAAATCGTCATCCGCACCGACGCGTTCCACACCGAGAACCTCGGCGTACACGTTGGCCACGATCTCCTCGATCGGAGTCGAGGGCGCACGAAACGCCTGAACCTCGAACTCCGGCTCCGGCAACGCCTTACGATCCAGCTTGCCGTTCACATTCAACGGCAACGCATCCAACACCACGAACGCCGCAGGCACCATATACGACGGCAACCCGGCAGTGAGTTCGGCCTTCACCCGCGCCACATCGACACCGATTTCGGCATCCGCAGCGACCAGATAAGCCACCAAACGATCACCGGTCTTCGGATCCGACTTCGCGATCACCGCCGTCTGCGCGATCTCCGGCAACGCCAACAGCGCAGCCTCGATCTCACCGAGTTCGATACGGAACCCACGAATCTTCACCTGGAAATCCGTACGACCCCGATACTCCAGCTCACCGTTACTATTCCAGGCGACCAAGTCACCCGTGCGATACATCCGAGCACCCGGCTCGAACGGATTCGCCACAAACCGATCCGCCGTCAAATCCGCACGACCGAAATAGCCACGCGCCAACTGCGCACCAGCCAAATACAACTCACCCGAAACACCCACCGGGACCGGACGCAACCGCCCATCGAGAACGTAGACCCGGCTGTTCCACTCCGGAACACCGATCGACACCGACATCTCATCAGCGACAGTCACCCGATGACTGGTGATCGACACCGCCGCCTCGGTCGGACCATACAGATTGAACAACTCCGTACGCGGATAATCAGACACCAACCGCTGCGCCAGCGAACCCGGCAACGCCTCACCAATCGCCAACACCCGCCGTGGCGCCCAGTCCAGCCCCTCCGTGGTCGCCCGGTGCACCAGCAGCGCGTCGAGCATCGACGGCACCACGTGCAGCGTCGTGACCGACTCTCGCGCCATCAGTTCGTTCAGGTACGCAGGATCCCGATGCCCGTCCGGCGCGGCGATGACCAGACGACCGCCACACACCGCCGCCGACCAGAACTCCCACACCGACAAGTCGAACGTCGCCGCCGTCTTCAGCAGTAGCGAGTCGTCTTGATTCAGCTCGAAATACGCTGCTTTCCAGAGCAATTGGTGCACGATCGCCGCGTGCGACACCGCGACGCCCTTCGGCCGCCCGGTCGAACCCGACGTGAAGATGACGTATGCCGTGTGCTCCGGTCGCAGCGCGACCACGCGCTCGGCATCGGTGAGCGGCACGCTCGCGATCGTGGTGAGCTCGAGGTCTTCCAGCCGCACCACCGGGGCCACATCGGTGTCGAAGTCCGACGCCGCATCGCTCAGCACACATACGGGAGCGGCGACGGAGAGGATGTAGTCGGTTCGCTCCGCGGCTTGGTCCGGGTCGACCGGCACGTACGCGCCGCCGGCCTCGGCCACCGCGTACATCGCCACGACCAGATCCACCGATCGGCGGAAGGCCAGCGCGACCCGGCATTCGGGTCCGACGCCCGCCGAGATCAGGTAGCGGGCGAGGCGGTTCACCCGGGCGCCCAGCTCGGCGTAGCTCAGCTCGGCGCGTTCGCCGCCGGGTAGGTCGGCGACCAGGGCGACCGCTCCGGGTGTGGCGGCGACGGTTCGGCGCAGCAGCGACCCGAGGGTCGCGGCCTGTTCCACCGGGTGGCCGGTGTCGTTCCAGGTGGTGAGCACGTCGGTGCGTTCGGTGTCGGCGAGGATGTCGATATCGCCGACCGGCACCGTGGAATCCGCGACGACAGCGGCCAGAACACGCGAGAACCGCTCGGCGAAACCCTCGACCGTCTCCCGATCGAACAAATCGGTCGCATACGTCAAGAACCCACCGATACCAGCAGCCGCACCCGACTCCTCATACCCGTCACCGACGATCAAATGCAGATCGAACTGCGACACATCCAAATCGGCGTCGACACCGGCCACCGTCAACCCGGGCAGCTCCAACGCGGTCCGCGCGACGTTCTGGAAGGACAACCCCACCTGGAACAACGGATGACGCGCCGTCGACCGCGGCGGATTCAACACCTCCACCAACCGCTCGAACGGCACATCCGCGTGCGCGAACGCCCGCAGATCGGATTCACGCTGCTTGCCCAGCAGGGCGGCAAACGACTCCCCGCCATCGATCCGCGACCGGAAGACCACGGTGTTGACGAACATACCGATCAGGTCATCCAACTCACGCTCACCACGACCAGCGACCGGCGTTCCGACAGCGATATCCGAACTGCCGGACAATCGCGCCAGCAACACCGCGAAAGCCGCATGCACCACCATGAACAACGTCGCGCCGTGCGCACGCGCCAGCTCGACCAATCCAGCGTGCGTGGCGGCGTCCACACGTACATCGACCCGAGCACCGGCCAGCGACGCCACCGCCGGACGCGGCCGATCCGTCGGCAACTCCAGCAGATCGGGCAGGTCAGCCAGCTCAGCCCGCCAGAACGCGATCTGGCGCGCGGCCACCGACTCCGGATCGGATTCCTCGCCGAGCACCGCGCGCTGCCACAGCGCGTAGTCCGCGTACTGCACCCGCAACGGCGACCACCCCGGCAGCTCACCGGCCGCACGCGCCGAGTACGCCACCATCACGTCCCGCACCAGCGGACCCATCGATGACGCGTCCGCCGCGATGTGGTGCACCACCACCGCGAGCACGAACTCCCGCGGCGCCTCCGCGATCCGCAGCAACCGCACCCGCACGGGCACTTCGGCGGTCACGTCGAAGGGCGTCGACGCGAGCGTGTACACCTCACCGGCGACCTCGGCCGCACCCAGCGGGTGCACCGCCACGTCCAGCGCCACCTGCCCTGCGGACAGCACCAGTTGCACCGGACCATCCGGAGTCTCCGGATACACCGTGCGCAACACCTCATGCCGCGCCACCACATCGTGCAACGCCGCACCCAACGCAGCCACGTCCAGCGCACCGGTCAACCGCAACGCGAACGGCAGATTGTAAGCCGCCGAACCGATCTGCTCAGCAGCGTCATCGGTCTGATCGAAACGATTGAGGAACCACATCCGCCGCTGCGCCAACGACAACGGCAACCGCTCCGGACGCGCGATACTGCCCAGCTCCACACCACGCTCACCATGCGTATGCGACTCCAGCACCGCTGCCAGGGACGCCACCGTCGGCGCCTCGAACAACATCCGCACCGGCACCCGCGCACCCACCGCAGCACCCACACGCGCCACCACCTGCGTGGCCACCAGCGAATTGCCACCGAGAGCGAAGAAATCGTCGTCCGCGCCGACCCGCCCCAACCCGAGAACCTCACCGAACACCCCGGCGACGATCTCCTCCACCGCACTCGCGGGCGCACGGAATTCCCGAGCGGCGAAGACAGGCTCGGGCAATGCCTTGCGGTCCAGCTTGCCGCTGGGATTGAGCGGAAACTCCGCCAGCGCCACGATCGCCGCCGGAACCATGTACGCGGGCAGCGTCGCACCGATCGCCGCGAGCAATTCGGCCTGCTCGATCGCGTAGCCCGGCGCGGGAACCACGTAGGCCACCAGCTGATCGCCCAGCGCCGATCGCGCCACCACCGCCACGGCCTGGCTCACCGAGGGCTGCGCCAGCAGCGCCGTCTCGATCTCCCCCAGCTCGATCCGCTGACCACGGAACTTCACCTGGAAATCGGTCCGGCCCAGATAGTCGAGCCGATGCGGCAATTCTTCGGTCGGGGCACGCCAGACCACCAGGTCACCGGTCCGGTACATCCGCTCGCCGATGCCGAAGGGGTTGGCCACGAACCGGTCGGCGGTCAGGTCGGGACGCCCCACGTAACCGCGAGCCAGTTGATCACCGGCGAGGTACAGCTCGCCCGGCACACCGGCCGGCACCGGTTGCAGACGCGAATCCAGCACGTAGACCTGGGTGTTCCACTGCGGCACACCGATCGGCACGGACCGCTCGTCGGCGGCGGTCGCGGGCCAGTAGGTCACCGACACCGCCGCCTCGGTCGGGCCGTACAGGTTGTGCACCGCGGCGTCCGTCACCGCACGCACCGCGGCGACAGTCTCCGGGGGCAGCGCCTCGCCGATCGCGAAGATGTCCCGCAAAGTGGGGCACGACCCCGGCGCGGTGTGCGCGGCGAAGACCGTCAGCATGGACGGCACGAAGTCGGTGACCGTCACACCCTGCGCGGCAATCGTTTCCGCGACGTACACCGGATCGCGGTGTCCGTCGTGCGTGGCGACGACCAGCTTCGCCCCCACGCGCAGCGGCATGAAGTAGCCCCACAGCGAGACGTCGAACGTCGTCGCCGTCTTCTGCAAATACACGTCGTCGGCGTCGAGCGGGTACGCCGCGAGCATCCAGCTGATCTGGTTCTGGATCGCGAAGTGCGAGATCACGACGCCCTTGGGCCGACCGGTGGACCCCGAGGTGAAGATCACGTACGCCGGATGGTGCGGCAACAGCGGACGCACCAGTTCCTCGGCACGCACCGGAGCATCGTCGAACCGATTCGGGTCCAAAGCGTCCAGCAGCAGTACCGCGGTGCCTTCCGGCACGTCGACGGCGTCGGCGGAGGTGGTCAGTACACAGACGGGCTGGGCGGTGTCCAGGATGTGGGCGATGCGCTCGGCCGGATGATCCGGATCCAAAGGCACATACGCCCCACCCGCCGCCACGATCGCATACATCCCCACCACAAGATCCAACGACCGACGAACCGCCAACCCCACCAACGACTCCGCACCCACACCCTGCGAAATCAACAACCGCGCCACACGATTCACCCGCGCATCGAACTCCCGATACGTCAGCCCCACACCCTCATAGACCACGGCGATCTCGTCGGCATAGGCATCTGCCGCACGGCGGTAACCGTCCAACAGCAACTCGGTCGGCACCGGGTACCGGGTGCTGTTCCACTCGAGCAGTACGAGTTCGCGCTCCGCGGGGGCGAGCAGATCGATCGTGCCGATCGGCCGGTCCGGCTCGGCGGTGACGACGGTCAGCAGCCGGTCCAGCCGCCAAGCGAACTCGGCTATCGTCCGTTCGTCGAACAGGTCGGTGGCATAGGTGAACGTCGCCGTGAAGCCCGTGGCTTCGCCTTCGGTGTCGGGCACCACGGTCAGTTGCAGATCGAATTTCGCCACCGCGCCGTCGAACTCGACCACCCGCGCCGACAGGCCGGGCAGCGCAATTTCGGGCCGGTTCATGTTCTGGAAGAACAGCGCCACCTGGAACAGCGGGTGATGTGCCTGCGACCGCACCGGGTCCAGCACCTCGACCAACCGCTCGAACGGCAACTCCGCGTGCGAGAAGGCGCCCAGATCCGTCTCTTTCGCCTGGGCGAGCAGCGTACGGAACGACGCGCCGAGGTCGATCCGCGTGCGCAGCACCAGCGTGTTGACGAACATGCCGATCAGTCCGTCGAGCTCTCGCTCGCCACGGCCCGCGACGGGCGTGCCGATGGCGATGTCGTCGGTGCCGGTGAGTCTGGCCAGCAACAGCGCCAGCGCGCTGTGCACCACCATGAACTCCGAGGCGCCCTCGCTGTGCGCCAACTCGGCGAGGCCCCGGTGTACCGAGGCGTCCACGGCGAAGGCGTAGTCCGCGCCCCGACCGGAGGCGACGGGTGGGCGCGGCCGATCCGAGGGTAGGTCGATCCGGTCCGGAAGGCCCGCCAAGGCGCGACGCCAGTACGCGAGCTGGGCAGCGGCCACCGAATCGGGGTTGTTCTCGTCGCCGAGCATTTCGCGCTGCCACAGCGTGTAGTCCGCGTACTGCACCGGCAGCGGCTCCCAGGACGGCCTGGCCCCGTTGCGCCGGGAAAGGAACGCGCTGAGCAGATCCCGCAGGAACGGCGCTACCGACGCGCCGTCGGCGGCGATGTGATGCACCACCACTGCGACCACGTGGTCGCCGGGACCGATTTCGGCCAGGGCGATGCGCAGCGGCACTTCCGCCGCGACATCGAAACCGGCCAGCGCGAATCCGCGCAGCCAGTCCGCGAGTTCGTGCTCGGCGACGGGCTTCGGCGCGAGGTCGGGGACGGCCTGTGCGGCGGGCACCACCACCTGATAACCCGTACCGTCCACCGCCGGATACACCGTCCGCAACGTCTCATGACGCTCGACCACATCCGCGACCGCCGCCTGCAACGCCGCCACATCCAACACACCAGACAACCGCACCGCGAACGGAATAGAGTTCGCCGCAGAACCAGTATCGAACTGATTCAAAAACCACATCCGCTGCTGCGCCAACGACAACGGCACCCGCTCCGGACGCTCCACCGCCACCAACGCGCGCCGGTCTCCCGCGCCCTTCAACGGCTCCAGCCGCGCGGCGAGGGCGGCGACGGTGGGGCTCTCGAAGATCAGCCGCGCAGGCACCCGCGCCGCGATGGCCGCTCCCAGCCGGGCCGCGACCTGGGTGGCGATCAGCGAATTGCCGCCGAGTTCGAAGAAGTCGTCGTCCGCGCCGACCGGTGCGCCGGGGCCGAGCACTTCGGCGTACACCTCGCCGACCAGCTCTTCCAGTGGGCCGACAGGAGCCCGGAACACCTTGGTCTGCAATCGGGGGGCGGGCAGCGCCGCGCGGTCCAGTTTGCCGACCGGGGTCAGCGGGATCTCGTCGAGCACCATGACCGCCGTCGGCACCATATGCGCGGGCAGGCTCTGCTCGGCGAAGGCGGCCAGCTCGGCGGCGTCCGCGGCCATCCCGGGCGCGGGGTGCACGTAGGAGACGAGAATCGTCGCGCCGCTGTCCAACTGATGTCCGACGGTGACCGCGAAATCGACCGTCTCGTGCGCGGCCAGCACCGCATCGATCTCACCCAGCTCGATCCGGAAACCACGGATCTTCACCTGGAAATCGTTGCGCCCCAGATACTCCAGCTCACCATTCGGCGTCCAACGCACCAGATCACCGGTGCGATAGAGCCGGGAACCGTGCACGTCGAACGGGTTGGCCACGAAGCGGGACGCGGTCAGGCCGCGCCGTTCGTGGTAGCCGCGTGCCAGGTGGGCGCCGGTGATGTACAGCTCGCCGACCACGCCGCTGGGGACGGGCACCAGGCGTTCGTCCAGCACGTATTCGGTGACGGCCCGGATGGGCGCGCCGATGGTCACCGGCTCGCCGGGCACCAGCGGCGCGCTGATATTCGTCATGATCGTGGTCTCGGTCGGCCCGTACCCGTTGCAGAATTCGCGGGTCCGGCCGCCGGACACCGGTAGCACCCAGCGCCGCACCAGCTCCGGCGGGCACGCCTCGCCACCGGCCACCACCACGCGCAACTCGTCCAGACCCACCGGATCCACCGACGCCAGCGCCGCCGGGGTCACGAACGCGTGCGTGACGGCCTCCCGGCGCACCAAGGACGCGAATTCCTCACCGCCGAACACCGCAGGGGCCGCGACGACCATGGTGGCCGCGCCACCCAGCGCCAGCAGCAATTCCAGCACCGACGCGTCGAACGACGGCGACGCGAAGTGCAACGTCCGCGACGCGCTCGTCACCCGATACCGATCACGCTGCTCGGCGCAGAAGCTCGCCAACCCCGCCTGCGTGACGACCACGCCTTTCGGCTTACCGGTCGACCCCGAGGTGTAGATGACGTAAGCCGGATGCTCCGCGCGCAGCGGGCGCACCCGATCGGTGTAGGTCACCGGGTCGGGGGGGAACTCCTCGAGCCGCCGCGCGCATTCGGCGGTATCGATGGACAGCCACTCGACCCGGTCCGGCAGGCCGGCGCGGACCTCGTCCACGGCCAGCCCGAACACCGCGCCGGAGTCGGCGATCATGTGCTCGACGCGGTCGGCCGGATAGTTCGGATCGACCGGAACGAACCCCGCACCGGTCTTGGCCACCGCCCACACCGCGACCACCGACTCCACCGACCGCGGAATACCGACCGCGACCAGATCCTCCGGACCCACGCCACGATCGATCAGCAGACGCGCCAGCCGGGTGGATGCGTCGTCCAGCTCGGCGTAGCTCAGGTCTCGGCGCGTGCGGACCGCGTCGGCGAAGACCACCGCGGTGCCGCTCGGATTGGCCTCGACGGCGGTTGCCATCAGCTGTGGGAGGGTGGTAACCCTAGGTCGCCGGGTGCGCGTGGGACGCACCCGCGCGGGCCGCGTCACGCGATCCTCGCTTCGTGCTTCCTGGTTCCCCATCCAGAAGCCGGCAGCCTATTTCCCGACAAGCGAAACATGAAAACCCTGCACATCCTGCCTGTTCGAACACGTCCATGACACATTTCCAGCGGACGCCCTGATACAGCAAACCAACCAGCTGTGTGCATAGTCACACAACTGGCGGCTTGCGTTCGACCGCGACTCGCCCTCACTCGGTGGCGAACAGCTCGGTGAGTTCGACGATCGTAGCCATAGTCGTCCAGGGTCCCGCGGGCACGGCGCCGACTCCATTGTCGAGCACCACCGCGTGCAAATCCTCCAGCCCCGTCGGGTCGAGCAGCTCCAGCCCGGCCCGATCCGTCACCAGATGGCTTACCCACTCGTCGGCGAGCGACTCGGTCAGCGCGCCGTCCGCCTCGACCAGCACCACCGACGCGCCCACCGATCCGGCGGCGACCACCTCGACAACGGCGGCGGGCGACTGCGGGCTGCCGTGCTGGAAGGTGCGCGACTCGAAGGTGAGCTCGGTGCGCGCGCGCAGCCGTCCGGCCGCGGTGGCCAGGTCGTCGTAGCTGAGCGTCTGCGCGCCGGCGAACGCCGGGTCGCCGCCGCGCAGCGCGCGGGTGCGGTGGGCGTAGGTGACCGGGCGCGGGGACTCGGCGGCGATCTCGGCGACGACGATGGCGTCGTCGAGCGCCAGCCAGTCGATCGCGCCGATCGAGCGCGAATCGCCGACCGTCACACCGACTTTGACCTCCAGGTCGTCGGGCAGTGCCGCGTCGAGCGCGTCGACCGGGACCACGGCGGCGCCTGCCTTGAGCACGGCCCAGGTGGCGACGACCGCCTCGATCCCGCGGTCGAGCCGCACCGCCACACCGGCGCCGGGGCCGCAGCCGCGCGCGATCAGCACCCGCGCCAACCGCGACGAGCGGGCGTCGAGATCCTGGTAGGACAGGGCGTTCTCACCGGAGACCACGGCGGGTCCGTCCGGATCGTCTTCCACCGCGGCCGCCAGCGCCTGGGTCAGCGCCGTGCCCGCGGTCGCGGCGGGCGATTCGGCGCTCACCGACTCGGCCGCGGCCGCCATCCGCTCCCGTTCGGTTCGGTCGAGGATGTCGATGTCGCCGATGAGGGTGTGGGGGTTGGTGGCGATGGTGGTGAGGATGCGTTCGAGGCGGTGGCCGAGGGTGTGGATGGTGGTTTCGTCGAACAGGTCGGTGGCGTAGGTGAAGATGGTGTCGAGTTCGCCGGGGGTGCCGTCGTCGTGGTGGTGGGGGTGGACGTTGACCTGGAGGTCGAATTTCGCGGCGACGGTGCCGGTGTCCAGGGCGGTGACGGTCAGTCCGGGTAGGTGCAGGGTGGGTTGTTCGTTGTTCTGGAACGACAGCACGACCCCGAACAGGGGACTGTGGGTGGTGGCCCGGCCGGGGGCGACGACTTCCACGACGCGTTCGAAGGGGATGTCGGCGTTGGCGAAGGCGGCCAGATCGGTTTCGCGGGCTCGCTCGACCAGCGCGGTGAACGGCATGCCCGCTTCCACGCGGGTGCGCAGGGCCAGGGTGTTGACGAACATGCCGACCAGATCGTCGAGCGCGCGTTCCCCGCGACCGGCGATCGGGGTACCGATCGCCACGTCCGGATCTCCCGACAGCCGTGCCAGCAGCACCGCCAGCGCGGCGTGCACGACCATGAACAGGGTGCAGTTGTGCTCGCGTGCCAACGCGACCAACGCTTGATGGATCTGCGGGGAGACCGCGAACCCGGTGTTGGCCCCGCGCATGCTGGCCACCGCCGGACGCGGCCGGTCCAACGGCAGTTCCAGTTCCCCCGACAAACCAGCCAGCTGGGAACGCCAATAGGCCAGCTGCCGAGCCGCGACCGAGGCCGGGTCCTCGTCGGTGCCGATGACCTGCCGCTGCCAGATCGCGTAGTCGGCGTACTGCACCTCCAACGGCGCCCAGCGCGGGGAGTTGCCGCCGATCCGCGCCAGATACGCGGTGACCAGATCCCGCGCCAGCGGCGCCATCGAGGCCCCGTCCGCGGCGATATGGTGGGCCACCACCGCCAGCAGATGCTCCTCGGGACCGGTTTCCAGCAGCAGCGCCCGCACCGGGACCTGCTCGGTGACATCGAACCCGGTCGACATCAACTCACCCACCCGGCCGATCGGGTCGTCGGTGACGGTGACCTCCAACCCGCCCGGCAACGCCTGCTCGACCGACAGGATCTGCTGGAACGCCACCCCGCCCGGCCCACCGGCCGGATACCGGGTCCGCAACGACTCGTGCCGTTCGAGCACATCGGCCAGCGCGTACCGCAACGCCGAGACATCCAACGCCCCGCTCAACCGGATCGCCATCGGAATGTTGTAAGCCGGCGACGCCGGATCGAACTGGTTGAGCACCCACATCCGCTGCTGCGCCAACGACAACGGCACCAGCCCGCGCCGTTCGGCGCGTTCGAGCACCGGCCGCCGCCCGCCCCCCGCACCGGGCACCACC
>NZ_JABLTE010000290.1 GCF_013315795.1 Nocardia barduliensis
GTGCGCCGCCGATGAGGAGTTGATCGAGCAGTTTGTTCGGGCTGTGCTCGATACCGGCGCCGTGGAGGGTGTCGTGTGGTCCCGGTGCCCCGGTACCGGTCGAGACGTAGATCGCGGTACCCCGCAGCTTGTCCGCGTGCAGATACGGGTCGTTGGCCGCCCACGCCGGATCCGTGGGCGGACCCCACATGTTCACGACATTGCCCCGCCGACCACCCACCACCGCGCTCACGATCACCTGACCCTGCGGATCACTGGTCCGCACACACCCCGAATACGACCCGATCGCCCGATACAACCCCGGCGCGGCCAACGCCAACTGGAACACCGACGTACCCGCCATCGAGATACCCGCGATCGCGTTCGCCCCGTTCCCCCCGAACGCCGCATCCACGATCGGCGGCAACTCCCGCGTCAAGAACGTCGCCCAGCGCTGCCGCCCCAACACCGGATCATCCGCACGCCAATCCGTGAAATACGAACTCGCACCCCCGAACGGAACCACCACATTGACCTGCTTGTCCCGAAAGAACTCCACCACATCCGTCCGG
>NZ_JABLTE010000291.1 GCF_013315795.1 Nocardia barduliensis
GGGTGCGGGTGTGCCCGTGCCGCGCACCGACACGGAGAAGGCGTTGTGGGCGGCGTTGGGAAACTATCCCGGGTTCACCGCCGACGAGTTGGCGGGTGCGGCCGGGATCTCCGGTTCCACCGCGCGGCGCATCCTGTCGGTCTGGGAAAGCGCCGGGACCGCCCGCTCCCACCGCGACCCCGAATCCCCCCGCGCCGCCAAGACGTGGACCACTGCCGAACAGGCCACCACCGAAACCGCAGAACCCGCCGCGCCCGAAACGGTCGACACCGAGCCGACCGAACCCGCCACCGAGCCGACCGAACCCGCCACCGAGCCGACCGAACCCGACACCGTCGCGGAGACGGAACCGGCTGCGGCGGCCTCGACCGAACCCGCCACCGTTGACGCGACGGAACCGGACCCCAGCGCGCCCGCCGACCCCGGACCGGACACCGGGCAGCCGGACACGGAGCGGCCGGACACGGCCGTAGCCGCCCCCACGGGCGACGAATCCCCCGACCCGGCCCCCGAT
>NZ_JABLTE010000292.1 GCF_013315795.1 Nocardia barduliensis
CGATAGGCAGCATGCGCGATCACCGCGTTCACCAGATTGCCGGTCGAGGCGAGGTAGGCGGCGGCCACCGCATACCTTTGTCCCTCCGCTTGCGCAGCCAGGGCTTCCACGGCACGCCGATTGCCGCCAAAGAGATCGACCGCATAGCTGATGGATGCGCCGAGTGTCCACAGCGTAAAAAGGCTTGGCACCCCGGTCTGCCCGAGCCGGGCGGGCACCGCTGCCTGACGTGACACATCGGCCGATCCAGCCACCTGCGGGTAGAACACGCCCGCGCCGGCTCGCAACAGGTCTTGCGCGGCACGCAGGTTGGCTTGCGCCTGCTGCAGGCCGGGGTTGGCCGTAATGGCGGCTTCCATGGCCAGATCAAGCGCGGGACTACCGAGAGCGTGCCACCAGTCTGCCGGCACGGTTGCCGCCGTGAAGCGCTGCGCAACGCCGTCTGCCGAGGTGGCCTGCGCAACTTCAC
>NZ_JABLTE010000293.1 GCF_013315795.1 Nocardia barduliensis
GGTGGAGACCCAGGCGCGAATGTGAGGGGATAGGGGAAGGGACCTCATGCGGGTCCGACCATGGCGTCGCAGCGCGGCGCTGGGAGGCTCGGCCAAGAACAGTGGTGGCCCGCTAGGGGAAATGATGGCCAAGCGAGGCGCGGCGGGTGTCGGGGCGTGTTCGATCATGCCTTAAAGCGTAAACCACGGTTAACACATTTGGGAAGGGGTGAGACCGTGGTGATGGATCTGCTGAAAAAGTGGCTGTGGTTCCGCACATCAACCCCGGCTGTGGCACCTTCATCTATGAAGGCGCAGAAGCAAGGAGAGACCATGAGGATCAACGCGACCCGGACCCCGCTGCCGCCGGTGCGAACCATGACCGCCAGTCAGCTGGAAGTCGGGGACCTGGTTGCAGGCCACACCGCGGACGGCTCCTACCCGTTCCACGTTGAAGGCCTCGACTACTACGACGGTATGGTTCACCTC
>NZ_JABLTE010000294.1 GCF_013315795.1 Nocardia barduliensis
GTCCAGTTCCACCTGCGGGTAGCGCGCGAAGAAATCCGGCAACGCCGGGGCGATGATGCGACGGCCGATGCGGCTGGGTACGTCGATCTTCAGCAAACCGGCCGGTTGCGCGTCGTCCTGCCGGAACAGCGACTCGGCGTCTTCAACCTCCGCGATCAGGCGCAGGCAGCGGGCATGGAACACGTCGCCGTCATGGGTGGTGGATACCCGTCGGGTCGAGCGCTGCAGCAGGCGGGTGCCAAGCCGCTGTTCCAGCTCGGCAATCGCCGCCGAGACGGTCGAGCGGGGCAGGCCGAGCTGGTCGGCAGCACGGGTGAAGCTGGCGCATTCCACGACCCGGGTGAAGATGCGGAAGCGATCGATCCGGTCCATTGTTCGCTGGTCCTGGAAAGTTAAGTCAATGTGGCGGGCTTTATCCGCATTTTCTGCACGATATCGTCGTCAGGGCAGGGTTGCCACCC
>NZ_JABLTE010000295.1 GCF_013315795.1 Nocardia barduliensis
GCTTTCGGCGTGGCGCAGCACTTCGGTGGTGTGGCGCAGTTGCTTGAGCGCGGGGAGTTCCTTGGCGGCGCGTTCGTCGGCCAGGCCGGCTTTCTGCTTCTGCGCTGCGTCGGCGAGGGATTCGGCGAGGTCGCTCGCGGCTTCGATCTGGCTGGCGGCAGCTTCGCTGTCCTGCAGCGAGGCGCTGGTGCTCGCGCTGTGCGCGGTGAGCAGCAGGCCGGCACCGGCGCGCACGGCGCCGCTGTCGTCGGTCGCGAGCGCTGCTCCGTGGCCTAGATCGGCCTGCCGCGCGCTATCGATCTGTTCCTTGTGATGGCCGAGCACGAGGCCGCTTGCCGCCTGCGTGGTGCTGAGCTGCGTGCGGCCCTGCCCTTCGGAATCGTCAAAGACTAACTGGTTGTAACCCGACGAGCCCGACTGGCTGCCGGCCAGCGCCTGCGTCTTGATGCCGGACAG
>NZ_JABLTE010000296.1 GCF_013315795.1 Nocardia barduliensis
CTTGAGCCGGGACACCGTCGAATGTGGCGTGATCTTTGATCTGCTCCAAGAGGGATACAAGCTCGTCGCGCCTCTCCATCATCTGGTACGACTGCTGCCCTGCAGACAGCTGCTGAAGCTGCGAGTTGTGCATCGTGCCAATGTTGTTGGTGATGTTTGTAACATGCTGGGCAGCCCTTACATCGGTAGGGCTGAAGCTCATACCGTCACCAACTACTCCTGCGGACTCAAGATCGAGCGCCCACTGGAGAACGCGGTTTCGGACGGTGTCCAAGACACCGTGGAAAACACTTTTAGAGATAAAGAGCGAAGGCTGCATTTGCACTTCCATATGCTTCAGGAAGTAAGCCGTGACCTTTGGTGGAAAGCTGAAGCGAAGCTCGTCCTCCGCTCCTCTGAGAAGCGCCTCCACCTCTGCCACGCTGAATCCCATGGGTAGCCTACAGA
>NZ_JABLTE010000297.1 GCF_013315795.1 Nocardia barduliensis
GTGCCCGGTGCGTCGTACCAACGTGGTCTGTCTTGGTGCGCGGCAGGAAGATGGTCATGCCGCGCCCAGGTTCGACGGTGATGTGCTCGATCTGCAGCCGGCTCAGTTCGTCCGATCGGAAACCCCGCCAGAAGCCGATCAGCACCAGCGCCTTGTTACGGGTGTGGACCTGGAGTTGACGGCCCGCATTTGCCACCGTAGCTGTGGCGATCTGGGCATCGAGCCACGCGACCAATCGCTCCAGTTGCATGAGTTGCAGCGGTTTGGCGCGCCGCTCCTGGGCAGGGTGCAGTGCCTGGATGCCCTTGAGCACCTTCCGCACGTGTGGCGCCCGGGTCGGGTCGGGGAAACCCTGTGAAACGTGCCACTGCCCGATCGCAGCAAGGCGCTGACGCAGCGTGTTGATGGCAAGCGTCTGCGCGTGGTCGGCCAGGTAGCGCGC
>NZ_JABLTE010000298.1 GCF_013315795.1 Nocardia barduliensis
GGCTTTGAGACGTCCGACCGTATCGTGTCCCGGCTTACCGATGTTTGCGAAGTACGGTGCTTCTTTGGGGTCCGCAAGCAGTCCGGACACCGCATCGTCGACCACCTTTGAAATGGCGGCCGGTGCGCTGGCATCTCCACCAAGCCCGGCCCACATGTCGGCATTTTGGGGAAATTGTGCTGTCGACGCCGTTGATGCCATCGCCTTGGGCGTGTCATCGCCCCCTCCGCAGGCACTCAAGGTCGCGGTGGTCAAGGTCAAAACCAGTAGCAGTGCTCGCTTCATGGGTCAATCTCCTTTGGCAGGGTATGGATCGGGCACTGCGCGGTTTATCTCAAGGGCTGCGCAGCGCTGGTTTGATATACGTCTGCCAGGCGATTTCGGATGCAGAATGGATCGAGCCAGCACGCCATTCATGCGCTCCACGCGTTCCGGGCG
>NZ_JABLTE010000299.1 GCF_013315795.1 Nocardia barduliensis
CTCCAGGACCGGCAGGTCGGGCAACGGCTGGGTCACGTCCATGTAGCGTTGCAGGCAGTCCCAGAAGGCCAGGGCATTGACCTTGTCGAGACCGAGGGAGTGGACGCGGGTGGCCAGACAGACCTTGTTGTCGGTATAGCGGTGATGCAACCAGAGCGCATAGTCGTGGCTGCCGTAGCCACTGGGCAGCAATTGCAGCACCGGATCGAACTCGTCGAAGGGAGCGACGAACAGGCGGCGGAAGCGACGCTTGAAGCGGAGCATGCCGTCCAGGCGATTGAATTCACTGCCATCTTGCTTGAAGACTTTGCTGTAGAGCCAAAGGATGGCGCTGAAGCCGACTGCACCCATAAAATAAGTAGCTACGCCTATCCAAATTGCTATTTGCAAACCATTGGTTCCAAATATTGTTCCATACTGGTACAAAGCCAATGGG
>NZ_JABLTE010000029.1 GCF_013315795.1 Nocardia barduliensis
GGCGTGGTCGTCAACGGCGCGGTCCGTGACTCCGCCATCTTGCGCACCCTGGACATCGGCATCAAGGCGCTGGGTACCAATCCGCGCAAGAGCACCCAGACCGGCAGCGGCGACCGCGACGTGCCGGTGGAGTTCGGCGGGGTCACTTTCGTGCCCGGCGACATGCTCTACAGCGACCACGACGGCATCGTCGTCCGCGCCGAGGACTGAGCCCGTTCGGCGGCGGGCCCGGAACGTTTCGGCCGCCGCCTGCTCGGGGGTGGGTCAGGCGGACACGATGACCTTGTGACCGGCCAGGGCGACCACGTCACCGACGTGCAGTTGTCGTCCGCGCCGCAGCTCGACTTCGTCGTTCACCCGCACCAACCCGGCGGCGATCACCGTTTTCGCCTCCGAACCGGATTCGATCAGGTTGGCCAGCTTCAGAAACTGGCCGAGCCGAATAACGTCCTCATCGATCGGTACTTCGACTGGTTCCGACATGAGATAAATACTTACAGCCCCATCCGAACTCGCCGAACACCACCCCGTGCCACCAGCGATCATCGAGCAACGCGAACTGACCTTCTGCCATCGCGCGGAAATCCGTTTCGTCCGCGGCGCACATCGAATTCCCGCCGCCGCCGTCGGCCTCTCGGCCCAGGTCAGCGCAGAATCACGAAAGTACGCCTTCGGCTCCACCCGCCGACGAACCCGCCGTGCGGAACTCCCGGCCGGACAAACACCGCACAAACACGCGCACCGCAGGCTTGGCAAATCCGACACACCTACGTACACACTGGTTCCGTGACCTCCACGCAAGCCCAGCAACATCGAGACACCGCACCACCCGCGGATAAACCGACTCCGCCGGTTCCCCACCGGGGTCACGGACGGCTTTCGGAAGTGCCGCATATCGCGGGATCGGTGCTCGGTGTATTCGCGGTGCTGTGCTTCCTCTGGAGCCTTTCGCCCGGACTGCGTTTCCTGACCCACGTACCGCGCCGCTATATCGACACCTATTACTTCGACGCGCCGGACACGAACCTGATGTGGGCACTGGTCGTCGGCCTGACGGCGGGCGCGATCGCCAGCCGGAAGCGAATCGCCTGGTGGTTGCTGATCGGCTATCTCGCGATCTACGCCGTGGTCAACGGCGTCACCTTCGCCGAGCGGGGCAGTATCCACGCGCTGGTGGCCATGGTGCTGCATCTGGCCGCGATCGGCGTGCTCATCGCGGCATGGCCCGAGTTCTACACCAGGGTGCGCCGCGGCGCGGGGTGGAAAGCGCTCGGTGTGCTGGCCGGTGGTCTGGCGATCGGCGCGCTGGTCGGCTGGGGACTGGTGGAACTGTTCCCAGGCAGCCTGCCGCACGGCGTGCAGCGACCGGCCTGGGCGGTCTACCGGGTGACCGCGGCGGTGCTGGCGGACAACGAGCACTTCGACGGGCATCCGCCGCCGCTGGTCAATTTCCTGCTCGGTCTGTTCGGCGCGGTCGCGCTCTTGGCCGCGGTGGTCGTTCTGCTGCGCTCGCAGCGGGCGGCGAACGCCATGACCGGGACCGACGAGTCGGCGATCCGCGGATTGCTGGAGCGCTCGGACGTGGAGGACTCGCTCGGCTACTTCGCCACCCGCCGGGACAAGGCGGTGGTGTTCGCGCCCAGCGGCAAGGCCGCGGTGACGTATCGGGTGGAGCTGGGTGTCAGTCTGGCCAGCGGTGACCCGATCGGTATCCGGGAGGCATGGCCGCAGGCGATCGATGCCTGGCTGCGGCAGGCCGACCGGTTCGGCTGGGCGCCCGCGGTGATGGGCGCGAGCGAGCTCGGTGCGACGGCCTACCGGCGCGCGGGCCTGTCCGCGCTGCGCCTCGGCGACGAAGCCATCCTGGACACCAGGAACTTCTCGCTGGCGGGGCCGGAGATGAAACCGGTGCGCCAGGCCGCCAATCGGCTGCGCAAGCACGGGGTCACGGTCCGCATTCGCAGGCACCGCGATATCCCCGCCGAAGAGTTCACCCGGATCATCGCCCGCGCCGACACCTGGCGCGACACCGAGACCGAGCGCGGGTTCTCCATGGCGCTGGGCCGATTGGGCGATGCGCTGGACGGGGACTGCGTGCTGGTCGAAGCGGTCAACCCGCAGGGCCGGGTGCTCGGCATGCTGTCGCTGGTCCCGTGGGGGCGCACCGGCGTCTCGCTGGAGCTGATGCGCCGCGATCCCGGCGGTCCCAACGGCGTGATGGAGCTGATGATCTCTCAGCTCGCGCTGAACTCCGAGCTGTACGGCATCACCAAGGTGTCGTTGAACTTCGCCGTGTTCCGTTCGGTATTCGAGGAGGGCGGCCGGATCGGGGCCGGTCCCGTGCTGCGTTTGTGGCGCGGCGTGCTGCTGTTCTTCTCGCGCTGGTGGCAGCTCGAGGCGCTGTATCGCTCGAACGTGAAGTACCAACCGCACTGGGCGCCCCGGTTCTTCCTGTTCGAGGAGCGCAGGCAGTTGCCGCGCGTCGCGGTGGCCAGCGCGCTGGCGGAAGGCTTTCTGCCGCGGATCGGCAAGGAGCCGGGCACCGCGACGCACACCGGCGTGCACACCGCCGTGCCCGCGACCGTGGCGGGCCTGCACGCCGACGGCAGCCCGCCCGACATCATCGAGATCGAAGGCGAGCAGCAACTGCCGCGCCGACCCGAGCAGGTGCGCGTGCGTATGGACAAACTGGCGCGCCTCGCCGACTCCGGCATCGATCCCTACCCGGTCGCCTATCCGCCGACGCATACCGTCGCCGACGCGCGGCGTTCCCCGCGCGGCACCACGGTCCGGGTCTGCGGCCGGCTGCTGCGCATCCGCGACTACGGCGGGGTGATCTTCGCGGTGGTCCGCGACTGGACCGACGACATCCAGCTGGTCATCGATCGCGACCGGGTCGGCGCGCAGCGCAGCGCCGAGTTCGGCGAGTTCTTCGATCTCGGCGACCTGATCGAGGTGAGCGGACAGATCGGCGCCAGCAGGCGTGGTGAGCTCTCGCTGCTCGCGGCGGACTGGCGGATGCTCGGCAAGTGCCTGCACCCGCTGCCGGACAAGTGGAAAGGGCTGGCCGACCCCGAGGCCAGGGTGCGGCAGCGCTACGTCGACATGGCGATCAACCCGGAGGCTCGCGAGGTGCTGGCCAAGCGCAGCGCGGTGGTGCGCTCGCTGCGGGACTCGCTGAACTCCCTGGGTTATCTCGAGGTCGAGACGCCGATCCTGCAACAGGTGCACGGTGGCGCCAACGCGACGCCGTTCGTCACCCATATCAACGCCTACGACCTCGACCTGTACCTGCGGATCGCGCCGGAGCTGTACCTGAAGCGGCTGTGTGTCGGCGGGATGGAGAAGGTGTTCGAGATCGGGCGGACCTTCCGCAACGAGGGCGTCGACTTCAGCCACAACCCCGAGTTCACCATTCTCGAGGCATACGAGGCGCACAGCGACTACGAGCGCATGATGCACACCTGCCGCAGGCTGATCCAGAACGCCGCGATCGCGGCCAACGGCGCGATGGTGGCGTTGCGGCCCAACGGAAACGGGTCGTTCGACGAGGTGGACATCTCCGGCGAGTGGCGGGTGCGGACGGTGCACGGCGCGGTGTCGGAGGCGGTCGGCGCGGAGATCACCCCGGAGACCGGCGTCGAGGAGCTGCGCGAACTGTGCGAGAAGGCCGAGGTGCCTTACCAGCACGGCTGGGACGCGGGCCAGGTGGTGCTGGAGATGTACGAGCACCTGGTCGAGTCCCGCACCGAGGAGCCGACGTTCTACATCGACTTCCCGACCTCGGTGTCGCCGCTGACCAGGCAGCATCGCAGAATTCCCGGCGTGACCGAGCGCTGGGACCTGGTCGCCTGGGGTGTCGAACTCGGCACGGCCTACAGCGAACTCACCGACCCGGTGGAGCAGCGGCGCCGACTCACCGAGCAGTCGTTGCTCGCGGCCAACGGCGACCCGGAGGCGATGGAACTCGACGAGGACTTCCTGCAGGCGCTCGAGCACGCGATGCCGCCTACGGGCGGACTCGGAATGGGTGTGGACCGGATCGTCATGCTGATCACTGGGCGCAGCATTCGCGAGACTTTGCCGTTCCCTTTGGTGAAACCCCGCTGACCGGGCCTTCGAACGGAACAGTTCTCATCGAGCTAATCGGACGGCTACCCTTGGAGATTCGGCTCCGGGAGGAGGCCGATACACCTTAAGGGGTTGGTTATGTACCTTGACCTGCTGACGAACGCGAGCCTGCTGGACCACACCGTGTGGGCCAGCCCGGACACCTGGAACTCCGCGCTCGACTTGGCCGCCAAGAAGAAGAAGAGCAGCAAGGGCGGGTTGATCATCGGCGCGATCTGCTGCCTGCTGGTGGTCGCCCTGATCATCGGCGGCATCTACCTGCTGACCAAGCGCAAGAAGAGCCAGTAGCGGCGGACGTCGACGGCCCGTTCACATGCCGCGAACCGGGCCGTCGTTTCCCGTTGTATACAGCGCCGTGCGAGCCGGAAAAGGGAAGCCGACGCGCCCGGCCGCGGCCGAGCGATCCGCCGAGTTTTCGCGGTTCCGCCGAAGTACTCGACCGATCGAGCCGAGCGACCGGATCTAAAGCCGATCGATCTCGGTGAGGTCGATGTCTATATCGAACGGCACGGTCAGCTTCAGGCGATCGTGATGAATCCCGGTGAGCGCGTAAGCGTTCGTCGCCGGGTCCAGTTCGTAGACGTAGACAACCGGGCGGCCGTCTACGTTCTCGACCCGCCAGAAGTGAGCGATGCCCGCGCGGGCGTACAGCTGCGGTTTGCGCTCCCGATCACGCGTACGCGATTCGGCGGATACCACCTCGGCTGCCAAGACGACGTCCTCGGCCTGGTACGTCGTCAGCCCAGGGCCGCCGACGCTTTCGGCGTGGATCACGATGATGTCCGGTTCCGGGCGCTGATCCCGCCCGAGAGTCACGGTCATCTCCCGTCTCACCCGCCATTGCGACGGAGCGAGGCGGCGAAGAGCGGAGTCGAGCAGCGTGATGACCAGCATATGGAACTGCGCCTGCGGACTCACGAAGACAAGACTCCCGTCGATCAGCTCGGTGTGCGGGGGAAGGTCGGGCAGGCGATCGAGATCCTCGGCGACGAACCCGCCCGGCGGCGGGCGCAGCCACTGCGGAAACGGCTCGACGGTCATGCTCCGAGTATGTCACCTCGAGTGTGCCGGTCGTAGCTCCATGGGGCCGGATCGGACAGGTCAGGACCATGCGGCAGAGTAGGGCGGGTGCAGTTGATTCTCGTTCGCCATGCTCAGCCGGTCCGGGTGCTCAGCTCGGCCGGGCCCGCCGATCCGGAGTTGGCCCCGGTGGGGTTGGAGCAAGCCGAGCGGGTGCCCGCGGCGCTCGGTCATCATCGGGTTTCCCGGGTGGTGAGCAGCCCGCAGCGACGGGCCCGGGAAACGGCGGCGCCGACCGCCGCGAAGCTCGGCCTCGGCGTCGAGATCGTCGACGATCTCGCCGAATACGACCGCGATCTGCCCGCTTACATCCCGATCGAGGATGCCAAGGTCGAGTTCCGCGACGCCTATGACCGGATCAAGGCGGGGCATCTCCCGGTACAGATCGACGGCGAGTCGTTCAAAGCCAGGGTGCACGCCGCCGTCGCCGATATCGTCGCGGCCACCGATCCGGCCGACACGGTGGTGGCGTTCGCGCACGGCGGTGTGGTCAACGTGCTGTTGCAAGAGGTACTCGGCTTGGAGCGGCCACTGACCTTTCCCATCGACTACTGCTCGATCACCCGAATCCTGTTCTCCCGCACCGGACGGCGTACCGCTGCCACGGTCAACGAGAACGGCCACGTCTGGGACCTGTTGCCGCGCAATATCGGTACGCGCTGAGATTCACAGCCGATTGCCAGGAGCGTCGCACCGCTGTCCCAGTGACGGAATCTTCGATGGGACCGGTGGGCCACTGCGAACAGTGGCTCACGGTTCGAGAGAAAGGAATTCCGTGTCGCTCTCCAAAACCGTCACGCCGCTGCGGCGTCTCACCCGGGTGGCCGTGGCCGGGGCGTTGATCGCCGTCCCGCTCGCTGCCCTCGTGGCGACCGCGTCCGCCGAGACCCCCGCCGATCAGGCGGAGGTCCAGGTGGTGGACGCACCGCAGCAGGGTGCCGACATCAACGAACGGCCCCGTCATTTCGAACGCCACCACGAACGGCATGACGGCCCGGGCCGTGGGCCGGACGACCGCCCGTGGCGAGATGGCCCGCAGCAGCAGTTCAAGTTCAAGCATGTCCTGCCGCCGACCGGCTCCAGCTAGCCGTTCCGCCACAACGAAAAGGCCCACCTCCGATTATTCGGAGGTGGGCCTCTTGGCTTGGGCGGTGGCTCAGGCCATGCCCGCGATCCAGTTGTGCATCCAGGAGATGGCGGTCTGGCCGCCGCCCACCGGGTAGCTGCCGTACAGGGTGTGCGCCTGCGACTTGTAGAAGCGCTCCAGGTCCTTGGCCCGCTGCTGGTTGGCGGAGTCGGTCAGCTGCGCCTGCAAGACCGGAACGCCGCCGGAGGTCATCAGGTCGCCGATGATGTTGCCCGCCTCGATCTGGTAGCGCCACATGTTGGCGGGGTTGGCGTCCGACGCCTGGGCGAGGAACCCGGCGAACCGCGTGACGAAGTCGTCGGTCGCCGTCGCGCAGTAGAGGTCGTCGAGCGCGCAGATGGTGCGGGTGCGGTCGCTGACCCAGCCGAAGCCGCCGACCCGGGGGCCGCCCGCGCCCGCGCCGGGAGCGGCCGGGCCGATCTGGATGTCGGTGGGCGACCGGCGGGGATCGGAGATCAGGCCGACACCGGAGATCCGATCGGCAGGTACGACACTGAGACCGGTGCCGATCTCGGCGGCGAGGTCGCCCGCGGCGTCCGCGCCCTGGCTGTAGCCGATCAGCGCGATCTTGGTCGCGCCGCACTGCTGCGCCATGCTCGCGATCAAGCCGCGCGCGTTGTCGACGGCCTCCTTCTTGGAGTTGCCGTAAACCTCGCCCTCCCAGGGGAAGGCGGTCGCGGCATAGGTCACATAGTCCACTTCCGCGGAAGCGGGCAGGCCCCGGGTGACGCCGGCGAGCATGCCGGGCTGCGGGGTTTTGTCCCGGCCGGTTTCCCAAGTGCCCGGGATCGCCACCACGTACAGGCTTGGGCATCCGGGAGCGGCGTTCGCCGACCCACTACCGAAAACCAAGCCGGACATCACGGTCGCGGATGCGCCCAGAGCCGCGACGACCTTCTTCCACTGCATACCGCTCCAAACCTCGCCCTCGTCGAACTTCCCGCCGAGTTGCCGCGTCAATGCTGAACTCATCGGATGTCGTTCCAGTGCACGCCGGGTGAACAAAAGTCGCCCGACCGGTATGACGTGCACTCGACAACCGCAGCCCAAGATCAGCAGCACGCCGGAGATCACAATAGAGCCACGAACGCCGCAATGCCATTCGAACGCCGTAGTGTGTCGGATTCCCGTTGCCGCACCCGCTGATCTGTGGTCCGGAGAGCCCATCGATCGCGAAGAAGGCGCCTGTGGACGAGTTGTCCACAGGCGCCTTCGTTTCCGCTCCGGTAAGAGAGGGGATCTAGCGCTGAGCCACCATGGTGGGCGTGATCGGCGCCGGAAGCGCGGTCTCGCCTTCCAGGTACCGGTCGACGCCCGCGGCCGCGGCGCGGCCCTCGGCGATGGCCCAGACGATGAGCGATTGGCCGCGGCCCATGTCACCCGCGACGAAGACGCCGGGGACGTTGGTCGCCCAGTTCTTGTCGCGCTGCACGTTGCCGCGCTGGTCGTAACCGACGCCGAGATCGGTGAGCAGGCCGGGCTTCTCGGGACCGACGAAGCCCATGGCCAGCAGCACCAAGTCGGCTTCGAGGGTGAAGTCGGTGCCCTCGACCTTCTCGAAGCGGCCGTTGACCATCTTGACCTCGTGCGCGTCCAGGCCGGTCACCTTGCCGTCCGCGCCGACGAAGCGCTCGGTGTTCACCGAGAACACCCGTTCGCCGCCCTCCTCGTGCGCCGAGGAAACCCGGTACATCAGTGGGTAGGTCGGCCACGGGGTCGAGTCGGCCCGCTCTTCGGGCGGACGCGGCATGATCTCGAACTGGTGCACGCTGGCCGCGCCCTGCCGGTGCGAGGTGCCCAAGCAGTCCGCGCCGGTGTCGCCACCGCCGATGATGACGACCTTCTTGCCCTTGGCGTGGATGGGCGGCAGCCCCTCCTCGTCGGTGACGTCGTCGCCGTGCTGCACCCGGTTGGCCCAGGGCAGGAACTCCATCGCCTGGTGGATGCCGTCCAGGTCGCGACCCGGGATGGGCAGGTCACGCGCCAGGGTGGCGCCACCGGCGAGCACGATCGCGTCGAACTGCTCGCGCAACTGCTCGGCCGTGATGTCGACGCCCACGTTCACGCCGGTCTTGAAGATGGTGCCTTCGGCCTCCATCTGCGCCAGGCGGCGGTCGATGAAGCGCTTCTCCATCTTGAATTCCGGGATGCCGTAGCGCAGCAGGCCGCCGATGCGGTCGGCCCGCTCGAACACGGTCACGGTGTGCCCGGCGCGGGTCAGCTGCTGCGCCGCGGCCAGGCCGGCCGGGCCGGAGCCCACGACGGCGATCTTCTTGCCGGTGAGGCGGGTCGGGTAGACCGGGGTCACCCAGCCCTCGTCGAAGGCGTTCTCGATGATCTCGACCTCGACCTGCTTGATCGTGACCGGATCCTGGTTGATGCCGAGCACGCAGGACGCCTCGCACGGCGCGGGGCACAACCGGCCGGTGAACTCCGGGAAGTTGTTGGTCGCGTGCAGCCGGTCGATGCCTTCCCGCCAGCGGTCCTTGTAGACCAGGTCGTTCCACTCGGGAATCAGGTTCCCCAGCGGACAGCCGTTGTGGCAGAACGGGATACCGCAGTCCATGCACCGGCTGGCCTGGGTGCGCAAGGTCTCGTGGGAGAAGTTCTCCTCGTAGACCTCTTTCCAGTCCATCAGGCGCAGCGGCACCGGCCGCCGCTTGGGCAGTTCCCGTGCGGTGTGCTTCAGAAAACCCTGGGGGTCAGCCACGTGCGGCCTCCATAATCGCCTCGTCCACGTCCTTGCCGCTCTTCTCAGCTTCGGAGATGGCGAGCAAAACCTTCTTGTATTCGCGCGGCATGACCTTCACGAAGTGGTTCACCTGCTGCGACCAATCGCTCAGGATGCGATCGGCGACCGGGGAACCCGTCTGGTCACGGTGCTGGGTGATGATGTCGTGCAGCCAGGTGAAGTCGTCACCGGCCAGCTGCTCGACGGCGTCGGCCTGTTCGGGGTTGAGCCGCGAGGCGAAGGTGCCGTTCGGGTCGAAGACGAACGCCACACCGCCGGACATACCGGCGCCGAAGTTGCGCCCGGTCTCGCCGAGGATGACCACCCGGCCACCGGTCATGTACTCGCAACCGTGGTCGCCCACGCCCTCGACCACCGCGGTGGCGCCGGAGTTGCGAACGGCGAACCGCTCGCCGACCACACCGCTGAGGAACACCTGGCCGCTGGTGGCGCCGAACAGGATCACGTTGCCCGCGATGATGTTCTGCTCGGCGACGAACTCGCCGGGCGCGTCCAGCGACGGGCGCACCACGAGCCGTCCGCCGGAAAGACCCTTGCCGACATAGTCGTTCGCGTCACCCTGCACGCGCAGCGTGATGCCCGCGGGTACGAAGGCGCCGAAGCTGTTGCCCGCCGACCCGGTGAAGGTGATGTCGATGGTGTCGTCGGGCAGGCCGGCGCCGCCGTAGAGCTTGGTCACCTCGTGGCCGAGCATGGTGCCGACGGTGCGGTTCACGTTCGTGATCTTGGTCTCGAACTTCACCGCCTGACCCCGCTCCAGCGCGTCCCTGCTCTGCACGATCAGCTGCTGGTCCAGCGCCTTGTCCAGGCCGTGGTCCTGGGACTTGGTGCAGCGGCGGTCCTGGTACATGAACGCCGTCTCGACGTCGTCCAGGATCGGGGACAGGTCGAGCTTGCTGGCCTTCCAGTGCTGCTTGGCCCGCGAGGTGTCGAGCAGGTCGACCCGGCCGATGGCCTCGTCCAGCGTGCGGAAGCCCAGCTGGGCCAGCAGCTCCCTGACCTCCTCGGCGATGAACAGGAAGAAGTTCTCGACGAATTCCGGCTTGCCGGTGAAGCGCTCGCGCAGCACCGGGTTCTGCGTCGCGACGCCGACCGGGCAGGTGTCCAGGTGGCACACGCGCATCATGATGCAGCCCGAGACCACCAGCGGAGCGGTGGCGAAACCGTACTCCTCGGCGCCGAGCAGCGCGGCGATCATCACGTCGCGGCCGGTCTTCATCTGGCCGTCGACCTGTACGACGATGCGGTCGCGCAACCCGTTGAGCAGCAGCGTCTGCTGGGTCTCGGCCAGGCCGAGCTCCCAGGGACCGCCCGCGTGCTTGAGCGAGGTCAACGGCGAGGCGCCGGTGCCGCCGTCGTGACCGGAGATCAGCACGACGTCGGCGTGCGCCTTGGAGACGCCCGCCGCGACGGTGCCGACGCCGGGCTCGGCGACCAGCTTGACGTGGATGCGCGCCTGCGGGTTGGCGTTCTTCAGGTCGTGGATCAGCTGCGCCAGATCCTCGATCGAGTAGATGTCGTGGTGCGGCGGCGGCGAGATCAGGCCGACGCCCGGCGTCGAGTGCCGCACCTCGGCGACCCACGGGTACACCTTGTGCGCCGGAAGCTGACCGCCCTCACCGGGCTTCGCGCCCTGGGCCATCTTGATCTGGATGTCGGTGCAGTTGGTCAGGTAATGCGCGGTCACGCCGAAGCGCCCGGAGGCCACCTGCTTGATCGCGCTGCGCCGCCAGTCGCCGTTCTCCTCCGGCTCGAAGCGCGCCGGGGACTCGCCGCCCTCACCCGAGTTCGACCGGCCGCCGAGCCGGTTCATCGCGATCGCCAGGGTCTCGTGCGCCTCGGCCGAGATGGAGCCGTAGCTCATCGCGCCGGTGGAGAACCGCTTCACGATCTCCGCGGCCGACTCGACCTCCTCGATCGGGATCGGGTTGCGCGCCCGGTGCTTGAACTTGAACAGACCGCGCAGCGAGGCCAGCCGCTCGGACTGGTCGTCGACCAGCTTGGTGTACTCCTTGAAGATCGAGTACTGGCCGGACCGGGTGGCGTGCTGCAGCTTGAACACCGTGTCCGGGTTGAACAGGTGGTATTCGCCCTCGCGCCGCCACTGGTACTCACCGCCGACCTCGAGCTCGCGGTGCGCGCGCTCGTTGCGGTTCTCCAGGAACGCGATCCGGTGCCGCTGCGCGACGTCCTCGGCGATCTCGTCCAAGCCGATGCCGTCCAGGTGCGAGCGCAGGCCGGTGAAGTACTCGTCCACCAGATCCTGCGACAGGCCGATCACCTGGAAGAGCTGGGCGCCGTTGTAGGAGGCCAAGGTGGAGATGCCCATCTTGGACATCACCTTCAGCACGCCCTTGCCCGCGGCCTTGTTGTAGTTCGCGACCGCCTTGCGGTAGTCGGCGGCCAGGTCGCCGGTGCTGCCCGGCATCTCGAGCGCGCCGCGCTCGAGCATGTCCTCGATGGTCTCGAAGGCCATGTAGGGGTTGATCGCGGCGGCGCCGAAGCCGACCAGGGTGGCCATGTGGTGCACCTCGCGGGCGTCACCGGCCTCCACGACCAGGCCGACCATGGTGCGGGTGCGCTCGCGCACCAGGTGGTGGTGCACCGAGGAGGTGAGCAGCAGCGACGGGATCGGCGCCAGCTTCTCGTTGGACTCGCGGTCGGACAGCACGATGATCCGCGCGCCGCCGTCGATGGCGGCCGAAACCTGGGTGTTGATCGCCTCCAGCGCCTTGCGCAGGCCCTTGCCGCCCTTCTTCACCGGGTACAGGCCGCGCACGACCACCGAGCGCAGCTCGGGGTGGGATCCGTCGTCGTTGATGTGCACGAGCTTGGCCAGCTCGTCGTTGTCCAGGATCGGCTGCTCGAGCGCGATCATGTTGCAGGACTCCGGGCCCGGGTGCAGCAGGTCGGCCTCGGGACCGATGTTGCGCTTGAGGCTGGTGACCACCTCTTCCCGGATCGCGTCCAGCGGCGGGTTGGTGACCTGCGCGAACAGCTGGGAGAAGTAGTCGAACAGCAGGCGCGGACGGGCCGACAGCACCGCGATCGGGGTGTCGGTGCCCATCGAGCCGAGCGCTTCGCCGCCGGTCTTGGCCATCGGCGAGATCAGCAGGTTGAGTTCCTCGGTGGTGTATCCGAAGATCTGCTGACGGATCAGCACGCGGTCGTGCGACATGTGCACGTGCGGGCGGTCGGGCAGGTCGGCGAGGCGGGAGACACCCGCGTCCAGCCACTCCTGGTACGGCTGCTCCGCGGCGAGCTGGGACTTGACCTCGTCGTCGCCGACGATGCGGCCCTGGGCGGTGTCCACCAGGAACATGCGGCCCGGCTGCAGACGCGCCTTCTTGACCACCTTGGACGGGTCGATGTCCAGCACGCCGACCTCGGAGGCCATCACGACCAGGCCGTCGTCGGTCACCCAGATGCGGCTGGGCCGCAGGCCGTTCCGGTCGAGCACGGCGCCGACGACGGTGCCGTCGGTGAAGCACACCGACGCGGGGCCGTCCCACGGCTCCATCAGCATCGAGTGGTACTCGTAGAAGGCCCGCTGCCGCGGGTCCATGGTCTCGTTGCGTTCCCAGGCCTCGGGAATCATCATCAGCACGGCGTGGGGCAAGCTGCGGCCGCCGAGGTGCAGCAGTTCCAGCACCTCGTCGAACCGGGCGGTGTCGCTCGCCCCCGGGGTACAGACGGGGAAGATCTTCTCCAGCCGGTTCTTGCCCGCGGAGTCGACGCCGAAGACGTCGCTGCGCAGCAGCGCCTCGCGAGCGCGCATCCAGTTCTCGTTGCCGGTGACGGTGTTGATCTCACCGTTGTGCGCCACCCGGCGGAACGGGTGCGCCAGCGGCCAGGAGGGGAAGGTGTTGGTGGAGAAGCGGGAGTGCACGATGCCCAGCGCGCTTTCCACCCGGGAGTCCTGCAGGTCCAGGTAGAACGCGCGCAGCTGCGGCGTAGTGAACATGCCCTTGTAGACGAAGGTCTGCCCGGACAGGCTCGGGAAGTAGACCGACTCCCTGCCGACCGCGCCCTCACCCGCACCGGCCGACCCCAGCTCGCGCTCGACCCGCTTGCGCACCACGTAGGCGCGACGCTCCAGATCCATCTCCGACAGCGGATCGGAAGCGTTCTTCGGGGAGGCGATGAAGATCTGCCGGAAGGTCGGCATGGCGTCGCGCGCCAGCGCGCCGAGCGACGACTCGTCGATCGGCACCTCGCGCCAGCCCAGGACCTCGAGGCCCTCTTCCTTGACGATCTTCTCCACGCCGTAGGCCGCGCGCGCGGCTTCGCGGCGGGCCTGCGGAAGGAAGGCGATGCCGGTGGCGTAAGAACCCTCCGGCGGCAACTCGAAGTCCACGATGGCGCGGAAGAAGCGGTCCGGAACCTGGATCAGGATGCCGGCGCCGTCACCGCTGTTGGGCTCGGCGCCCGCGGCGCCACGGTGCTCCAGGTTCAACAGAGCCGTAATAGCCTTGTCGACGATGTCGCGGCTGCGGCGGCCGTGCATGTCGACGACGAACGCGACGCCGCAGGCGTCGTGCTCGTTCGCCGGGTCGTAGAGCCCGATGGGTCCAGGTGACCGGTGGCCAGGAAGTTGCGTCATGCCTCTGCCTTCAAGAAAGTCGGCCTTCGAAGAAAAAACGGCCTTTCGTCGAACGCCTCCGTACAAAGACTGCGCCCGTACGTTCCGAAGCCAGCCGCGCTGATGGTCTTCGGCGTGCAGTCAGGTCTGCAGTTGTCTCCACCCGCTTCTGTGACGTAGTGGGTGCCCTTCGGTAACGGATCCCTAACAAGATCCTTACCTCCGAGCGGGTGCCCGCCCGCTACGCTGAGCACCTGGCTAGGGGCTGCCCGAGCGGGCGAGGTAGCCGAACGTTCTGTGTTCGGCGTAAGAGCAAACGATAAGTCAGGTCCAGGGCCCGGCCAACTTAGGTTGCGCTAATAACCAGGTTTAGCTGGGCTTCTGCATTCGGTCCTCCACGTGTGCGCGTTGTCCAGTGTAAAGCAGCGAGTGCCGTGCGATCGATCCCCGTGGCACCCGGTGCCAGCTGGGAAAACCGACGCGCGACACCGCACCGAGACCTTCCTCACCAGGCCGGTAAACCGCCCTCACCTGCGTCGAGATGGATTTCCCCCGTTCGCTTCCCGGCAAACCAAGCGGCAGCGGCTAACTCGGCGAAAGGGTGCGTGAGATATTTCCGACACGGGCGTGACAAGCCATGAATGTGATCCGACCGTCCGGCCTCTTTTGTCCGATGTGTCGTTCAGCACATTCTCAGCAAATCTCGGGAAGTGGTGTTGGACACATCTGTCCGCCACCCTGCGGCCGACGGGCCGGACCGGGCCTACGCCGGGCAGAGCGACACAGCTGCCCGCACCAGCGCCGCTCGGTGCAGTGGGTCGCCGCGACCGGCGGTGAACACGCCGAACACGCTGCGCGCCAATCGTTCCGCGCAATCCGGCGCGGACAGCTCCGCTCGTCGGCCGGCCAACTGGTCGAGGATCTCGACGTTCACCCGGTCGATCACCGGGCGCACGGACGCGAGCCCCGCCGGTGCGGTGGGCGCGGCCGCCGGGTCGAACCGCCACCGCAGCATCAGGCCCCGCTGCACCGTCTTGTGCGCCTCGATCTGGCCGAGGAAAACCTGCCGCACCCAGTTCTCCGGCAGGTCACGACCGCTGCCGAGACGCGCCATCGCGTCGTAGACCTCGGCCTCCCTGACCGGGTCGTCGATGGCGGGCTCGATGCCGTGCTCGCCCGCGGCCGCCCACTTCGCCGCGGCCACGGCGTCGGCGGTGTCCAAGCGCTCGACCACCAGTGCGACCAGCCGGTCCAACGACCCGTCGGCCGGGGACGCGCTCGCGCTAACCGGCCACATCGGCAACGCCGCCACGAGGAGCGCCAACACGAATCCACGCACGCCGAAACCTCCTCGAATCGTTCGCACCGAAACGAATCACCGCGCCAGCGTAGGCCCGTCCGCCCGTCGCGTCGGGCGCGACCGCGGCGGCCCTGTGAGCCTGGACACATCGAGCCGTCTCTGCTCGCTGCCGGGCCGGGCGGCCTGTCACGCTGTCACAACGAATCCGTGACAGTTTCGTCGCGCCCGTGAAAAGCGCCTGGGACGTGGAGGATGTGCATTCCGATGACCGTCACCGGCTTGTTCACCTGGCTCGGCGGAGGCCGTAACGGCGGGATCACCGATCGTCACGAACGCGCCGGATACGCCGTCACGGGCGCCGTCGTGCTGTTGTCCGCGACGATCTCCGGCGTGGTCGGCGCCCTCGCCGCACAGTCCGCCTGGCCGTGGCCTGCCGCGGTGGCGGTCGGAATCGTGGTCGCGGCGCTGACCGGCGCACTCGCCAGGGCGCTTGCGACGGCGCGGCCGAGCGGTGGGCCCGACCGGCTCGGGCTGATCGGCCGCGTCGCGCTCGCCGTGCTGGCCGGTGGGTTGATCGCCGAACTCGCGGCGGTCGTGCTGTTCAGCGGGTCCGTCGATCGGCTGCTGGACGAGCAGGCGCAACGCTCGCTCGATTCGGCGCCGCGGGTCGTCGCGGCGCAGGCGGAACTGGACCGGGCGAAAGCCGACCGGGCCGTGCTCGAACAGGCGATCGGCATGGCCCAGAACGACATCGATCACGCCTTGGTGATCGCCCGCTGCGAATTCAACCCGACCCCGGAGTGCCCGCGGACCAGGATCACCGGCGTGCCCGGCCGCGGGCCGGAGGCGCAGACGGCCAACGCCATGCTCGACGACGCCCGCAGGCATCTCGCCACCGCGCAGGGCCGGGTGGACGCCGCCGACCGCCGGATCGACGCCGGCCAGGACGCGCTGACGGCCGCGCGTGCCGCCGCCTTCGACGATGCCGACCGCGGCCTCGGCGCGCGCTGGCAGGCGATGAACGACTACACCGTGCGCGAGGCGCTGCCGCTGCGCGTTCTCACCATCGTGGCGTTCGTCGCACTCGCCCTGCTGCCACTGGTGCTGCGCTGGTGGCGTGGGGAGACGTCGTTCGACCGGCACAACGCGGCGCGCACCGTGCACGATCGCGCCGAGCGCTCGGCCGACGCGGCCATCGCGGTCAAGCAGGCCGAGGTGCGCGCCGAGGCCGAGACCCTGCGCGCCGAGCAGCAGCTCACCGCCGCCCGCCTCGCCGTCGAGGCGGATACGGCCATCGACCGGGAGCGGCAGCGCACTCGCATCATCGCGGCCATCGGCGGCATCGAGATCGGTATCACCGAACCGCCGCGCCGCACCGAACTTCCCGCCGCGGCGGACGATCGAAAGGACAGCGCCATGCCACACGAGGTGACGCCGAACCTACCCGCCCCCGTGACCGTGAGCTCGCCCGCCGCCACACCGGCGGCGCCGCACAGCGGGGGCGGTCTCGAGTTGCCGCTGATCGGCACGGTGCCGTTCACCGACACCGCGGCGCGTTTCATCCGGCCGCTGGTCCCGTCGTTCGTGGCCAACGCGATCGACACCGCGACGCATCCGCTGCGCACCGCGCGGCAGGCGTTCGAGGAGGTCGAGGAGATCACCTTCACGCTGCGCCGTACGCGCAAGGTCACCGTCGACGGGCACGCGCCGCAGGCCGTCGCCTATCAGCCGCAGCCAGGCGCGCCGGAGATCGCGCACGCCCAGCACATCGCCTCCACCGTGGTCGACGCCCCATATACCGCGCCGCACACCCCGCGCTACTCCTCCCTCCCGCCGACCGGCGCGGCGGGCTACGGCCTGCCCACCGGCGCCCGCCGGGACGAACTGCCCACTGCCCACCACCCCGAACTGCCCGGGTCCGACCGCCGCGAACTGCCACCGGGGCGCTGAGCGGCTGCCTATCGCCGACCGCGAACACGGCTCCGCTGCGGGCGCCGGGGCGGCTCGATGCGAAGTCGACCTGCGGCGGTGCGGCGTTTGGCGGCCTACGCTGCACCCATGCAACACAGGGAGGTGACGCTCGCCGCGGCGCCGTGGGGGTCGCGACTGCTCGGGTCGGCCGAGGAGTCGTCGGGGATGCGGCGCATCCGCGTCCAGTTGTTGATCACCGTGCCCACCCTGCTGGGAAATCTGACGGGCATGGTCGTCTCGATCGTCCTGGTCGGCTTCGTGTTGCCGGGACCGTCGGTGTTCACCCGCGATCTGCTGCTGCTCGACGTGCTCGCCGCGCCGCTCTACGCGACCTGCGCGCTGCTGATCGGGCTGTGGTGGGGCACGGCCCGCGGACTGCGCGCGCTGCGGTGGGCCACCGATCCGGAACGCGTGCCGACCGAGCAGGAGCAGGCCGCGGCCACGGAGATCCCGCGCAGGCTGGTGCGCGACCAAGCGCTGCTGTGGTTCGGTGGACTCGTCCTGTTGACCACGTTCTACGGCCTGGCCGAACCGCGGCTGATTCCGAAGGTGGCTTTCGGCATCGCGATCAGCGCCATCGTGGTGTGCGCGAACAGCTATCTGATCATCGAGTTCGCCCTGCGGCCCGTCACCGCCCGGGTGCTGGAAGCGGCTGCTTCCGGCCGCAGGCGCGGCATCGGCGTCTTCGGGCGCTCGCTGGTGGGGTGGATGGTCGGCTCGGGCGTCCCGGTAGCCGGGATGATGGTGCTCGCGGTGTCGGCGCTGGTGATGGACGACGTGACCAAGGCCCGGCTCGCGGTCTGCGTGCTGTCCCTCGGCGGCGCGACGTTGATTTTCGGTCTGCTGCTGATGACGCAGACCTTGGCCGCCACGGTGGCCCCGATCCTCGGCGTGCGCCGCGCGATGCGTCAGGTGGAGGAGGGCGACCTCGATGTCGCGCTGGCCGTCTACGACGGCACCGAATTGGGTGAGTTGCAGAGCGGTTTCAACCACATGGTGGAAGGGCTGCGCGAGCGCGAGCAGATCAGGGACCTGTTCGGCAGGCATGTGGGGCGAGAGGTCGCGGCGGCGGCGCTGGCCGGCGACGCGGCGCTCGGCGGCGTGGAGACCGACGCGGCGGCGTTGTTCATCGACATCGTCGGCTCGACCACGATGGCCGCGACCATCCCGGCGCCGGAGATGGTCGCCATCCTGAACCGGTTCTTCGGCATCGTGGTGGACGAGGTGGAGCGCCACGGCGGGCTGGTCAACAAGTTCGAGGGCGACGCAGCCCTCGCCGTCTTCGGTACGCCCGCGCGCCTGTCCGACGCGGCGGGTGCGGCGCTGGCCACCGCCCGCGCGATCCGCGCCCGCCTCGACGCCGCGGGCGGCGATTTCGTGGCCGCCATCGGCGTAGCGGCGGGGCGGGTGGTCGCGGGCAATGTCGGCGCTCATCAACGTTACGAGTTCACCGTGATCGGCGACGCGGTCAACGAGGCCGCCCGCCTGTGCGAGCTCGCCAAGCAGGAGGGCCTGTTGCTCGCCTCCGGCGCGACCATCGCGGCGGCTGCCGACGCCGAGGCCCGGCATTGGCAGGTCGGCGAATCCGTCACCCTGCGCGGCCGCCTCACACCGACCCGGCTCGCGCGCCCCGCATGAGGTTCTCCGGCGGGGCGCCCGATCCCTCGCGGCGGCTGCCCCGGCCACCGGCACGGCGATCACGCGCGGCCACCGCGCAACCGGAACGCCACGACCGCAGCGACCAACAGAATCGACGTGGTGCCGATCGCCGCGAAGTGGATGCCGGAGACGAACGAATCCCGCACCGAAGCGAGGAACGCGGTTCCGGCGGCCTCCGGCAGTTCCTGTGCGAAAGCCGTGGCGGCGCCGAGGGATTCCGAGGCGGCGCCCGCCTGATCGCCCGGGACCTGGCTCAGGTCGAGGCCGTTGCGGAAGATCGCCATGACCACACTGCCGAGTATCGCGACGCCGAGCGCGATACCGGTCTCGTACGCGGTCTCCGACACCGCGGCGGCCGCACCCGCGCGTTCCACGGGCGCCGAGCCGACCACCAGGTCCGACGACACGGTCAGCGCGACCCCGACGCCCGCACCGATGAACAGGAAGCCGAGCACGAACGGCGCCGTGCTGGTGGCCGCGTCCGGACTCAGCCATCCGAACAGCGTCGCGCCCACCGCCGCCGTGGTCAGCGCGCCGCCGAGCACCGTGCCCGGCCGCAGCCGCCGCAGCAGCCAGGCCGCGCCGAGCGAGGCGATCATGCCGGCCAGCAGCCCCGGCAGCAGCAGCAAGCCCGCCTGCATCGGCGAGCGTCCGAGCACCAGCTGTAGGTACTGCGAGCCGAAGAACAGCACACCGGCCAGCGCGAACACCGCGAGCAGGTTGGTCAGCACCGCGGTACGGAACTTGGGCAGCGCGAACAGCGCCAGATCGAGCATCGGCTGCGCGAGCCGTCGCTGCCTGCGCACGAACCACACGCCCGCCAGCACGCCGAGCGCGCCGAGCAGGACCGGTCGCGGCCCCGGGCCGTGCGCGGCGCATTCCTTCACCGCGTACACCACGGGCACCAGCGCGAGCATCGACAGCGCGGCGCTGGGCAGGTCGAAGCGACCGGGCCGCGGATCGCGCGACTCCGGGATCAGCACGGGCCCGAGCCCGATCAGCACCAGCATGACCGGCAGGTTCACCAGGAACACCGAACCCCACCAGAAATGCTCGAGCAGCCAGCCGCCCAGCAGCGGTCCCGCCGCCGCGCTGCCCCCCGCCATCGCGCTCCACACCGCGATGGCCACGGTGCGCTGCCGCGGGTCGAGGAACATGGACCTGATCAGGGCCAGCGTGGCGGGCATCAGCGTGGCTCCAGCGACGCCCTGCAGCACGCGCGCCGCGATCAGCATTTCCGGCGTCACCGACCAGGCCGCGCACGCGGAAGCGACGCCGAAGCCGGCCGCGCCGAGCAGCAGCAGTCTGCGCCGCCCGATCCGGTCGCCCAGGTTGCCCATGACGACGAGCAACCCGGCCAGCACGAACGAGTAGACGTCGATGATCCACAGCAGCTGCGGCGTGGTGGGCGCGAGGTCGGCGCTGATCGCGGGCACGGCCAGGTCCAGCACCGTCGCGTCGACGGCGAGCAGCAGCAGGGCGAGCGCGAGCACCGACAAGCCCGCCCAGTCGCGAGCTCCAGCGCGGGGTGGGGTGGCGGGCGATGGTGCGTCGGTCTGCGCGGTCTCGGTGGTCATGGCCTTCTCGACTTCCGTCGGTCGGATTTTCTTACCGTCCAGACGGTATAGTACTCACCTTACCGTCCAGACGGTATAGTCGCTGCGGTGACGGCAGACACCCGCGACCGAATCCTGGACGCGCTCGAGACCTTGCTCCTGGAAAAAGGCATGTCGCAGGTGACGCTGGAGAACGTCGCGGCCACCGCGGGCGTCTCCAAGGGCGGCCTGCTCTATCACTTCAAGAGCAAGGACGCGCTGCTCGCGGGCCTGGTTCGCCGACTGGCCGACCGCGCGGGCAAACAGCTGGACGCCGCGGTCGCGAAGGGCGACTCGGTCGCCGAGTGGTACCTGCAGACGCCGAACCCCGGCAACGCGGCGGACGCGGTCGAACTCGAGCTCTACCGGTCCATGCTCGCGACCATGCGCACCATCGACGCCACCCCGGAGCCCGACGAGGTGCAGCAGGCGCTGGCCGAGCTGATGAACACGTGGTCGGACGGGCTGGACGAGGAGGTCGCCGATCCGGTCCGGGCCGACATCATCCGGCTGGTCGGCGACGGGGTCTATCTGCGCGCCCTGCTCGGCCTTCCACCCATCGATCCGGCCCGCTACCGGCAGGTGGTGGACCGCCTGCTGCGGCGCTGACGGTTAGACTCGGCCCGTGCTGCCAGCCGCCGAACCGGCCGGCGCCGTCGGGGCGGGAACAGATCCGGTACCGGGGTCTCCTGGAACGACGGTGCCGATCCGACCGCTGAGTTTCCGTGAACTGCTCGATGTGCCGTTCGCGCTGATCCAGGCGAACATCCGCGCCCTGGCCGGGGTGAGCGCGACGGGTTTGCTCATCGCCGAGGCCGTGGTGATCGCGGTGACCGCGGGCGTCTCGGAGCTGACCGACGGCTCGGACCCGGGCACCGCCTGGGCGGCGATCTTGTCGACCGCGGGCTGTGCGTGGCTGCTGCGGTTCGCGATTCGCGGCACGACCGTGGCGCTGGGCGTCGCGACCGTCGGCGGCGCACCGATCGGCGTGCCGACGGCGCTGCGCCGGTTCGGGGCCGTGTTCGGCCCGCTGCTGGTGTTCCAGCTGTTGTTCACGCTGGTTGGCTTGGGCGTGCTCGCGGTCGGCGGCGTGCTGATCGTGACGCTTCCGCTCGCGGCGATCTGGCTGGGCTGGCTGCGCGCCCGCCGCTGGGTCGCGGTGCCGGTGCTGTTCGTCGAGCGCGCCACGCACCGCGACGGCGTCGCCCGCGCGAAACTGCTCGCGCAGGGCTCGGAGTGGCCGGCCACCGGGCTGTGGATCGCCCAGAGGGCCCTGTTCGGGCTGCTCGCGGTCCCGCTGCTGGCCGTTCCGCTGTTCGTCTCGGACTTCTCCGGCACGCACAAGTGGCCGGTGATCGTGCTGACCACCTCGGCGGTGCTGTTGCTCACGGCCTTCGGCGAGGTGGTCGAGGCTTCGTCGCGCGTGGTCTGCTATATCGACCGCCGATGCCGCAGAGAGGGATTGGACATTCACGTCCCCCGGCGGGAGGCGCGATGAGCGATCCCCAACCGCCGCGAGGTCCGGTCGAGGTGACGCTGAGCAAGGGTTTCGCCACGACGAGCGAGCCTGCGCCCGGCACACCACGACTCGGCGCCGCCGCCGACCACCGCGCCGCCGCCGAAGCGGCCGCGCGCCACCGCGATTTCGACCGTGCCCTGCGGGAACGATTCCGCGCCGTGCTGCGCGGCCTGGAGCAGGGCGGCGTGCTCGAGGTCCGGCGATCGCGTACCGCGCGGGAAACCGCCGACGACGTGACGACCGCGCTGCCGCTCGAGGTCGCCACCGAGATCCAACCCGCCGCGCACAGTTTCGACGAGGTGGTCTACGGCGGCCGCCGCGCCACCGAGGACGAATATCGCAGGCTGGAGTACGCCGACCGGTTCTCCGCGTCCGCACCGCCGCCGGTACCGGAACCCACCGAGATCGAGGCGGTGGAGAAGGCGCCACGCACCAGGCGCGCGCTGCCACCGTTGCCGAAACTGCTGCGCGGCCCCAGGTTCTGGGCGATCCTCGCCGCGGCGGCCGCGTTGCTGCTGCTGCTCTACGGCGCCCTGCAATCCTGTGGTGCGCCGACCGCGCCCACCCCGCCGCCGCAACCGCCACCGGATCTGCCCGATGTGCCTCCGCCGAGCGGCCCGAACTTCGGGCCGGGCGACGACGCGATCTGGGATCGGCTGCCCGCGCCGGTCTTCTACGGCGGCGTGCAGTTCCTGATCGCCGCCGCGCTGGTGGTGTGGTGGCGGGCCCGCAGGCGCGGCGCTCTGGTGCGCGAGCCGCGCCCGGTCGAGGTGGCGGCGAACGAACTGCTGGCCGGGCAGGCCGCCCTGTACCGCCGTTCGAAGGACCACGACCACGTCGCGGGCAAGCTGCGCGCGGCCACGCTGCGCCGCGTCCGCACTCCCCTCGGCATCACGGCGGACACGCCGCAGGACCGGATCGTCGCCGCGATCGCCGCGCGCATCGGAACCGATCCCGCGCTGATCGGCGCCGCGTTGTTCGGCCCGGTGCCGGATTCCGGGAGCCTCCAGGTGGTCGCCGCGCAGCTCGAATGGATCGAATCGGAGGTCGGATGAGACGCCCTCGCCCCACCCATGTCCGGCCCACGGCGGGCGGGAACTCCCGCGAACCACAGGAGAGGCAATGACCAGCACCGACACCACCCCGACGGCGGAGCAGGCGGGCGCCGCGTTCCACGCCCTGCGCGCCGAGATCGGCAAAGCGGTGGTCGGCAACGACTCCGCGGTCATGTACCTGGTGCTTGCCCTGCTGTGCCGGGGCCACGTGCTGCTCGAAGGCGTGCCGGGAGTGGCCAAGACGCTGCTGGTGCGGGCGCTGGCCACGGCGCTGGACCTGGACCACGCGCGCGTGCAGTTCACCCCGGACCTGATGCCCGGTGATGTCACCGGCTCGCAGATCTACGATCCGCACTCCGCGGAGTTCACCTTCCGGCACGGTCCGGTGTTCACCAACCTGCTGCTCGCCGACGAGATCAACCGGACGCCGCCGAAAACTCAGTCGGCGCTGCTGGAATCGATGGAGGAGCGGCAGGTCTCGGTGGACGGGAAGCCGCAGCCGCTGCCCGATCCGTTCGTCGTGGTCGCCACCCAGAATCCGATCGAGCAGGAGGGCACCTATCCGCTGCCGGAGGCGCAACTGGACCGGTTCCTGTTCAAGGTGGACATCCACCTGCCCGGCCGCGACGACGAGTTCCGCATTCTGCAACGCCACGCCGCTGGCTTCGATCCCCGCGACCTGACCGGCGCGGGCTTGCGTCCCGTGGCCGGTCCCGAGCACATCACCGCTGCCCGCGCGGCGATCGCGCAGACCACGATCAGCCCCGAGGTGCTCGCCTACACCGTCGACGTGTGCCGGGCCACCCGCACCTCGCCCGCCGTGCAGCACGGCGCCTCGACCCGTGGCGCGACCGCGCTGATGGCGGCCTCGCGCGCGTTCGCCTGGCTCAACGGACGCGGATTCGTCACCCCGGACGACGTGAAAGCCGTCGCGGTCGCCGTGCTGCGGCACCGTCTGCACCTGCGTCCGGAAGCGGAGCTGGACGGCGTGACCACCGAGGGCGTGCTGTCGTCGCTGCTGCTGTCGGTTCCGGTCCCGGTGTAGGCGATGGTCGTCACCGGCCGGCTGGCCGCCGCGGCAGGGGTGGCGGCCCTGTTCGTCACCCTGGTCCTGCCGTCCCTGCTCGGCGTTGTGGTGCTGACGGCTGTCCTGGCGACCGGACTGCTCATCGATCTCTTCGCGGCCGGGCGGGCGGGCGACCTGACGCTTTCCCGTGAGCCCATGACCACCGTGCGGCTCGGGCGCAGCGCCGAGGTGGAACTCCTCGCGGTCAACACCGGAACCAGGGTGCTGCGGGGCACGGTGTGGGACGACTGGCCCGACAGCGCACGCGCGGAACATCGCGCGCACCAGCTGGATCTCGCCCCGGGCACCAAGGTCCGGCTGCGCACCACCCTCACGCCCACCTACCGCGGCGATCGGGTCGCGGGGCAGGTCACGGTGCGGCTGCTCGGCCCGCTCGGACTGGCGGGCAGGCAGACCAGGCGCAGCGTGCCCGCACGGATCCGCGCACTGCCTGCGTTTCGTGCCGAACGGCTGCTGCGGTCGAAAGTCAAACGATTGCAACATCTCGACGGACGCAACTTGGCCGACCTGCGCGGGCAGGGCACCGAATTCGACTCCTTCCGCGAGTACGTCGCCGGGGACGACGTGCGCGCCATCGACTGGCGCGCCACCGCCCGCGCCACCGACGTCCTGGTCCGCACTTGGCGCCCGGAGCGCAACCGCCACATGCTGATGCTGTTGGACACCGGACGGGTCAGCGCGGGGAGGGTCGGTGACGGCACACGCTTGGACGCGAGTATCGAAGCGGCCCTGCTGCTCGGCGGTCTGGCGGCCGCCGCCGGTGACTCGGTCGACCTGCTCGCCTTCGACCGGCTGCCGCGCGCCGAGGTCCGTGGCACCGGCGGGAAAGGGTTGCAGCTGAAACTGATGCACGCCATGGCGGGCATCACCCCGGCCCTGGTCGACACCGACAGTTCCGGACTGGTGCGGGCGGCCATTCGGCGCACCCGCCGTCGCAGCCTGGTCGTCTGGTTCACCAGCCTGGACGGCGCCGCGGTCGAGGAGAACCTGTTGCCCGTGCTGCCGGTTCTCGCGCAGCGGCACCGGGTGCTCATCGTCTCGGTGACCGATCCCGATGTCGCCGCGGCCGCCGTCCGGCGCGCTGCCCTGCCCGACCTCTACGCCGCGGCCGCGGCCGAATCCGTGCTGGCCGAGCGGGCGCTGGTGCAGGAATCGCTGCGCCGCACCGGGATCGCGGTCGTGGCGGCGGCCCCGGATCGATTGCCGGAAGCCCTGGCGGACGAATACCTGGAACTCAAGCAGTCCGGCGCCCTCTGAGGCCGCGCAGGAGGATCATGTGCACATGGCCTCGGATCTCGCCGCCTTCGTCCGCGGATTGCCCAAAGCGGAACTGCACCTGCATCTGGAAGGGACCTTGGAGCCGGAGCTGAAGTTCCGGCTCGCCCGGCGCAACGGCATCGAACTGCCGGAGAAGAGCGTGGACGAGGTCAAGCAGACCTATCGATTCCACGACCTGACGTCGTTCCTCCGGGTCTACTACCCCGCGATGCGTGTCTTACAGCGCCCGGAGGACTTCCACGACCTGGCATTCGACTATCTGCGCCGGGCACACCGACAAGGCGTGCGCCATGTCGAGCTGTTCTTCGATCCGCAGGCGCACACCGGGCGCGGGGTTCCGTTCGCCACGGTGATCAGCGGGTACCGGTCGGCGATCGCACGGGCGCGGCGGGAGCTGGGGATCTCCGCCGAGCTGATCCTGTGCTTCCTGCGTGACCACTCGGCGGAGTACGCCATGGCGACGCTGCTGGAAGCGCTGCCCTACAAGAGCTGGATCGTCGGCGTCGGGCTCGACTCCGACGAGCGCGGCAACCCGCCGAGCAAATTCGCCGCCGTCTTCCAGCGCGCCCGCGCCGAAGGGTTCCTGCTGACCATGCACTGCGACATCGACCAGCCGGATTCGATCGAGCACATCCGCCAGGCACTGGAGGACATCGCCGTCGACCGCCTCGATCACGGCACGAACATCGTGGAGGACGACCGCCTGGTGGAACTGGCGAAGTCCGGGGGGATCGCGCTGACCTGCTGTCCGGTGTCGAACTCGTTCGTCACCGCGCAGATGAAGTCCGCGGAGATCGTCGGTCTGCTCGACCGCGGCTTGACCGTGACGGTCAACAGTGACGACCCGGCGTACTTCGGCGCATACCTGGCCGACAACTACTTGGCACTCGCCCAGCAGGCGGACCTCGGGATCGAGCGGCTGGCCGAACTGGCCAGGAACTCCTTCCGCGCCTCCTGGATCACGCCCGCTCGCCAGGACGCCTTCGTCCGCGAGGTCGACGACTACGTCGCCGCGTACGGCTGACCGGCGCGCGGCAGCGGCGGGAACACCGGGAACACCGGCGGCGGGAGCACCCGGCGCTGACGTTCGGCGATGACCGCGCCGAGGATCTGCAGCGGCGGGCAGGCGGCGGGCGGCGTGACCCGCAGTCGACCGCACACCTCGGTCACGAGTGCCGTGCCCAGCTGGTGTTGCGCCGCGGGCGTCAGCGTGCGGAAGCGTGTCAGGTACTGCCGCACCGCCAACGCGAGATCCTCCGGCAGCCCGGCGAGGTCCAGCTGAGCGCTCCACGCGGTCAGCCAGGGTGGCGCGATCGCCAGCGCGGGCGGCGGCAGCGGTCGTTGCGCGTGCACGACCACGGTGCCCGCGAGCACGTCACCGATCCGACGCGCATGCGGCGAGCACATCGAGGTGAGCACCGCGATGGCGCCGAACCCGCCGAGCATCCAGAAATCGACGATCGCGCCCGCCAGGCCGCGGGTGAGCGCGTGCCGGAAGTCGATCGGCCCGCCGTCCTCGCGGACCACGCGCAGCCCGAGCATCAGTTTGCCCAGTGTGCGTCCCCGCCAAGCGGTCTCACAGGCCACCGGATAGCCGACCAGCACGGTCACGATGGTGACCAGCATCACCACGTCCAGCCAGGCGGAGTCGACGCCCGCGGGCAGCAGCAGCGTGACGATCGCGAACAGCAGCACGAACCCGAGCGTGCACTGGGCCAGCACGTCGATCAGGAACGCGCTGGCCCTCGTGGGGATCCGGGCGATCGGCAGTTCGAGGGCCACTGCTTCGCCGGTGGTGAACTCAGCCATGTCGATAGCATTCTTGCGACCGGCGGGAGTGGGAGGCAACCGAATGGACGTGGACGCATACAGCCTGGCGCACCGCAGGGCGTGGGACCGGCTGGACTACCTGTCCAAACGGAGCAAGCTGACCGGCGCGGAGGCGGACGAACTCGTCCTGCTCTACCGCCGCACCTCGCAGCAGTTGGCGCGGCTGCAGTCGCACAGCCCGGACCCGGAGCTGATCGCCGGTCTGAGCGCCCTGCTGGCGCGTGCGCGCGGCCGGGTGCTCGGCACGCGAGCCGATACCTGGCAGGAGATCGGCCGGTTCTTCAGCCACCGCTTCCCGGCGGCGCTGTATCGCTCGTGGCCGTGGTGGGTCGGTGTGGCCGCGGTATTCCTGGTCGTCTCGACGGGCCTGGCCGTCTGGGTGGATCGGTTCGAATCGGCCCGCGAAGTACTCGGGATACCGCGCGACACAGCCGGTCTCACCGCGCCGGGCGGCGCGTTCGAGACCTACTACTCGGAGCATCCACAGGGAGCTTTCGCCGCGCAGGTGTGGACGAACAACGCCTGGGTGGCAGCGATCGCGTTGTTCACCGGTGTCCTCATCCTGCCCGCGGTGTACCTGCTGTTCATGAACGCGCTCAACCTGGGCGTCACCGCGGGGTTGATGGCCGAGGCGGGGCGGCTGGATTCGTTCTTCGGCTTCATCCTTCCGCACGGCACGCTGGAGCTGACCGCGGTGTTCGTCGCGGGCGGCGCGGGCCTGAAACTCGGCTGGACCCTGATCGATCCCGGCCGGCTCAGCCGGGTGGAGGCGGTGGCCAGGCAGGGGCGGGCGACCGCGACCGTGGCGCTCGGCCTGGTCGGGGTATTGCTGGTGTGTGGGTTGATCGAAGGATTCGTGACGCCGAGCCCGCTGCCCGCACCGATCCGCATCGCGATCGGGTTCACTGCCGAGGCGTTGTTCCTGGTGTACGTGTTCGGCGTCGGCCGCCGCGCCGTCACGCCGCAACCGGACCGGGGTGGTGCGACGACGAGTGACGAACTATCCACTGTGACGCAGCCAACATTCAGCACACGCTGAGCGACGGAGTCGGGACAATCGACAGCTACGAGGCGTCAGATCGGTTCGGAAGTCCCCCAATTGAGTTCCGCTGGCCGCAGCGAGTCCGGCTCGAGCTGCGGCCAGCGTTACCGTCAACTCTACACAATCGTTATCCCTACGCAACCCTCCCCGTCGAGGTCAAGCGTATAAAGCAGCACCCCAGCAAACCCTGGTGAGGCCGGGCTTTCACCCCGCGCCAGCTAACTGGTTGCGCCTCGTTCCATCGCCGTTTCGATGACTCGGTGCCACCTCCGCGACAACCCCGAAATGCTCGCCCGGAATCAGCTCCGCAATGACGCCGGAACTCTTCCCCGGCGTTAGCCGAGCCGGAAGATAGACTCCTCCATGGTTACCGACATAGGCTCCCACCTGCACGTTCATTTGCACGGAATCCCAGTTGCCGATACTCCGTGAAAGAAAAAGACCACAAGTTTGTTTACTCGGTAATAAACCGGGTAAGGACATAGTGGCGCGCGAGGAAGACCGGCCAGTTCCCCGGCAGGCTCCGGATTAACCGGGTGCGAAAATGGAGCCGGTTCGACCGGTTCGTCCGCTGGATTCAGCACCTCGGCCGCAACCGTAACGAGGTATGTGATCTTCGCCTCACTCCGGCGGCTACCCGCCGGAACCTCGCGAAATCCACGCTGCGGCACCCTGGTTGGAGAGACGCGCGTCACAGTTGGACCGCCGTCCGCGGCTCTTCGGTTGCCCCTGTGCACATCGCCGGAACGACGATCCGCCGACGAAAGGTTCGAGGGTGACCGGCATCACCTTTCGCGGCGCCGTGGTCAGCCCACGCGAAGTATTCCGGTGATCGTGCCTTGCAGCAGGTGGCCGTCTTGGGTGATCAGCGGCGCGGTCTGGAGTGGATCGTGGACCACCGTGCCGGGGAGCGGGTGCGAGGCGGTTACCGCGCCCGTTTCCGGGTCCAAGACGGTGAACGCGTATCCGTCGAGGGGCGTGGTGTGGTCGGCGCCGACGCGGGCGACCGTGTACAGCTGCCCGTCGGCGGTGGACAGGCGCGGTACGGCCGCACTGCGAATCGTGTTCTCCCACCGCACGCGGCATCCGTCGCCGGTGACATCGAGGCGCGTCATCCCACCGGTGAACGGCGCGCTCGCCGGGACCGCGGGTCCCGCGCCCTCGGGCAGCGCCGGGTACGGGTATCCGTAGGTGCTCGCCACGAAGACCGACCGGCCGATCCCCACCGGTGAATTCTCGCTGCCCGGGCCGCCGGCGCCCAGCACCGGGGACGCACACACCAATTCGCCGGTCCCCGAGCGGAATATCAGGGCGTGCACCGGTCCGTTGGCGTTGTCCACGATGGTCAGATACTCCGCACCGGTCGTCGGCCCGAAGTAGGTGGGCGTGGAGCCGGTGCCCCAACTGAGCTGCCCCGGCTTGCGGGCCGGACCCCGGTCGTAGGCCGCGCGCCACACGATCTCCGGAACGCCGGACGCGGCGACGCGCAGTTCGTACAGCGCGTGCGTCGTCGCCACCGCGACGTGCCCGCTCGGCGCCGCCGAGATGCTGTTGGCCACGTTCTCGCCTGCGGGCAGCGCCAGAGCCGTCACCCAACCGGTGGCGGTGACGAACCCGACCACGCCCGCACCGGTCGCGAACCACACGTTGCCCGACCAGTCCGGAACGAGTCCGGTCACGTCGTCTTCCTGCGGGAGCACCGAGCCGAGATCGGCGACGTCTTCGCTGATCAATCGCCAGGCGCCCGCCGCGTCGCGCTCGTGCCGTATCCGGAGCAGCCGGTCGGTGCCGTCCACGACCACCAAGCGGTCGGCCTGGTCGAGATAGGCGTAGACGCCGCCGAGCAGGCTGCCTTTGGTCAGCGGCAGCGCGGCGAGCGAACCCGCCACCGGCCCGGGAGCCGCGGGATCGAGCAGATGCACCGTCGGGGTCTGTCCCGCGATCGCGGTGCACAGGGCGACCACGAGACGGTCCGATCCTTCCAACAGCGTCGGGCACGCGGAGGCCAGCGGGTACGCCGCTACGGCGCGGCCGCCTGGCCCGGCGAGCGCGGTCGCGTCCGAGGACCCTGCGTCGCCGTGCATGGTCGCGGTCCCGGGCGGCCCGAGGAAAGGGTTCGGCGGTGCGAGCGGACCCCACGGCGCGGCGGCCGATACGGGGTGGCCGGGTAGCAGAGCCAGCGCGCAGGCGGCGAGAGCGAGCATCGGCCGGCGCATCGCGACCCTCCTTCGGTAGGCAACGGCGGTATCCGAACGGACACCGGGGGAACAATATTCGGACATTCGCGGCGTCGTCCGGTACGGCCGGGCCGATACGATGACGCCATGAACTCCGTTCGGGCCCGCCTGCTGTCCACCCTCGCCGGTCAGCTCGGCAATCCGCACGGCGTGCTCGGCAAAGGCGTCGCCTTCCTGCTCAATCGCGGTAACAGGGCGGCCATCGCCGGGGCGGTCGAGGCCGCGGGCGTCGCGCCGGGCGGCGTCGCCGCCGACATCGGATTCGGCGGAGGCGCGGGGCTTTCCCTGCTGCTCGATCGGGTCGGCGGGGACGGTGTGGTGCACGGCGTCGAGATCTCCGCCGACATGTTGGCGCGGGCCCGCTCGGGTCACGCGCGCGACCTCGATTCCGGTCGCCTGCGCCTGTCGGAGGGCTCGCTCACCGCGCTGCCGCTCGCGCAGGACAGCCTCGACGCGGTGATCACGGTCAACACCGTCTACTTCGTGCCGGATCTGACCGCGGCCTGCGCCGAGCTGACCCGGGTGGTCCGGCCGGGCGGCCGGTTGGTGATCGGTCTCGGCGATCCGGACGCGATGGCGAGACTGCCGTTCACGTCCTACGGCTTCACGCTGCGTCCGGTGCCGGAGGTGATCGCGGCGCTGGAACAGGCGGGTTGCGATGTCGAGCACCGGCGGTTGGCGAACAAGCCGATCCCGCATCACCTGCTGGTCGCGACCCCTCGCTGACTACATCAGCGCGCCGCCGTCCACCCGGATCTCGGTGCCGGTCATGTAGCGCCCGTCGTCGGAGGCGACCATGGCGACCACCCCGGCGATGTCCTTTGGACTGCCCAGCGCGCCGCCGTTGAGCCAACCGGTCATCCGGGAGAACAGCTGCGGATCGAACCCCTCGGGCTGATCCAGGATGGACTTCGTCGTGATGCCGCTGGTGATGCCCGCTGGAACGATGTTCACCGCACGCAAACCCTGCTTGGCGTACTCCAGGGCGATGGCGTGGGTGAAGGCGTTCACGCCGCCCTTGGACGCGGCGTAGGAGGCGAGGTAGGGCGCCGCGCTGAAGGCCGCGGTCGAGGAGATGTTCACCACCACTCCGTGTCCGGTGTCCAGCAGGGCGGGCAGCGCGGCCTGGGTCATCAGGAATGTCCCGGTGAGGTTCACCCTGATCACCTGGTCCCACACTTCGAGCGGCATCTCGTGCGTGCGGGCGGGCCGCAGGATGCCCGCCGCGTTGACCAGCACGTCCAACCCGCCGAGGAACTCCAGTGCCTCCCCGGTCGCCGTGCGCACGGACTCCGGATCGGCCGTGTCGACCCGGACGGTTCGCAGGCGTTCGGCGCCGTCGCCCGCCTTCGCCGCGGTGGCCGCCAGGCCCGCCGTGTCGATATCGGCGGCGACCAGCTGCGCCCCTTCGTCCAGCAACCGCAAGGCGATGCCCTGCCCGATGCCGGAGCCCGCTCCCGTCACCACCACGCGGCGGCCGTCAAATCTGCGCATGCCAAAAATTAGAACACGTTCTCATCGAGCGTCAAGACACTTCGGCCGCTTCCCGGCCGATCCGCAGCACCATGGCGGCCGCTGCCGCGCTGTACGCCTGACTGGCCGCCGCCGGACGGCTGGCCGGGTAGTTGGAGCGATGCGTGACCACCACGCCGCCCGGCAGCGTGACGGTCCGGTCCGCGACGGTGGCGACGCAGTTGCCACCCGCCTTGGCCGCGAGATCCACCACCACGGTTCCCGAGCCGAGCAACTCCAGCGCCTCCCGCCCGAGCAGGCGTGGCGCCCGCGATCCGCGGTGCACCGCGGTGCAGACGACGAGGTCGGGCGGCGTCGTGGCCAGCCACTCCAGCAGCGCCGCGTTGTCGTCCCCGTTCGGCACGAAATGTCCCGCGCCCGCCTCCGACGCGGCGGCCCGCTGCTCGATGCGGTTACCGACCGCCGTCGGCTTCTCGTCGTCGAACGTGCGCGCCGCCGCGATCGCGGCGAGCCCGGCCACTCCGCACCCCAGCACGAGGGCACGCACCGGACCTGTGCGACGCGGCGCGGTCAGCAGCCGCCTGCCTTCGGCGTAACCCACCGCGCCCGCGATCCTGCTCATGGCGGACAGCGCGTCGTATTCGGTGGTCGCGGCCTCCCGCGGCACCCAGTCGAAGGCGACCGACTCGATGCCGCGACCGCACAACCGGTCGATCTCGTCGCGGCGACAGTGCGGATCCTGGAAGCCGACCAGCATCGTCCCCGCTCGCAGCGGCATCGAATCCAAGGCGTACGCAGGCGGTTTCACCCACACCACGATGTCGGCGCGCTCGAAGACCGCCACGCGATCCGCGACGACGTCCGCCCCGGACGCGGTGTAAGCCGCGTCGGCGAAACCCGCCCCCTGCCCGGCAGCTTCCTCCACGACGACGTGAAGGCCCGCCGTGGAAAGCGTGTGCACGCCCTCGGGAGTGAGCGCCACCCGGACCTCCCGTGGTGCCGTCTCGCGCAGCACCCCGACGATCACCGCGCGGCCTCCGGTTCAACGGTCAGAGCGGTCAGGCCGCGGGCGGCGAGTGCATCGCGGTAGGTGAGTCCGTCGACGATGTCCCGGATCAATTGCTCCACCCGGTCGAACAGCTCCTCGAGCAGAGCGGGCGATTCGTGTCGCGGCGCTTTGCGCGGGGCGAGGACGTTCAGCCGGATGCCGGGGCGCAGCGAACCGGTCCGGTCCAGCGCGACGCTGTCGACGCCTGCCGCGGCGAGCACCAGGTCCTCCACCTGCGCACTGGTGCGCACGCCCGCCCGGTCCAGGAGCGCGCGATCGAACACGACCGAGACGAACATTCCTTCCGGGCTGCCCAGCGGCCGCAGCACATCGGCGCCCAGCCGGGCGTTGATCGCGGCGATGTGGCCGCACGCCCGATCGATCTGCGCGCGCATCAGCGTGTGGTTGTGCTCGAAGTAGTCCTCGGGGGTGTGCTCCAGGATCGCGCGGGCCAGGTGGGTGGTCTCGCGCTGGAAGGAGATGGTGAGCCGTTCCCGGATCCGATCCAGCCACGCGATGTCGCCGGTGCATGCCGCGCCCATCTTGCACGGACCGAAGGCGTTGTAGCCCTTCGAGTTACCCGTGAGGGTCAGCACCACGTCGTAGAGCCGCCGGACGCCCTGCTCGGTCTCCACGTGCAGCGCGGCGATGGGAATGTGCGAGATCACCAGCCGGTCGAAGGCCATGTCGCAGATGACGGGCACACCGCAGTCCAGCAGCACCCGCCCGATCTGCGCCAGCTCGGCAGCGGTGTAGTCGGCGACCACCGGGTTGCCCGGCAGCGTGAGCAGCACGCCACACAGCTCACCCGTCGCACGCAGCTCGTCGAGGCAGCGAGCCAGCCGCACCGGGTCGATCTTGAAGGCGTCGTCCGGAGCCACCGGGCACGACACGATCCGCAAGCCGAATTTCTCGACGTGGATGCTGGAGCTCTTGTAGAACCCCTCCGGGCACACGATGACCCCGCCGGGTCTGGCCAGGGTGGCGACGGCCTCCTCGAGCAGCATGGTGCTGGAATACGGGCAGACGATCACCTCCTCCGCGCGCACCCGGACCCCCGGCACCCCTTCCACCGGATGCGACAGACGGTCGAAAAGCCTGCGGGCCGCCAGCTCGCGCAGGATCAGCGGCTGCCGCTTGTCGTACAGCCGCCCGTCGAGATATTCGGCCGGCGGCGCGATGTGCAGGCTCTCCCGCCACGCTCGGTCCAGGGCCGCGACGGCGTGCGCGTCCGGCGCGCGGCCCGTTTCCCCGTGATAGGCGTCGATGACGCCGGTGTAGCGACGACCACCGGTCCCCGCGAACCACGCGTCCCGGGGAAGGCGCCCGCGCACTTCCCGTTTCCTGGCCTCCGAGCGGTTGGTCAGCGTCGCCAGGTCGGCGAGCGGATCGGTGAGCACCTGGCTCCGGGTCACGGCACCTCGCCTTCTGAAGAGTCCCCCGGTGTCGACATGGCCTTCCACCTCTCCTGCAGTGCGGCGCGGAACAGACTGCGGCAGTTGCCTTCGGCGAGGCGCTCGTACTCCGCCAGCGGCGGTTGCGCGACGATCTGGTCGACCACGATGGCCGTCCCCGCGCGTCTGAGGTCGTAGAGTTTCTCGAACCGCCGGACCGCGAACGCGACGTCGTGCTTCAGCACCGAGAAACGCGTCGCGACCCTGGCCTGGCGCGAGTAGTCGTATTCGCCCACCGCGACGTAGCGGTCGTCCACCACGAGCATGCTTTGCGCGTTGCGCGCGTACTCGCGCTTGACCAGCACGCTCTCCACACCCGAGCGGGCCTGCTTCCACAGTTTGTCGTCATAGGGCCAGACGTCCGAGATGTCGTCCAGCACATACATCCGCCGCACATCGATCTTCGGCGGGTGGGCCTTGTCCGCGAGGCGCAGGATCGCCGCGTGATAGTCGTCGCCTACGTCACCGCCGATCGTGCCCAGGTCGGCCGTGTGGATCGCGCGCACCGACGTGGTGGCCTGCTCCAGGATCGTCAGCCAGTCGGTGACGGTGTTCCATTCCCATACCGTGGCGCTGCGCGAAGGAATTTGCGCGAGGATCTCCTCGGCCCGCTCCAGCTGCCGATCGGCGATCAGGCGCAACGGCTCGATCTCCGCTCGCGCGCCGGAGGCGTCGATCAGGCTCTGCGCGATATCCAGTGCGCGCGCGACCGATTGGGGGTCTTTGCCGAGCAGGACGTTGAACCGCATCCGCAGGTCGTAGTAGGCGCTGCTGGCCGGATCGGTCGCGGGATCGGCACTGCCGTCGGTCGGCAGTTCCGCGCCGAGGGCCAGGCTCAACCGTTCCCGCAGCGCGAGCGGCGGAACGCGGCTGCCGTTCTCGATCTGCTGAATGAGGCTGCGGGAGCATCCGGCTCGGGTGGCCAGCGCCGCCTGGGTGTATCCGCGTTCCAGGCGTAGCCTGCGGATCAGGTTGCCGACCTGCTCGTCCGAGCCCGAGTCAGCCATGCCGTGCCTCCCATCCTGCATCTTGCATACGCCTGCTCGCGGAGTATCACGATGCGACATTCTAATCATCAAGTGTCAAGCGGTGTCCGATGAAACGCGTTCGCCGAATTTCGTTGTCAACGCGAGATCCGTTCGAGCGGCGAGCGATTCCGAGCCGCGCGAGGCAACACTGCCACATGCGCTCAGAAAGGCGCTTCGCTGGCTCCACTCACCAGTGAGAAACGATAATCGCGCGGGGCCCTGCCATATGCTGAACTACATGATTATTTCGGAGCATAGAAGCACAACAAGTATCATCACGAAGCGTTAAAGCTTCGTTGACAGCATGAGGTGGCCATACTTAGCCTGGATATCGAAGTCACCGTAATTCCGCGTCGGCGCAAGGGTTTCCCCTGCCGGCCTCGGTGGCCCGATAACTCTAGGAGGTGCCCACACGGATACCTCCTCGTGGCGCGGGCCGGGCCGCGCAGGCACAGCCTCCGGCCAGGTGTGACCATCCCACTATCACTCGCGCCGATCCCCCGAAGCATTCGGGCACTCAGCAATTCAGGCACGGACGAAGCCACCGCGTTCGGGCCGTGACCGAGCACGGTCACCGCACCCCGGCGAGCGGGCGGGTCCGCGTCGACCCGAAGAACAGAGTGAATGAGAGCGGATCATGGCACTCGACATCACCGATTCGATCATCACCAGCGACATCACCCCGGAAAGCGCTCGGCGGCTTTCCTTTTCCTCCGGCGCGGCCTGGGAACTCAGCTGGCTGCCCACCGTAACCCTGACTCGCGCACAGGCCGTGAGCGGGATGGTGCTCGACGAAATGCTCAGCGATCCCGGCACGCTCACCAACGACCTCGCACTCGAGCTGGCGGCGATCCGCGCCGCCGAGCTGGGCATCAGCCTGCGCGATGTGCTGCTGCGGCTGTTCGTCCGCATCGCCGAGCGCGACGACGCAGGCGCCTGCCGCGCGCACACGCCCCTCCCGGCCGCCTGAGCGGATCGGCACGGCGTCGGCCGACCGGTTCGCCGACGACTCAGGCCGTGGTCGGGCACTTGCGTGCGGCAACCGAGCGGCGAACGATTGACTGTGCGCCGGCCGCGGTCGCGGGCCGTGCGGTGTCACACCCTCGGTGGACCACGATGTGACGGCCCGGCGGCACCGCGGAGTGATCTCCGCCTCAGGAGGAACCGATGTTCATCCAAGTCATTCAAGGCAAGGCCGCCGACCCGGCCCGACTGCGTCAGTGCATGGATCGGTGGAACGAGGAACTGCAGCCGGGAGCCGTCGGCTATCTCGGCACGACGAGCGGGCTGTGCGACGACGGGACCTTCCTCGCACTGGCCCGATTCGAATCCGAGGCCGCCGCTCGACGCAACAGCGAGCGCCCGGAACAGCGCGCCTGGTGGGAAGAGACCGAGAAGTGCTTCGAAGGACCGGTCACGTTCATGGACTGCGACGATGTCACGCAGTGGATGGGCGGCGGCTCCGATCGCGCCGGATTCGTACAGGTGATGGCGGGCCACACCCATGACGCGGGCCGGATTCGCGAGATCCTGACCCAGGCCGGCGACCGGCTGCACGAAGTTCGCCCGGAGATCCTCGGTGGCACGCTGGGGACCTACGGCGACGACGGATTCGTCGAGGCGGTGTACTTCACCTCCGAAGCCGAGGCACGCGAACACGAGAAGATGGAGATCCCCGACGATCTGCGGTCGCTGTTCGAGGAGGAGAACCGGCTGATGGACGAGGTCGCCTACTTCGACCTGCACAAGCCGACGCTGACTTCGCCACAGCGGTAACCGCCGCGCGCAATAGTCGCCCTTCCCAGCGAGGGGAAGGCATGCCCCCGAATCAGGGGGGTCCGGTAGGACAATGTCTTCTCTCGGTGTCGTCGACGCAGGGTGAAGGGTTTGCCGCGGTATGGCTCAATCGTTGCGGGTGGATACGGACCTGCTGCGAGCGCTGACCCCGGAACTCGCCGGCATCGCCGACGCGGCACAGCAGGAACTCGCGCGCCTGAAAGACCGACTCGCCAGTGAGGGCAAGTGCTGGGGCGAGGACGAGCCGGGCCGGGTCTTCGGCGACAGCTACGAGCCCGCGGCTGAGAAGGGGATCACCGGATTCGAGAACCTGGTCCACAATCTGCGCGGAATGAGCGGCAGCGTCGCCGACGCCGGCGACGCCCTGCGGGACCAGGACCAGAACATCGGCTCCCAGCTTCGCGATCAGGACCCGTTCGGCTCCGACCCCGTCGTCGGCCCTTCGTTCGACCAACCGCGATGGCAGAGCCCGAAGCCGTTGCGGCCCGTCTCCCCGTCGAATGTCGCCGGGCCGGATTCCGCTCCCAGCGCCACCGCGCCCGACCGGACTGTCGACCCCGGCGCCGCACAGCCATCGGATCAACCCGGCTATCAGCCGGGCAGCAGCCCCGTCGTGCCGAATCAGCCGTACCCCGGCGGCTACGGCCCGAACGACAGCCCTCACCTGCCCGAGCAACAGCCGTCTCGCGGCCCCGACCCGACGCCTTCGGTCCCCGATCGGCCCGCGCCGACCGCGCGAGACGCCGCGCCGGCCGCGCGGACGCCCACGTCACCCGCCTCGGCCCCACCGCCTGCCGCCACACCTCCCGCGGCGAACCCACCGGCAGCCTCAGCGAGCCCCAAAGGGGGCGCACCCGACCCGGCGGCGAGACGCCCGCCGGCAAGCAGATTCTCCAGGCCGCCCGCCGATTCGCCGTGGATGCGGAACGCCCCTGGTACGCCGTGGTCGCGGAGCGCACCCGGGGGCTCGCCGAACCAGGTCTTTCCGCCGCGTCGCCGAGGTCCCGAGCCCGGCGCGGGGACTCCCGGGAAACCCGGCAAGGACCCGAAACAGCGCAAGCCGAAGCCCGTGGCGACGGGTGCGAAGCGATCCCGTGTGCGGACCGACCCTGATGCCATGGCAGCCGTGGACGCCCTCGCCGCGCGCCGTAACCTGCGCATGGCCGGATTCGCCAACTCCGGCGTCGCGAAACACACCATCGATGACATCGCGGCGGCCGTGGACGACATCCTCCGCAAGTACCCGTTCATCCGGCTGGCCGGAATCGACATCACCGACCTCCGCGACGGCGGCGTGTCCCGCGTGGTGTGGGCTCGCAAGATCGACTCGGAAGACGATCCGGTCACCGGCGGCTGGATCCTGCTGGACCGGGTGACAACCGCGAATCCCGTTCTGCTAGCCGAAAAGATCGCCGCCGCGACCCGGTCGGGCGAACGCGTGGCCGGGGCCCAGGAGCGGCCGATGTATTCGACCATCGTGCGCGATCTCGGCCGGATACTCGAGGCGGAATCCGGTCCCCGTGTCCGGCAGTCGGCGCACCGGTCGTTGATCATGGAGTACCGGCGCATCAGCGGGCCGTGGGATCGCGGGGACACCTTGGCGGGGGTCGTTCGCGGTTACCGGGAATGGCGTGGCCAACTGATCCGCGCCTGCTTCCCGGGTGACCGTTTCGATCCCGTGGCGGCGGTGGTGGAAGCGTTCACCGAGGTCGAGCTGCATGGCGAGGGCGCATGCGGACCGGCGAAGGTGCTGCACCGACTGGTCGTCGAACACGCACGCGGGCAATCGAGCGCTTAGTGTCGGTGCAGATCCCGGACTACTTCCCCCAGTGGCTGACCGACCTGGTACTGGGGCATTTCCCAGAGGGCGATCCGGATGCGATGCGGCGCAGCGCCGATGCCTGGTCGGACGCGGCGAACGCGCTGGTCCCGGTGCTGCATCGGCTCCGAGCGGCCGCGGAGCAGTTGCAGACAGCGGTCGAGGGCGCGACCGGCGCGGCGATGCAGGAGCAGTACCGCAAGATCATCGCCCACACCCAGGCGCAGATCGAGTTCAACAACGCCATGGCCAAGCAGTTGTACGACAACGCCACGGCCATCGAGTACCAGCAATACGTCATCATCGGCATCGCGGGAGCGCTGCTGGCCCAGGTGATCATCGATATGGCTATGCCGCCGCCGGGCAGCATCGTCAAGGCGATCGCCGACCGTGCCGAGGCCAGAGCGGGGATGGAACTGGCCAAACGGGACTTGGTGCTGGCCATGCTGGGAAAGGCGGCGCGGTTCGTCGCCGAGCATCCCCGGTTGATGCTGGCCACGAAAGGCGTGTTCTTCGGAACGGCGGTCGGCGGCGGGGTCCCCTATGTCGCGCAGCGTGTGCAGATGGCGCAAGGCCACCGGCAGACGGTGGATTGGCAGAAGGTCGGGATCGGAGCAGCCGCGGGCGCCGTCGGTGGCTTGGTCGGTGTCGAGGTCGGTCGTCGTATCGCGCCCGCGGCGATCCGGGCCGGTGGGCGAGTGCTCGGCACCGTGGCCGCGGGCGGCGTTGGCGGTATGGCCGGTGGTCTGGCGGGCGGTCTGACCGCATACGGCCTGACCGGCGGCGAACTGCGCGGCAAGGACCTCGCGGCGATGGTGTGGACCGGGTTCGGCTCCGGCATGGCCGGGTCGATCGGAGCAGGGGTGCGAGCCGCGCGGGTCGGCGCGTACACCGGTCTGCCTCCGCGAGCGGCGGTCCCGGATTCGGGCCTATCCCCTGACAGCGCCGGGCCACTGGCCAGGATCTCCGCTTCCGGTGATGGTCAGCCGCCGCAGACGGCGAGTCCCGAGCGCATTCCTCTTTCCAGCGACGGAGTGAGCCCGGCGCAAGCGAGGCGGCCCGACGGGGTCGGCGACGGTTCCGTGGACCGACCGGACGGCCTGACTCCCGAACTGATGGCGGAGGGCGAGCAGATCTTCCGCGATCTGTTCGACAGGGCGACGGGATCGGAGCGTAACGACCTCGCGAGATTCCTGGGAGGCGACGGACCCGGAGGGCTCCCCGACGGAAGCGGCGGAACCTTACTGCCCGGGAACGCGCCGAACCACCCGTCCGGGGGACCATCGCATCCTTCGTCCCCTGGACGCGGCGGGACCTTCCCCGCGTGGGGAGAAACCGCCGTCGCGCGTACCTCGTCCGCCGTGGCCACGCGTCCCGAAGGCGGTTCGGCCACACCGATGCCGACCCGTCAGTTCCAGATCAGCGATCCTCAGGTGCGTCCGGACCAGCAGGGCGTCACCGTGATCACCGAAGGGACGGGCACCCAACCGGACATCCTCACGTACGGCACCGAGGTGCTCGCCGACGGAAGCAGTCCCTACTCGAGTCCCTTCATGATCCAGGCCGGGCCGGATGGAAGCCTGTACATGGTGTCGCCGGAACAGGCGGTCGGCGGCGCCCAGGACATGACGGCACCACCGCCTGCGGGCAAAACGCCGGACGAGGGAGCCACTGCCCCCAAGGAACAACCGCTCCTCGACATCGATGCGGAGTTCGCCCGCATGGCAGCGGAATTCGCGGCGACCGCGGAGAAGCCGGCGGCCGGTGATCCCGTCGCCGCGCCGGATGCGCGGAAACAAGCCGTGGACGTCACGCCGCAGACTCACGATGCGAGCAATCCACTCGTTTCGCCGAGCACACCGAAACAAGAGGCCACGCCACCCGCCGCGTCCGCGCATCCCGTAGCCGACGCGGGCAACGCGGTCCCGCAGGCGAACTCACCGCGACCGGTCCCGGATGCGGGGCCGTCACCGACGCGCCCTGCAACCGTGACGAACAGTTCCGGCACACCCCCTGTCCCGCCGAAGCCGGGTACCGATCCATCATCGCCGTCGACCGCTTCCGGGCCGGGCGCGCGCAACTCCGTCGCGCACCCACCGCCGTCCCCGGATAACCCGAAACCTCCCGGCGACACCGTGGCCGATCCTGCGCTACACACCCGGCCACCAGGGGAACCTTCCGCGCAAGCTACGGCGGGCAGACCACCCTCTGGCGCGTCCCCGCTGAACGCCATCCCATACGCCGCACCAGCGGCGTTGTGGGGCCACACACCGGATGGCGCTGCGGCGCAGACGAGCCCGCCGACTCCACCCACCGGATCCCCGACGAACAACCTCGGAGAAACCCCACAGCCCGCCGCGACACCACCGGCTCCCATCGCCGCAACCGGCCGCCCGGGTACCGACGAACCCGACGCCGATCCAGAGGAGTTCCCCACACCACCGGGAACCATCGTGGACGACCCCCGAGAGCACAACGTCCAGAAAGACCCGCGGGAGCACAGCGTCTGGCAAGACCCGCGCGACCACAGCGTCCAGAAGAAACCGGCTGGGGATTACGTCACCATCCCCGGCGTCTCCTACCCGCTGGAAGACGAACCACCCGCCGACGCCGTACCTGTCATACCGCGCACACCCGCTCTGACTCCCCTACCTGCCGATTCCGTCGGCTTGGGCCGAGCCTTCCAGAACCCCGACAACCCCGACTCCGCGTCGCCACGCCCTCCGGACATCACCAATCCCCTGTCGGATCGCCATGTCGCCGCGCCGGAAACCGGCCTGGACGCCGGGCTCGACAAGCCGCCCGCCGCACCCGCCCTGCCCTCGCGGTACGCCACCGAACCGAACCCGGAGACCCCTGGCGCTCCGCAGAAGCCCGCCGGCCCGCAGTTGAACCCGCACTCTCTCGACTACCACCAGGACCCCAGCCGCCTACCCGCCATAGGCGGAGTTCCGCACCTCCAACCCGTTCCCCAACCGAGCGGGAAGACGGAGCATAAGCGCCTCATCGCCCAGATGGGCGCCGGCGACAAACCCCGACGACGCAAGAAACAACCCCCACCCGAGCCGGAGCCGACGCCACCACAGCCGACGCCCGATCCTCCAGTGCCCACACCCACACCGCGGCCGAAGCCGCGCAAGCGCGGCCAGCCATCCGTACCACTGGTTCGCGAAGAGTTGGTGGTGCGCGAGGCAGGCGAAGCCGTCGGTGCGGTCGGTGCCGAAGGAGAACGTGTCCGCCCCGCCGCCAAGACCCGGCAATGGGTGCGGTCACTGCCGCAGAAGCTCCCCTGGCTCACCGACGACCAGATCGACACCGCCGAACTGCTGCTCTCGGAGATGGTGGCCAATTCGCTGCGGTGGACTCAAGGCAAGGTGGCGGTTATCGCCACGGCGACGGACACCGAAGACACCCGCAAGACCCGTTTCACCGTCACCGACGAGAGTGAGGTCGTCCCGGAGCGAACCGGCATGCCTTCCTGGGACGCCGAGCGCGGCCGCGGCGGCGAGTTCGTTGCCATGCTGTCGGACGCCAACGGCACGATCGTGCACGAGAACAGCAAATCCACCTGGTTCGAACTGCATCGGCCGCTGGGTGAGGAACCGGGTTCCAGCGAGGCGAATCCCACCCCCAGCGGTGGACGCCCCGGCGCTCCGACCGCCGCACCCATTCCAGTCGAAAGCGAAAGCGCGCCGGTCCCGTCGACCGGCGCGCATGCGCCGGACACGGAGCAACCCGGGCAACCGGCGCTCGCACCCGACAACTCGGCGCAAAAGTCGCCGAATCCGGTGTCCGAAACTGTCCGGTCACCGGAAGAACAGCGATTCGTGGAGTGGTATCGAGCCCGGCTCGCCGATGACTCGGAGCTGCCAGGGCAGGGGCTTGCGGAGTACGTGGAGATGCATCACCTGGAGACGGCCCAGGTGCGACGGTGGCTCACGGGCGCGGGACTCGATGTGAGCAGCACGGTGGAAAGCACCGGAGTGTTTCCACGTGCCGGGGATGCCGCCAAGACCGTATGGCTATCGGACGTCCGCCGGTATCTGGGGGTGGCCGCCGAGCGGATGGACGAATTGGTTTCCGCACCGCCGGGGACATGGCAGGCCGCCGAGCAGGGGGCATCGGACTTGGAAATACCGCAGATTCGCGCCTTGCTGCGCAGAGTTCCCGGCGCTCGGGCGACTTACGTCGACGTAGCACAGTACTACCCTGAATTGCTGTCCCGGTTCGGAACTCCGATATATCCCGAAGGATATTCCAGAATCGGCGCGTACACTCGACACCTTCGCGAATCCAACGGTCTGAGCCAGGAACAGTTCGCCCAACGGATCAGGAAATCGAAGAGCACCGTCGAAGTTTGGGAGCGCGGGACCAGACTGCCTCGGAAGAAGATCGTCGACGTCATCTTCGAAGAGTTGCACGTACGATCCGATGTAACGTTCGACGAGGTAGCGGAAAATTTTCCGCACCTTCCCAAGTCGGCGCTGACACTGCCGATGCCCGCTACCACCGAATCGTTCGGCGAATATTTGCGATACTTCCGGCGAGTGAATCACCTCGACATACCGGCCGCAGCCCGCATCTTCGGTTTGTCCGCAGAGACCGTCGCGTCCTACGAAGACGCCGTGACAACCGTTGACGAGCTCAAGATGTTGCGGATCTACGACCAAGCCCTGCATCGGGCGAGTTCGTGGAACGACCTGGCCGAGGCATGGGGTTACCGCTACCGCATGGATCCGATCGCGGAAACATGGCCCAACGCCGCCGATTATCAGTCGGTGCACGATTGGATGAAGGCTGTACGACTGCATCGGAGAATGTCTCAGGAGGAATTCGGCAGACATATCGGGAAGACACGGAAAGGCATCCTGAAAAGAGAGACGGGCGGCAGGCCGACGGTTAAATCTCTCCGAGAGCTCCGGGACGAACTGGAGATGCCGAACGATACACTCGTCGCGGCGTTGCTGCGTTTCTATTCGCACGGCGACCCACCCGTGCCGGGCGATGACGCGGATCGTCCGTTCTGGGATCTGCTTGCCACCCGGGTCGGATCCGACGAAGAGAAGCTGATCACAAGCCAGATCTTCGAAGAATACATATGGATCGCGGAGAAAGTGGCACGCCAATGGCGGATCCCCGGCGTCGACTTCGGCGACCGTGTGGCCGACGCGGTAGAGGCGATTCTCCGCGCGACTCCCAATTTTCTGCCGCCCGCGCAGAAGTATGCGTCGTTCGCGGAGGCACACGGGCGTTTCGCGATGATGAAGGCGCACTTCGATCGGCTGTATCCGACTTCGGACCGGCGAGCACTGGACCTGCTGATCAAGGTCGATACCTACCGGAAACGGCGGTACCAGGAAACCTCGATGATGCCCACCGATGTCGAGGCGGCTCAGGCTCTGGGTGTCGACGCCTCCGAGCTCTCGGCAGCACGGCAGAGACAACCGACATCATTCGACGCCCCGATCAACGACGAGTCCGGAACAGACCTCTACGAGATCGTTCCGGACGAGCGAACCCCGGGTCCGAAGACGAGGAACACCGACGCCACCCTCGCGACCATCGACCAGAAGTTCGCGAACAAAGTTCGCGCAGCGCTGGCGGTTCTGCCGGACTCCACCACCGCCGAACGCCTGGTCGAACTCGTGCTACTGCAGGGCGCCTCGTTGGACGAGGCCGTCGCAGAGTTGAACATCGACGCCGCCACCGCACGTGATATGTACGCACAGGTCGCCGATTTGCTGCGAACCGTATTGGACCCACCTGGGTCGGCGGACAACGAGCCCGAAGCAGTCCCTACCACCACCGACGAGACCACTGCCGGCGCGCCACCGGAGCAGCCCGGAGCAAGCGGCACTCCCGGACCCACACGTCGGCGCCGATCCGGTCCAGGCACACCACACCGCCACGCGCATAAACCGCACCAGCGCTTCCCCGGTGGCCTCGGGCCCGCCGAATTCGACCCATTCGTGCGGTTCCACCACACCCCAGCGAGAGGCGCGACCGGTCCGGAGGGACGCGGCGGGAAGCACGCAGCCGTACCGGGATCCGATCCGGCCGAGAGCCGTGACACCGCACCCGAACCAGGATTCCGCCCCACCGACGCCGCTCCCCCCTTGCCCAGTCGAGCGGAGTACGACGGTGCGGAGATGAAATTTCGTCCCGAATCGGACGAGTTCTGGCGGCGTCGAGTCGAGGTCGTCATCCTCGGCCAGGACGATGACGGCACCTTCACCGACCCGGATGGCAATCCCTTCTCGACCGGCCGCGGCGACCGCGCATTTCTGCTGCTCCGCAACGGAAAATTAGTCGCTACATCGGATCCCAGCGCTGAGCATCCGCACCTGTACAACGCTTACCTGTCCAAGCACGCCGATGCGGACGAGCGCCGTGCCGCCGAGAAGATCCACGGGCCGAGCATCATCGCCGGAGCCGGATACTGGCGGCTGCCCAAAGGTAAGCCGGAGCTGATCGGCGCTTTCTCCGGCTTGATCTGGGATCACGCGACGGAGACATCTAAATTCTGGGTGCAGTTGCGGTACCACCTGAGCCGCCGAATCGACCTCTCGACCGTACATTGGGAGTTCGGCAAAGAGAACCTCGGCAGGGCATGGTGGGAATCGCCGGAGAACGGCGGCGAATACGCGGCGGCGAATCTGATTCCGGAACCCGGTTTCACCGGAGACCGCGGCCCTCTCGCCAAGGCGGTGTCCGCGCACCTCCGCGGCGGCGGTGACGACTTCTGGTTCGACGTCGAACACGTTCGGTTCCCCTATACCGGCGGGATGTCGATGGATGTTCTCGTCCATCCGGTACTCGGTGAGCCCGCGCGGGCGACCATCGACGTGACCCCAGCCGGTACCACGGCCACGGCGCACTATCGCGACTTCGATCCCGGGCCGGAGCCGGAACGGACCTACCCCGCCTTCCGCGCGGCGCACGACGTTTTGACACGATGGCTGACCGCTTCGGGCTTCACCTGGGAAAAGGGCACCGAGGCAGGCAGAGCGAATATCGACGACGCTTCGAAGTCGGCAAACCGGCCCAGCCACGGCGCGGCCGGAGCAATTCCGGACCCAGAAGTACCTTTCTACGAGGATGTCGATCCCCGCGCCGCCCTGGGCCTACCACCCGATCCGAAAATGAACCGGCGCTTCGGACGCAGAGCAGGACCAGATCCCCGCGTCTTCCATCACGACGAGAACGATCCGCTGGGCCGCCCTTACGGGCAAGGCGTACCACCTCCCCCGCCCGCCGCGGGCGAACCGTCGGGCACCGCACCGGCCGACGCGAGCGAGGGCGCCGCGCTCGCGGGAAACGACGAGCCGCGTGTGCGACAAACACCCGAAACTGCCGTGCCGGAGAATGATTTCTCGGCGCGGCAGTTGCTCGCGGCTGTCGACCCCGCACTGCTCGAATTGGTGAGCGAGGGCCTCGCGGCCGAACGCGCTGCCGCCATCCTCGATACCGGTGTGGCTGCGGCACCGGCGGACCTAGCCCGCTTCCGAAGACTTGACGACATGCTCGGGCACCTCGACGAGCTCCGCGCGGCGCGGGAACAAACGGGGGGAACCGTCCTGTCGGATCGGCTCCGTCTGCTGGTTCATCATTTTCACGCCACCGCGGAATGGCTCGCGGCCTTGATGGATGCGGACCGCGCCACCAACGGACAGGTGCATCCCGACCTCGATGAGCAGACGCGGCTCGCGGCAGAGTCGGTGGACCGCTACCGAGCGGCCGACGAACGGGTCGAGCAAGTCGTGGCCGCATTGCGCGATGCGCCGACGGTCGCGGAGCCGAGCCTCGGCTTCTTCGGCCTGCTGGCCACTGTCGATCTGAACTCCGTCAGGTTGGTGCGCGAAGGCGTCGCGGCCGAACACGATGCCGCCGCCCCGGACACCGGTGCCCCGGCGGCGCGTGCCGAGGTGGCACGTTATCGACAGCTGCGCGACATGCTCGGCCACCTCGACGAGTTGGTGGCCGCTATGCAGCAGACGAGTACGACCGTCCCCCGTGAACGCCTGACACTGCTGGTCCACCACTTCAATGCGGCGAAGGAGTGGGTTGCCGCGTTGACGGACGCGAGAAACGTTGCCGATGGGCAGGTCTATCCGGACCTACCTAGGAAAATCCAGGCGGCAACCGAAGCCGTTGACCGCTATCGATCGGCCGACGCACGCGTCACAAAGGTCCAGGCCGCGCTCGACGCGACCGAGCCGGGTGATATCGAGTCCGGCCGTCGCGGTCCGGCGGTGGCCGACGGAGCCTCCGCCGGCGGGCGATCCGAGACCGGGAATCGCTCTGCGAACGAATTACCCGCCGTGCTTTCGGCGCAGGACGGTCCGCCGCAGACCGATGTACCCCGAGAACGACTGGACGCGTACATCCAACTCGGACGACTTCAGTCCGGTACGCCCGAGCACGAGCGCTTGGCCGCCGAGATAGCTCGACTCGACGCACTGGCCCACCGTTGGCTCACCCTGGAACTCAGCGTGCTCGCCTTGGAACATCATTTGGCCGCACCGGATCTCTCCCCCGCAGTTGTAACCGACCTGACCCGTCGACGCGACCAACTGCGTGCCGAGGTCGATCGCGCAGGCCGCGCACTGGCCCCGAGGCACACCGATCCGGCGGCTCTGCGTGGGACGCCTCCGCAGGCGCGTTCCGACTCGATGATGCAGCCAGACGAGGCGAGGCTGGCGTTCCAGGTGGTCAACGACCGCTACGGACGACAAGTCCTCACCATTCCCCCCGATGTCCGGGATGGAGCTCTCATCCACTCCCGAGGAGACCTCGCGCGCGCGGTGGGTGAGGACAACCTGCATCAACTCACCTCACTGACCGAAGTTTTCGACCTCGTCGACCAGATGCCGACCAAAGCGACGGCGATCGTGCGGTTGCTGTATGTCGCCAATACCGACGGGGTGCTGGTGCTCACCAAGGACAGCGGTGGTCCGGTTATCCAGATCAACCCCGCTGTGGCCCAATTGAAGGCGATCGATCGCGCCGCGGGGGCAACGCGTTTCGACGGATTCGTCCGCAAAGCTTGGGTTGCCCTGTTCGACGAGAACGGTGTATTGATTCCCCCTCCGGAGTCGAGACCGGGCGGTGACATCGCTCCGTCACCCGGACCGAGCACACCGAGTCCGGCGACAAGTCCGCCGCAGCACCCCCTTCCCGCCGAACCCCAGCAAGGTGGCGTACCTGACCCTCGCCTCGCGTCGCCGCAGGTGAACACACCCGAGCCAGCCGATCCGCCGCGGGGAGCACAAGCGCACGTGCCAGCGCCACCCCAGCAGGTTGTGTGGCCGCAGGCGCCCACCGACCCTCTCGCGTCAGAAGAAGCAGCACAACCCCAGCAAGTGGAATGGGCGGAGTCAGGACAAGCACAGCCCGAACCTTCAACCTTTCCGGAGGATTCAGGCCAGCCGGTCGGCTCGCCCAATTGGCGGGATCATTACGAAGTCGATCTGATCTCGGCAGCCGGTGTGAGCGACCGTGGCGGGCAAACCGTCGGTCACAATTCCGCCGTGCTGATCGGCACGCCGTCCCCCGAGACCGGCACCGCGAAATCCGTGCCCGCGGCGACCACAGGAGACGACCGATCCGCTCCGGCGCAGGCAAACCCAGGAGCCGGCCCGGCCATACCGGGGCATGGCAAGCCGGGTGCCACACCATGGGCAGGAGCCCAGAACGCCGAGCAGGGTCCTTCGTCGAGCACACCGTGGAGTTCGAGCACCCCCGGACAATCCACCTCTGCTCCCGCTGACCCTCGAATCCAACGGAGCAGCGCCCGCGACCACGACCCGTTCGCGCCGACCCGCTTCGGCGCCGCCGGCTGGAACCGGCGAACCCGCCGCATGAACTCGGTCCTGGCCGTCCAACGCAACAACGACATCCCGGACGATCCAGTGCACGGCGTTCGCAACAGACAGCGCAAAGTGCCCGACGCATCCCCCTCGACCAACGAGCCACGAACCGTCCACGACACTCCCGAGCATCGGTCGCCGCTCTCTGCTTCTGCGTCTGTCGGCGGGGAGGCCGACCTGCCACCTATACCGGATCTGCACACCTCCTCCCACTGGGAGTTGCGGACCTGGGCGACCATGCTGTACGTCGAGGACGCGGAGGCGCTGATCGCCGAGATGCATGCCAGAAGCACCGCGCACTTGGCGGCTTTCGATCGGGGTGAGCCACCACCCGCAGCGGAGATGATCGGCGCGGCACGGGCACTGAACGTGCTGGTGTGGGAGCAGAGCCGCCGCGTCTGGGAGGACATCCCGCTCCAAGGTCTCGGGGACTACCCGACACTGTTCGCGGTCGGGCGAGCGATGGCCGCCCGGCTCTCGGAAGCCGAAGAGTTGCACGCCGCGGCGAGCACCGTGTTCGACGTCGCGGGGTCCCTGCCCAGACAGGCACCCGGTGACCTACCGACGCGATGGACGAACGCCGGCGACGAACTGAACTTTCTGCACACCCTTCCACAGCACGTCGGACGCATGGCCTCCTACATGCGAGGTGCGGTGGCACAAATACCATGGTCGAAAGAAGAAGCCTATCGAGCCCGAGATCTCGCACCGAGAGTCGAACACATCGGACGCGCCGCCAGCGCCTTGGCGCAGATATCCGGCCTCTCCCATCATTTCGAAGAGGTCCGGAGAACCGACGGAACGGATTGGTCGGAGTACATCGATGAGTATCTCGTTGCGAGGCTGGGAACCGAATTCCACCCGAGTTTGATCCGAGCCCTCCGGTCACTTCCGTCGGAAGCAATGGCATTCACCAACGCTCGAGACAGCTCGGATGAGACTTTCGCCGCCGCGGCAGCAGCCTATCTCCCCGATTTGACCATGGTGGCCGAGCACTATCTGACCCTCAGCCGCAACGGTTCGTATGCGTTCGAGCTGTTGCGCCGAGCAGATGAAGCGTTCAATGCAACGGCAGCGCGCCTGGTCGATTCACAACCTGCGTACGGCGCTGCGCGAACGATAGGGCGGCTCTACAAAGACATTGCCGAGCTCCGCGAGGAGCGAGATGACTACGAGGTCATACTCGCATGCAATCGTGCTTTCGCCCACTTCCAGGACCCGGCATTCACCGAATCCATCGATCAGCTTCTGCGAGAACTTCACTCCATCGCCGCGGCAGGTGATGGGAACCTTTCCGATGCGCCGCCGACGTCCGGCAACGGATCGCCGAATCCGTCCGCCGCGAAGGCGGAGTCAGCGCCGCGCCAGAGCACTCCGTGGAGCGGTGATCGCCTCCCGGCGACCACATCCGACGTCGGCAAGGCAGCGACCGAGCAGGCAAACCCGGACGATCTCGAATCGGCGGTCACAGTCGATCCCACTGTTCAGGCCACCAGAACTCCCGGAACAACTCCTTGGGATCGAGCCGCACCGAAGGCAGCCGAAGCCGGCGATGACGCCGCCCCTGTGCCGACACCCGGCGGACCGACGGTATCCGGCAGCGTGGTGGTCGAGACCGTCCACCTCCCCGGTGGCACCGCCCCGTACACGACGGGCGGTGTATTGACAGGCGCCGACCCTGGAAGCCGTCCCGACTCCCTTGTGTTGCGTGTGCTCGAAGCCCGATCAGCGTCACATGACGACTTGCGGGATGAATACGGAATCCCGAGGGTGATCGATATCGAGACCGGAGGTATCACGGTGCGGTGCAACATCGCGTATCGGGATATCGATGGCGGCCCGGTCCGCGCGTATATCAATCACAAGGAACCACAGCTGGAGCACCGCCAGTTCCACATATTCCAGAGAATGGTCTATGCCGCCCTGCTGGATCGGTTCCCGGACAGAGTGATCGAACTGGACGAGAACTTCGATGGCCGCGCACCCCACGACCATCGAATACTCGAGCCGAACGACGTGAACCCGCCGGAGCAGGAGCACCCGCAGAACGGCGCGGAGACGGACACCGCAATTCGCCGGGCGGCAACCGGACTCGGAACTACGGCGATGTCCGGTGCACTACTCCACCACAACCATCCGGAGGTCATAGAACCGCCGGACCAACTGTCATCCCGCGCTGCCCCGGTCTCGCGTGGAAGACCGAACGACGCGGCGTTGGAAGCGTGGCACCGCTACCTCGATGCTGAGCAGGCTGCCGATGGGCGCGTGCAAGAACTGCTCGTGGAGGCCGAGCGGCGCACCCCTGACGCCGCAGAGCGTGCCTACACCAGGCGATTCGCCGAGAATGAGCGTCGTATGGGCGCCCTCGCCACCGAATTGGGTATGCCGCTGGATCGACTCCGCAGGTTGATGGTCGAAGAACTGCGGCAGATTTTCGACGGCGAAATCGTGACTCGGACCAAGGCGGAATCGCTGCGAGGCATTCTCGAAACCGGCAGGTTCAAAACCGAATTCGACTTCGTCGGGAAGCGTGGGATGGGACGCGCCCTGTTGGCAGGTCGCGCGACCCTCGAGCAGGCTTTGTTCGGATACCCACCCGACCTTCCGGCGGAATCGCGGCCGATCTACGGGTTCATCCGCACCGCGCCGTCCTACCGGGTGACCGCGGGCGACGCCCTCGCCCAGTACGGCGACATCGACATCGTCTTCAAACCCACCGTGGCAGAACGGACAACGGCCAATGTCGGCGACACCAAATCGGTCGCGGCGATCCCAAGCGAAGTCACCGACCCCCACCCCGAGTCGTTCGCCGCCACTCCGACTGGTCACAAAACACTCGGCTATATCGGACTGGAGGGCATCGACCGCGACTACGCCGGGGACCGATTCACCGCCAACAGCTACGTCGAGGCGCAGGTACACGGTGCCACGGTCGCCGACATCGATTACGTCGTGTTCCACGCGTCTCCCCCGGACCAGCAACTGCAAGAGCTACTGGACGGGGCCGGTATCCCCTGGTCGCACTTCTTCCGTCGACCGAGCGAGCCGTCGAGGACGCTGCAGGCATCCGAATTGTCTCGCACGGCCGAGCAGACGGCCGAAACATTCGAACCAGAGACCCCGAATCGTTCGCCCCGGCCGACGCGGCCCACACCCCTGATCGGGACCATGGGCGTCCCCGACCCCGAAGAACCCATCGACGGCGTCGGCAGAGCATGGGACCGCGGCCGCACACCGGGACCGAGACACAAATGGGTAGAGCAGCTCGGCGAACTGAACGCTACCGGCGGGGGTTGGCCTCGCGGAGGCGAACGATCACCGGCCCGGCAGGACGGCGGCAGCGCGCTGGAGCCGCGACAGATCGGCAAGGATATCGTCGCCGCTGACCCGGGCACGGCACGCACAAGTGCCCTGCGACCAGCCGATGCCGGCGCATCTTCCCCCGACGACCACCTGAGCCCCAGCCCGGGCGCCGGCGAGGCACTGGCAGCGGTCAAGGCAGCGGCCGAGGCGGCTCTGCACGCGGCCGCCAGAGGGGACGAGCGCCAGCTGAGACAGCTGCGGCGTACCATCCGGCGACTCGGCAACTCCGACTACGAGCGGTATCTCGAGCTGCGCTTCCTGCAGGGTCTGCCGGTTGCCGAGGCCACGGCCGCGATCAGCGCGGACCGTACAGCCGATGCCGCCAAGTCTCTTCGGCGCCGCGCCGTGCACGCCTTCGCCAAGATCCTCCCGATCATCCCCCCAGAGTTGCTGCGAATCCTCGACGCAGCTGCGCCCGATACGAGCCTTACGGAGCATGCCGACCGGATCGGGTGGGAGAACGCGGTGCGTCTGAGGTTGCGCGCGGCGATCCTGTCGGGTGGGCTGGCCGAGGGCCGCTCGCTGCCCGGAGCACAGCTCTTCGCCGAGCATCTTGGCCTAGCGTGGAAAGGCCCCGTGGGTGACGCATATCGTCAGCTCGCCGACGAAGGTTACCTGGTGATCAAGCATGCGGTCGGAGTGACGATAGCGAGCCACGATCAATGGCCCAGCGCACCAGCGTTCGACATCGGGTGGCTGATCGCTCCCACAGAGTTGCTGAAGATCTTCACGGCGGAGTCGTCGATCGGCGAGCAGGTGAATGCAACAGGGAGCGCTTGGCGCATGGTTTCGTCTGCTTTGCAGCACGCCATCCTGTCGGGCCGGCTGCCTGAGGGCTGGTTGCTGCCCACTGCTCGGGAACTAGCCCAATATCTGCCGATGTCGGCGGGCTCCGTGGCACGGGCCTATGGACAGCTGAGCGCCGAAGGGTACTTGGTCAGCAACACCAGGCTGGGCACCGCGGTGGCGAGTCGAGCCGAGTGGCCAACCCCGACACCTGCGCGAACAACACCGCCGAGAGGCCATGGTCTGTCCGATCTCGAGCTACGAGTGCTCGAGCTGGCCGCGGATGGCCTCTCTACGAGAGAGATCGCAGAAGCCGCGAGGGTAACCCGGGCGAAGGTGAATTACAGCTTCGAACGCCTGCGGGTCAAGCTCGGCCTCAGCGGTGGTCCTGCGGAGATTGCGGCAGTAGCCAAGCAAAGACGAATCATCGATGACGCCGATCATCTCGGGGAATATCGTGAGAGCCCCGAGATTCGGACACCGACGACCGATGTCGTACCGGAGGACGCGGCCCACCCACGCGGCGGCTCCGAACCACGGCGAGCCACTGCCCACACAGGGTTGATCGGGCACACGAGCGTCCCGACCTGGAACGACATCGGTGGCGCCGGTGCATTCTTCGACGGTGGCCCCTCGAATCTCGGAAAACCGCGCCAAGTGCGCAAACGGCTTCGCGAGCTCAGCGAACTCCACATAGATGGGGGTGGTTGGGTCCCGGGTCGGCACTACCGTCTCGATCCAGACGAGGCTGCCGTTGTCGCGGTACGAGATCTTCCGGCGGATCGTGGATATCTGAATCCGGATCTCACCCTGGAACTCCTCCCCTTCTACGAACCCAATGGTCTGCGCACGGAGGAGGACCTGGAGGCGGTCGCGACGGCCGTCGGGGACATGATGCGCGAGCGGGGCTGGCGAGATCCGAGTCAGATCGAAGCCGCGACCGAATTGGTGCGCGCCGCTGGGCGCAACGCGATGACATACATGGAGCGCTACACCCGCTCGCTGCAACGGTCCGGTATCGAGTGGTGGGACGAACAGACGGCCCTGCAGAACATGAAGGCCCGGCTCACACTGCGAATGGCTACGCAGGCCGAGTCCCGATCGCTGTACGTGTCATTGGATGTGGACCAATACCGTCCCGAGCGATTCCCCGACATCACGATGCTCAGGTGGCACGCGCCGCTGTTCAGCGATGTCCAGATCGGCGCCGAGGTGCGGGAACTGCTCGACTCGGCCACCGTGTCGGGTGTCGAGCAGTGGGGTGAGGTCTGGGCCCGATTCGATGAGCCGCGGCCGGAACCGAGCGGCGAGAGCGTCGTCGAGCCGCCGCCCCGGGGAGATCTCGAAGCGAAGGCTCGCATCGTTCGGAAACTGTACGACGACCACCACATTCGCTTCCTGGGGTGGGAGGACTCGGTTGTCACGGTGCAGTCCGTCGAATCCGTCGACCGTGCGCTGCGAGACCTGATCGCGGAGTATGGCGGCCGATTCGCACTGCGCGACTTCGGGTTCGACGACGAAACCGAGGGCTTCGGCGTTACTCGGAGTTTCGGCAGCACAACTCCTGACACCAAGGACTACTACTCGTCGATCAGGCTCAATAGAAAAATCTTCACCGACCCGGATTTCGAGCAGTCCTGGGCGGATCAGGTTGCCGACCACCGCTGGGCGGAGTCGGCCGAGGACATGATCTACGAGTTGACGCACCACGAGTTCATCCACGTCGTAGCGGAGGAAGGCAACTGGGAGCTCCATGACCTCGCACCGGCACTGTTGCGGGCGGCCTATGAGCTCTATCGAGAACATGACCTGATAGCGGCCGAGGTCGGGTACACCGAATGGCTGGCCCTGTTACCCCACTACTCCCTGCTGCCGTTCTCGCACCCCGTGACGGATACGTTCGACCCGATCGAAGGCGTGGCGGAAGGAACCAGGACCGGTGCGGTCGTGTCGTCCTTACCGTTGACTCATCCGGCGCGAGTACTGCATTGGTCGACGGCGACCCGCGACGGATCGTCGCCGGCGGAGTTCTTGGCGCGATGGGCACAGCGACACACATCCGGTGATCCGGACATATCGCTGCTTCTGCGGGACTTCCGGGACGTGACCGGCCGCGACGACATCGCGATACCAACCCGTCTCCGTTCGGAGGACACGCCGATCGATATCCTCGTGGCCGCGACCGGCGGGCAGCCGCGGTATTTCGCCGATGCCGGTGAGATCGAAGCGCTGTTAAGGGCATGGGACCAGTCGTCGGGCGATCGAGGCGACGGTATCTCGGTGCTTGTCGTCCCGGCGGGAGAAGCTCCCTACCTGCTGGTTCGCCGTGTTTCTTCGGACGGGCGCACGCGTATCGAGCTGCGGAACCCGGCTGCGGGCGTGCTGCGGGCCGATCACGTGCCTTCCACGGAATCGCCGAGACCGCCCGGTGTGCGGGGAATATTCTTCGACGAGACCGGCACGGCGATCAACGCCCCGCTCGCGGAAGCCGACGACGACCGCGCCGCGCCGCCGACGACCGCGGCCGAGAGCCGGCACTCCGACCCCCGAATCGACCCCGCCATAGCAGCTGGCCTCGCCCCCGAACGCTTTCGGCACCCCGCCAACAGACGCAGGTCCGCGATCATTCGCCATGACGCTCACCTCGCATTCCACCGCAATCCGGAAAACGGCCGGAACTGGGACGAACCCGAACCCCCAGCACAAGACCGGCATACTTCGGACCGCGCTGAGACAGCGCGTCCGGCCAACGCCGACGGCCATCCGCCGAACAGCGTTACTCCGGCCCCGACGGCTTCCGTTCTCGAACCTTCCCCGAGTATCCGTCGCGCGCTCGAGACTGCCGAGAGCGAGGCGGACGAGATACTCGCCGAAGCCTTGTATCAGGCCCGGAAGCTGGGCGTCGACACCACAACGCTGCACCGAAAGTCACCTGCGGAGATCGAGCGAGCGATCGAGGGTCTCCAGGACCGGCAACGTCGGCGATTCGAGGCGGTGCTGCGCAGGCTCGTCGCCGACGACGTGCTGGCACGTGTGCTGGCCGATCAGGAACCAGCGCGACTGCTTCGGCGGCATTACGAAAGGTTGGAGCCGCATATCGAAGCGGCCCGAGCGTACGTGACCGACGTGCGTAGGGCGTTGTCGATACTGGCCGCTCGCGACGTCCTAGCGGCCGAAGGAGCCACCCCATTCGTCGACGACGACGGGAAAGTGGTCGAAGGAATCGGCGTGGCACCGGGAAAACGCGTCGTGGTCGCCGCACCGTTCCGAGACCAGCGACGCCTCCTGGACCTACAGGTTCCGGGCTTCCGCGAATCAGCGGCACAGCATGGGATAACGATCGAATACCGGCACGTTCGGATCGACGAGCACGGCCGGCTGACCGTCGAACCGATCTCCGGCATCCAGGCCGAGCCCGACCCCGAGATCCGCCTCTACCACAAGCGCGCGTATATCACCTGGCTGAACAGCCTCACCGATGAGCGCAGCTTCGCCGAGAAAGTCCAGGACGCGTACGACTCGGGTGAGTTCATGCGCGAACTCCTCAAAGGCGACTCGGGAGACCGAACGATGTCCGAGTCGGTCTGGCTGGTCACCTACCGAAACGGTTACCAGTTGATCGAGAAGACGGTCCGCGATGTGCTACAGGCCGATGCCGAAGAGCTGGGCGCACGAACTCTGTCGGATGTCGGTGCGCGTACGCCCGGTCTGCTGCGCCACGCCGAACGGGTACTTCTCGTGGAATACTTGCCCGGTTCAGACGCGGACTCGGCGATGGGACCGCCGTCGAAGGATGCGTGGAATCACTTTTTCCATACCCCGAGCGCGATGCGTCTCGGGTTGGGCGACATGCTCATTCGGCCATGGGACCGGCACGAGGGCAAGAACTGGCGGCTCCAGCACGGCTTTCTCGTCCGGCCGATCGACAACAGCAATGCGTACCAGTACAACAGCCTGCCGGGGGGCTTCACCCTTCATTACGGAGCCAGGGACGACAACGGCGACATCGTGTGGCGGCAGCACCACATCTCGCGTGCGGAACTCGCGGCCGACCGGCGGCGAATAGAAGCTTCGGAACGGGAATACCACAGGCTCGGTCGCCGGTGGTGGTATCGCGTAGTGCTCTACAACTTCGCGCAGATCGAGAAAAACGCGGAAGACGACTCAGCGCGTTCCAGGATCGAACCTGCCGAGGCGATGAAACTGTTGGAAAAGACTCGCGACCGCTTGGCCGACAAGCTCCGCATCACCGGCCCGCACGACGCGAAAACCCAGCATGACTGGCGTGTGGCAATCGAACGGCAGTATGAGCAGACACGTGCTCTGGACAGCACCCGATTCGACATACCCGCGATGCGCGAAGACCTCGTGGTCCTCTACAAACTGGTCGAACTGCATCTGCACCAGCAACTGAACGAAGTGAGCGCCGACGAGCTCGACGACAAGTGGGTGAGCGATAGCGAAGCCGAGGGGACACGGCCGACGCTGATCGACGCCTACTTGGACGGTCTCGCGCGACGGTTGGCCGATCTGGAGGATGAAACGCGGTATCCCGCCCCGAACGGTGAGACCGACGCGGAGTGGCAGGCGCGCTTCGAGCGCGAGATCCGGAACACGACGAGTTCGGTGACGCTGCCGGACACCGCCCTCGGTACCGCGGCCGACTCGCTGCGGGCGTGCATCCCCTACCTCGTCCGCCTCGCCGACGCGCTCGGCCACGAGCACACCCAACCCGTCGCCGACGACGCGGACACCTGGCTCGACCTGGAAACCGGCATCACCGCACAACTGCTCGAGGTCGCCCCGCATGACATCGACGCCGCACCCACCGCCGATGAACTCGGACCCGCCGACCCCCTCCGGGGCATCGTCGACACCGTCCGAGACCCCGACCACCCAGCCGATGCCGCGGCGATCGTCGTGGACAACGGCGAGGACGCCCACGCCTACCTCGTCACCACCATCGAGGGAAACGTTTTCGTCATCGACTCCCTCATACCGAGCCCCGGCATTCGACCCTACGAACGATGGAGCCCCAGCTACCACCACGTCGAAAAGGCATTCGTCGGCTACTTCACCCGCGAAAACGGCTCCCTCACACCACTGCACGAACCCATGCCGGACCATATCGACCGGCAGCACCCACAACACCCGATCAAGGGAGCGCCCCGTTCTCCCGATGCCCCGGACCACGGGTCGGCCGAAACTCGGGAAGAATCGGCAGTGGCCGACGCCCGGCCGGCTGCGAAATCGACGGCAACAGACAGCGAGCAGGTGATCGGTGTCGACGGGCGCGATGCCGACCCCGATGCGGTGCCAGCGCTGGATCTCGTATCGCTGACGAGCACGCAGCTGATCGAGCTGCTGCGGGGCGGCCAGGTTACCAGCGTGCAATTGACTCAGCTGTGTCTCCACCGCATCGAAGCGCTTTCGGCGTTGAACGCGGTGATCGGCATCAATCCGCGGGCGCTCGAGGAGGCTGCCCGCGCGGATGAACTGCGGCGGACCGGCGCCGCGCACGGCCCACTGTTGGGGGTGCCGGTCCTGATCAAGGGCAACATCGATATCGCGGGCATGCCGACCACCGCGGGCTCGGTGGCTCTGGCGGACTCGTACCCCGCCGCGGACGCCACGCTGGTGACGCAATTGCGTGCGGCGGGCGCGGTGATCCTCGGCCACGGCAATCTCACCGAGTTCGCGTTCTATCTGGGCACGTTGCCTGCTGGATACAGCTCCTATGGCGGTCAGACCCAGAATCCGATCGACTCGTCTCTGATACCGGGAGGCTCCAGCTCAGGATCTGCGGTCGGTGTCGCGGCCGGGCTCGTGCCGCTCGCCGTCGGCACTCAGACAACCGGGTCGGTTGTGGGTCCGGCCAACTGGAATTCGATTGTCGGACTCAAACCCACTGTCGGTGCGGTGTCCCGCACGGGCGTCGTACCCATCGCAAGCACCCGTGACACGCCAGGCGCGATCAGTCCGGACGTCACCGGCGCCGCGATGTTGTTGACGGCGCTCGTCGGCGTCGATCCGCAAGACCCTGCCACCGCACACAATCCCTTGGCGGACCATGACTTCACTGCGGATCTGAATCCGGACGCACTCCGCGGTGCCCGGATCGGCGTCATGACGTTGGGAATCCCGTCAGAGGATTCCGCACAGCGCCCCTTGTGGGAAGCGGCGCTGGATACGCTGAAGGCCCAGGGCGCCACCCTGATCACCGTCGACCTGGACACCTCACACAGCTTCCAAGACGACGACCCGCCCTGGTCGCGGGTGTTCTCCTACGAATTCAAGCGAGACCTGAACGCATACCTTTCGCGGTTGCCCGCCAACGCACCGATGAAGAACCTGGCCGACATCATCGCCTACAACAACGCACACGCCGACAAAGCGCTGAAGTACGGCCAAGACCGCGCCCTCGCCGCCCAAGCGATGGACCTCGACGCGAACAGCATCGACACGGCGAAATACCGGGCAGACCTCCAGTTGGACATCGCAGAAAGCAAAACCCGGATCGACGCGGTGATGGCCGAGCACAACCTCACCGCTTTGGTGTCCGTCTACGACTACGGAACGATCATGGGGGACAAGGCCGGATACCCGGCCATCCTCGTCCCGGCGGGCCGCACTCCGGCCGACCCGGACCATCCAGCCGGAGAGCACGTCAATGTGAGCTTCCGGGGCACGGCATGGAGCGAACCCACGCTGATCGGCTACGCCTACGCATTCGAACAAGCCCACGCGGTGCAGCGGCCGCGGCCGCAGTTCGCGGATCAGCTGTACCGCCAGGCCACAGCAGAGAATGCGGAAACGGCCAGCGTGTCCGAAGCCCGCGGCACGGTCCCGAACGAGGCCGCTGACAACGGCGCGGACGATCCGGTGGCGCAACGGATCAGTGACCTTGAGGCGCGATTTGTCGAGTTGAACCGGATGACCGTGCGGCGCTTCCTGGAGGGCGAAGCGATCAGCGCGGATAGGTTGAATCGGGCCTATGGCCAGATCGAGGCCGAGCTGGCCCGTCTGAGAAGTACCGGCGCGGTGAGCGACGACGTGCCGGTGGTCGTCGGCTCGGATCGCCGGCTTGCGCTGGACTCGGTGTTCGAACCCGAGCGCGCATACCAGCATGCCTATCGTTACGCCATGGGCGCGCTGCTCAGGTATCCCGCGGTCCGCGCGAGCCTGGTGCCGACCGAGACGCACGACCCGCTGGCCGAGATACGACGGGCGATCGACCGCGTCGTCGAAATCGCCGCTGATACCGGCCGCGGTGCAGAAGTCGAGGAAATCGAGGTCCTGGCCACCATTTTCGAATGGACCGAGCAAGCCGACGCAGGCGGACGACCGATCGCCCTCGAGAAGAACCAGGCCGGTTCGCCGGACCGCGCTGTTGCCTCGATGACCGCGACGGGACGAACACCCGACTCCGCCGACACCGCGGGCGCGGCTCCGGAGAACGCATCGGTGGCTCCCGTACAGCAAGATCGGCAAACCGATTCGATCGAAATGCGACGCGACCGGAGCAGTTGGTCCGGCCACCAGGCCGCACTGCCGGACGGCGCCGTCCGCGCGGTCCCCGAACCCGAGGAAACCGCCGACCTGGGCCTTGTTTCGAAGCTCTACGCCGCGCGGATGCCGGACGGCAGGACCGTTCACTTCCGCCTACTCGGCAACCCGCACGGCTACCCGATCCTGCTCTCGCCCGGCACGCCCGTCGGGGTCGACGGCCCGCTGCCGGATCCTCGGGTGCTCTATAACCGCGGTTTCGCGGTTGTTGTCGTGGAAAGACCCGGTTATGGCGACTCGGATCCGCTGCCTGGACGCACGGTAGCCGATTGCGCCCGCGACATCATCTACATCGCGACCGAACTCTTCGCGTTCGACCACTATTCCGTGCTCGGGCGATCCGGCGGTGGATCGGTGGCCATCGCGGTCGGCGCGCTGGACCCCGACCATGTAGACCGGGTCGTCTCCCTCGTGGGTACCGCTCCGCGGCTCGATGACATGGGTGAGTGGATGGCAGGCATGGCCGATGCGAACCAGCGGATCTATGCCCGGCCGGACCTCGAAGCCATGGCCGCGACGCTCACCGAGATGGCCGAGAACATCGCCCGGGACGGGGAGTGGTTGCTCCGCTACAACCAGGATGCCTTCACCAGGGTGGACCACATGTGGGTGGGCACACACCGCAAAGAGGTCGCACGGGGTTATCAGCGCGCGTTGCGGAACTATTCGCGAGCATGGGCGGACGACGCCATTCAGCTGACCTCGAACTGGGGCATCCAGTTCGACCAGTACCGCGTCCCGGTCGACATCGTGCACGGCGCTGCCGACCAATTCTCACCTGTCGACCACAGCCGCAATAACGCCAGGCTCATCCCGACATCGAAGCTATATCTCTTCCGCGGCGTCTCCCACATGATGGGCATGGACGCGTTGCCCGTCATCGCGAGCCACTTCCGCGCCGAACGGGACGCGTTCTATCGCGCCCGAGGCGACGACCATCGCATCCAGGCGATCCAGCGCGCCGAATCCGATCCACTGCCGTTTCCGCGGTGGATGTACTGGTCGCGCGATCGGTGGGACGCGCAACCGGATTATGAGGACGACGGTCCGGTGCTGGATCTTCCGCCCCAACGGGCCCGCGGCCTGGACGGGTTGGCTTTCGATCCGCCGCCCGCGGTAGCCGATCCATTCGGCGGAGTGCCGCGCGGTGTACCGCCCGGTGCAGTGGCGCATGCCGCGGACCCGAACAGCCGAGAGCGCGGCGCCTTCGTGGGAACCACTCACGCCCCGGCGCCGGTAGTCGCGGTGCAGTCCGGGAATCAGGTGACGCCTTCGGAAGACGCGAACCCCGCCGCACCGGTGGCGGACTCGGCATACTGGGCCGAGGTAGACGCCGCCATCGAGCGAGTGGTGGCGATCAACCCCGCGTTCGAATACCTCCGTAAGATGCCGAAGCCTGCCGAGGGGGCGCCATTCGGGGCGGAGTGGGTCAGCAATCGCCGGGAATGGTTCCACGCGTTTTTCCACGAAGATATCGAGACGCTGCGGAACATAGAACTCACCGAGAAGGATCTGCTCGAACTGGCACGGCTGATCAAGCGTGCGCCGCTCTACATGACGCTCATGTTGGTCAACGTGACCGGTTCGTCGATCGATCAGCTGGTGCATGAGCACAAGGTCGATTGGCGCACAATCTTCTTCACGCAGGAGAAGATCACCCGCGACGGTGAGACCATTCCCGTTTGGAAGTTCCGGACCCTGCGGGTGGGTGTGCCGGAAAAGGCCAGCGACCGAAACGTCATCAACGAAATCACGCCGTGGGCAAGGCTGCAGCGCACCACCTCGATGGACGAGCTGCCGCAGCTTGCGTTGATCGCCGCCGGCGTCATGCAGTACTTCTCCGGCAGACCGATGCTGAACCCCGACATCGAGCTCATGGACGACGCCCGCAGGCGCGGGGTGATCACCGAGGAAGAATACGCGTTCTGGCTCGGCTATCCGAAGGACGATCTGTGGTCGGCTGCGTTCTTCCCAGGGTGCCGATGGCTCGAAGCCCAGGGAGACGACTACCTGAAGGCTCGGGTCCTGTGTGCGTTCATCTGGTCGAGGATGGGCTCACGCGCGGCCGAGGAATACCTGATGGAGGTCATCGACAGATACCTGTTCAGCACGGTCCTGCGGGAAGGCGCCGAGTTCGTCCTCGGCACGACGACGGAGATAGTGGAGAGCATCACCGGTTTGATCCCTGGACGAGCCGGGCAGAAGCTCCTGGAAACCGGGCAGCATGTCTTCGGCGGCGTCACCGGCAGGATCGGAAACGCGATCCGCGGCGTGGCCGGTCGGGCCGCGGACCTCGTATACCCGGCACCCGAGGACCGCACCGGCGCCCCCGGCAACGAGAACCCGGCGCCCGAAGCGCGGAACCCAGAACGCAATACCGAGGCGAGAACACCCGATCTCGATCTCGACGGGCCGCTGTATGTAGCGGACTTCCCGGACGACCTCGATGAACCGCTCTATGTGGTGACATCCGAGGAAGAAGAGGAGATGGACGGCTCAGACGAGCCTATCTATGCCGTGTCGCTCGACGCGAACCCGTCCGTGTATCCGGCGCTGCCGGATCTACTACCCGTCGAGGAATACCGGCATCTCGGTGGCGATCAGGGTGTGGTGCTGCCACGAGCGACGGCGGTGGCGCTGCACGACGCCGCGGTCGAGCATGGTGAGCGGATGTCGGGCTCCTACAACGATGTCTATCTGCTCGGAGATTTCGTGATCCGCGTTCCGAAGGAAGGTCCGGATCGGCTGGACTTCGTGCTCTGGCCGAAGGAGTACCAAACCTTGCACGCCCTGGCGCAGGCCGGTGTGGAAGGGGTGCCGCGGGTGCTGCACGTGGAGCTGGACGAACAGGGCGACGTGCTGTTCCAGATTCAGCGACGGATTCACGGCGCACCTGGGGCCGACCTCCACTCTCCGGAGGTCTCCGCGGCACTTGTGGCAATGAGCCGGCAGTTGGCTGAGGTTCCCGTGCCACAAGAACTGCTGCCGCTACCGGCCTGGTATCCGGAATCGGGCGACTCGGCAGGGTTCTTCCGGATGCTCATGAAACACATCGAGCAGATCTATCAGCGCTATCGCTCGATCGAGCCGTATCGAACCATATTCGATCGCGTCGGGTTGGGTGAGTCCCTGAGCGCCGTGCTCGAGCCGGAATTACAGTACGTTCGTTCCCAGCCATTTTTGGTCATCCACGGCGATCTGACCAGTGCCAATGTCTTGAAGACCGCTCGAGGTCGGGAAATCGTGGACTTCGAGCTGGCTCTCTACGGTCCCAAGGATTACGAAGCGGCGGTGCTGGCGCACCGAAGTCCCGGCGTTGCGCGCACACTCGACCCGTACCCGGCTCATTTGGAGCCTTGGCTCCATCTGCTCGACGTGAACCGAGTCCTCATCGACACCATCCGCTTGGTGGACGCGGCGAACTCACCGAATCCCGGCTTTTTCCGGCTGTTCGAGTTGTCCTGGAATGTGTCCAAGTCGCTTGCTCGTGCGCCACGGCACAGCCCGGATCGGCAGGTTCTGTCGGTCGACGAGATACTCCGGCTCGCCAGCGCCATGAGATGGGAGGCCGCGATCGATCGCGATGAGGATCTCTACATGGTCGCCAACCCGGACGAACCACCTCTTACCGAGACGCCGGACGCCCGGTCGTCGGACTGACAACCCAACAGAGGGCGGCGAGCGTGGGAAACCTGTTAGAACATTTCTCGTCGGAGTTCATCGGGCGTGAGATATGCCCGAGAAGGAGGAGAGTTGGCGGACGAAGCGAGTGAACTCACCGCCGACCATCCCCTCGCTCGCGCCTTGGCGGCGCACGGTCCCACGGGTTGGCAGCGCGTGGACGCGGCTTTCGCGGTCACTGTGGCGGGTGAGATCTGCCACGTCGTGTACTCGGTCGGAGCAGCAGTCGTAGCGGTCGACCTACCGGAGTCTGTGATGGTGATCATCCGGGAGCAGCGTGCCGCGGCGGCGCGAACCAGTTCCGGGCCGTGGTGGCGATTGCTGGTCGCGATGACCAGCTCCGGCGAGATCGAGGTCGCGTACGACTACGGCGACGAGCCCTTCCCGGACGGTCAACTGTTCGTGCCTGAGGCATACAGCGCCGACCTCGAGGCGTATCCGCGCGAGAAGCTGCCGGTGTGGCTGGCCGCGTACATCGGTCATGGCGACCGGCAGCGGCGCACCCCGCAGCAGGCGGCGGCACAGGCTCGCGCCGACCGCGCCGAACAGGTCTGGGCCGTGCTCGCCGAGAACGAGTTCCCGCCGTTCCCGCAGATGTGGGCCAGGTGGACGACGATCGCCGCGGCTTTCGTGGCCGCGAAGTCGGACTGGGGTCCACGAATGCTGCCCTGGGTCGGGATCTTCGAGGGCACCGCACGCGGCGGGTCGACGTTGCACGCGCTTCCAGCCGGGCGAGCCGTGTTGTCCGGTGGCGTATGGAACGCGCCCAGCTTGGACGCTGTGTACAACGCGGGCGCACCGATGCCCGAGCTGTACGGCGGTGCGCCGGAATGGGTGGCTGACCCGGTGTTGAACCCGCGGGCGGCTTCGGGGCTGCTGTCGTTCTGTTACTGGTGGGAGGCGGGACGGTGGTACCGCGGGCAGTCGCCGTCCGCACAAGAGTGCGCGCCCGCGGTGCCCGGTATGTGGACACGCGAGACCGCGATGAAGATCGTGGCTGGGGCGCTCCCGGACAGCCTGGGCAACGACACGCCGGAGGCGGTAGAAGTATTGTTGTCCGCCGCCGAGGCGGGCAGGGTGACGCGAGCGGCGCTGGTCGACGTCTTCGGCGATGACGGCCGCTGCGACATCGACGGCGCGCTCTATCAATTCTCGGTGGCCGGACTGCTGTCCACGATGCCCGAGCCGCTGCCTGCCGAGCAGGCGATCAGCCGGGTACGGGACTACATCACCGGACGGCAGTTGGACACGACCGGCTATCCGCTGTCCCAGCTGACCGCCGAGCGCCTTCGCTTCGGCTGGCGAGTGCACGTGCCCGCGGACGCGCGTTCCCGCCGGGTGATCTTCTACGTCGCCGACGACGGCGAGTTCGCACCCTCCTCGTCCGCGACGGACCAGGTGGAATTCGTCGCCGCGTTCGAACAGCGCTTCATCGACCGCCACGGTCCGGTGGCCTGAGTCGCCGACTCCGGCTTCTCGGGCCGGGAAGGCCTCGATCCGGGTCACAACAGGAAAGCCGCGTGCCAGTAGGATCTGACACGCGGCTTCCGCGATCTGTGGGCGAAGGGGGACTTGAACCCCCACGTCCCGAAGGACACTGGCACCTGAAGCCAGCGCGTCTGCCATTCCGCCACTCGCCCGAGCGACTGGGAGACAGTATCACGGCCTCGCGCCGGATACGAAATCGCCATTTCAGAGGCCTGACCGGGGGGCTGAACAGGCCCGGGAACCCAGGGCCGTCGCCAAGAGTTACAGGTGTGGACGATCGTGGATATCATGCAATGAACGTGGTCGATAAACGACACGCCATACACGCGTGTCGTTGTTACGAATCAGGAAGAGACGCTCACCGAAGGGAGGCCGAGATGGGCATCGTTTCGCGATTCGAGCGTCGTCTGCAAGGCGCCGTCGGTGACGTGTTCGCCAGAGTATTCGGCGGCAGTGTCGTACCCCAGGAGGTGGAGGCGGCGCTGCAGCGCGAGGCCGCCGATCATGTCCAGGACCTGGGCGGCGGGCATCTGCTGGCACCCAACAGCTATGTGATCACGATCAACACTTCCGATCACCAGCAGTTGGATGCCGACCACGACCTCACCACCCGCGCGTTCGCCAAACACCTACAGGACTACATCCGCGAGCAAGGCTGGCAGACCTACGGCGACGTACACGTGGCGTTCGAGGCATCCCCTACGCTGCACACCGGACAGTTCAGGGCGAGTGGCCGCGTCGATCCCGACGTCGGACACAGAGCCGGCGCGGCTCGCGGCCCCGAATCACCGCCACAACGACCTGCACACCCGCAACCAGGAGCTGGCCCCATGACGCAGAACTCAGGCTACGACCCGAGCCGTGAGCCCGCGGAGTCCGATCCACGCAACCGCGGGTACGCTCCACCGCCTGCCGGTCGCGGCGGTGCGCAGAACGGCGCGTACCGCGACGATTACGGCCGCGGCGGGGCGTACGGGGCGGATTACCAGGCTCCGGACGCGCAGCAGGGTTACGGCGACTACCAGAACGGCTACGACTACCAGCAGGGCGGTCAGGGCTACGGGCAGCAGGGTTACGCCGACTCGGGCTACGGCCAGCAGCCCGGCTACGGTGAGCCGGGCTACGGCCAGCAGGCGGGCTACGGTGACCGCGGCTACGGCCAGCAAGGCTACGGCGACCCGGGTTATGGCCAGCAGGGCTACGCCGAGCCGGGGTACGGCCAGCCGGGCTACAGCGATCCCGGTTACGGCCAGCAAGGCTACGCCGACCAGGGCTACGCGCAGCCGGCCTACGGTCAGCCCGGATACGGGCAGTCGGGCTACACCGATCCGAACTACGGCGATCAGAACTACGCCGACCAACCCGGCTACGCCCAGGACGACCAGGGTGGCTACGGCCAGGCGTACTCCCAGCAGCCGGGCTACGGCGCGCCGCAGGGCTACGCGGGCGGGCAAGGCTACGGCGCCGCGCCGCAGGCCGGTTCGGGCTATTCGGCGACCCTCCAGCTGGACGACGGCAGCGGCCGGACTTACCAGCTGCGGGAAGGCAGCAACATCATCGGCCGCGGCCAGGACGCGCACTTCCGGTTGCCCGACACGGGCGTGTCGCGCAGGCACATCGAGGTGCGCTGGGACGGCCAGACCGCGATGTTGTCCGACCTCGGCTCCACCAACGGCACCCTGGTGAACGGCTCCCCGGTGCAGGATTGGCAGCTCGCCGACGGCGATGTCATCCGTGCCGGGCACTCCGAGATCCTGATCCGTATCGTCTGATCCCGTAAGCTCGCGGTGCAGGTCACGACATGGCTCTCGAGGGATTCGTCGGTCTTATCGTGATCGAAATCGACCGACGGCCCTATGATGCTGCCAACACACGCGCGGCGCCGACACCGGGGCCGGCAAGACCAGCAGGCTGGTGGGGGTGGTCGAACCGCACCTACGTACACGGTCGAACAGGAGGTGGAGCGCCGTGCAGGGACTCATCCTGCAATTGACCCGTGCGGGGTTCCTGCTGCTGTTGTGGTTGTTCGTGTGGGCTGTGCTGCGCACGTTGCGCAGCGACATCTACGCGGCATCCGGCATTCGGATCCAGCCCAGGGCCGCTCGCGGTTCCGCGGTGCTGCCATCCTTCAGCCGGGGCCAGAAGGGCGCCAAATTTCTTGTGGTGACTCAGGGTTCACTCGCCGGCACCCGCATCTCGCTCGGCACCCAACCGGTGCTGATCGGGCGTGCGGACGATTCCACGCTGGTACTCACCGATGATTACGCCTCGACCAGACATGCGCGACTGTCGCCGCGTGGTGACGACTGGTACGTGGAAGACCTCGGCTCGACGAACGGCACATACCTCGATCGCGCGAAAGTCACCACCGCGGTCCGAGTTCCGCTCGGCACGCCCGTCCGTGTCGGCAAGACAGTGATCGAGCTGCGATCGTGACACTTGTTCTCCGCTACGCAGCGCGCAGCGACCGCGGTCTCGTCCGAGGCAACAACGAAGACTCCGTGTACGCGGGCGCCCGGCTGCTCGCACTCGCCGACGGCATGGGTGGCCATGCCGCGGGAGAAGTCGCGTCCCAGTTGATGATCGCCGCGCTCGCCCATCTCGACGACGACGAACCCGGCGACGATCTGCTCGGCAAGCTCGACGCGGCGACCCGAGAAGGCAACGCGGCCATCGCCGATCAGGTCGAGGAGGAGCCCGAGCTCGACGGCATGGGCACCACGCTCACCGCAATCCTGTTCGCGGGCAAGAAACTCGGCCTCGTGCACATCGGCGACTCGCGCGCCTATCTGTTGCGCGGCGGCGAGCTCACCCAGATCACCCGGGACGACACGTTCGTGCAGTCGCTGGTCGATGAGGGCAGGATCACACCGGAGCAGGCGCACACGCATCCGCAGCGTTCGCTGATCATGCGCGCGCTCACCGGCAACGAGATCGAGCCGACGCTGATCATGCGCGAATCCCGCGCGGGCGACCGCTACCTGCTGTGCTCCGACGGCCTCTCCGACGTGGTCAGCGACGAGACCATCGCGAACACGATGCGCGAGGGCAGCACCGACGAGTGCGCCGACCGGCTCATCGAGCTGGCGTTGCGCAGCGGCGGTCCCGACAACGTGACCGTCGTGGTGGCCGACGTCATCGATCTGGACTACGGCCAGAGCCACCCGATCGTGGCGGGCGCCGCGTCCGGCGTGGACGAGGACACCCCGCCGCCCAACACCGCCGCGGGCCGGGCCTCGGCCCTGCGTCCGCCGCGCGCCGCGCCGCGCCGGGCCGCCGCCGCGCCCGAGCCGCCCGCCAAGAAGTCACACCGGCTGCGCTGGATCGTGCTCGCGCTGGCGCTCGTCGTCGCCGTCTGCGTGGGGCTCGTCGTCGGCTACAAGATGATCCGCAGCAACTACTACGTCGGCGCGGACGACGGTTCGGTGGTGATCCTGCGCGGGCTGCCCGGGTCGATCCTCGGCTACTCCATCCACGACGTGAACCTGGTCGGGTGTGTCACCCGCAACGGTGAACTCACCCTGTCCGAGCCCGGCCAGGACGTGCCGTCCTCGTGCAAGCCGCTGAAGGTCAGCGATCTGAAGCAGACCGGCCGCGATCAGGTGGACAAGGGGTTGCCGCCGGGTTCGCTGGACAAGGCCAGAGACTCGATGACCTACCTCGCCCAGCGCGAACTGCTGCCGCCGTGCCCGGTCAAGGAATCGGCGCCGCAGCCCGGGGTCGTCCCGTCTCCCGAGCCCGCACCACCCGCGCCCAACGGCGCTGCGCCGCCACCGGCCACCGGTGCGCCCGCACCGGCGCCGGAGCAGGGCGATGCCAGGGGCACCGAGATCAAGACGCCGACGAAGTCGGAGGCTCCTGCCCCGCCGTCGAGCACATCGCCGACCCCCCAGACCACGGGGGAGAGCTGCCGGGTGACGGACTGATGTCCGCGCCGGCACCGCCGTCGGCTGGAGCTTTCCCCAGTCCCCCTGGCGGCTTCGCTCCCGCGCCACCGCCGAGCACCAGACGAAACGTCGAACTGTTGCTGCTCGCCGCGGCGGCGGTGATCACCACCGTGTCCCTCTTCCTGGTCGAGGCCAGTCAGGAACAGTCGATCACCTGGGACATCGCCAAGTACGGTCTGGCCTATCTGGCGCTGTTCGCGATCGCGCACCTGGCCGTGCGGCGGTTCGCCCCCTTCGCCGATCCGCTGCTGCTGCCCATCGTCGCGCTGCTCAACGGCCTCGGCCTCGTGCTCATCCACCGCCTCGATCTGGCCGACCAGCAGACCGCCGCCTACAACTCGTGGGCGACCCCTTCCCCCGACGCCACCCAGCAGATCCTGTGGACCGCGCTGGGCACGCTGGTGTTCATCACGCTGCTGATCGCCCTGCGCGACTACCGCACGCTGGCCCGCTACAGCTACACCCTCGGCCTGATCGGACTTGTCGCGCTGGCCATCCCGGCGCTGCTGCCCAGCGCGTTCTCCGAGACCAACGGCGCGAAGATCTGGATCCGGCTGCCCGGCTTCAGCGTCCAGCCCGGCGAGTTCGCGAAGATCCTGCTGATCATCTTCTTCGCCTCGGTGCTGGTCGCCAAGCGCGAGCTGTTCACCGCCGCCGGGCGGCACGTACTCGGCATGGAGTTCCCGCGCGGCCGCGACCTCGGTCCGATCCTGGCCGTCTGGATCGTCTGCATCGGCGTGCTGGTGTTCGAGAAGGATCTCGGCACCTCGCTGCTGATCTTCAGCACCGTGCTGGTGATGCTCTACATCGCCACCGAACGGGTCGGCTGGCTGGTCATCGGCGGCGGACTGCTCGCCCTCGGATTCGTTTTCGCCTACCAGTTGTTCGGCCACGTGCGGGTCAGGGTAGAGACCTGGCTGCACCCGTTCGACGACTACAACAACACCGGCTATCAGATCTCCCAGTCGCTGTTCGGCCTGGCCACCGGCGGCCTCGCCGGGACCGGCCTCGGCAGCGGACGGCCCAATCAGGTGCCCTTCGCCAAGACCGACTTCATCGTCACCACCATCGGCGAAGAACTGGGGCTGATCGGGCTCGCCGCGGTGCTGGTGCTTTTCCTGGTGTTCGTGGTACGCGGGTTGCGCACCGCGCTCGCGGTGCGCGACAGCTTCGGCAAGCTGCTCGCGGCCGGCCTGTCGTTCACCATCGCGATCCAGCTGTTCGTGGTGGTCGGCGGGGTGACAAAGCTGATTCCGCTGACCGGTCTCACCACCCCGTTCATGTCCTACGGCGGCTCTTCACTGTTGGCCAACTACGCGTTGCTCGCGTTGCTGATCAAGATCTCCGACGCCGCCCGCGCGCCCGCCCCGGTGCGTAAGAAGGAGCCGGCGCCGCTCGCCGACGCGCAGACCGAGATGCTGCGCCGCGACGCGGGACGACCGGAGGCAGGGCCCCTGACATGAACACTCCACTACGCCGAGTCGCCGTCGCGGTGATGGTGATGGTCGTCGCGCTGCTGGCGAATGCCACCTACGTGCAGGTGATCAAAGCCGACGACCTGCGCTCGGATCCACGCAACTCCCGCGTGCTGCTGGACGAGTACTCCCGTCAACGCGGGCAGATCTCGGCGGGCGGTGCCGTGCTGGCCGGTTCGATCGCGACCGACGACCGCTACAAGTACCTGCGCACCTATCCCACCGAGCCGGAGGCGTACGCGCCCGCGACCGGTTTCTACTCGATGCAGTACGGCAGCACCGGCTTGGAGCGCGCCGAGGACTCGGTGCTCAACGGCTCCGACAGCCAGTTGTTCGGCAGCCGCCTCGTCGACCTGATCTCCGGCCGGGATCCCCGCGGCGGCAACGTGGTCACCACGCTCGACCCGATGATGCAGCAGGTCGCCTACGACCAGATGACCAGCAAGGGCTACACCGGATCGGTGGTGGCGATCGAGCCGAGCACCGGCAAGATTCTCACCATGGTGTCCACGCCGAGCTACGACCCGAACCTGCTGTCCGGGCACGACGGCGCGCGCGGCACCCAGGCGTGGGAAACCCTGAGTGCGGATCCGCGCCATCCCATGTTGAATCGCGCCATCTCGCAGACCTATCCGCCCGGGTCCACGTTCAAGGTCGTGGTCACCGCCGCCGCGCTGGCCAACGGCCTGGCCACGCCCGACGACCAGTTCACCGCCGCGCCGAACATCACCCCGCCCGGCACCAGCGTTCCGATGGAGAACTACAACGGCTCCACGTGCGGTCCCAACCCGACCGCCTCGTTGTTCGAGGCGTTCCGGCGCTCGTGCAACACCGCGTTCGCCGAACTCGGGCTGAAGGTGGGCGCCGCGAAGCTCAAGGACGAGGCGGCCGCGTTCGGTGTCGGCCCGCGCCGCGGGATCCCGATGCCGGTGGCGGAGAGCACCGTCGGCCCGATCTCCGACCAGGCGGCGCTGGCCCAGAGCAGCATCGGGCAGCGTGACGTTGCACTGACCCCGCTGCAGAACGCGGTCGTCGCCGCGACCATCGCCAACGGCGGCGTCCGGATGGAGCCCTACCTGGTCGACCAGTTGCAGGGCCCGGACCTGAGCGAGCTGACCAAGACCAAGCCGGTCTCGGTCGGCCAGGCCGTCAGCGCCGAGGTAGCGTCGACCCTGACCAACCTGATGATCGCGTCGGAGAGCAATACCGCCGGAGGTGGCCAGACCCCTTATCAGATCGCGTCCAAGACCGGCACCGCGGAGCACGGGGCCAACCCGCGCAGCACGCCGCCGCACGCTTGGTATATCGCGTTCGCCCCCGCGCAGAACCCGAAGATCGCCATCGCGGTGATCGTGGAGAACGGCGGGGACCGGGCGCTTGCCGCGACCGGTGGCTCGGTGGCCGCGCCGGTGGCTCGCGCGGTCCTGAACGCCGGTCTTCGAGGGGGCTGAACGATATGGATGTGCGAGTGAAGGTACGGGGACCTCGATGCTGAACAACGGTGCGATGATCGCCGACCGGTACCGGCTGCAGCGGTTGATCGCGACCGGCGGCATGGGCCAGGTCTGGGAAGCGTTGGACACCAGGCTCGACCGCAGGGTCGCGGTCAAGGTGCTGAAGTCGGAGTTCTCCGCCGACCCGACGTTCCGGCATCGATTCCGCACCGAGGCGAAGACCACCGCCCAGCTGAATCACCCCGGCATCGCGGGGATCTACGACTACGGCGAGACCATCGACCCGCAGGGCAGCGAGATCGCCTACCTGGTCATGGAGTTCGTCCAGGGCGAGCCGTTGAACACCGTGCTCAACCGGCTCGGCAGGCTGTCGGTGGCGCAAGGCCTCGACCTGCTCGAGCAGACCGGGCGCGCGCTGGACGTGGCGCACCGCGCGGGCGTCGTGCACCGCGACGTGAAACCGGGCAACATCCTGGTCACCCCGACCGGACAGGTGAAGATCACCGACTTCGGCATCGCCAAGGCGGTGGACGCCTCCCCGGTCACCAAGACCGGCATGGTGATGGGCACCGCCCAGTACATCGCCCCTGAGCAGGCGGTCGGCGAGGACGCCACCGCGGCCAGCGACGTCTACTCGCTCGCGGTGGTCGGCTACGAGGCGCTGGCCGGACAGCGGCCGTTCACCGGCGACGGCGCGATCACCGTCGCCATGAAGCACGTGCGCGAGACGCCGCCCCCGATGCCGGCCGATCTGCCCGGCAACGTGCGCGAACTGATCGAGATCACGATGGAGAAGGATCCCGCGCGCCGCTACGCCAGCGGCGGCGAGTTCGCCGACGCGGTCGCCGCGGTACGCGCGGGTCGTCGTCCTCCGCCGCCGAGCGGCGCCCACGCCGCCGCGCCCCTGACCGGCGCCACCCGGGTGCTCCCGCCAGGGCCGACCGCCGTGATCCCCTCCACGCCGAGCGACTTCGACGGTGCGACGGTGCGCTACTCGACGCCGGCGGCCGGCGCGGTGGGCGCGGCGAATCGCGCGGGCACGGTTGCCGCTCCGGCCACGATGCTGAGCCGTGGCACGGCGGGCGATCAGCCGCCCGCCGACGGCAGCCGGTTCACCTCGACCCAGAAATGGCTGGCGGGTCTGGGCATCGGCGCCGTGCTGCTCGGCGCGCTCACGATCTTCCTGCTGTTCGGCGGGGACACCAACCCGGATTCGACGCCGTCGCCGACGACGACGATCGCGCCGAACCCCAAGCCCGTCCCGCCGGTGGTCAGCACGACCACCCCCAAGCCCGCGCCTCCGCCGGTGGACACCGAGACCTACGAACCGCCCACTACCGAGCCGAAGACCACGACACCGGAGCCGACGACGACCACCCCGCCGCCCACCACCACGGCACCGAGCACGACGAAGCCGACGCCCACCGCGACCACCACCACCCGGCCGCGCGTCCCGACCCTCGACCTACCATTCCCGGAGATTCCCGGTGCCCGTGGGCCTTCGGCCACCCGCAGCGGACCCGCTACTTCTTCGCAAGGACTGCCATGACGACCCCGAAGAATCTCTCGTCTCGCTACGAGCTGGGCGAGATCATCGGGTTCGGCGGTATGTCCGAGGTGCACAAGGCCCGCGATATCCGGCTGAGCCGGGACGTGGCGATCAAGGTGCTGCGGGCGGACCTGGCCCGCGACCCCACCTTCTACCTCCGGTTCAAGCGCGAAGCGCAGAACGCCGCCGCGCTCAACCACCCGGCGATCGTCGCGGTCTACGACACCGGCGAGGCCGAGGTGGACGGCGGCCCGCTGCCGTACATCGTGATGGAGTACGTGGACGGCGACACGCTGCGCGACATCGTGCGCGGCAAGGGACCCCTGCCGCCGCGGCGCGCGATGGAGATCATCGCCGACGTCTGCGCCGCCTTGGATTTCAGCCACAAGGCCGGGATCGTGCACCGCGATATGAAGCCCGCGAACATCATGATCAACCGGGCGGGCGCGGTGAAGGTGATGGACTTCGGCATCGCGCGCGCGATCGCCGACAGCTCCAACCCGATGACGCAGACCGCCGCGGTGATCGGCACCGCGCAGTACCTCTCGCCCGAACAGGCGCGCGGCGAGACGGTGGACGCCCGCTCGGACGTCTACTCCGTCGGCTGCGTGCTGTTCGAAATCCTCACCGGCGAGCCGCCTTTCACGGGTGACTCGCCGGTCGCCGTCGCCTACCAGCACGTCCGGGAAGACCCGCGGCTGCCCTCGCACGTGCACTCCGGGGTTCCACGCGAGCTGGACTCGGTCGTGCTCAAGGCGATGAGCAAGAATCCGGCAAACCGCTACCAGACCGCCGCCGAGATGCGCGCGGACCTGATCCGGGTGCTCGGCGGCCAGAAGCCCATCGCGCCGATGGTGATGACCGACGAGGACCGCACCACCTTCATGAGCGCGGACGAACCCGGGCCGCGCACCTACCGCACCGTCGAGCGCGACGACGACACCGCCGAGCAGGATCCGGCCGAGCCGAACAGTCAGCGCCGGACCGCCTACATCGCGCTCGGCGCCGTCGCGGCCGTCGCCGTGGTGTTCGCGCTGTTCTGGGTGCTGCTCGGGCCGGGAAGCCGACCGGACCAGGTCGCCGTTCCCGACCTGTCCAACAAGTCCTCCCAGCAGGCTCAGGACGCGTTGCAGAAGCTCGGCTTCACGGTGGCGATCCAGCAGAAGCCCGACAGCAAGGTAGCCACCGGCAATGTGATCGCGACCCAGCCCCTCGGCGGCTCGCGGATCGATGAGGGCAGCACCGTCACGGTCCAGGTGTCCTCCGGGCCCGCGCAGGTCCAGGTGCCGAAGCTCACGGGACTGACCCAGGAGCAGGCCGAGCAGGTGTTGAACTCCAAGGGCCTGCGGATCAACCCGAACATCGAGCGCAAGCCGTCGAGCACCGCCGAGAAGGACCAGGTGATCGAGCAGAACCCGTCACCGGGTTCGAAGGTCGACGTCGACTGGGAAGTCGTCGTCACGATCGGCACCGGCCCGGAGGCGGTCCGCGTCCCCTACGTCGTCGGTCAGATGATCGACGTGGCGCAGCCGAACGTCGAGGGCAACGGCTTCAAGGTGGTCGTCCAGGAGGTGCAGTCCGCCAAGCCCAAAGGTGAAGTGGTCGCTTCCAGCCCGGCGGGCGGCAGCAGCGCGGAAAAGGGTTCCACGGTCACCATCCAGGTGTCCGCGGGTGATCTGAAGATGCCGTCGCTGATCGGTCTCACCGTTTCGCAGGCGGTGGAGAAGCTGCGCTCGGAAGGGTGGACCGGCAGCACCAGCCAGATCAGCCAGTCGCCCCAGGGCACCTTCGACGCGGGCAATGTCGGCCGTATCCTCAGCCAGCAGCCGTCCGCGGGCAGTTCTCTGCAGAAGAACGGCGCCATCCTGGTCGGCGTGGGGGTGCTGGGTCCGCCGTGACCGGCGGTCCGGCGAAAACGAGACCATCCGGTGTGAATTGCGGGAGAATGATGCTGCTCCATCCCAATCAGCGCAGCTGAGCACGAGGAGGTAGCTCATGACCACTGCCAGGGACATCATGAAACCCGGCGTTCAGTGGATCCCGAAGGACACGACCATCGAGCAGGCCGCACGAACCATGGCCGAACTCAACGTCGGGTCCCTGATCATCTCGGACGAGAACGAGCGGATGTGCGGCATCGTCACCGACCGCGACATCGTGGTGAAGTGCATCGCCCAGGGCAAGACCCCGTCGGAATGCCGGGTCGATGAACTGTGCGAAGCGACGCCACGGTGGGTCGACGCCAACGCCGACATCGAAGAGGTGCTCGACGAGATGGAAAGCAACCGGGTCAAGCGAATGCCGGTGATCGAGAACAAGCGACTGGTCGGCATGATCAGTGAGGCGGACCTGGCCAGGCACCTGGACGACAATCAGCTCGGCGAGTTCGTGACCGCCGTCTACGGACGTCCTTAGGTCTCGAACCGGCGCGGAAGCCGTGCGCATCACGCCTTCCGCGTCCACGTGAGCACTTCGACATCACGCTGCCGGGCCGTTCGGGCTTCCGCTCGGCGGTGAACCCGAAGGGCCCGCCACCGGCCGGACCGGTCGGTGCGTCGGCGGCCGGGTCGAGGTGCCGGACGAGTTCGGGCCGCGGACGGCCGACGGTCGTCCGCGGTTCGCCCATCCCCGCACGCCGTGGCGCACACGTCGATCGTCGACGTATGGGCACCGGCGTCAGATCGGTTCGGCCTTCGGGAGATAACGCAACACCGCGACGTCGCCGACTTGCGTCACGCCGGTGAGCCGCATTCTGCGGTGGGGCGCGCCCGGAAAGTCGGCAGGGTCGACAAAGCGAGGTGCCGCGGCGTCGCCCACCAAGATGGGGGCCACGGCGAGGTGCAGTTCATCGGCCAGATCGGCAGCGAGGAACGCGGTATGGATGCGGGTGCCGCCCTCCACCATGAGACGGCCGACCCCGCGCGAGCCCAGATCGTCCAGCAGCGCGCCGAAGTCCACTTCGGCGCCCAGATTCACCACCTCGGCCAACCCGGTGAGCCGGGTGGCGAGTTTCGCCGCGCCCGGCTCGGCGGTGTAGACCAGCTTGTCGCCGCCGTGGTGCCAGAACCGTAGTCCGGGATCCAGGTCGCCGCTCGCCGAGACCGTCACCTTCAGCGGATACTCCGGCTTGCCCGCCGCGACCCGGTCGGCCCTGCGATCGGGGCTGTCGACGAGCAGCCGCGGATTGTCGCTGCGCAGCGTCTGCGCTCCCACCAGGATGGCGTCGGAGTCCGCACGAACCTGGTCTACCCGATCGAAGTCCGCCGCGTCGGACAGACGCAGCCGCTCGGGGCTCGCGTCATCGATGTACCCGTCGACGCTCACCGCCACCGACAGCAGCACGTGCGGACGGGTCACTGCAACACCAGCGCGGCGACCTCCGCCTCCAGCGTCTGCACCAAACCCTCGGCGGGACGCTCTCCGCACACGCCGAGCCAGTTCGCCAGCATCCGATGCCCACCCTGAGTCAGCACCGATTCCGGATGGAACTGCACGCCGTGGATGGGCAGCGTGCGATGACGCATGGCCATCACGATCCCGCTCTCCGTGCGCCCGAGCACCTCGATCTCCTCCGGCAGAGTGTCCTCGAGCACGGTGAGCGAGTGGTATCGCGTGGCGGTGAACGGGTCGGGCAGACCGGCCAGCACGCCCGCGCCGATGTGGAAGACTTCGCTCGTCTTCCCGTGCAACAACTCGGGCGCCCTGGTGACGGTGGCGCCGAACGCCTCGCCGATCGCCTGGTGGCCGAGGCACACCCCGAGCAGCGGAACATCGTGCTCGGCACACGCGCGCACCAGCGGGATGCTGGCGCCCGCACGATCCGGGGTACCAGGGCCTGGACTGATCAGGATGCCGTCGAAGTCGCGCACGACCGCGCCGACGTCGGCCAGGTTCGCGTCGTCGTTGCGCCAGACGACGGCATCCACACCCAGCTGACCGAGGTACTGCACCAGGTTGAAGACGAAGCTGTCGTAATTGTCGACGACCAGAACACGCATGGCATCGAGATTACGTCCCGGCACGGCACCGCGTCGCATCCATTACCTGTTGGGATAGCCTAGAGACCACGACCTACCGCCGAATACGAGGACGTCATGCCCAAGTCGAAGGTCCGTAAGAAGACCGACTACACGATCAACCCCGCCAGCCGGACGCCGGTGAAGGTTCAGGCTGGGCCGTCTCCGGTCTGGTACGTCGCCATCATGCTCGGGTTCATGCTCGCCGGGCTGGTGTGGCTGCTCGTCTACTACCTGGCGGCGGAGCAGATCAGCTGGATGAACGACCTCAACGCGTGGAACTTCCTGATCGGCTTCGGCCTGATGGTGGTCGGCCTGATCATGACGATGCGCTGGCGCTGAGCGCGGCGGCGACACGGATTACAGACGTGTCATTCATGCACACCTGTGGATGAGCCTGTGGACAACTCGAGGAGCGATTGGGGAGTGCTGTGAGTTCGGAGCCCGCGGTCCCCGGCCCATGGCAGCGCGACGAGCCGAGTCAGGCCTGGACCACGCCGACCGCCGCGCTCGTCGCGGTCACGGTAGGCGGCATCGTGCTGGCCATTGCCGCGATCGTCACCACGGAGGCGGCCAGTCGCCTGCTCGTCGGGCTGGCGGCCGTCGGCCTGCTCGGCCTCGCCGGGCTCGGATTCCGGCAACGCCCGCGGCTGTCCGTCGTCGCCGGTGACCGGCCCCGCTTGGTGGTGCGCACGCTGACCGGAGCGGACGAGTACACCCCGGGTCAGATCGTCCGCGCCCGCGTGGTGAGCTACCGACGCCTCGGGCGCAAGATGCCCATGCTGGAACTCGATGTCGAACGGGACGGCGCGGAGCGGCTGCTGATCTTCGGCCGCTGGGATCTGGGCGTGAACCCGGAGATCGTGTACCGCGAACTGGTCGACGCCCTTCGGCTCACCGAGGACAAGACCGGCTGATCCGCGCCCGGGTGGTCGGCCCATCCGGACGCGGATGTTTCACGTGAAGCGAATGCCGGTGTCAGGCAGCGGAAGTGATCGCACCAGCCGACACCAGTGCAAGCGCAGCGATCGCGATCAGCGCCACAGATACCCAACCGACCGTCCGTGCCGCCTCCGGCGTTTTCACCCGCAGCCAACCGGGCAGGAACAGGATGCCGAGCGTCGCGAGCGTGCCCGCGGCCAGACCACCGAGATGCCCCCAGAGCGAGATGCCGGGCAGCGAGAAACTGATGAACACGTTGATGCCGATCAAGATGAGCATCTGATTCGGGTTCTGCCGCAACCGGATGAGAATGACCGTGATAGCGCCGAACATGCCGTACACCGCCCCGGAGGCGCCCGCCGTGAGACTGTTCTGCGCGAACACCATGACCCCGGCGGACCCGCCGAGCAGCGAGACCAGGTACACCGAAAGGTACCGCAATCGCCCGAGTACCAGCTCTGCGTCCCGGCCCACCACGTACAGGGCGAACATGTTGAGCAGCAAATGGATCGGGCCGTAGTGCAGGAACCCGGAGCCGAGCACGCGCCACCATTCGCCGGCCGCGACTGCCGGTGCCCACAGCACCCAGTCCAGGAACAGCGCGGAGCCCCGCTGGTTGTCCATCAGGCTCTCGGCCTGCGCCGCGGTGATCGCGTAGATCACCACGTTGATCGCGATCAGCACGTAGGTCACATAGGGCGCGGCCGTCCTGGCCGCCGCTGCGCCCGAGATTGTCCGCACCGGCGCGACGCTGCGCTGATCCGCGCGCAGACAGTCCACACAATGCTGGCCGACGGCCGCGGGACGCAGACACTCCGCACAGGACGGCCGCCCGCACCGCGTGCAGGCCAGGCCGGTCGGGCGATTCGGATGGCGGACGCACGTGGGTGCGGGCGGCTGGGGATTCATAGTCTCATTCGATCGTGATCTTGGTGATGACGACGGGCTCGAGCGGCCGGTCGTTGCGATCGGTCCTGGTGGTCGCGATCGCATCGACGACCTTGCGGGAATCCGGGTCCACCACTTCACCGAAGATCGTGTGCTTGCGGTTGAGGTGCGGCTGGGGGCGAACGGTGATGAAGAACTGCGAGCCGTTGGTACCCGGTCCCGCGTTGGCCATCGCCAGCAGGTAGCCCCGGTCGAAGCGCAGCTCCGGGTGGAACTCGTCACCGAATTCGTAGCCGGGGCCGCCGCGACCGGTACCGGTGGGATCGCCACCCTGGATCATGAAGCCGGCCATCACACGATGGAACAGGGCGCCGTCATAGAACGGGCCGGTATTGCCGCCGCTGGCGTTCGCGGTGGTGTACGGCGCCGAACCGTCGGCGAGACCCAGGAAATTGCGGACGGTCTTGGGCGCGTGGTTACCGAAGAGCGAGAGCTTGATATCGCCGTGATTCGTGTGCAGCGTTGCCACGGATGTCTGGTTCGGTGAGGTCACGCCGCCCATCGTGCCACGGTCGGCGACGTGGCCGCGGAACTGGGCCGCACGGCACTGTGAGCTGGGACTCCTGCGCGAATCGCCGGGCTGTGCATAGAGTGGTCCCATGACCTCGGGGCGCCTGCATGTCTCTTCGCGTTCACGTAACCGGCTCATCGTCGCGGCCGCCGTCGCACTGGCGGGTGGCGTAGCCTATTTGATCCGCAGCCGCAGGCCGCAACAGCCCGAGCCAGCCCCTGCACCGCCGCGCATCGGATACTCCCGCAACGGCTCCGCGCCGACCCCTTTGGCAGAAGCCGGTGCGGAGCACGAGCACTGACCCGGGCGTCGCCGGTCAGCGGCTGACGGTCTTCTTGTACTGACGCAGAGCCAGCGGCACGAATACCACCATGATCACCACCACCCAGGCCAGGGAGGTGATGACGGGGTGCTGCAGCGACCAAGCGTTCGGCGTGGGCGCCATCGGGCTGGTGTTACCGAACAGGTCGCGGGTCGCCTGGGTGAGTGCGGATACCGGGTTCCATTCCGCGATCACCCGCAGCACGGTGGGCAGCTTGTCACTGGGGACGAAGGTGTTGGCGATGAAGGTGAGCGGGAAGATCACCATGAAGCTGGCGTTGTTGAACACCTCCGGCGCGCGCACCAGCAGACCCACCACGGCCATGATCCAGGACACCGCGTAGGCGAACAGCAGGAGCAGGATGTAGGCCAGCACCGCGTCCAGGAACGATCCGCGGATCCGCCAGCCGACGGCCAGACCGGTCAACGACATGACGGTCAGGCTGACCACGTTGATCACGACGTCACTGATCGTGCGGCCGACCAGCACCGCCGACGAGGCCATCGGCAGTGAGCGGAAGCGATCGATGATGCCCTTCTGCATGTCCTCGGCCAGGCCCGCGCCGGTGAAGGTGGCGCCGAACACCACGGTCTGCGCGAAGATGCCCGCGATGAGGAACTCGCGGTAGCCGCCGGACAGGCCGGGCACGTCGATGGCCGCGCCGAAGACGTAGGCGAACAGCAGCACGAACATGATCGGCGAAAGGGTGGAGAAGATCAGGACGTCGGGTACTCGCTTGATCTTGATGACGTTGCGCTTCGCGATGGTCACGCTGTCGCTGACCACGATGGACAGTCGTTCACCCAGCGAGGGCCGTGCCAGAGCCGGAGCCGTCGCGGTCATCGGATCGTTCCTTCCGTAGCTTCCATCTTGTCGTTCGACTTGTCACCCTCGGCGGTCGTCACCGCTTCGTGACCGGTGAGGGTGAGGAAGACGTCGTCCAGCGACGGGCGCCGCAGGCCGACATCGTGGATCTGCACGTTGTGCTCGGCCAGCCGTCCGACCGCCTCGACCAGCGCCTGCGATCCGTCGGCGACCGGCACGATGATCCGGCGCAATCCCGGCTCCAGGTGGATCTCGCCGTCGGCCAGACTCTTCAGCGCGGCCTCGGCCGTCCCCAGATTCTCCGCGCGATCCACGGTCAGCTCGATGCGATCGCCGCCCACCATGGTCTTGAGTTCGTCGGCGGTGCCCTTGGCGATCACCTTGCCGTGGTCGATCACCGCGATGGAGTCGGCGAGCCGGTCGGCCTCCTCCATGTACTGCGTGGTGAGCAGCAACGTGGTCCCGCCCGCCACCAGCTCCTCGATGACGTCCCAGAGATCCAGGCGCGCACGGGGATCCAGCCCGGTGGTCGGCTCGTCGAGAAACAGCACGGGAGGATTCGCCACCAGAGCGCCGGCCAGGTCCAGGCGCCGCCGCATGCCGCCGGAGTAGCCCTTGACCGGCCGGTCGGCGGCGTCGGTGAGCCGGAATCGTTCGAGCAATTCGCGCGCGCGTTCCTTACTCCGCTGCACGCCCATGTGATAAAGACGTCCCACCATTTCCAGATTCTCGAAACCGGTGAGGTATTCGTCGACCGCGGCGTACTGGCCCGATGCCCCGATGTGCGAGCGCAACGTCTGCGGATCGCGCAGCACGTCGATTCCCGCGACCGTCGCGTGTCCGGCATCCGGTACCAGCAGAGTGGTGAGTACCCGGACGGTGGTGGTCTTACCTGCGCCGTTGGGTCCGAGCAGGGCGGTGACGGTTCCTTCCGGGACCCGCAGATCGAGTCCGTCGAGGGCCACCAGCTGGCCATATCTTTTGACCAGACCCTCGGCGACTATTGCGTCGGGCATGATTCTCCTGAGGTTGATGAGTTCTCTGTGGTCGGCGTGCGGCGCCGGAGGTTCCGGGCGCCGATCAATTCGCTGGATCGGGTGACCGGCCGATACCCGAGTCAGTATTGTCCCGGCCACCGACAAATTCATCCGATTTGTTCCGGGCGCCAGGCAACGATCGGGAAAACCGCATCACGCGAGAAGGCCGCATTCCGATCCAGTGGTGCTCGGGGGTACCGGATCGGAATGCGACCGGTTCGATGATCCCGCGTGCCCGGGCTGTGGAGCGTGCGTAGCGGACTACCCGAATCGAGTGCGACCCGTACTCGGATAGCGGAAGTCCGAGCGCGCGACGGCGCGATGAGCGGGTGCGTTCCGCCTGTGCTGTCGAGTCCGTGGGCACGAACGTATGTTCGCATCGGGGTACGACAAGTTCCGCTGCCGCGCTCGGGACGCGGCACGCCGCACGCCACCCCGGAGCAGCCGACACGCCCGGAGCCCGCGCTGAATTCGCTCTGCGGCGACCGGTCGGCATTTTCTGCGACACTAGGCGCCGCAGCAGGTCATGTCGTCATATCAGCGCGGAAAGGCTTGCTCGCCAACGGTTTTGGCTAACGCCCGGCCAACCGTCCGGTCCGGCGCAGGCAGCCGAACGCCCGGTGGTGCCGACTGCCGTCGGTCCGGAAATTAATCGTGCCCGAAAAATCTTGGAAAGTGGTAGTCCCCCCGCACACACAATCGCAGATCATCGAGTAGCATCGTTCACGTCGGCCCCTCCCCCCCGGGCCGACCCTACGC
>NZ_JABLTE010000002.1 GCF_013315795.1 Nocardia barduliensis
AGTCGGTACACCGAGTGGTAGACGAGCACGGTGTTGGCGGTACCCGACCAGACGGCGTTGACGGCCGCGGTGATGTGATTGCCGATCGGCGGGCGCACGCCGGTCCAAAAGGTCACAGCGGGCAGGCCGAGGGCCGAGGCCACCACGGACGCGTCGATGCCGTTGGTGTGCAGGCCCCCGCCCACCACGCCGTCGATATCGGCGGCGGTGAGACCCGCGTCGCGGATGGCCGCGGTCGCGGCTTGCAGCACAGTGGTGAGTTCGGAGGTGTTCCGGTTGCGGCTGTAGGCCGAGCGGCCGAGGCCGACGATCGCGACTCGGTCTTTGATCGGGTTGCGCTGGGGAAGGAGGTTCATCGGGCGTTGTCCTTTGCTGCCACGACTCGGAAAGCGGGCCACGGCGACTCCGCGCGTTCGATCCAGGTCAATTCGACGGGCTGCCCGATTCGCTGGAGCGCGTCCGGTGTGTCGACCAGCGGTGCGACGACACGCAGGCCGACCTGCTCGTCGAGCTCGATCGCGGCCAGGGGCCACGGCGTGGAGTAGTCGACGAGCGGCGGTCCTTGGTGCAGGCGGGTCAGCAGATGCACTGTCCCCGCGCCTTGCACCGGACGGGCCGTCACCTCGGGCGACCAACAGGACGGGCATATGGGTCGCAGGGGCGTATGCCAGCGCAAACATTCGGAGCACCAGCCTGCCGTCAACTCGTGCGTGAGCAGTCCGCGGTAGTACTCGATGTTGACCTGGTCGAGCCGGATGTACGGATAGCGCGCGAAGACTTCCTCGTCGGAGGGCCGGTGCGCGCTGTCGTTCGGGTGATGGACCGCAGCGGCGCCGGAGTTCTCCGGCGTCGGTGACTCGCCGACCATTCTTACTCCCTTGTGTCGGTCTGGCCGACATCGTCGACCGATGACTCTGCCTACTCCATTGCCCGGCAGTCTCGGCGCAGCCGATTCCCCGCCTCGCAATTACATATATGATTGCACTATATGCAGTCCGCTGAACACCCGGATGGGGGTCGATCGCCCCGGTTCCCGCGGATGCCCCCGGGCGTTGGTCGACCGTCTCGACACCAGCTCGGCCATATAGCGTCGAGGAAAGCAGTCGGTCGGGACAGCTGTCCATGCGCGTAACGCACGCATCCGAGTTCACGGTTGGTGACGGTTCTGGCGCAGCACCTGGCGGTGTCAGGGCACGGGCAGCGGTGGTGACGGTGGGAAGGTGACCGGGAGCTCGGCCAGCGTGCGGTGCAGAGTTCCTGGGCGCCACTGCAATTCGTCGGCCGCAACGGCGAGCCGGAGTTCGGGGAGAGCGTCGAGCAGTTGATCCACGGCGCTCTGCGCGATGAGGTAGCCGAGTGTGCGGGCCGGGCATGCGTGCGGTCCGGCGCCCCATGCCAGGTGTGCGCGGTTGCCGGTGTGATCGCCGGAGGTGATCTCCGGATCGTTGTTGCAGCCGGCGAGGCTGACGACGACGGGTTGATGTGCGGGCAACCAGGTGCCGTCGATGAGGATGGGTTGGCGGGGGTAGCTGACGCTGTTGTTGGGCAGCGGCGGATCCTCGAACAGGACCTGGTCGAGGGCGTCGCGGGTGGACAAGGAGCCGCCGACGATATCGCCGTTGAATCCGTCGTCGGTGAGCAGCAGACGCAGGGCGTTGATGATGAGGCTCTGGGTGGGTCCCATTCCGAGGCCGTAGAACAGCAGGACCTGGTTCAGCATTTCCTCTTCGGTGAGTGTGGTGCCGCGACGCAGCAGACCGGTGGTGATGTCGGCGCCCGGCGTGGTGCGTTTGAACCGCACCAGTTCCAACAGGGATTGCTCGAATCGGCGATTGGCCTCCTGCGCGTCCACGCCATCGAGCATCGCGAGGACACCTGCGGCGGCTTTCTCGCTGATCGATGGCGGGCAGCCGAGCAATTCGTTGACGACTTCGAACACGATCGGAAATGCGTATGCGGCAACGAGATCTGCCGAACCGGTGGTGCAGAAAGTGTTGATCAACGGTATCGCGGTACGTTCGACGATATCGTGCACCGCGTGGAGATCGACCTCATCGAGGGCGGTGGTGAAGACGTCACGTAGCCGCGTATGAGCGTAGCCGGTGGCGCGGGTGGCATTGGGGCGCCAGCGCAGAATGGGCAGAACCGGGCAGTCCGCCGGGACGCTCGCCTCCCAAGTCCGCGGGTCGGCGGGAAAGCGCTCCGGATCGTTGAGGATGGCCAGGCCGGCGCGGTAACCGATGACGAGGGTGGCGGGAATGCCTGGCGCGAGTTCGATCGGCACCAGTGAGCCGTAGCGTTCGCGCATCTCCCGATAGGCGCCGTGCGGGTCGGCGCTGAACTCGGGGGAGTACAGGCTGGCGCGCGGTTGGTCGGTCGTAGTGAAGTCGATGGATGATTTAGACAATACAGGCTCCGAGAGGGGCGGCAGGGGGGTTCGCGGCCAGATAACTGAGGCGGCGGCTGTCCAGGACCATAGCGCAGCCATGGCGTCGAGGTGGACGATTTCAGCGCCCGTTCCCGGCGACAGCTCGGTCGTAACCGCCGCCGGAGGTCGCCATCGTGGCCGTCGGCGCCCCACGGCGCCATCGTGTGGACTGTTTCCCGCCAGCCCTGCCATGCTCCAGCGACCGTGCTCGATGCCATGAACCCACGGGAGGACACGACATTTCGATCGGGCGGCGAGCGCTGCGCCGCCTGGTGGTATCCCGCCGAAGGAGCGACCGCGCCCGGGGTGGAGGCAACGCGCTGGCCGCGGCAGGTGCTGATCGGCGAATCGCGGCCGCGATCAGTCAGGTGCCGTTCCTCGTCACCGACCAGATCGACTTCCTGCACCGCCACGTCGGTTGACGATGATCGGGATTCACCGGGACACGGTCGACACCGACGGTGTTCGTCGCTGAGCGCGTAGAAGCCATACTCCTCGGGGTCGGGGTGCAAGCGTTCGGCTCGCTGGCGGCCGATCGGCTGAGTCACTGCAAGCGTCCTACGGAAGTGATCGCTGTCGCCTACCTGTAGCCCTCACGCGTGCTCGCTTCCAGTCGCGTGTCGTGGCCGTTCTGTCTGATTTGCGCGTCGAGGTGAGTGTGTGCTCCTGTTAGATAGGTAGATAAACTAACTTTTAGTGTGACGCAGTTCGGAGTAGTCGATGGCCAAACGTGCGAAAAACTCTGCCAGACGGCCGAATCGACTGGTGACGATCGTCCTGTGCCTGTCGGGAGTCCTCGTCGCTCTACAGCACACGCTCGTGGTCCCGCTGCTCGGAGAGTTCCCGGCGATCCTCGGCGTCGACTACGCGAGCGTGTCCTGGCTGGTCACTGTGACATTGCTGACGGCTTCGGTCGCGACTCCGATCCTGTCCAGGCTTGCCGACATGTTCGGTAAGCGCCGCATGATGTTGTTCTCGCTCGCGACGATCGTTGCCGGATCGACCTTCGCCGCGGTGGGCGGGACATTCCTTTCCGTGCTGGTCGGGCGCGGGTTGCAGGGCTTGGCCTCCGCGCTGATCCCGATCGCCATCGGGATCATGCGTGACGAACTCTCCGAATCCGAGGTCACCGGCGCGACCGCCCTGATGAGCGCCACGCTGGGAATCGGATCCGCGCTGGGCCTACCGCTTCCGGGAATTCTCTTCGAGCACCTCGGCTGGGAGGCGATCTTCTGGATGTCTGCCGTAGCGGGCGGCGCACTGTTCATAGCAGTGCTGGTAGTCATTCCCGAATCGCCGGTTCGGACGCCGGGTCGGTTCGACGTCGGCGGCGCGGTTCTGCTCTCGGTAGCGCTCATCGCGTTACTGCTGGCCATCTCGAAAGGCGGCGCATGGGGGTGGACCAGTGCGGCTACTCTGGTCGCGTCGGCGGTGGCAGTGGTGTTCTTCGTGATGTGGTTTCCCTTCGAATTGCGAGTCGGTCATCCGATGGTGGATCTGCGGACTTCGGCGCGACGGCGCGTTCTGTTGACCAACCTCGCGGGACTGCTCGTCGGGATTTCGATGTACGCCAACATGCTCGCCACCACGCAGCAGCTCACGGCCGCCACGGAGACCGGCTACGGGTTCGGTCTCTCGGTCCTGACGGCAGGGTTGTGTCTGGTTCCCGCTGGTCTGATGATGGTGGTCTTCGCGCCTGTGTCCGCGCGGATGATCCGACGTGTGGGCGCCGCACGCACCCTGGTGATCGGAGCGACCGTCCTGGTCGTCGCCTACGGCATGCGAGTCCTGGTGAACGGATCGATACCGGCCATCGTGCTGGGCGCGATGTTCGTCATGATAGGCACCGCGGTGTCCTACGCCACGATGCCGATGTTGATCATGGGGTCGGTGCCCATCACCGAGACGGCTTCGGCCAATGGTCTGAACGCCTTGCTGCGATCGGTGGGTACGGCGATCTCCAGTGCCCTCATCGCCGCGCTGCTGACCGCGGTCACGGTGAACGTGGCGGGGCGCGAACTTCCTGCACTCGGCGCTTTCCAGCTCGTCTACGGAATCGCGGCGCTAGCGGCCTTGGCCACCGCTGCGGTGGCGATGTTCATCCCTCGGGGGGAGGCTCCGGCTATCGCCGGGTCCTCGGGTTGCGCGCCGGCGCCCGTTGCCGCATCATAGAGTTAAATAATTTGCTTATTTGAGTGGCGCGGTGCCGAGGCTGGTGACGAATGACGAGGTTGCGCCGCTGGATGCGTCGGCTCGAGTGGTTCGCTCGGTCCCGAATGGGGTTGCGGAAATTGTTCTGTCGGTTCTGCGGACGCGCACTGTTCGACGTCGCAGAATCTGCGCCGCATCGATATTGCTCGTTGTCCTGCGCGGAGCGTGATGTCGCGCGGTCACTCACCTATGCCTGGATACGCTTCTGACGTCTGTGGTTCGACCATGCGGGGCCGCGGCGGTTCGGTTCCGCCGAGCACGCGAGCGACTGCCGCCCCGGGGGATCCGGTGAGCGGCAGCCGTTCTCGCGATGCGTAGTCAGTACCGCATGTGCCTGCCCGCGGCCACGTTCAGGATCTCGCCGGTGGTGGCGGCGGAACGGTCGGAAATCAGGAATGCGGCGGCCTCGACGATGTCGGTGACATGAGCCAGGCGGCCCAGGGGCGCCTGCGCCGTCTCCTCGGCGCGCATATCCGCGTGCAGTGTGTCGGTGAAACGGGTTCCGGTCACCATCCCCATGGACAGTGTGTTCACCCGGATGCCGTATCGCCCACCCTCGTGCGCGCAGCTTCGGGTCAGCACGTTGAGCCCGCCTTTGGACACCGCGTACGGTGCCTCGATACCGAGCCCGCCCAGATCGGGAGCGTAGGTCGAGACGTTCAGGATCACGCCGCCGGTGCCCGCGTCGCGCATCTGTCGCATGGCCTGGCGGGAGAGCATCCACGGACCGCTGAGGTTGACCGCGAGCACGCGGTCCCAATCGGCGGGGTCGTAGTCGAAGATCGGCGCGAGGATGTTCAGCGCGGCGTTGTTCACCAGGATGGACAGCGGACCGACCTGGTCGCGCACCCAATCGGTGACCTCGATGATGCGGTCCCGGTCGCCGACGTCGAGTAGTTGCGGTATCACCCGCGCGCCGGTTGCCTCGCCGATCTCGGCGGCGGCCTGCTCCAGTCGTTGCTCGTGGATGTCGGTGAGCACGACGGTCGCTCCGTCCGCGGCCAAGCGGTGGGCGATGGCGCGGCCGATACCGACGCCCGCCGCCGCGGTCACCAGTGCGATGCGGCCATTGAGTTCCTCGGACAACACTGCCTCTTTTCCGGTCGTTGTTTCTCTAGAGTATCCCTCATTGCGAGAGGACCTCTCATGTTGCTAGTCTTGCCGCATTAGAACATGAACTTTCACGTTGCTCGCGACCATCCCGCCGCCGGCGTGAGAAGGAGACTCCGAGATGGCCTTGATCGAAAACACCGTCGGCACCCTGCCGTACCTGATGACCGACTTCGACCAGCACTCCTACGAGGCGCCCGACGCCTTCACCCGCTTCATGCCCAAGGACAAACTGCACACCGCCGTTCGCCCGATCGAAGCCCCGGGCTACGGCCGCAAGGTTCTGCTGGCCAACGACCGCATCGTCACCGCACTGGAAGCCGACCTGGAGCAGGCCTATGTTCCCGGCTCGCTGGTCGAGATGCTCAAGCAGCGCGCATCGGGCAACGCCACCGACGCCGACCGGTTCTACGAGCCGATTCAAGCCGAGTACCTGGACAAGGACAAGCGGCTGATCCAGCTGCGCGAGCAGCAGATCGAGAAGGCGATCATGTACCCGGGCGGCTGGGGCCTGCTGGCCGAGGCGTACTTGGACGGCATCGATCCGCTCTACGACAACCTCGAGTCGTTCAACCGCTGGATCGATGAGGACTGGGGCTTCGCCTACAAGGACACCATCTACGCCCCCGCGATGCTCTCCATGCGCGACCTGGATCGTGCCTGTGCCGAACTCGACCGGGTACTCGACGCCGGTGCGCGGTTCATCCTGCTGCCCGCGGGTCCGGCCTACGGCCGCTCGCCGGGCGATCCGTACTTCGACCCCTTCTGGGCGCGGATCAACGAGGCCAAAGCCGTGGTCTCCTACCATATTTCCGAATTCCACTACCAGGCGAACGTGGCGACGCACTGGGGCTGGGGTCTGAACCCGCCGTTCCAGTTCTCCGCCTGGCAGTGGCAGAACACCTACGGTGAGCGCCCGATCACCGACACGCTCTCGGCGTTGATCTTCGACAATCTCTTCGGCCGGTTCCCGAACATCAAGGTGCTGGTCAGCGAGTTCGGCGCGGAGTGGGTCCCGCATTTCATCCGGCACATGGACAAGAGCCGCGGTATGGCCCGCAACGGCCAGTGGCTGGGCGGTCAGCTCAGCGAGCGGCCCAGCACCATTTTCAAGAAGCACGTGCGCGTCGTGCCGTATCCGGAGGACGACACCGTCGCCCTCGCCGACAAGCTCGGCGGGGTGGACGCGCTGGTCATGGGCTCGGACTGGCCGCATGCGGAGGGCCTGCGCGAACCGGCCGACTTCTACGCGCGCGTGGAGGGGCTCGGGGACGAGAACCGCAAGCGGTTCATCCGCGACAACGGGATGAATCTGTTCCTGGGTACGTAGGACACCGAACTCGGAAAGAGGAGAGATGCAGGTCTTTGCCGATAAGGCACAGGTGCTGGCGGCGGTCGGGCAGACCTTGGGTACCAGCGACTGGATCCGTGTGACCCAGGAAATGGTCGACCTGTTCGCCGAGGCGACCGGTGACAAGCAGTGGATCCACGTCGATGTCGAGCGGGCTCGCCGGGAGAGCCCCTACGGCGGCCCGATCGCGCACGGCTATCTGACCCTGTCCCTGTTGCCGGTGCTCGGGAACCAGATCTATCGCGTGGAGAACACCAAACTGGGGCTGAACTACGGCTCCAACAAGGTGCGATTCCCGAGCGCGGTGCCGGTGGGCGCGCGCGTGCGCTCCACCGCCGAACTGGTGGAGGCGACCGAGGTGAGCGGCGGGGCGCTGCAACTGGTGGTCCGGCACACGGTGGAGATCGAGGACGCGGCCAAGCCGGCGATGATTGCCGAGGCGGTCAGCCGGGTCGTGTTCTGAAAGTCGGCTCGACGAGGAGTCGAAAGCCTGTGGCCGGTCCCGGAAGGGGACCGGCCACAGGTCTTTCCGCTCAGCACTCCGGGATCAGGGCCACGGGCCGGATCGCGGCGGTTGAGGGTCAGCGCAACGGACTGATCCGGAATCGGTGCGAGGCGGACACGATCGGCGTACTCCTGTTCAACGGGCTATCCGCGACCGGGCCGAGCGAATCGCAGGCAAGGATGCCGCCGTGGATGGACTGTCACCCCGAATGGGCGACACCTATCAGAAATTATCGCGAGTCGCTGCGATTGATGATGGGCAGAACGAGGCGACTCGGGTGGTCGGGTCCGTGATGGATGTGATTGACGGCGGAGATCATCTGGTGCTCGGACTCCTGCGCGATAACGCCGCCGGTGTTGGTGTTGCGGTCGTAGCGGGGAAAGTTGCTGCTGGAGATGTCCAGCCTGATGCGGTGCCCCGGCAGGAAGACGTTGGCCGTCGCGGCCATGTCGACGGTGATCTCATAGATCGTCCCGGGCTCCATCAATTCCTCCCGATCGAGGCCGTTGCGATGCCGAACACGCAGGATTCCGTCGCACAGGTTGATCGCCTTGCCGTCGGGGAAGACGTCGACGAGCTTGGCGGTGAAGTCGGTGTCCACCGCCGAGGAGGAGACGAACAACGTCACACTGATCGGACCGGTGACTTCGACGGGTACTTCGAGGACGGGCGTGGCATAGCACAGGACATCGTCACGACCGGCCACGTCTCGTTGGTCGACCGGGCCACAGAACCCATAAGTCGCCGGTAGGCAGGCACCGCCCGTTGTGGGCACCGGCCGGCGCGGATCGTAGAGGTATGTATCGCGCTCCACCTTCGGTGCGGGCTCGGTGGTCAGCGTGCCGTCGCCGTTCGAGGTGTTGGCGCGGCCAGTGCTGGTCAAGTGGTAGTCGGTCCACTGGGTGTCCGGCAGTGGCCAGTCCTGTTCGTCGCGCCACTGGTCGATGCCCATGACGAAGATCTTCACCGGCGCAATGTCGTCCAGGGCGGTGGTGTCACCGCGGAGCCAGCGGTCGAAGAACTTCAATTGCAGTCTGCCGAGACGTAGCGCTCTCGCCGGGGCCATTGGACCGAATGACCGATCCGGGTAGACGCCGCTTTGGGATATGTGATCCCACGGACCGATGATGAGGCGCTGCTCGGCACGAGCCAGCTCGGTTCCCGCCTGCTGGCGCGCGGTGACGAAGTCGCGGACGGTGGCTGGGATGAAGTGGTCGTACCAGCCGCCGATGTGCAACGCGGGAACTTCGACCTTCGGAACGGCGGGTCGAAGGTCGAATGCCTTCCAGAACTTGTCGTGAGCCGGGTGAGCCATGAATTCGCTCCACCACTTGCCGTACTTCGCGAGGACCGGCACCTCGCCGGTCGGCAGCACCTCGTTGAGAGAGTTGAGATCGAGCATGGCCCGACCGAGCTCGGGCAACACATCGGCCGTTCCCGCGCCTCGGCTCAGGGATCGCTGCGCGTCGAAGGTGTAGGTCATGGTGCACCACCACGTCACCGTGCTGAGAGAGAGGGCGCCGCCGTGCGAATACCAGGGCGTCCGGTACTTGTCGAGGGATGCGAAGCACGGTGAGATCGCCTTCAGTGCGGGCGGATTCGTCACCGCGGCCTCCCACTGCGCTATGCCCAGGTAGGAGGTTCCGCACATGCCCACGATGCCGTCGGACCACGGCTGCTCCGCGATCCACGCGATGGTGTCCTCGCCGTCTGTCCTGTCGGCCGCGTGCGGAGCGAACTCCCCGTCCGAGCGGAAAGTGCCTCGGCAGTCTTGGATCACGATCGCGTACCCGGCCTCGAGCACCGTCGCCAGATTGGGGATCGTGTCCCCGAAGGGTGACTCCATGTCCTTGCCGTAGGGAATGCGGATCAGCAACGTTGGAGCGGTCCCCTCGGCCGGCCGCCACACATTGGCGGCCAGCGACACGCCGTCGCGAACCGGTATCTTCACATCGATCTCATACAGATGACTCACGAGGCTCCTCAGCGAACTTCGACGAACATACTCAGCGGGTACGTTAGAGGTGCGCTAAGTACCCAGTTTGTAACCATAGCCATGGGTCGATCGAGGCGGGACGCTTTGGCGAATTTCGCATAATCAAATTAATCGTTTAGCTAAACGAGTTGTGTGGTGATGTGCTTTCGGGGGCATCCGTTGGTGTCGCCACGGCCGTCCCCGCGTGTGTTCACTTCGGCACCCGCACTGACGATCTGGAGGAGAAGCAACCTTCGGGTTGCGGCACCCGGACGGTGAGTCGTCAGTCGCGTGCCGCTGATATTCCGAGCGTTGTCGATACTCCGACGTGGCGCACTCGCCGGGCAATCGTCACCTCACCTGAAGTAGGCGCGGCCCCCGTCGGCGAACAGGGTGCGACCGGTCATGTAATCGGAGAGGCTGCTGGCGAGAAATACGACCACTCCACCGACGTCGTGGACCGGGTCTCCCATCCGCTTGAGCGGGGAAGGCTTGAGCGCCGCCGCCACTCCTTTGGGGCCGACGGACGCGGCCCACTGCTCGTAAGCGGGCGTGATCCCCATGGGGCAGACGACATTCACGTTGATGTTGTGAACGCCCCACTCGACGGCAACCGCCTTGGACAAACCGCGCACGGCTTCTTTGGCGGCAGCGTAGGTCGCCATCCGAGGTTCGCCGCCGGTACCCGCCGCCGAGCCGAAATTGATGACTTTGCCGGCGCTTTCCTTCAGATGGGGAAAGGATGCCGCCATGAAGTTGTAGGTGCCCAGCACACTCGATCGGTAGGCGTCATCGAGGTCTTGCTCCGTGGACATCTCGAACGGTACGAGCCGCTGCGTCATAGCGGCATTGACGAGGATGTCGAGACGGCCGAACTTTTCGACAGTGGCGACGACGGCGGCATCCACTTGTCCTCGGTCCGAGACGTCACATGGCAGGGCGATGGCCTCAGCGCCATCGGCCGCTAGTTCAGCGGCTACCTTCTCAACTCCTTCCGCGTTCACATCGACGCAGGCGACGCGGGCGCCCTGCTGTGTGAACGCGGTCGCGCATCCGGCGCCCAGGCCCTGCGCGCTGCCCGTGATGAGGGCGACCTTGCCCTTCAGAAGTCCCACTGATGAATTCCTTTCAGAGCCAGAAAGCATCCACCCGGTCGCTCCCGCCTCGGTTGTCGGTGTTCGGGTTTTCGCTGAGTGTGCCGTGCATGACAGTGGGGGCACGGCAAGGTGGGTTGCGGGTCGAAAGCGTCCAGCACTGCTCGACCTGCGCCGGGGAGTACTCCACCAGGTCTCGGTCGTTTCGGCGGTTAGCCGATGGCTGCAACCCTGCACCTTCGTTCGACGGATCGTGCTGAAGCACCATCCATTATCCGATAGATAATTCTACTGCTTACACGAAGCGCTCAACCTACGGGCGGGAACAGCGTTCCCTAGGTCACGGCAGATCCGGCGTCCTAGCGTGTGGTCCAGATCTCAATGTTGTGCGTCACCGATGGAGGAAGTCACGACGTGGAAGCGATCCAGACCAGAACGTTCGAGCGTAACGGGGGCGACCCGAGCCGACGGTTCTTCCAACCCGACATCGAAACCATGCCCCGCGAGCAGCTGCGTGCGCTGCAGGAGGAGCGCGTGCTCGCGCTCGTTCCCGCCGCTTTCGAGAAATCGCCGTTCTACAGGGAACTTTGGTCCGCGGCCGGCGTGGATCCGAGCCAGGTGCGCTCGCTCGATGACTTCATCGAGAAGATTCCGACCTTCACCAAGGACGACCTGCGTGCCTTCCGGGACCGGACCGGCGATCCTTTCGCCGGATTGCTGCAGGTACCCATAGAGGGTTTGACATCGATCATGTCCACCTCCGGGACCACCGGCACCCCGGAACTGCTCCCGGAGATCTGGGACGTTGCGCCCCCTCTACCGGCGTGCTCGGCCCGCGACCTCTGGGAACTGGGACTGCGGCCCGGGGATCGAGTGCTTGTTCCCGCCGGGACGTTCCGAGGGTTCTTCGACACTTTCTACCAGGAGATGGGGCTCATTCCGGTCTATGTCGACAGCTGGATCGGCCACGGAGCCGAAGTGTTGGAAGCGATACAGCGGTATCGGCCCGCCTACATGCAGTTGATGATGCCGACCGTCCTGGAACTGGAACGCTTCGAAAAGACCCACGACATTCGCGAGGTGTTCTCCTCGTTCAAGGGCGCAGCGTTCGCCGGACAGCCGCTCGGCGCCGCGCTGGCCAGGAAGGTCCGTGAGGACTGGGGCCTCGAGCTGTTCACCTACGCCAGTGCGGGCGATACCGGCACGGCATGGGAGTGCCGCCAGCACAACGGATATCACCTCTGGGAAGACCTTGTGCTGGCGGAATTCCTGCAGCCGGACAGTGATCGCGCGGTGGCCGACGGGGAGGTAGGCGAGCTCGTGGCTACCGACCTGGACAACCAGGCGGCACCACTGATCAGGTATCGAAGTGGGGATCTGGCTCGGTTCGATCGCGATCTCTGCGGATGCGGTCGCAGCCATGTTCGGCAATGGGTGATCGGACGACTGGGCGACGAGACCGTGGTGCAGGGCGTGCCGGTCGTCCTCGGCGAGGTCTGGCAGGCCATCGAGTCCCAAGAAGAAACCCACGACGGCATGTTCCAGGTCATCCGGGAATCGAGAGTCACCGATCGACTGCGACTGCGGGTCGGCTACGTCGGTCAACCGGATCTGGACGATCTGCGCGACCGACTGCGCATCGCGGTCAGCGCTCAGGTCGGAGTGGAGCCGGAGATCGAATTGGTACCGGTCGACAGCCTGCTCGAGCGCAGCTCGAGCGTCGCGAAATTCCCGAGAGTGGTGAAGCAATGAGTCGGAACACAATGACGGTTGCGATGGCGGGTCGCCATCCTTCCCTGGCCGGAATCGGGCAATTCACCCGTGAAGGCGGAAAGGTCGGCTTCGAGATCGGGTGGGCGGAGGTCGAACGGGACACCGTGTGGGCGCGTCGGCTTCTGGAGCTCTGGGAGCTGGGCCGGGCGGACAATGTGCTGGTGACCGCGCGCAATGCGGAGGGGCCTTGGTTCGGTCCCGTGGTTCGCGCACTCCGAATGGCCGGAGCGGTGTACAGCAATGCCGAGCCGTACGGCTGGGATTTCAAACGCAGTAAGGCGCTGATGGGATTCCTGCCCATGAAAGCGATGATCGGCATCGAGGGTGAACATGCCGCAGGGCTACTCGCCGACGAGCGCGCCACCGAACTGTTGCGTGACGTACCGGTGGTCTGGGCGCGTACCGACGCCATAGGACCTCTGCGCGCGGCCGGACTGAGTCCGGCGGAGATCGCGATGCTCGGACCCGCCCTCGCTGTCGAATGTCCGCAGCGAGCGGGATTGCATCTCGACCCCGCGGAATGGGGGATCGTCTCGGGCTCGTCGGGATTGCGTTTGTCGGTAGTTGGCGAACGGGAGTATCGGGGACGGGACCTGGCGGTGGGGTTCACCGGATCGGTCGATGAAGTGCCCTGTGCCTGCGGGCTACCCGGCCCCCGCGTTCATCTCAATCGGTGACATCCGGCGGGCGAGTTCGCCCGCCACGGCCGCAATATGTAGCGAGCGCCACGGTGGCCGCAGGAATCGCGGGACACTCTGGTCGCGTAGTCGCTCCACAGCCGAGCGAAGCACAGGGTCTGTCTGCCTCCCCTCTCGGCCATTCGCCGTTATGCGAGTCGAATGCTCGCCCTCTGGCCCGACGAGCCGCGACCTTGCGAGCAACCTGAAGGTGCATGCGATGACGAGGACGCGGTGGCCGAGAACGCACGACTCGAGCAGGGCCGTTTTCCGGGTCTGTTCAGAACAAGGAGAGATATGAAGTCCAGACTTCACCCCACGCGGCGCGCTGTCCTCGGTGCCGCCGTGGCCGTGCTGGCGGTCGCGAGCGCTGCTTGCGGATCCGACGACGCCGCGTCGCCCGGTGCGAACAATGTCGACCCCGCGGTGCTCGGGCCGCAGAACCCCGCCACCGGACCCGCCGTGACCATCGGTTACATCAGCGAAGGCAAGGGCACGGTCGCGGATACCAGTGCCGAGTTCGTCGGAGCTCAGGTCGCGGTGGACTATATCAACGAGCACCTCGGTGGTCTGCGCGGTCAACGCTTGAACCTGAAAACGTGTGAATCCAAGGCCAATCCCGCCGCCGCCACGGACTGCGCCAACCAAATGGTCGGCGCGGGCGTGGTGGCCGTCGCGGAGGGCGCGCTCGCCACGGTCGATCAGACCATCGATGTGCTCTCACCCGCAGGAGTACCTCTCATCCTGAACTACTCGACCTCGCAGAAGGCGCTGACTTCCGCGAATGTCTTCAATATGATGAACGGCGTTTCCGCCATCTTCGGTACGCCTGCGGCGCTGGCGAAAGAAGGCGGGATCGATAAAGCCGCGATGGTCACGTTGGATCTGCCAGGTCTCACCGCGGTCGCCAACCAGTTGGGCAAGCCGGCTTTCACCAACGCCGGTGCCCAGCTCGAGGTCGTCCCCATCCCGCCAGGTACCCCGGATGTGACCTCGCAGATATCGGCGGCCAACCGCAACCACCCCGGCCTGTGGTCGGTGTTGGGCAACACCAATTTCTGCAGCGGTGTGCTCCGGGCCATCAAGACAATAGACCGCGACTCGAAGGTCGTGGTGAACGACCGCTGCGTCGACCCGACCATCAGCTCGTCGATCCCCGGCGGATTCGAGGGTGTGCAGGTGGGCACCACGGCGAACCTGGATCCGGCTACCGATGACGTGAAGCTGTTCCAGGCAGCGATCGACAAGTACAAGTCCGGGCTGCGTATCGAGCCGAATTCCGCAGGTGGTTGGCAGCCGGTGCTCGCGCTGGCACGTGCTCTGAACGCGGGGCAGGGCCAGGTGAACCGAGAGTCGGTGGCAGAAGGGTTGCGCTCGGCGCCGCCGCTGCCGTTCCCGCTGACCGACGGTATCCAGTTCCAGTGCAACGGCCGGGCTTTCGTGCTCTCGTCGAACGTGTGTGCCTCCGACATCATCGTGGCCACGGCAGACAAGGGCGGCACGCTGGGCGGATATCGCATTCTGCATCCGGACACCGCGCTGTTCGTCCCGCCGTCGCGCTGACGGTAGGCGGTCGCGGAGACGATCGGTCACGGCGGACCATCTCCGCGATCCACTCGGATCACCGCTCTTGCGGGATATTGTTCACCGGCCGTGGAATTCGGGTTTGCGGTGTTCGAGAAAAGCTGTCATGGCCTCGCGTGAATCCGTGGTGTTGACCGCGAGGATCTGGCTTCGATTCTCGCGGTCGACCGCCTCGCGGAAGCCGTCGGATTGATTCGCCCAGAAGACCTCCTTGGTGGTGGTCAGTCCGAACGGCGAGAACTCGGCGATTCTGCCCGCCAGCTCGATCGCCCGATCGAGGAGTTGATCATCTGCGTATACCGCGGACACCATGCCTCGGCGCTCGGCCTCCTCGGCAGGCACCAGGCGATTGGTGAGCATCAGTTCCAGAGCGTTCGATGTTCCGATCAACCTCGGCAGATGCCAGCTGATCCCGCTTTCGCAGCCGCTCAAACCCATTCGGATCGCACCATCACGGAAGGAGGCCGAGGTGCCGGCGACGCGGATGTCCGCAGCAAGGGCCAGCCCGAGCCCGGCACCCACCGCGGGACCGTTCACGGCCGCGATTACCGGATGCCGGAGTTCGCGAATCGCGATCGCCAGGCCGCTCGTGCGTTGTTGCGCCTCGTATCGGGTCGGAATATCGATCGAACTGCGCTCACGCGCCCCAGCCACATCGGATCCCGCGCAGAAGGCGCGACCCGCGCCGGTGAGGACAACGACCCGCAGGTCGCGACGTTCGTGCAGCGCCGCCAGCACGCGGAGCAACTCATCGATCAGCGGCCAGGTGAGCGCATTGAGTTGATCAGGGCGATTCAACGTCACCAGCGCTACTCCTGGGCGGGGTATCGAGACCAAGAGCAAGGACTCGTCGACATCCATAGTGAACCTCTCCTCGCCGCCCGCGCTGCGGCGGGAGCTGATCATTGCTTTTCCGGGACCATCCTATTACGGTAACGGTCGTGACCGAAAGTAACGGCAGCTTGGCGCGGTCCGAGGGGAGAGCGCCCGCGCACCGCGACATATTCGACATGACCGGACGGGTCGCCCTCGTGACCGGATCGACGCGAGGAATGGGTCTGGCCGCCGCGGAGGAACTCGCCCGGCACGGCGCCGAGGTAGTGATCGTCGGGCGCGATGCCGACGAGGCGCGCGCCGCCGCCGCCACCGTCGACGCAGCGGTCGGTACCGGGCGCGCCCACGCCATCGCGGCCAACATCGGGCATCGGGACGCGGTGCGGAGCATGGTTGCACAGGCTCAGCGCGATCTCGGCAGGATCGATGTGTTGTTGCTGCACGCGGGGATGAATATCTGGATCGGCGAGACGACCGACCTCGAAGATCGCACGCTCGCCAAGTTCTTGGAGAGCAGCGTCATGTCGGCGCACTGGATCTGCCGGGACGTCCTACCTGGAATGGTCGAACAAGGCTGGGGCCGAATAATATTCACCTCATCGGTGATCGGGTCGACCTTCGGCAGCTCGGACAACGGCCCCTACGGCATCACCAAGGCCGCCCTGATACAGATGGCCCGAAACCTGGCGTGCGAGTACGGACGGCACGGGATTCGAGCCAATGCCATCGCTCCGGCGCTCTTCGACACCCGCCAAGCCGAATCCGTGATGTCCGACGAGCATCGACTTCGGCGTTACCTCGATCGCTGCCCAGCGGGCCGAGTCGGCGACGTCCGCGAGTTCGCGGGCCTGGCCCTGCTGCTGGCTTCGGATGCCGGTGGCTACATCAACGGTCAGACCATCAATGTCGATGGCGGGTACTCGGTGCTGTGGGACTCGTATCGATGAACGAACTATCGATCATGGATGTCCCCGGCGGTGTCGAGATCTGGACCCTGAACCGTCCGCATGCACGTAATGCGCTGACCAGCAATATGGCCCGGCAGATCGTCGCCGAGTGCGAACGCGGTGACCGCTCGGAAGAGATCTCGGCCATCGTGCTCACCGGTGCCGGTCCCGGTTTCTGCGCCGGACTCGACCTGACCGAGTTCAGCAAGCCGGACGCTCCGCGCGACGTGGTCGGAGAGGCGATCCGGCGACTGCGCCGGTTCAGCAAACCTGTCGTCGGCGCCGTCAACGGCGCTGCGGTGACAGGGGGCCTGGAACTTGCTCTGGCCTGCGACATGTTGATCGCTTCCCCGGAAGCGGTCTTCCGTGACACGCATCTGAAGATCGGCGCGATGAGTGGAAGCGGGATGACCGTTTACCTGCCACGGGCCGTCGGACGTGGCTGGGCGCGACGGATGATCCTCGCGGGTGAGCCGATGTCCGTTGAGGCGGCATTGCGCGTCGGTCTGGTCACCGAGATCGTCCCGGCGGTAGATCTTCTCGATAGCGCCACGGCCCTCGCAAGCCGGATCGCGGCTATGGACTCCGCGCTTTCCTCCACAACGAAACAACTCTGCGACTCGATCGAGAGCACTACTCCGGAAGAAGGGCTCCGCCTGGAGGCCGCAGCACTCCGTGAGTATCGGAAGAAAGGGCGAGCATGGAACACAGGAACATGAAGACCGCCAGTAACGACGGAACGCCGATCAGCATCGAGGACTTCAATCCGCTGTCCGCCGAGATCGCCGAAGACCCTTTCGCGGCGTTCGAGCGTGCGAGGGAATCCTGCCCGGTCCACCATACGACCCGATTCTCTCCCAACTTCTACAGCTTGACCCGATTCGCCGATATCACCGCGGCTTTGAGCGATGCCGAGGCCGAGACGTGGTCGGCTCGAGCCGGTAGCGGCCCGCAGTTCAATCAGCCGATCGGCTTCAACGCGGACGGCTCGGACAGCAAAGAGTTCCGAAAGCTGTTCCGCAAATGGCTCTCACCCACTGCCGGAGCCGTCAATGCCGAGTTGATCGACTCCACGATCAACGATCTGATCGACGATATGACCGCTGGCGGACGGACGCGCGGTGACTTCGCGACCGAGTTCGCCGTACTCCTGCCGATCCGCGTCATCGCGCATCTCATCGGAATCCCGCCCGAAGACGCGGGCGAACTCAAGGAGATGAGCGATGAGTTCTTCGCCGCGTTCGAAATCGAGGACCCACGCGGCGCGGCTCCTGCGATCAGGAGGCTGAACGCCTATTTCGAGCCGCATCTCGAGCATCGGCGGGCGCTGCTGCGCGACGCGGGAATCACCGAACCGGAAGAATCCGATCTCGGTGACACATTGCCCGACGATCTGCTCAGCTACATGCTCGCCCTGCGACACGGCGATCGTCGGTTGACCCCGGCCGAGATCGGCTACGTGCTGTCGACCGCCCTCACCGGCGGCAATGACACCACCACCTCGATGCTCACCAACGTCATCCACCGACTACTCGAGAAGCCCGATCTGTGGCAACAGGTGGTCGACAACGGAAAACTGGTCCAGACCGCGATCGAGGAAAGCCTGCGGCTGGATCCGCCGGTGCTCGGCCTGTTCCGGACCACCACCGAGGACACCATGGTGGACGAGTGCCCGATCCCGGCGAATTCGAAGGTGATGCTGCTGTTCGGATCCGGCAATCGTGATCCGCGCCAATGGGAAAACCCCGACGAATTCTCCCTCGAACGGGCACAGAAGGATTTGCGTCGCCACCTCGCCTTCGGCCTGGGCGCCCACTTCTGCCTCGGTGCGCAGCTGGCGCGGGCGGAGGGAATTCGGGCCCTGGAAGTGCTGAGGACCAGGCTGCCGCACCTACGACTGGACGGTCCGTCCGAGCGTGTGCCGCAGCACCATTTATGGGGACGCCGGCATCTACCGGTTCGTTGGGACGATCCGCAGAGCGCGGAGAAGGGGGACTGAGATATGGCTGACCAGAACGAACCGGAAATCCTGGTCGAGGCCCGCGGACCGGTGCGGTTGGTCACCTTGAACCGGCCCGAGAGCCGCAACGCCACCAGCGTGACGATGCACCACTCTTTCCTGTCGCTGTGGCCGCAGTTGGCCGCCGATCCCGACGCCCGCTGTGTCGTGGTGACGGGGGCGGGCAAGGCATTCAGCGCCGGAGGTGACTACGAGATGATGCGGTTGTCGCTCGAACCGGAAGGGCGCTGGCGCAACGTCGATGAAGCGCGTCGTCTGCTCGTCGAACTCGTGCACTTCCCGCTGCCGATCGTCGCCGCGGTCAACGGTCCCGCCGTCGGCTTGGGCGCCAGCTTCCTGGCGTTCAGTGATTTCGTGGTGATGGCCGACTCGGCATTCATCGCTGACCCGCACATCTCGGTCGGACTCGTCTGCGGCGACGGCGGTGTCGCCTGGCCGCTGCATGTCGGTCTGCTGCGGGCAAAAGAGATGCTGCTGCTCGGCGGCCGAATCAGTGCGGATGAAGCCAAGACGATGGGCTTGGTCAACCGGATCGTCCCGCGCCCCGACGTCGTCGACGAAGCCATGGCCATCGCGCAGCGGCTCGCCGCTCAGCCCGCAGGGGCGCTGCAGGACACCAAACGGGCGCTCAATATGTACCTCGAGTCGAGCCTCGCGGGACCGGTCGGGCATTCCCTGATGACCGAGCGATACAGCATGGCTTCCCACGAGCACCACGAATTCGTCGATCGACAGGTTGCCCCATGAGATACAACCGCTCGTACCGGCGCGGATCGGTTCGCCCTTGATCACCACGAGGCTCACCGACCTGCTCGGAATACGGCACCCGATCGTGCAAGGCGGAATGCAGTGGGTCGCGACGGCGCCGCTTGTCGCCGCTGTCGCCAACGCAGGCGCGCTCGGGTTCCTGTCCGCGCTCACCCAGCCCGACCCGACGGAACTCGGCAAAGAAATCGAACGGTGCCGGGCCCTGACCTCCGAACCGTTCGGAGTGAATCTGACCATCCTGCCGTCGATTTCCCCACCCCCGTACGCCGAATACCGCCAGGTGATCATCGATTCCGGAATCACCGTCGTGGAGACCGCGGGCTCGAATCCGGGCGAGCACGTCGAGGCATTCAAAGCGGCGGGTATCACAGTCGTGCACAAGTGCACGAGCGTTCGCCATGCGCTGTCCGCGCAACGTCTCGGTGTCGACGCTGTCAGTATCGACGGCTTCGAATGCGCCGGTCACGCGGGCGAAGACGACACCCCGGGGTTGGTGCTGATCCCGGCCGCGGTGGATCGGCTGGAGATCCCGGTCATCGCCTCGGGAGGTTTCGCCGACGGCCGAGGCCTCGTCGCTGCGTTGGCACTGGGCGCCGAGGGAATCAACATGGGTACGAGGTTCATGTGCACCGTCGAAGCCCAGATCCACGACAACGTGAAACAGCGCATCCGCGACGCCGATATCCGCGACACCGACCTCATCTTCCGCGAGCTTCGGAACACATCCCGGGTCGCGGGCAACGAAATCAGCAGGCAGGTAGTGGATTTGCTCCGATCCGGTGCCACCTTCCAGGACGTGCGTGACCTCGTCGCCGGAGCTCGGGGCAGGAAGGTCTACGAGACCGGAGACCTGGACTACGGGATATGGACGGTCGGAATGGCCCAGGGCCTGGTCCACGATATCTCCACCGTGGACGAGGTCGTCACCGGAATCGTCCGAGAGGCCGAGACATTGATCAATTCCCGTCTCGTCGCGTCCACATCGAGTATCGCACCGGCTGCTCGATGACTGTGGCTGGACGCCGTTTCGGCATGCCCACCACAGCCCGTCACCACGTCGATCAGGAGAAATGATGGAACAGTCCGGAGCCGTACTCGTCACGGGCGCCACCGGGGCTCAGGGCGGAGCCGTTGTCGAAGCCTTGCTCGGCGCGGGCCGACCGGTGCACGCGCTTGTCCGCAACCTCGAGTCCGAGGCCGCACTCGCGCTGGCGCGGCGAGGTGTCCGACTCCACCGAGGAAGTTTCGATGACAAGGACGCGCTGCGCGCCGCGGTTTCCGGCGTCGAGGCAGTGTTCTCCATGCAGATGCCGCCGCATCCCAAGGACCCCGACAGGGAGGTGCGCGCCGCTGAGCACTTGGTTACCGCGGCGGTCGAAGCGGGGGTACGGACCATCGTGCACACCTCGGTGGCCCGCGCCGACGAGCACGAGCAGTTCGTCGGATGGGACGAGCAGCGGTGGTGGCCGCTGTACTGGACCAGCAAGGCAGCGGCCAACGAACTGGTTCGCTCGAGTGCCATCCCGCACTGGGTCATCCTCAAACCCGCGTTCATGATGGACAACTTCATGCCGCCCAAGGTCGCCACGATGTTTCCCACGCTCGCGAAAGGGGAGATCACCACGGCGATGGATTCAGGAACTCGCTTGGACCTGATCGCGGCTTCCGACATCGGCAGGGTCGCTGCGGCGGCATTCGCCGACCCCGCGCGCTTCGATCGTTGCGAGATACCTCTGGCGGGCGAATCGCTGACCATGTCGCAAGTCGCCTCGGTGCTGTCCGAGATCACGGGAGCCACCGTAAAAGCAGTGCATGTGAGTCCAGCTGATGCGAAAGCCGCAGGCACCTCGGGCGGAGTCATTCAAAACCAGCAATGGCTGACGGTCGAAGGCTACCGAGTCGACCCCTCCATTGCCACACGCTGGGGCTTCGAACTGGAGAAGTTCGCAGACTGGGCGGCGGAACACCGGTCCCAATTCGTGGTGGGCAACCGCTGATGGCGGTCTGCTCGTCATTGGGGGCAGCAGCTGCTAGACAGCGGGCGCGGTAGTCGACTGTCTCGCGGTGACGCTCGACCACACACTCCAGGCCAGCCACACCATGCCCACTCCGGCCGCGATGTGCCCGGCGCGGACCAGCGGCGCCGGGAGCAGGAAGGTCAGGCACAGGACGGACAGACCCGTTGTGTAGAGCATCGTGGCGGCCGCCGGGACAGCTCGGCCTCTCATCAACGCTGAGCCGAACAGCAGCGTTCCGGTGAGCGCGAGGAACGCGGTCACGAGGAGCGCGGATCTGGCTGGGCTGGTGAGTAATTCGTCGACAACCGGCTCGTCCAGGTACACCAGGACGAAATTCTTGGTGAAGGCGAGACCGGCGAAATAGCCGAAGCCGAGGAATTGCACGACGAAGGCGAGTGCCCCGAATCGACCGAGGCGCTTGTGCAGCAGCGAGTACAACGCCACCAGCAAGCCGATCCCGAAGGGGACGGCCGCCCCGTTGAGAACCTGGGTGAGTGGTGTCTTGCCGTCGGCGATCAGTTCGATCGCGCCCGCCGCGGTGATGGCTCCGCCGCAGAGGAAGCCCGCGACGCTACCCAGTCGCAGGAGTGCTCGTGTGTCCATGTCGAAATCCCTTCTCGATGTCGAATTCGACGGTAGGAATCCGGTGGTCACGGCGGTAAGTGCCGGGCGACCCATGACTTTCGGCTACCTTCGCCGCGCGGCCCTGGTCGTGTGCCTGATCCGCCCATAAACTCGGCAAATGCATCGACCGCGCGCGCTGACCTTGGTCGCGTGCTTCCTCTATGCTTCGGTGCTCGTCGCCGGGCTCGCTGTCGCCTCCACCGCGCCTGTCGACCCTGTCCGATTGAGCGCGTACGCCGGTGCCCTCGTCCTCGCGGGGGCGCTGGAGATCACCGAATGGCGATTCAGTCCGATGACGGCAAGTCCGGCCGACACGGCGGTATTTCCCGGATCGGCCACCAGGAGCGTCGCGATCGCCGGGCTGGTCGTCCGCGCTGCCCTATACGCGGTGATCAACGCGCTCGACAGCAGCGGGAATGCGAAGGTCCTGTTCGTACTGCTTCCGCTCACTGCCTATTTCACCGTCGGGCATCGTGTCGCCTACACGCTCGCCGGTGGCGGTCTACTCCTCGCCGGGATCCTCGTCGTCGGGAGGCCGGCGCTGCGTGCGAATCCCGAAGCACTCTCGGATCTGCTGATGCTCACGATCGGCGTCGTCTTCGCCCTTGCTATCGCGGTGATCGCCGAGCGCGAGGAGACCGGGCGGCGCCGCGCCGAATCGCTGCTCACCGAGCTGTCCGACGCGCATGCCCAGCTACGTGAATACGCCGACCAAGCGGTCTCCCTCGCCACCATCGCCGAACGAACGCGGGTAGCCCGCGATATCCATGACAGTGTCGGTCACCACCTCGTGGTCACCGCGATCCAACTGGAGAAGTCGGCCGCCTACCGTGCACTGGACGCCGATATCTCCGACCGGGCGCTCGCCGAAGGGCGTAATTCCGCGCGCATGGCTCTCGACGAGGTGCGACGAGCGGTCGGCACGCTGCGCACCGACGGCACACAATTCACCCTTGCCGCCTCGCTGCGCGCGCTCGCGGCCCGGCTCGACGACACCGGCTTCGCCGTGACCCTCGACGTCACCGGGACCGAGGACAGTGTCCGCGAACCAGCTCGCCTCGCCCTCTACCTCGCTGCCCAGGAAGCACTCATCAACGCTCGCCGCCACTCCGGCGCCACCACCGTCGCGGTCCGCGTCGACCTCACACCGACCGCCGGTGTCCTCGATATCGTCGACAACGGAACAGGTTTCGCGCCCGGCACTGTCGAAGGGCAGGGATTGTCCGGCATGCGTGAACGTCTCGACATGGTCGGTGGCGATGTACGAATAACCTCCGGTCCCCGGGGAACTCGTCTGCTCGCCACGATTCCAGCGGTGCGACGATGACCGGACGCGATCCCAGCAGGTCGAGCACCGCCCCGAACGTCCGTGTGTTGATCGCCGATGACGAACGGCTGGTTCGCGAAGGGATCGCCGCGCTGCTCGCCCTGCAACCGGGCATCGAAGTTCTCGGCACCGCCGAAAGTGGTGCTGAAGCAGTTGAACTCACCACCACCATGACACCGGACGTTGTCCTGATGGATGTGCGCATGCCCGGAATGAACGGCGTAGAGGCGGCCACCCGATTGCGCGGCCGGGCAGCAGTATTGATGCTCACCACCTTCGACGACGACGGCTACATCGTCGCGGCCCTGCACGCGGGCGCCTCCGGCTACCTGCTCAAAGACCTTCCCGCCGTGGAACTCGCCCAAGCGATCCGCCTCGTGCACGCGGGGGTCGACCAGTACTCCGCCGCCGTCACCGCACGCCTGGCCGCCATGGTCCGATCCCGCACACCACGCCCCACCGTCGCGCTCACCGGTCGCGAAACCGAGGTCCTGCGCCTGCTCGCCACCGGCGCCGCCAACCGCGAGATCGCGCGGTCCCTCTACCTCAGCGAGGGCACCGTCAAGAACCACATCTCGAGCATCCTGAACCGCCTCGGCGTGCGTGACCGCACCCAAGCCGCCATCTACGCGCACGAGCAGGGCATCCTGTGAAACACCTGCGCTCGGGTTCAGGTCAGGGCGTTCACCATGCGCGCCGCGAGCATGCGGCTGAATCCGCTCCTTATCACGTGTTTCGCCCCGCGCGCCATCCCAGCCGGATATCGTGACAGATAGTTAAATGATTGCACTGTCTGTAGGAGTTGTGATGCGCTCGTATGACCTCAACGTCGACGTCACCGGAGCCACCGATCTGCCGGGCGAGTTGTCTACGGCAGTGACGGTGCACCTACCCGACCGGGTCGACGGTCCGTTGCCGGTTCTGTTCGGATTCCCCGGCGGCGGATTCGGCCGACGATACTTCGACATACAGACGTTACCGGGCTACAGTCAAGCCGAATATCACACGAATCATGGCTTCGCCGTGGTCGCGTGCGATCACCTTTATGTCGGCGACAGCGATCAGCCGGACACATTCAGCCTCACCTACGAGAATCTCGCGGCGGCGAACCACGCCACCGTGGTGGCGGTGCTGGACGGATTGTCGATAGGTGCTCTGATCGCGGGCGTTCCACCGATCGAGTATGTCGCCGCCGTTGGCATGGGTCAGTCGATGGGAGGCTGTCTGCTGACCGTGCAGCAGGCGAATCACCACACTTTCGACGGTGTCGCCTTCCTGGGCTGGAGTGGGATCTACACCAATTTTCCCGCCCCGGACGGTAGCCGGGTTGCTCACCCGATGCCCCCTCGCGGAACCGACCTGCGGCCGATCGCGGATCAGGTCCTCGGCGCAACAAACCCAGACGACGACCATGTCCGGTTCTGTTTCCATTGGCCGGACGAAGAGCCGGAATTCGTGGAGGCCGACCTCGCGACCTTCCGGCCCTACTCAGGGGTGGTGCGAGGCGATGAGTCCACGCCCTGGGGGAGCGCGACCATTCCCGCGTGCGCGATAACCATGATGACCGACGGCGCTGTTTCGGCAGAAGCGGCGGCAATCGAAGTGCCGGTGCTGGTGGCCAGTGGCGAGCGTGACACCCTGGCTGACCCCTGGGCGGAGCCGACCGCATATCGCGCAACGCGGGATATCACCGTGAAGGTCGTGCCACGCATGGCGCACATGCACAACTTCGCCCGCACCCGCACCGAGTTCTGGGACGCGATCGAGGGATTCGCCCGAAGGGTCGCGCCGAGGAAGACGCGGGCTTGAGGGACTCCTCTGCGGTGCCCCCATATCCAGTCGCCTGGGCCGAGATGTCGATGTGGCTCAGTGGACAGATCTCGATCAAGGCCGGACCCCCCGATTGCTAGGGGTAACTTGCCAGTCCGCGCAGCAGTGCCGCCTTGTGGGTACCAGAGAACCTCGGCGGTGGCGAGGACTGGACGGCCGCGGTCACGCCGGGATTTGATGGTGATCGCGGCTCAGCGTCGGGGAGTTAGTGCGGTGTGACCTGATCATCGCGTGTCTTTGCCCAGGTTGCGATCGGATTCAGTTCAGTCGGCGGTCTGTAAGGGAATGTGAGCAAGTCCACCCCAACAGAGGTTGATGACAGCCGCGGCGGCGTCGGCTTTGGGCAGAGTTCGTCCCCTGGTGAGCCAGTAGCGGGCCGCGAATTGGCTGGCTCCGACCAAGCTTGCGGCGAGGAGCCGGGCCCGGTGGGAATCGAGTTCGGTGTCGTGAGCTATCACGTCGGCGATCGCGTCGACGCAGGTGTCGACGGCCCGTGCGACTCGCCACTGCACCGATGGCTCCGCACTGCCATCGCCATCGAAGACCAGCCGGTAGCCTTGGGTTTCGTTATCGACGAAGTCGAAATACGCGTACACAGCGGCGCTGACTCGGTCTCGGTTGCCGGTCGCGCGCAAAGCCTGTTGCACACTGCCCACCAGCGTATCGATGTGGTCCTGCAGTACGGCTAGGTACAGCTCGAGTTTGCTCGAGAACTGGCTATAGAGCACGGGTTTGCTATATCCGGCGCGTTGGGCGATCTCCTCCATGGTGGCCGCGTGATAACCGCGTGTCACGAAGATCGCGGTGGCGGCGGTGAGCGCCCGGCGGCGGGCTTGCCGCCGATGGAGGTCGCGGAGCGCGCGCCGTTCGGCTGGTGACGTGCTCCGCGCCGATGCTGCGTAGTTGACGGTCGCAGAGGTCACGCTGCCCTCCCTGGCACTAGTAGTATAAATATTTAACTTAATCTACCTAAATACCCAGGTGTGTCAAGTGGGGCTGTGAATCGGAACTGTCGTGAAGCGCTGTCTGCGCCGGTTCCACGATGACGTCGTCGAACGCCATGGCCGCCTCCGGTGGGCAGTACGTGGCACCTCCCTTGGAGTTCCACGTCGCGGATCGTTGGGGGGCGGAAGACGTCGACGAAGATCGAATCGCCGAAGCATGTGGTGACCGCCACGTCCCGCTCGATCAGCGTTGTGCCCTGGATCATGCGGCGCTACTCGGGCGTTGTGCCGCCGCGGGATTCCGGCGTCATCTTCGGGGGCCGGAAACGGCACTCTCGGTTCGGCTTCACGCCGGTTGTGCCACTGGCGGGGACGGAGCCCGGCCGGCGGCGACTCAGGCTGGGGAATCGCTGACGCAGGCGGCGTCGAGTAGTGCGCCGGCGGTCACGACAGCAAGGCCGTCCAGACGTTTCGCCTGTACGACAGAACGGGCGCTTGCTCCGTCGAAGACGAGGGTGAGCTGCTGGGCGAGGCGTGCGGGGTCGTTCGCGCCGCCGCGTTCGGCCTCTTGCTCGAAAAACGTGGTGAGTTTCTCCTTTTGCCGGCGAGCGACAACGCTGGCCGGATGCTCGGGTGACTTGACTTCGACCGCGGCTGCGACGAAAGGGCAGCCGTGGTAGTCGTGTTTCTGTTCGAGGGCTTCCAATTGTTCGAAGACATGCAGAATCCGTGCCCGGGGCGGACGGTCGTCATAGTCGGCCGGTAACAGCGATGCTTGGTAGTCGGGTGCTGTCCGCTCCAGCAGGCTGGCGGCCATCAGTTCTTCTTTGCTGTCGAACAGCTGATACATCGAACGCTTCGACACCCCGGCAGCGCGACACAGCGTATCGACGCCGATGTGGACGCCCTGTTCGTAGAACAGCCGTGCGGCGGCGTCGAGCAACCGGTCGCGCGTGGAGGCGGCACCGGCAACAGCCGTCGAGTCGGTCATGGATCTCACGATACCGATCGACTTGCGTTTTGGAAACCGATCTGTTTTCCTCGGTGGAAACCGATCGGTTTCCAGACGGCCGATTCATGACCAGCGACAAAAGGGGACAAATGACTACCACGTTCGGGGCGCCTGCCTCGCGAAAGAAGAAATCGGGCCGCCGCGGCTCGCATGCGCTGCGCTGGTGGGTGCTCGTCGTGCTCGGCGTGGCACAGCTGATGGTGATGCTGGACGCGACCGTCGTGAATATCGCGCTGCCCGCGGCGCAACGCGACCTCGGCTTCAGCGACGGTGACCGGCAGTGGATCATCACCGGCTATGCCCTGGCGTTCGGCAGCCTGCTGCTGCTGGGGGGCAGGCTCGGTGACCTGTTCGGCCGTCGTACCACCTTCGTGATCGGGTTGGTCGGCTTCGCGGGCGCGTCCGCCGTAGGCGGGGCGGCCAACAGCTTCGACCTCCTCGTCGCGGCGCGCGTCGGGCAGGGCGTATTCGCCGCGCTGCTGGCGCCCGCCGCACTGTCGCTGCTGACCGTCACCTTCACCGAACGGTCCGAAAGGGCAAAAGCCTTCGGTATCTTCAGCGCGTTGTCCGGCGCAGGCGCCGCGGTCGGCCTGCTGCTCGGAGGCATGCTCACCGAATGGGCATCGTGGCGCTGGGTGATGTTCGTCAACCTCTTCTTCGCCGGCTTCGCGCTGATCGGTGCGCTGCTGTTGCTGGCCAAGCACGCGGCCACCGAGCGCCCGAAACTCGATCTTCCGGGCATCGTCGTGGTGAGCACCGCGCTGTTCGCCATCGTGTACGGGTTCTCGCACGTCGAGTCGACGAGTTGGACCAACTCGGTCACCCTCGGCTGCTTGATCGGCGGTGTGGTGCTGTTGGCGGTGTTCGTCTGGCTGGAGGCCAAGGTCGCTCACCCGCTGCTGCCGCTGCGACTCGTGCTGGATCGCACCCGCGGTGGTTCGTTCCTGTCGGTGCTCGTCATCGGTATGGGAATGTTCTCGATCTTCCTGTTCCTGACCTTCTATCTCGAGATGAGCCTCGGCTACACGCCGATCGTGACCGGTCTGGCGTTCCTGCCGATGGTCGCGGCCATCGTTGTCACGTCGACCACTGTGCCGTCACTCGTACTGCCCAGGGTCGGTCCGAAAATCGTGATCAGCGTCAGCTTCCTCGTCTCCGCAGCCGGTATGGTCCTGCTGACCCGGCTCGGGCTGGACAGTGGCTTCGTCGTCGACATCATGCCCGGGTTGATCCTGCTGGGCGTGGGGCTCGGTGGCGTGATGACCACCGCGTTCGAGGGTGCGACCGCGGGTATTCACCATGAGGACGCCGGTGTCGCGTCGGCGCTGATCAATACCAGCCAGCAGGTGGGTGGCTCGATCAGCACCGCGCTACTCACCACCGCTGCCACATCCGCGGCGACCGACTACCTGTCCTCGCACCCACCCGGCCCGACGACCGCGGCACTGGCCCACGTCGAAAGCTACACGGCGACCTTCACCTGGGGAGCTTGGATCTTCGTGGCCGGCGCGGTGATTTCGGCAGTGCTCGTGCCGAATTCGCGTTTCGCGCCATCGGAAGGCGAGCCGGTCCTCGTGCACTGAAGGTAACAGCCGACCAGCACCACGATCACGTCGAGACGACGCGATTGTGGTGCCTGTTCGTGCATCCTGGGTCGGTCATCGAGGGCGGTCCGCCCTGCTCGACGGGAATGAGAAGATTCGACAAGACATCGGACCACGAAGGTGCGTGGGATTCGAGGGATGAGCCCGATACGTGGTGCCGCCGCCGGTCGATATCTGGGTGTGTTCTCGGGATCAACCCGCTTGATTCAGTAGGTCGGCGAGGACATCGGGTCTTTCCAGGGCGATGAAATGGCCCGCTCCCGCCACCTGCGTGAAATCGGCTCCGGGCAGCAAGTCCCGATTGGCTTCCCGGTCCGAGCGGCGGGACCAATCCTTTTCTCCGTAGACGAGGTCGACGGGGGCCTTGACTTCGGGATAGCGAGAACGGGCTGCGATGAGACTGGGCAGGTTCCGGTACACCGCCCGCGCGACAGTCGGATACCCCGGACGGCTGCCCACCTGTAGGAGTTCGTTCAGGTAATCCTCCCGCAGCGCGGTTTTGTCGCCCAGCCCGCTCTGCAGGATTCTGCGCAGGGCCGGCTTGGGCTCCACCCCGGCGACCACACGTCCCAACCCGGGAGTGAGAACGCCGCTGATCACGACACGTGCGAGCAATCCGGACCGAGCGATCCCGCCTCGGAAGTCGTAGAGATTCACCGCGATGACGCGCCGAACGCGCTCGGGCAGGTCGGCCGCGGTGGTGAGGGCCAGCACCGCCCCCATGGATTCCCCGGCCATCGTCGCGTCGTGGAGGTCGAGTTCGGTGAGGAGTCGTTCGACGCCTCTACGCATCGCAGGCTCTTCGTACGAGGCGCCGGGCACTATCTCGGAGTAGCCCATGCCCGGCAGATCGAGCGCGTACACGGTGTACCGATCCGACACCATTGGGATCAGGGAGCGAAAGTGCTCGGCCTGGGTCCGCACAGTGTGCAGCAGAACCAGCGGAGCTCCGGTGCCGGCTTTGAGGTAACGCAGTGTCCCCTCGTACCCGTGGCGCCCGCCGCTGGCGGGAATGGTGTGGCTGGTAGTACCTGGGATATGGATCGTCGGGGTTATTTCTGGGCCGGGCATCGGGTGACCTCCCTGCGTCAGAGCTACGGATGGCTGTGAGTACGTCGGCTCAGGAAGAGGCCGGGCGTTCGGCAGGTGGCTGCCAGCTCGCCTGTCTTGCTGATGGCGCCGATCGGGCAGGCGGCCACGCACAATTTGCAGTCGATGCACGGGTTGTAATCCAGGGCCTGCCCGTATTCGCTGACCTCGGCGTCCACCAGGACGTGGCCAGAAGGACGAAGCTGCCGAACTTCGGGTGGATAACGTTGCGATGCAGACCCATTACGCCGAGTCCCGCCGCGACGGCGACCGTTTTGTGGGCGACGACCCAGATCCGCTTGCCGGGGAAGTTATCCATTTCGTGCGGGAAGGCGACCGAGGGATTGATGGCGCGGTAGCCGGCATCCTGCAGCGCTTGCACGACGCTGCGAGCAGCGTGGTTCGCCTGCTCGTCGGCTTGGTGGAACTCTTGGTTGGCTACGCTGCGGGCGGGGGAGCGGCAGTTGTCACGGTTCATCCGGACCACCATCGCGATCATGGTCCGGGTCCGGGGCAACGCGGCGTGCGCGTATTCGCGCTCGCCGGCCAGATCGGGATGCTCCAGGCTGACCGCCGCCGCGTCGTCCGCGCCGGCTGCCAGGCACAACTCGCGCAGCCAACCTGCCTCGATCACCGGGGGTGGACCGGGATCATCGCTGCCGCGGCGGGCCGGCACTGCCCGCACCGAAGGGTGCGCCGCCAACTTCACGGGGAGTCGGGGAGTAGCCGCCTCGGGCGCAGCACTGCGGCCAGTCATCCGACTGCTCGAGTTGGTTTTGTGGTCATGGACGCCTCCGACGAAAACCGACCTGTTTCACCACCGTAAACCGATCGGTTTTCCGGTGCAAGTGGAAGCAGCTCGTGGTTCGAGCGATCAGATGGTAAGCACGAATAGATCACCCTGCCGCGTGCGTCCACCCGCCGCACGGCGCACAGCCAGCGCGGCCGGTGCGGCGACTGCGGCTGATAGAGCGTGGTGAGCGGGCGCGCGTCGTGGCAGGTGAACGCAGCGCGGACCGGCTGTCCCGGCAGCACCGGCGGAAGAATGTCGTTCACCGCGACCGCCCCTCCCGATCGCCGGGAGCGGCCCGTCGGCAGCCATGCGCGGCCCGGTCCGATCATGGTCATAGGGCATATGAGATGTGGCGAATCCGCTCCATAAGCGTGTCCTATCGGAGGATCGAACTGCGAGTCACCGCGTTGGTCGTCGGCCGGGCCGGGAGAAGATTGCGGCGTTCGAGCTGAATACCCCGCTTCGGGGCACATCACTGGAGGCCGCGCATGCGCCCCGTAATCCTGGACCTCGCCGCGCACGACTACGCGATGATCGACGCGCATGAGTATCTGCGCGCCGTGCTGGCCTGGCATTTCAGCGAGGAGACGGGTAGCCCGTACTGGCTGCGCCGTGCGCGGACGCTGGATTTCGACCCGGTCGCCGACATCCGGACGTTCGCGGATCTGCGCCGCTTCCCCAACGTCATCGACGAGTTCCGCACCGTCGCGGTCGAGGATCTGATTCCGCGCGGGCTGGAAGGCGCCGATCGCGTCATCGCGGGCATCTACGAGAGCGGCGGCACCACCGGTGCGCCGAAACGTTTCGTCATGTTCGACCGCTGGATGGAGTTCGCGCTCGGTTGGGACGAGCACCACTACGCCGGACTCGGCACGGTGAACACCCTGGCCGTGGCGCCGAGCGGCCCGCACATGTTCGGCGAGTTCGCCGAACGCCGGGCGCGCAGGCAGCACGGCGTGCGGTTCACCATCGATCTCGACCCGCGCTGGATCAAGCAGATGATCGCGCGCGGCGACACCGAGAACACCGAGCGCTACGCGGAGCACGTCGTCGACCAGGTCGCGCAGATCCTCACCACCCAGTCGGTGGGCATCCTCATCACCACACCGCCGCTGCTGGAGCGCATCGCGCGCCGCGACGATCTGGTGGAGCAGATCCGCCGGAAGATCAAGTTCATCTGCTGGAGCGGCGCGCACATGAGCGCCGACACCCGCGACATCTTCCGGCAGGAGATCTTCCCCGGCATCCCGCTCAAAGGGCTCTACGGCAGCACCACCATCCTCGGCATGTCGCGCGAGCGCGACGAGGAACGCCCCGACGGGCTGCCGGTCTTCGACCCGCCGAGCCCCTACCTGGCGTTCGAGGTGGTCGACCCGCAGACCGGTGCAGAGGTCGGCTACGGCGAGCGCGGCCAGGTCGTGATGCACCACCTCACGAAATACGCTCTGCTGCCGAACAATCCGGAACGGGACCTGGCCATGAAGGTCGAATCGCCGAAGGGCGGTTTCGGCTGTTCGGTCGCCGACGTCGCGCCGATGACCTCCTTCGGCGGCGCCGAAGTGATCGAGGGAGTGTACTGATGGACGATTTCGTGTACGTCGACGCGCTCGGTCCGCAGGGCAGCTATCGCGCTCGCGATCGCAAACCGCTGACGACTTTGTCCGGCACGGTGATCGGCGAGATCTCCCAGGTGCCGCCGCTGTACGTGCGGCGGGCGCTCACCGCCATGCGCAAGGCGCCCGTGCTGCCCGCCGCCGAGCGGTTCGCGGTCTTGGAGCGGGCGGCCGATCTGTTCACCGACGCCGAGATCGGCGGGCTCGGTCCGGATGACTACGAGCGGTTGGTCTGCGTGGCTTCGGGTGTGCCACTGGCCGTGGTGCGCCAATCGGTGCGGTGGGTGGCCGACGTGTTGCGCGAGCAGCGCACCACCCTCGAGTTCGCGATGCCGAAGGGCGCGGTCGCGGACTGGCAGGACCGGCGCACCCTCGGCGGCTGCGCCGTCTGGACTCGCAAGGGCGACCTGTTCGCCGTGCACGCGGCCGGGAACACGCCCGCGGTGCACGGCTTGTGGCCCGAGGCGGTGGCGCTCGGCTACAAGGTGGCGGTGCGGCCGTCGACGCGGGAACCGTACACGGCCTTTCGCCTGGTCAGCGCTCTGCGCATGGCGGGTCTGCCGCCGGAACTGGTCACCTTGCTGCCGACCGACTACGAGGCCGCCGACGTACTGGTCGCGGAATCGGATTTCGCGATCGTCTACGGCGGGCAGGACGTGGTGGACAAGTACGGCGGCAGCGCGCGGGTGCTCACCCAAGGGCCGGGACGCTCCAAGATCCTGGTGACCTCGGACGTGGACTGGCGAGAGAAGGTGGCGCTGATCGCCGAATCGGTGAGCCACCTGGGCGGAACGGCGTGCACCTGCACCACCTCGGTCCTGGTGGAGGGCGATCCGGAACCGCTGGCACGGGCGCTCGCCGCGGAACTGGGGGCCATCCCCAGTCTGCCGCCCGAGCACCCGGACGCGATCCTCACCGTCCAGCCCACCGAATCCGCGGCGGCGATGGACCGCTACCTGCACCAGGTCGCCGGTGCGGCGCGTCCGCTGCTCGGCGGCGACACCATCATCGAGGAGCTGTCGTCGGGCGCGGCGGTGCTGCGTCCGGCGGTGCACCTCGTCGACAGCAGCAGTGCGCCGCAGCTGGGTGTGGAACTGGCTTTTCCCTGCGTGTGGGTGGGTCCGTGGTCACCTGCCGACGGTGTCGGCCCGCTGCGCGATTCGCTCGTCCTCACCGCGATGACGGAGCGGCGCGAACTCATCGACGCACTGTTGGACGAGCCGACGATCACCAATCTGTACCTGGGTGACAATCCGACCACTTGGTTGCGCCCCGGGGTGCCGCACGACAGCTATCTCGGTGAGTTCCTGATGCGTACCAAGGGAATGATCCGCTCGGCGGCTACGGCGAGCGGATCGGTCGGGCGGGTTTGCTAGTCCACGACGGGCTCATCGGGCATCACACGGTGGTGGATGGTCAGCAGGAGATGGTCGAAGTGGGTGCGTTGCTGAACCAGCGCACCCCCCATCGCGACGACGTCGGCGACGAGCTGCTCGGCCAGCGTGCGGATCTTGATGTTGGTTTCCTGTGAGCGCCAGCGCAGCACCCGGAACGCGTGATCGGCGTTGACGCCGTAGACGAACATCACGATCCCTTTGGCCTGCTCGATCACGGCGCGGGCGTCGATCACGTCGGGCAGCAGGTCGTCGAGGGCTTCCTGGAGGTTGCCCTCGAGCGTATCGGTGACATCGAGGAAGTAACCGGTGGAGCCGGCCACGTTGCCCTGCTCGTCGAACAGCTGGTCGCCGATGACGATCAGGTCGTGCGTCTCTCCTTCGGTATCGATGATCCGGTGCCTGCTGCAGAACGGCGTACCGGTCTCGGTGGCGTCGGCCAGCGCGGCGGCGACCCGCTTGCGGTCGTCGGGGTGCTGGTGGCTTTGCAGAAGTTCGGTCGACGGCTCGACCTCGCCTGGCGCGTACCCGTAGATCGCGGCCGTGTCGTCGGACCATTCCCACCGCTGGTCGGCGAACCAGAAGCGAAAGCTGCCGATATCGGGGCAACCGCCGAGCATATTGCGCGCAGTCTCCTGCTCGCACTGACCCATCTCTGTCACCGGTCCAGTATGGCCCCGATGCAAGCCCAGGTCAGGCGGGGAGGACGGCATCGGGTGGCCCGCACCTCCCGCGGCGGTGGCGAGGCGAGGTCTCGGCATCGCCGGGTGCACGGCAAAGGTGAAACGGGAATGGTGCAGAACTGCGTTCGGCGGCGGCGCAGGGGTCGGTGAGCGCGAGGCCGATGTCACATCCACGTCTGGCAATCCATCGGCGATTCGATGTCCGAATCGCCGATCTCATCGGTATCCGATGGATCCGGAAGACTAGCGTCGATAGTGTCGCCGCCGCGGAATCCCGGCGTGCGGGTTCCGGCAGCACTCGACCGGCGCGACAGGACTCGATGACCGAACCCGGCTCCCCGGGTTCCGGACGACGGAGGCAACAGACGATGTCGAAGATCCTTTTCGTGATGACCGGAGCCGATCACTGGACTCTGGCCGACGGAAGCAAGCACCCGACCGGCTTCTGGGCGGAAGAATTCGTGGTGCCCTTCGAGAAATTGAAGGGCGCGGGCCACGAAATCGTGGTGGCCACCCCCGGTGGTGTCGTACCGAGTGTGGACGACAGCAGCCTCGCACCCGAGGCCAACGGCGGCCAGGAGACCGCCGACCATCGCGCGCAGGTGATCCGCACGAGCACCGAGCTGAACAACCCCGTCGACCTGGCGCAAGTGGATCTCGCCGACTACGCGGCGGTGTTCTACCCGGGCGGACACGGGCCGATGGAGGACCTGGCGGTCGACGCCGACTCCGGTCGGCTGCTCACCACCGCCCTTGCCTCGGGCAAGCCACTGGCGGTGGTGTGCCATGCGCCCGCGGCTCTGCTCGCCGCCACTGGAGCCGACGGAGCGAACAGCTTCGCGGGCTACACCCTGACCGGCTTCACCAACGCCGAAGAGAGCCAGGCGGGCCTCGCGGAGAAAGCCGAATGGTTGTTGCAGGATCGGCTCGTCGCCATCGGGGCCGACTTCCGCGAGGGTGATCCGTGGCATCCCAACGTGGTGGTGGACCGCAATCTGATCACCGGGCAGAACCCGGCGTCCTCGGCGGGTGTGGCGGACGAACTGCTGAAAACGCTCGCCTGACAACGACTTTCGCCGGGGCTGTCGTCATCCGCTGATGGTTCGGCGTGTGCTGGTCGACGGTGTCGCTTCGCTCGGCTGCCGAAGCCCTCGTGGCCGTGCGACCGGTGCAGCGGCGATTCGGCTGCTTCAGGGCCGGTGATATTGCCGCGGCAGCCGGTAGCCGCGGTCGGACAGCAGGGTGCGCAGCACGTCGGGCCGGTTGGTGATGAGGCCGTCCACGCCGATGTCGAGCAGGGCGGTCATGGTGGGACGATCGTCGACCGTCCAAGGCACCACGCGCATGCCGTGGCGGTGGGCGGCGCGAACGAGGTCGATCGTGGTGAACGGCTGATAGCCGGGGTCGGTGACGGCGCCGTTCTGCGGAGTGCCGTGCACCGGTGACACCGCGGCGGCACCGAGGGACGCCGCCGCCGCGACGTACTTCTCCTGCAGCGATCCCGGGAAGTCGTCGATATCCATCCCGCCAAGCCACGGCGAGCCGTCGGGTTCCCCGGCTCGCAACTTCGGCTGACCATCGGTCAAGGCGATGACCGGAAGATCGGGCGCCACCCGCCGAAAGAGCATCAGCGTGCCGAAGTCGAAGCTCTGAACGGTGACCTGCCGCTCGATTCCCGCCCGGCGGATCTCCGCCACCACGACGTCCACGAATTGCTCGCGCGGCGCGGTCTGTTCCGGGGCGCCCGCTTCGACTTTTGTTTCGACGTTCAGCATCACCTCATCGGCCTGATATGCGCGCACCAGGTCGAACACTTCCGCCAGCAACGGCATTCGCGCTCCCGGCGCCCTGCGCTGCTCGGGGTGATCGGCGGACGGCACCGAACCGCAGTCGATCGTGCGCACCTGTGCCAGGGTCAGATCCCGGATGTAGGTGGTCGCCGGTACATAGGGGAACTTCGGGTCGCCCGGAACGGGAGGTGCCGTGTCCACGCACTTCGCCGAGCTCGGATCTCGATCGTGGGTGACAACCGCGTATCCGTCGGCCGTGATCTGCACGTCCAGCTCCAGCGTGCGCACGCCGAGTTCCAACGCGTTCGCGAACGCGGGCAGCGTATTCTCCGCGACCAGCCCCAGCCCGCCCCGATGGGCTTGCAGATCGAACGCCGCCGGACCACCGGCCGACGCCGGACCCGCTCCGGCCGTCAGGACTCCGGCCGCAAGCCCCATCACCGCACCTGCTGCCCATAGTTTCCGCACGGTGTCATCCTTCCGCTGTACGGCCACTTCCGGGTGAAGACACGGTGAACGGGGCGGTCCGGCCGACTGCCGCACCGTCGCACCGTTCCTGAGTTGCCGCCTCCGGCGCGGACCCGACGATCATGCGGTGCACCGTCTCCATGGCGGGCGGTACCGCCAGGTACGGCCTGGTCGACCTTCTCCGGTCGCGGACTTGACCTTGCCCTAGGGGCAAGGTTCGACCATGGTCCGCATGAACGACAACGCGCTGCACACCATCGAAGCCCGGATCCGCGAGCAGGCCGCCGCCTATTGCGAATCCGAGCATGTCCCCGGGTTCGTCGCCGGTGTCCACCACGCCGGCGAGCAGGTCGTCGTCGCGCACGGCACGGCGAACGTCGCCACCGGCGCGCCGATGCTCGAGGACACCGGATTCCTCTTCGGCTCGGTGACCAAGGTCCTGACCACCACGCTGGTCCTCCAGCAGGTCGAGCGCGGATCGCTCGACCTCGACGCGCCGGTGGTTCGGTACCTGCCGGAATTCGCCCTGTCCGTGCCGGGCGCGGCGGAGAAGATCCTTGTCCGGCACCTGATCTCGCACACCAACGGCATCGATGCCGATCTGTTCTTCCCCGACGCCGCAGGCCGCGATGCCCTGAAGACCTATGTCGACGGGCTCGCCACGAGCGGCGGCGCACTGTTCGAACCCGGCGAGCAGCTCAGCTACTCCAACGGCGGCATGATCGTCGCGGGCCGCTTGCTGGAAGTCGTGACCGGCGTGCCCTTCCCCGCTCTGCTCGAGCGCGACATCTACGCCCCCGTCGGCATGCCGCACTCGAGCACCTCGGCCGAGCAGGCCATTCTCCGCAGCACCGCGATCGGGCACTTCCTGAACCCGGAGACCATGGCGGCCGAGCCCACCGGCATGTTCATGCTGCCCGACACCTGGGGACCTGCCGGGGGCACGCCGATCGGCACCATCGCAGACCTGCTCGCCTTCGGCCGGACCCACCTCGCCGGCGGCGTGTCCCCCTCCGGCGCACGTGTCCTCTCAGCCGAGTCGACCGCGCTGATGCAGCAGGTCTCCTATGACATGGCCACCCCGAACGTCCCGCCGATGGGCTTGGGCTGGGTGCGGTACCCGTTCGGCGACACGACGGTCCTGGCCATGTCGGGTGCCTCGCCCGGCGGCGTGTCCCTCCTGTGCGTCGTCCCCGAACACGACCTGGTCTTCGCCGCGTTCGGCAACACCCCGGGCGCCATCATGTTGCAGGACCAGATCCTGCGGAGTCTGCTGCGCGAGCACCTCGGCGTCCGCATCCCGCCGCTGGTGACCGGATCAGCGCAGGATGTCGACCTCACGCCGTATGTGGGCACTTATCGTTCCGACCAGCTGCGCGTCGAGGTGAGCGTCGTCGACGGCCAGCTCGAGGAGCGGATGACCTACGAACCGGCGGACGAATCGCAGGAGCGCATCTTCACCGCGTTCGCCGGTGGCGCGACCTCCGCCCCGCCACAGCGCTATGTGCCGATCGCGCCCGGCCTTTTCGCACCCGCCGGATACCCGCTCGAGACGTTCGACGGATACCTGCGACTGCTGCTGGTCTCCTACCACGACGTCCGAGACGGCCGGGCGCGCTTCCGCAACGGCGGCGGCCGCTTGACCCGACGGGCCTGACCGTCGACCCGACGGCCGAGTGGAAGGATGTCCCCATGATCACCATCGGCAAGCTCGCGGACTACGCCGGAGTGACCATCAAAGCCATCCGCCACTATCACGAGCGCGGTCTGCTCGCCGAGCCGGACCGCGACTCGTCCGGCTACCGGCGCTACAGCGCCCGAGACGCCGTCGACCTCGTCAAGATCAGGACGCTTGCCGATGCGGGCGTGCCGCTGGCCCGCATCAAAGAACTCCTCGACGCCGACCCGGAGGCGCTCACCGCGGCCATCGCCGAGATCGATCGCGAACTCCGGGACCGCGTCGCGCGGCTGCGGCGAACCCGCGAGCAACTCGCCCAGTTGCGCGGCGGCGACCGGCTTTTCGTCTCTCCGGAAGCCGCCGACTACCTCGACGATCTCCGCGAACTCGGCGTCAGCGAGCGCCACATCCGCCTGGAACGCGACGGCTGGATCCTCATGCAGACGGCCTCACCCGAGGACGCCGCCGTGTGGATCGCCGAAAAGCGCGAGCTGATGGCCGATCCGGAATTCCGTGCCCTCTACCTCGAACACGACACCGCCTACGACTGGTCACCGGACGATCCTCGTCTTCCCGCTCTCGCCGACCGAACGCGGACTTGGTTCGCCGGTCACCACAGCCGATCCGAGACCCGCCCCGTCGCCGACCCGGCCATGGCCCGGCTGGCCGCGCAGTCCCAGCCCGGGGCCTCGTCCCCGGCGTGGGACCGCCTCGCTCGGCTCATGAGACCGTGATCGATCTGCCCGGGGGGAGCGGTGGCCGCCGGGTCAGGGGCGGTCGACGCGTTCGAGGGCGAAGCGGGCCAGATTGGTGGAGATGATTTCCGGTTGCCCGCCGGATTGCCTCGCCGCGGCGGTGAGCACGTCGAGGTGGTGGTATCCGGGTGCGGTGACGGTCTCGCCGTGACCACGCCACCCTGTCGCGAGGACGACTCCGGCGCCGCCGATCAGGTTGATGGTCGGATTCGCGAGTATGCCGCCGGGATGAGTGCGGTGACGCGTGATCTCGGGCGCCTGCGACTGGAAGACGTCCAGCGAGAGTTTCGTCGGGAAGTACCACTCGGTGAAGTCCAGCGGTTGCGCTGCCAGGCTGCGCGAGAGGTCGGCGATATCGGTGACCTCATGTGTCGCGTCGGTGAACGGTGCGCCGTGCCGGTCCGAAGCGGCCGCTGCTGTCTCGTCGTAGTCGCGCCAGGTATAGAGCGGGCCGTTGGGCTGATCCGGGATCGCTTTGCGATCCGGACCGAACAGCATGCCGGTGAGCCCGCGCAACGCCGGAACCGCGGCGACATCGCCGGGAACCGGGAAGTCCTTGTCCGCTACCGTCCCGCCGTCGAAGAATCCGAATCCGGCTTGCAGCAACGCCAGCGGCTGGGAGTTGGCGTCGAGGAACGCCCCGAGCGCAGCCGCGTTGGTGACCCGGAAATCACGCACCGACGGCGAGCCGGTCGCGGCGGCAGCCACGTTCCGCGACATCAAGACCCGGTAGGTGGCCTCCTGGTTGAGACTGCCGGGCACATACCGCGCCAGGTCGGATTCGGCGTCGGGCGCGAGATAGGCGGCCAGCCCGGCGATCCCGAGCAGGTTCATCGTCTCCGGGTTGATCACCGCGGGCAATGCCAGCACGCGTGGCAGCACACCGGCGTCGAGCGCGGCCGCGGCGCCCGCCGAGCCGATGCCGCCGACGGACAGGTCGAGCATGTCGGGGATGCCGTTGAGCGCGGACAGCGAGGTGTCGATCGAGGAGTCGAGGGCGAAATAGCCTGCGCACTGATCGGCGCCCGCGGCGCCGCCGAAGTCCCACTCGGCGAAGAATCCGGTGATCACGCCGCCCAGGGAATGACCGCCGCACAGCACCTTTCGCTTGCGCACCTGCGGGTCCGGCAGTTCGGCGGTGAGCAGATCGTATTGGTCCTGAACCGTTTGCGCGACACCGATATGGCCGAGCCAGCCCAGCTGGTCGTTGGGCACCACGCCGCCGAAACGGCGGCCGCCGATCTCCGCGCCGCGATAGTAGTAGTCGACGGCGAGGTGCACGTCGTTCGCCGCCAAACCCGCCTGCCTGCCGAAATCGTCCTCCAGGCAGTTGGAGCGGCGGTCCAGCGCCCAGAACTCGAGGTGCCTGCCCTGCCTCGCCGCCGCGGCGACGGTATTGCGAGCGACACTGTCGAACGCGCCCGCCCCTTCGAAGATCCCCGGCTGCGCCACCAGAACGGCGTCGGCGTCCGCCGAGCGCGCCGGGCCCGCGGCGTCCCGGTAGCGCAGATACGACAGCCGGTCGCAGGCAGCTGGATGCGGCCCGGCCGCGGCCGAGAGTGGAATACGCACACTCACCACCGATTCCACCACCGACGTGATCGGCGAGGAAGAGACCACGACGGACTCGGTACGCTCCAGGCCGTTCGGTTGCGCTGTCGCGCTCGGCGCGGCGGCCGCGACGACCAGAGCGATGGTCAGCGTGCCGGATCTCAGGAACCGGAGAACACCCGCACGATGTCTACCGAACCGGCCATGGTTCGCCAACGATTGTGTCGACATCGACGACCTCTCGTCACGACAGCGGAGCAGTTGTGTCGCCGAGACTTCCGCACCGGCGCGATGAAACCTAAGGCGGCTCTGACCACCTGTCAACGTCAGCCCACGTGCTTACGAAACCTCCCAAAATCGGCCGACCCGGGTTGTGGAGTCTCCGCGGGATTGTCGGTGGCGCGGGTGACGACGCCGAGGGCGTGGATCCGACTCGCTGCTCAGCGCGGAAGATCACCAGCATGCGAGTGACGCGATTCCCAATCCCCGGACCGATCGTGCGGGGCCGCTTGAATACCAACACGGTGGCGCGACTCGAGGGAGTCGAGTCGTTCTCGGAACTGCTCGCCGTTCTCGACGAACTACGCGTCGCGCATGGTCCCGCGCGGCTGCTGTGCACGCTAGATGACGTCGACCAGTGTCTCTACACCAGCATGCACGCCGCCGAGGACGACCGGCTCTGGTTCGAGGAGGTCGAGGACGACAAGCAGGATCCGGTCGCGAGGCACCGCATCGACAACGCGCGGACCGCCTACATCGCCGCGGCACTCGAGGATCACGCGCACCGCATCCGGTGGGATGCGCTGGCAGCAACGCGAACCGGGGGCGCGGCGCAGGTGGCGGCGCTGGTGGAGGTGAATCGAACCCCGGACCGTGCGCTCGATGACGTGGTGCTGGTCCAGCGCGTGCCTGTCGCCGCTGACGACCTCACGATCGCCGGGATTCCGAACGGTTACTTCACCGGCGATTGGGACGTATTCCAGAACCACGCCGTCGTGCGGCGGATGGCGGCGCACGGCTACCGCCACTTCGGGATCGGTGCGGCACTGCTCGCCTTCGACCGCCCGGCCGCCCCGACCATGGAAGAGGCGCGCGCTGTCGTCACCGACCTCGTGCACCTCTACGGAGCCGGGGAAGCCACCGGATGGCCGGAACTCGCCTCACTGATCTCGCGGCAGCGGCTGCTCGTCCTCGGCTACACGGAAGGCTTCACCGATGCGCTCGACGGCTAGCCGCGAGTCACCCCGGCCGGACTGGGCGATCCGAGCCCGGCGAGACGGTGAACCGGTCAGGGCTGGAGCACGAAGCGGCCGCGCACCCCGCCCTTCGCCACTGCCCGATGGGCGTCGGCGGCCTGGTCCAGCGGTAGCACCGCGTGCACTCGGGCGGGCAGCTCGCCGGACGCGGTGCGGCCGAGCAACTCGGCCAGTCGCGGGCCGTCCGGGCGGACGGCCACGGCGTGCACGGCGATCCCGCGCTCCGCGGCCGGTTCCGCGTTCGGCCGGACGCCGACGAACGTCCCGCCGTCGCGGACCAGCGCGAGCCCCCGATCCTGGAGCGCGGCAGCGTCGGCGACCGCGTCCCAGCCCGGCTCGAGGTGCGTGGTGAAGCCCGCGCCGAGACCGCGGACGAACTGCTCGTCCTCGGATCTGGCCAGACCGGTCACCTGCCAGCCGCGGCCGGGCGCGAGCGCGGCGAGGTATCCGCCGACCGCGCCGGCCACCCCGGTCACCAGCAAACGATTGCCGTCGCTGGGCGCGTCGCCGAGCAGATCCAGGATCTGAGCCGCGGTCAGGCCATTGAGCGGCACCGTCGACGCCGGGATCAGATCCAGGTTGTCGGGCACGACGGCGAGATCGGCGGCCGCCACGACGAGTTGTTCGGCATACGTGCCGAAGTCACGGTCGAAGCCGGTCACCAGCCCGGCGACCCGGGCGCCGACTGCCACGTCGACGCCGGGACCGGTGGCGACGACGACGCCGGCGAAGTCCCAGCCCAAGCCCGTGCGGTCGGGCTGATCGATCAACCCCATGCCATGGAAGACGCCGCCGGCGACCGCGAGGTCGACGGGATTGACCGGGGCGGCGGCGATCTCGACCCGGACCTCACCCGGCCCCGGCTCGACGACGGGAACCTCGGCGATCTCGATCGAGTCGGGGCCGCCCGGGGTACGGACGAAGGCGGTGCGGAAGGTGGACTTGCTCATGGTGGGGTCTCCTCGCTGCTGATGTTCGGTCGTTGTCCCTGATAACTATCGGGGGGTAACTTCCCAGCGGGAAGTACGCACCTCCAAGTGCGTTGGTCACCCCTCGGGTAGGAGCGCTCCGTTATGGGCGAGGTTATGGACACGGCGCTGGGCGAGGGGTACGACAGCTGGGTCGGCGCTGAACGCTGGAAGGCTGGCGCGGCGAGGTGAGAGGTTCCAGCACTGCGGCCCCGGTGCAGGGCCGGAGCCGCAGTGACTGTGAAACGTTCCCCGACCGTGAAGTCGAGGTTGGGCCGACGTTACTCCTGCTCCCCCGGAGTGAGGTTGAAGACGGCCCTGGTGTCGCGACCTTCGATCGTTGCTCGAACGGTACGAGCACTCTTCGTTCGCGGCCTGGAGTTGCCAACCGATTGCATCGTGAGATCAGTCCAGGTAGGTTTCTAACTGATTGCAGATTGCAACCAGAAAGGGTTTCGATGCCACAGTTGGTCCGCGTTCAGAACTTCACTGTGTCCAGCGATGGATACGGCGCCGGGGAGGGGCAAAGCCTCGACCGCCCATTTGGTCACGCCGATCCGAGTGCGCTTTTCTTCTGGGCGGGCGCCACCGCGCACTGGCCCACCCGGACCGAACCCGGGGGCACCTACGGCCTCGACGACTATTGCACTCGCGACTTCACCAACAACATCGGCGCCGAGATCATGGGCCGGAACAAATTCGGCCCGCAGCGTGGACCGTGGGAGAACTACGACTGGCAGGGATGGTGGGGCGACGAACCGCCGTTCCATACCCCGGTGTTCGTCCTCACGCATTACGAGCGGCCCTCGATCACGCTGGGAGACACCACGTTCCATTTCGTCGATGCGTCCGCGAAGGACGCGTTGGCGCAGGCGTTCGAGGCCGCCGAGGGCAAGGACGTGCGGATCGGCGGCGGTGTCACCACGGTCCGGGAGTTCCTCGCGGCCGATCTGATCGACACGCTGCACATCGCCGTCGCGCCGGCTGAACTCGGTCGCGGGGAAAGGCTGTGGACGAGCCCCGACGAGCTCGTCGACCGTTTCCATCTGGAGCGGATACCGAGCCCGAGTGGGGTGGTCCATCACTTCTTCTGGCGGAAATGATCTTCACCGGCAAACCCGAACTGTGAACGACTTGTGAGGCGCCCCAACGGCATTGGTCACCGCGCCGCACCGGCTTAGGCGGCGTGCGGCTAGCATGAGAATATCATTCTCGGAGGTGGTTCTGTGGTTGGCTTCTTCACTCGTCACGGCGACGTCGTGGTCGCCGATCGGATCGCACGAAGTGTGTGGAACAGCGACCATCTCGGCGGTCCGCCGGTGTCCGGGCTGCTGGCGCGGGAACTGGAGACGTGCTGTCCGGACGGATTCGTGCCCGCCCGGTTGACCGTGGATCTGTTCCGGCCGGTACTGGACCGGCCGATCACGGTCCGCGGCGAGCGGGTGCGCCGGGGCAGGCGAATCACCGTGGCCGATGCCGCGATCGTGCAGAACGATCGGGTGCGCGCCCGTGCCACCGCCCTGTTCCTGAGCCCCGGCACCCCACCGCCGGGACAGGTGTGGAGCGCGGGTGACGAGCTGCCTGCGCCGCCGGAGGGCGCCATGGCCGTCGGTGACATGCCGCTGTTCCGCAGCGGCGACAGCGAATGGAACCGCGACGGCGCCGACCATCAGAACGACGACCGCAAGATCTGCTGGGTGGCGATGGTGCTGCCGCTGGTGGCCGGCGAGCCGTTGACCCCGTTCCAGCACGCCGCCATGGTCGCCGACTTCACCAACCAGGTGTGCCACTGGGGTTCTCGCGGCGTCGGCTACATCAACGCCGACGTGACGATGACCCTGTCGCGCCCGCCTGTCGACTGCGAACTCGGCCTGCGCGCCGAGGACGCCGTGCCTGCCGAGGGCATCTCGATCGGCACCGCCACCCTCTACGACCGTCTCGGAACGCTCGGCACCTGCGTGGTCACCGCCCTGTCCAACGGCGACCACCCGGTCGATATGACGGCTCCTACACGGTGACCTCGCACCGGACGCATACCTGCGGGCGAGGCGTGGTTGCGCCGGACCGGGCGAACGCCGCGTCGCGCAACGGAATTCGACTGCGATAGAAGGAATCTCGCGATAGCATCGCGAAATGCGTATGAGATCCCGCGCCTTGGCGGTGGCGGCACTTGCCTGCGTCGCTGTCGCCACTGCCGGGTGTGAGTCTGCTCCGCCCGACGACGAGATGTACTACAAGACTTTCACCGACGGTCACGGACGGGCCTGTACCGTCGTCTACACCGTTCAAGCCCGCCACGGCGGCGACAACGACACCGAAGCCCGCGACATCGACGTGACGCAGGTCGACTGCGAGTACCCGCCGACCGGTCGGCAGGCCGGACCCGACAAGACATCGAAACTGGATGCCGAACCGGGCAAATGATCGGTGTCGAGCCGGAGCCGCTGAACCCAGGCGCGCGACCCGGGCGGCGCCGTAACGGCTTGGTCAGCCGACGGTCCGGATAAGCACAGCATTATTTCGAAGCCGCCTGGTTCGCACCTTCACCTCGTCAGTTCATCGACGCTGCCGATATGGTTGCAGCACATAGCACTCATCGATCTTCGTAGTTGCGCGTACGCCTGCTGGGAAGGTGTTCGACAGCGCGGGATGTCAGAGGGCGACGATGAATCCCTCGTAGAGACCACCACGACAGATGAGTCCGTCGAGGACGCCTCCGCCGTCGACGCACATCTGCGAGGTGATCGGGGTGTGGTCACCTTCCCAGGGCTGCGACTCGTCCGCCGAAGCGACCCCGGCTCCGACAAAGGTTGACACGGCGACGGCGAAACCGCCCAACACCAGCTTGGTCGTCCTGGTCATCACAACCCCCACAGTCGAATACTCGGTGCGCCGAGCAAGTTAGCATTCGAACGATTCGGCGGGCAACGGCCGACACGCCAATGGCGGGTGGCCGCCGCGCGAACTCCGGCGCGATCGGCATGGAATGTCTCTGCCGTATTGCGGTGATCGTGTGTCGGCTGTCCTGGGTGAAGATGGTGAAAGTCAGCGCCCGGTTATGCCGGTGCCCCTCGGTGAACGGACGGGCGGGCATCAATACTTCTGCCCCGCAGCGAATCTCGTGCGCCCCCGCCCGGCGGTGAACTACGGTGTGAACGAACGGAAAAGGGGCGGGATATGCAATTGCAATCCGGGCGTTTCCGAGCTGTCCAAGGGCTCGGGTGGGCTTTCGTTTTCGTGGCCGCGCTGGTGGTCCTCATGCAGTGGACGGCTGTCGTCCTGCGGTGGATCGGTTACCGGACGGTGGCGGCGCGGTTCGACGGTGCGATCGACCAGGCCGATTACCAGTCGGCCCGCGACACGCTGCTCCCGATCGAGGCGGCGCTGTGGCTGTTCTCCTTCCCGGCGATGCTGGTGGCCTGGGTGCTCCTGATCACCTGGCTGTGGCGGGCCCGGGCGAACGCCGACGGTTTCTCCGCGCAGACGCACCGGCTGGCGCGACCGTGGGCGATCTGGTCCTGGGTGGTGCCTGTCGTATCGCTGTGGTTTCCTGCGGTGTTCGTCGGTGACGTGGACCGGGCTTCGGCGGCACGGAGTCGAAACCTCGCGTTGATCGTGGTCTGGTGGTCCGCGTGGATCCTGGCCTGGGTGGTGTTCTGGGCGAGCTCGCTGAAGCTGCCCGACGACGACGCCACCATCCAGTCGATGACGGACTCCGACATCGACTCCCTGTTCCTCTACAGCGCGCTGCGCACGGGGGCCACCGTCTTGTTCACCGTGGCCGCCGGTTGCCTGACGGCCACAGTGCTCCGGATCGGCCGGGCGCAGTCCGCGTGGGCGACGCGCTGACCCGAGGACCGGTGCAAGGCACCACCCGCGTTGCCGCCGCACGAACATCCACAGGATGGCCGCGCGGTCCCGACTCCTCGCGCGACGAGGCTTACGCGGCCTGCGGGGTGCGCCCGGGGTCGCCGGGTGGCTCCTGCTGTTGGGTCAGGTGCGCCGCGCATCGATGTACCGGACCGGGCGAGATGAACGCGGGGTCCAGTCGTTGCGCGAAGCTGAGGTTGTCACGGCGCCAGCAATCGGTGCACACCGGCTCGTCCATGGGGTCCTCCTCAGGTCTCACGGTGCGAGGCCTGAGGCTTGAATTCCCTTTCGCGTCCGAGTTTGAACACCCATATCTGTCCGTTTCCGAAAGCCGCCGGATCGTTACCGCGCGGCGCGGTGGCGGGTTGACCTGGATGGCGCGGGCGGGCATGGTGGCCCGGTGGGCCAGGAAGAGGTTCGTCACGGTGTGGCGCTGTCCAATCTCGATCAGCCGCTGTTCGAGGGAGCTGAGGCGAGCAAGCGGGATCTGGTGGACTATCTCGAGGCGGTAGGGGAGCGGCTGGTGCGGGTGCTGCGTGACCGGCCGCTGTCGGTGGTGCGTGTTCGGCCGGGACAAGACCCTTTCATGCAGAAGAATCTGCCCAAGTACACGCCGGAGTGGGTTCGGCGGGTGACGGTGTGGGCGGAGAGTTCGCGGCGCGAGATTTCCTATGCGCTCTGTGATGACCTGCGGACGCTGATCTGGTTCGGTAATCAGCGGGCGGTCGAGTATCACCCGACCTTGTTCCTCGCGGATTCCGCACCGGAACCCACACATCTCGTGCTCGATCTCGATCCGTCACCGGGCCAGACCTTCGCCGACGCGGTGGCCGGTGCGCGGCTGATCCGGGATGCGCTGGCCGCCGACGGGTTGGCGGGCGCAGTGAAGACGAGCGGGTCCAAAGGGCTGCATATCTTCGTACCGGTGGCGGGGGGTATCGGTGTCGAGGACGCCGCCGCGGCCACGCGGGCGGTCGCGGCCCGTGCGGAACGCCTCGATCCCTCCGTCGGCACGACCGCCTTCATTCGCGAAGACCGCCACGGCAGGGTCTTCCTCGATGCGACCCGCGCCGGCGGTGCCACCGTGGCCGCGGCCTACAGCCCGCGTATCCGGCCGGGCGTCACCGTGTCCTTCCCGCTGCGCTGGTCGGACCTCGATGACGTGACACCGGCCGATTTCACGCTGCGGACCGTGCCCGGGCTGATCGGCGACGACGACCCCTGGAAGACGGAAATGCCCGCCCCGCAAAATCTTCCCCAGGACCTGGTCGAGGAGGGCCACACGATTCCGGTGGCCCGGGTGCAAGCCATGCACGAAGGCAAGCGACGCGCGAGAGCCCGGCGGGGTGAATAACACGCTCCGAGCGAATCCTGGCATCGGATTCCGTGGAGCTGAGAAGTGAGCGGGATGTGTCGGTGTGCGGCGCTACGGTGACCGCGTGAACCGGACCGATCGGCTGTACGCGATAGTCGAAGAGCTGCGGGCGATCTCGCCGCGATTGCGCAGCGCCCGCGAGTTGGCCGAGCGGTACGAGGTGAGCGTCCGGACGATCGAACGGGATATCTGCGCGCTGCAGCAGGCCGGTATTCCGATTTACGCCGATGTCGGCAGGCGCGGCGGGTACGCGCTGGACAAAAGCATGTCCTTGCCGCCGCTGAATCTCACACCTGCCGAGACCGTCGCGCTGGCGGTCGCGCTGGCCCGCCATCGTGGTGGCCCGTTCGAGCGGGCGGGCCACAGCGCACTGCGCAAGATCGTGGCGGTGCTGCCGGAACGCGACGCGGTCGCCGCACGCGATCTCGCCGGGCGGATCCGATTGCTGTCCGGCGACGACGCACAGGCCGACCGCGAGATCCCGGCGGTGATCGAACGAGCCATCGAAATCGGCAGAGTGCTGCGGATCGGCTACCTCGACCGGTTCGGCGCGCATACCGAACGCGAAGTCGAGCCGTTCGCGTTGGTGCACGGGGTCAACGGCTGGTACCTGGCGGCTCGGTGCAGGCTGCGCGACAGCCCGCGCTGTTTCCGTCTGGACCGGATCACGTCGGCGGCGACGACCGAACTGTCCGCGCCGCACCGCCCGTTCGACGGGTCGGCCTGGGACATTCCGGATACCGGGCTTCGGGTCGTCGCGCTGTAGAGCTGATTCGGAAACACCGACAGGGGGTTGTCGCCGGGGCGGGAGATCGTGGTTCGGCAAGACCACGACCCCGAGATTCCGGAGATGATCAATGAGCACTCCTCCGTACAACACGGTGACCTGGTTCCAGGTCGGCAGTGACAAGCCCGAGCAGATCAAGGAGTTCTACGGCGAGCTGTTCGGCTGGTCCTTCAGCCCGTACCCGAGCGACGACGGGTACGAACTGATCCACTACTCCGGCAGCGAGGTACCGAGCGGTGGCGTCGCGCACACCCCGGACAGCGCGGCCAATCACGCGACCTTCATGGTGGTCGTCGAAGATGTCGCTGCCACCGTGGCGGCAGCGAAGGCCCTGGGCGCCGAAGTGCTGACCGCGCCTGTCACCAGCGCGGACGGACTGATATCAGCCGATTTGCTGGACACCTCCGGCAATCATTTCGGCGTGTTCAGTCCCGCGCCCACGGCGTGATCGAACGGTGAACTCGACTCCCGGCGCATCACCCGACGATGCGCCGGGAGGAGATTCGCCAGGTTTGCGCGCCCACCGCCGGTTTCTGGGCGCCGGGTTGGGCCTTCTCTCGTCGAGGCCGAGTCTGTGCCTGCCGACCGGTTCGAGGCGCGAACGTCAGGCGAGGCAGATCAAGAACGCGTTGACGTTCACGGCGGGCGGGAGGATCAAGGGCAAGCACGGTGGGGCCGAGAATCCGGCCATGGCTTCCTGCCGCGGCTCCATGGCCGCCGGTTCGGCCGAGGCGGTACCCGACCCGATGGCGATGCCGGAGGCGATCGCCAGGGCTGATGCCGTCGCACGCACCTTCTCGTTCATGACGCACCTCGCTGTCGTGAGTGCCGGGCGCCCCCCTTCCGGCGGATTCGGTTGCCGGCGGATGCGGGCCGCCGAATCGGGGACTCGGCAGCGGGCGGGATTCGCATCCGCCTCCTTCCATTACCTCGCTACGCGGAGTCGTCCGCAAGCGCCCGAACTCGCGCGCGGACCACGTTCGACGCGCTCACCGCGCGAGTCCCACCGCATTCCCCATACCGCGGTTATTCTCGCTCTCGGAGTATCTCGAACATAGAGAGATCTGATGGAGGGAGACGCGATGGCGGCATCGAGCGGGCGGGACGAGACCTTGGGCGCCCTACGCGAGGAATTGCGGAAGCAGGCCACTCAGACGGTGGTGTTCCATTCGGCGGTCGCGGCGCGGCTCGGCATCACGGTCACCGACCTCAGTGCGCTGAACCTGCTCAGCATGCTGGGTCCGCTCACCCCGGGGCAGTTGGCCGACCGGCTGGGCATCACCCGCGGCGGCGCGATCACCACGGTGGTCGACCGATTGGAACGGGCGGGATATGTGCGGCGCAGCCGGGACGCGGAAGACCGGCGGCGGGTGCGGGTCGAACTCGTCGCGGTCCGGGCCGAGGTGGCGGTGGCTCCGCTGTACGGGGAACTCGCCGCCCTCGACGAAGGGCTGCCGGACGACGACGCGACATTGCGGACGCTGCTCGGCTTCGTGCGAGACGTGAACGCCGCGCTCGAGCGGGCGACGAGCCGGATCTCCGAGGCGCGCGCCGTCTGACCTACGGCAATGATCGGATCGCGACTTTCTAAAATGAGAATGATATTCTCTGTCCAGTGCACGCGATGCTGCGACAGGGAAGAAGGTCGACATGCTGTTCGAGTTCGACGCCGACCAGCGACTATTGCGCGAGACAGCGCGGGAGGTCACGGCGAAGCAGTGCCCACCCGCGCTGATTCGGGACATCGTCGACAAGGATCTCGAACCCGGCTCGCTGTGGCAGACCTACGTCGACGTCGGCTGGAGCGAGCTGACGGATCCGGCTCTCGCCGTCGAATTGGGCATCGTGCTCGAGGAATTGGGCCGCGCCACCGACCCCACCCCTTTCCTGGCCTCGACGTCCCAGTTCGCGCCGCTCGTCCCGGATGCGGGGCGGATCGAACGGCCTTGCGCCGCGGTCTATTCCGGTGTCGTCGCGCGGCGTGACGGCTCGGGATGGCGGTTGGACGGCACGGCGCACAATGTGCTCGACGGTGACCGGGCCGAGCGCTTCGCCGTGGTCACCGATGCCGGTGTGTTCGTCGTGCCCGCCGCGGCGGTGTCCACACAACGCGTCTCGGTCTTCGATCCGGTGCTGCACGTCGCGGAGGTGAGCTTCGCCGGCGTGCGGGTCGGCGATGGTGACCGCAGCGAGGCCGATCCCGAACGCGCTCGGCAGCACGCGCTCACCGGTCTGGCGCTGACCACTGTCGGCGCCTGTCAGCGCATCCTCGACCTCGCCATCGAGCACGTGCGCGGACGCCGTCAGTTCGACACCGTCATCGGCTCGTTCCAGGCGGTGCAGCACAAGGCCGCCGACATGCACATCGCGATCGAGCGGGCCAGGGCGCTGGGCTACTTCGCCGCGCTGTGCCTGGCCGCGGACGATCCGCGGCGCCGGATGGCCGCGTCCATGGCCAAGGCCGCGGCGGGGGAGTGCCAGGCGCTGGTCTTCCGCCACGGCATCCAACTGTTCGGCGCCATGGGTTTCACCTGGGAGAACGACTTGCAGTTCGCGCTCAAGCGGGCCAAGGCGGGCGAGCTGATGCTCGGCGGCGCGGCCGAGCATCGAGCGCTCATCGTGGAGGAGTACCGTGCAGCTCACCTTTGATCCCGACGTCGAGGCGTTCCGTGCCGAGTTCGTCGCGTTCCTGACCGAGCATCTGCCCAGCGAGGCCGAGGCGGCGGAGCGTTCGAAATCCAGTGCGCACGTGCCGGAATGGGCGCGGCGGTGGCAACGTCTGCTGTTCGACAACGGGTGGCTGCTGCCTGCGAATCCGCCGGAGTTCGGTGGGCGCGACGCCACGGTGTTGCAGCAGTACGTGCACTTGGAGGAACTGTCCAAGCGGCGGATCTACCACAGCTTCAACCCGCAAGGCGTGGGGATCGTCGCGGCATCGCTGCTGTCGTTCGGCACCGAGGAGCAGAAGCGGCGCTGGGCGGTGCCGATCCTGCGGGCCGAGATCACCGCGGCGCTCGGGATGAGCGAGCCGGGAGCGGGGTCGGACCTGGCATCACTGCGCACCAGAGCGGTGCGGGACGGAGACGACTACGTGGTCGACGGGCAGAAGGTGTGGACCTCCGGCGCACACGACGCCGACGTGCTGCTGACTTTCGTCCGCACCGATCCCACCGCCCCGAAGCACCGCGGGATCAGCGTTCTGCTGATCCCGACCGACACGCCCGGGGTCACCCGACGGCCGTTCCCCTCGGTGTGCTCCCCGGACGACCTGGATTTCAACGAGGTCTACTTCGAGGGCGTCCGTGTCCCCGCGGCGAACCTGATCGGTGCGCCGAACCAGGGCTGGTCGGTGGCCACCGGTTCGCTCGGTCACGAACGGACCCTGTTGTGGCTGGGGTACGCCGACCGGCTCGAGGACCTGCTCGGAGATTTCCGCCCCCGGACCGTGCTCGACCGCGACGCGTACGCGAAGCTGGTGATGGACTCGCATGCCCTGCGATTGCTCGGGTCGGCGGCCTTGGCGCGGGAGGCGCGCGGCGAGCAGGACGTGCCGGCCCTGTCGATCCTGAAAGTGCTCGGTTCGGAAGCCGTGCAATCGGCGTCGGAACAGGCGTTGAATGCCGTCGGGGTCGACGGGCTCGCCCACCCCGCCATGAGTTCCCGCCCGAATCCCTTGAATCTGGATCACTTCTCGTCCGGCTGGTTCGAGCGCTACATCCGCAGTTTCGCCGGCACCATCGCGGGCGGCACCTCGGAGATCCAGCGCACGATCATCGCGGAGCGCGTGCTCGGTCTGCCGCGCGGCTGATCGCTGTCACCCGGTGCCGACCCGTCGAACTCGCCAGGAACTCCGGGTCGGCGCCGACGTCAGTGTTCGACCTGGACGCCGAAGGTGTTGAAGGCCATCGCCAGCGTCGTGTATCCACCGACTGTGAAGACGAGATCCATACGCTGCCGCTCGTCGAGGCGTTCGCCGAGGTCGGCCCAGGTCTCCTCGGACAGCGCCGACTTCTCCATGAGTTCGTCCACCGCCCGCAACAGCAGGCGGTCGAACTCGTCCGTGGCGGCTGCCGATCCTCGGGCCGCGGCGATATCGCTCTCGGTGAGCCCGGCCTCGGCGCCCATCCGGGTGTGGTGATGCCATTCGTACTCGCAGCCACGCTGGTGGGCGACCCGCAGGATGGCGAGTTCGCGCAGCCGGGGCGTCAGCGTGGACCCGAACAGCAGATGGACGTTGAAGCTCAGGAACGCCTTCGTCAGGGCCGGGTGGCGAACCATCGTCGCGAGTGCGTTTCCCGCCGCGCGCGGGTTGCGGCGTTCGGCGGGCAGCATGCGGGACAGCGCGGCGTCCACCGCGTCGTCCCATTGGTCCTGCGGCAACGGAGGCAGAGTCATCGGCCTTCTCCTGTCAGTTAAGAGAACTTAACTCTCGTATCGGACTATCACATTTCCAAAGCGTTGCCGCGTAGTCAATGTGCGGGTAGGCCGGGTTTGTTCCGCCGCGGCCCCCGCAAGTGGGGGCGATCCGTGTGGCGCCTGCGGTGGTGCGAAGGGCTCGTCCGGTAGCGGCACGAGTATTGATTCTCTGCGAAAGAGAAGCTACCTTTCATTGCACGAGAGTGTGTTACCGGCCACAGTCGGTCGCCTCCGCGGGGCGGGGCCTCAACCGCCCGAGATCGGCCGATGGGCCCAGTGCAGGGAGGGTGAGCATGGCTGCTCGATATTCCGACTCCGTAGACCAAGGCGTCGGTGGAGCGTATTCGGTCGCGGGGTGGCGCGCGCACGCGCGGCAGCATCTACTGCGGTACCGGCTCGCCGTCGTCGCCGCGACGGCCGTCGACGTCGTGCGCCACGCGGGCGGCTGGCTGTGCGACCGGACGATGGCGGGCTGGGAGGTGACGGTGCTGCTGGCCGACTGCTCCGACGTGCGGCCGTTGCAGATTCTCGGCGCCACCGTCCTGGACCTCGAAGGTTCGCTGGCCACGCCGGTGCACGACACCTGGCCGCACGCGGTGGCGGTGGCTCCGGAACTGTTCGCCGCCGACGCCCGCGTCCGGCACGGCGTGCTGGACTGTCTGGATCACGGTCTGATCGAAGTCGCGCTGTGGGGTGAGGATCTGCCCGAGGAACTCGACCGCAGGCTGGGCGCGGTTCATCACCGGCTCAGCGTCGCCGCGCAGGCGTTCAAGGGTTGTGCCCTGGCGGCGGCCGGTGCGCCGGCCTCCGGTATCGCCGACGCGGAGACGTTCCGCAGTGGCGAGCTGCTGCTGACCGGACCGTGGGGCGGCACCGACCTGGTCGCGGCGGGCTGAACGCGAAGGCTTACGCGCACGGCGAAAGGCGCCCGGTCGGTCCGGGCGCCGCACGGGTGCGGGTTGTTGCCGCGCCGGACCCTAGCCGGTCCCGCTCATGGAGACCCGGGGGCTTCCCTGCCAGCCGCAGGGGAGCCCGCAACTGGGCCGAACCTCCGTCTCGACCCGTCCGTCCCGCAGTTCCCGCACCGTCGCCGACGCCTGCGCGGGGTATCCGCAGGCGGGGCATTTCGCGAAGTAGTCGAGCACGTCCCGGACCGTCACGCGCAGCGGGGCATCGGCGTTCGGCGCGTCCCTCCGCGACGCCCGGCTGTGCTTCCACAAGCTCGCGCGAAACTCGCGGGTTCGCGGCGCGCCCGTCCGGGCCGACTCGGACGGGCGGGTGGGCGGCTCGGTGTGCGCGTTGGGCGCGAGTTCGCCTCGGGTGGAGCCTGTTTCGCTCTGCACGGCGGGCGCGCCTCCTTCGTTCATGTACCGAGAATATCACTCTCAGATCTGAATATTGCTGTTCTCGCAGGTGCGGTGACCGACTCAGCCGAGGTTCGCGGTCAGCGGCGGCAGGTCGAGCGTTGTGCGGATTCCCGGCGGCGCGGCGCACAGGTAGGCGACGGCGTTGACGGCGCGGTTGGCGGCATACCGTGGCGACATGGCGCTCATCCCGCTCGGATCCGCCGGATAGCGCAGATCCATCTCGATCGGTGTCTCGCCGTCGATCGCCACATGCCATCCGGTGGCGCGTACCGGCCAGGCGGGCCGGAGTGCGGACGTGCAGTACCACGTGGACCGCAACCGCAGCAGGACGCGACCGGCTCTCCGCCCGGAGACCGTGATGCGCTGAGCGGCCACGGTGCCCGCCGCCAGCGTCGTGCACTCCAGCGGCACGTCGTGCTCGGCGAGCGCGACCTCGCCGAGGACATCGAACCCGTCGAGGGGCAGCCGGACGGCGTCGGCGACGAGGCGCAGCGACGGGCCGAAGGTCTGTTCCGCGTGTGCCAGGCGCTGCTCGTCGAACGGCGCGGGCGCGGCACCGAAACCCATTGTCTCCAGCAGCAATCGCGACGTTCCCGGCTCGGCGAGGTCCACGCTCTCCTCGATCGACATCCGGTCGATGCTGCGCTGGATCGAGCTGAGCGCGACGGGCAGGGTTTCGGTGACGAAGCCCGGCGCGATGCCGGTGCTCAGGATCGAGGCCCCGCCGAACCAGCACGCCGCTTCGACGCGGGCGCACACCGCGGGGTCGACGGTGTCCGGGTGCCGGAGGTCGCCGTGGGTGGTGACCACGTTGATCCCGGCCACCAGAAGACGGCAGACGTCGTCGACGTCGAACAGCCGAGGCATGTACAGCACGCAGTCCGGGCCGAGCGCCAGGATCTCGTCGACGTCCGTGGTCGCGGTGACGCCGGTGGTGACGCTCGATCCGCACAGCATGCCCGCGTCGACCCCGGCCTTGGCGGGATCGTGCACCCGCACCCCTGCGAGCGCGAGGCCGGGATGGTCGAGCACGGCCCGCAGCGCGTGCGCGCCGACGCCGCCGGTTGCCCACTGGACGACCCGGTAGGGGCCTGCCGCTCGTGCGTCGTGACCGTGTGACCGGGGGTTCGGGTCCATGGCTCGTCCATTCCGTGCGTCGAAGAAGGGCGGGGAGGCTGGTCACGGACGGAACCGCAGCAGGCCCTCCTGGGCGAACGAGGCGACGAGCGTCCCGTCCTCGGTGAGAATGTCGCCTTTGCCGAAACAGCGGCCGTGCGCGACGAGCGGGCTGTGGTGGCGCAGCAGCAACCAGTCGTCGGTGTGGAACGCGCGGTGGAACCAGACCGAGTGGGTGATCGTCGCCGAGGTGAACGCGGTGCCGTTGCCGCTCTGTCCGACGCCTTCCAGGGGGCGCAGGGCGGTTCCGATCGGGCTCAGGTCGGTGGCGTAGGCGGCGAGGGCGGGGCCTGATTCGGCCGGCACCGGCGGTGTTCGCATCCACAGCTCGTAGTCGGGCGGGTGCGCGCCGGTCTGGTCCAAGTCGGCGGTCGATCGGGTCTCCCACGGCAGCAGGGGCACCTGGACGCGGTGTCGCGGTCCGGGAATCTCCGGAATGTCCGTGACGGTCTGGTGTTGCGGACCGTCCTCGTGGGCGTGCATCGAGACGACCGCCGTGGCGACGATGTCTCGTTTCTGCCGGGCCGTGACCGTGAGTGTCGCGAACGAGCGGCCTTCGTGCTGTCGCTGCACGATGTAGAAGACGGGGGCGTCGCCCTTGCCCTCGTGGGCGAACACCACGTGCAGCGATTTGACGGCCTTGGCCGGGCAGGCGCACACGGACGCCCGCACGATCTGCGCGAGCAATTGCCCGCCGTACAGCCAACCGTGATCCAGCCGTTGACTCGATCCCTCGTAGACGGTCAGCGTCTCCCGGCGGCGGCCTCCGATGCCGGGCCGGGTGTCGGCCGTTCCGGGCGACGGAGACGTCGGTCGCTGGCGGAGGTCGAGGCAGGCGAGCAGCTCGCTCCAGAGGTCAGGCATACCTAAATTGTAGCGTGTTCTCTTCTTGGGAGAATGCGATTTTCCTAGCGACGCGGCGTCGGCTCGGAACCGGCTACACCGGGTCGAACGCCGAGATCCGCCAGGCATCGTCGGCCTTGCGCAGCGTGACCCGGACGCTGCTGGCGGCCAGGGCGGGATCGGGTTTCTCGGCGCTCGTGGTGGTTTGGTTGATGAAGACCAAGACCACGGCCTCGTCCGGGCGCAGCTCCGACACCGCCGCCCGCACGACGGTCGCGGCCGTGCGGACCGACTTCTGCTTGGCGGCCGGGGCCACCACCTGCTGGGTGAACTGGCTGTAGTACGCCAGGAAGTCGCCGGTCAGGAAGGACTTCGCCGCGCCGAGGTCATGGTCGATGGTTTCGGGTGCGTAGGACAGCAGCGCCACCGTGCCACGGGAGGCGGTGTCGAGCGCGGCCGCGGTGTCGCCCTCGGTTCGGCTGTCCGGCCGGTACTGCAGGAAGAACAGGCACGCGGCGGTCGCGACGGCGGCGACGACGAGAACGGCGAGCAGGACCAGTTCGTATCCGGGCCGCGCTGCCGGCTTCGATTCGGCGTCGCCCTCGACGGCGGATGTGCTGTCGCGGGTCACGGTACGAACTCCACCTTCGACATCTTGAGCTGATCTCCGTCCCGGGTCACGGTCACACTCAGCCGCCAGGCCCGCGGCTCCTGTCGCGCCCCGGCGGAATTGGTGACCTGGGATGTCGCTGCGACGAGCACGACCGCGGAATCCTCCGTCATCGACTCGATTGCGGTGGCGTTCACCTTGCCCTCGGTGGTGACCTGCGACTGCTGGACCACGCTCGTGAAATCCGCGGCCCGCGCTTGGAAGTCGCCGCGGAAGGACCCCGTCGAGTTGTCCACGACCCGCTGCACGTCCTCTTTCGCCCGGTTGAAATCGAGCGTCGTCAACGCCACCACCCCTTGGCGTGCGGCAGCGGTGAATTCGGCGGCGCGCCGGTCTTTCTCGGTGACCTTGTGATGGTGCCACACCGAATATCCGCTGCCCGCGAGCGCGAGGGCGATCACGGCGATGGCGGCGATCCGGGCGGAGCGACCGCGCGGACGCCGAGTGAGGATGCCGCGAAGCCGTGCCGGGCGCGAGGGGGATGCGGGCTCGGCCGGATCTCCGGTGGCGTCGCGGCGCTCGTCGGCCGTGGCACTCGTCGGTGTGCTGCCCACTGGACGGGCGTCGGAAAGGTCCCCCGGAGGGGTGGGTTCGGCGGGCGTGGCGTCGCTGTCCGAGAGTTTCCGCGCCCCTGCCGATTCCGCAGCGCCGGTGCTGTCGGTGGGCTGCGCGGCGGTGCGCACTCGGCGGCGCAGCTCGGCCGCGCGAACCTGGGCTCGGGCCGCCGCGGCGCGCGCCTCGGCCGCCTGTGCCTCCGCCTCCGCCGCCTCGGCGGCCAGGGTGAGTTCGTCGGCATCGGCGTCGCTGAGCGCTTTGCCGCCGAGAGTCCGTTCGCCGCCATCAGGCGCGGGTGGCGATTGGACGTCGCTTCCGGTTTTCGGGCTCATCACCACCTCCGCGGTATCGCAACGGATCACGGGCCGACATGTGGGCGTTCGATCCGGTTGGTCGGGCAAGCAATGAGAATGACATTATCACAGAATTATGTGACTCAACTCGCACAGTCTAAGTTTCGTTTGGTAATCAAGCGGCAGTCCTGCGGAAATGGCATTTTCGTGAACTGCACGGGCCAAGCTGTGAAGAAGCCTGGTTCGAGGGCTCCGGCTCAGAAGTGGCCCGATCATCCGCAGGGCCGCGGCCGGTGGCCGGTCCGTCCGCCTGCGCTCTGTGTGCGGCGACGAGTCCTCGGCCGCTATCCACCGGCGATGAGGTGTGAATATGCTATTCTCCGCAAACGAGAATGACAATATCGCAGCGCGCCCGGTGGGCGATCGCGGAGAGGGTGCGGAATGAGCGTCTCGCTCTTGCTGGACATGGCTGCCTCGAGCAACCCGGACCGGCTCGCGGTGGTGTGCGAGGAGGTGCGCTGGACCGCGTCCGAACTGAACGCGCGGGCCCAGGGCGGCGCGGCGGTGATCGGGAACTCCGGGGCGCGCAGCGTGGCCTACGTGGGGACCGGCGGTCATCTGCTGCCGCTGCTGATCTTCGCCTCGGCAGGGGCCGCGACCGCCTTCACGCCGCTGAACTATCGGCTCGGCGCCGACTCCCTGCGCGAGCTGATCGCTCGGCTCGACGATCCGCTGGTGGTCTGCGACGACGAGTACCACGACATCGTCGTCTCCTTCGGCGTCAGGATCATGCGGTCGCGGGCGTTCGCCGAGGCGGCCGCCACCGCCGATCCGCTCGTGGACGCCGAGCCGGCCGATCCCGATCACGTGGCCGTGGTGCTGTTCACCTCGGGGACGACCTCCCGGCCCAAAGCGGTCGAGCTCTCCCACCACAACCTGGTCAGCTACATCACCGGCACCGTCGACTTCGACTCGGCCGGACCCGCGGACGCCGCGCTGATCTGTGTGCCGCCTTATCACATCGCCGGTATCGGCGCCGCGCTCTCCAATCTGTACGCGGGCCGCACGATGGTGTACCTGCGCAACTTCGACGCCGCGCGCTGGATCGAATTGGTCACCAGCGCGTCGGTCACGACCGCGACCGTGGTGCCGACCATGCTCGACCGCATCGTGACCGAACTCGAGCGCTCCGGCGCACGGTTGCCCGCCTTGCGCAATCTCGCCTACGGCGGCTCGAAGGTCGCGCTGCCGCTGGTGCGCAAGGCGCTCGACTTGCTGCCGGAGGTGGGTTTCGTCAACGCCTATGGCCTGACCGAGACCAGTTCCACGATCGCGGTGCTCGGGCCGGAGGACCACCGGGCCGCGCACCGGTCCGCCGACCCGGCGGTCGCGCGGCGGCTCGGCTCGGTGGGGCAGCCGGTGCCGGGCATCGAGGTGCAGATCCGCGACGACAGCGGACGGGTGTTGCCCGCCGGCGCGACGGGGGAGCTGTTCGTGCGCGGGCCGCAGGTGTCCGGCCGGTACACCGGGATCGGATCGGTGCTGGACGACGAGGGATGGTTCCCGACCAAGGACGTCGCGATGCTCGACGCCGACGGCTATCTGTTCATCGGCGGCCGCTCCGACGACACGATCATCCGCGGCGGCGAGAACATCGCACCGGCCGAGATCGAGGACGTGCTGGTGGAGCATCCGGCGGTGCGCGAAGTCGCGGTCATCGGCGTGGAGGACGCGCAGTGGGGCCAGATCATCGTGGCGGTGGTGGTTCCCGCCGACGGCGCGACACCGGATCCCGGCGCCCTGCGCGACTACGTCCGTGCGGGACTGCGCGGCTCGCGCACGCCCGACCGGGTCGTGTTCCGGGATTCGCTGCCCGCCACGCCCACCGGAAAGGTGCTGCGCCGCGAACTCGTCGAGGAGTACGGCCCGCGCGCCGCGGCGGATGTCGCCGCCACAACGTAGTCACCGTGAGGAAGGACGACAATGGTCAAGAACGGCACTCGCCTGCGCAGTCAGGTGTGCGACACCGAGGTGATCGTGGTGAAGGCCGCGGACAGTCTCGACGATCTTCGCGCCGGGGGTGTTCCGATGGTCCCGATCGGCGCGGAACGCACCGCGGGCGCCGAGCCGGCCGCGGACTTCGCCGACGGCAATCTGATGGGTAAGCGCTACGTCGACGAGTCCGGCGGGGAGATCCTCGTGACGAAGGCCGGAGTCGGCACGCTGAGCGTCGGCACCACCCGGCTCGCGCTCAAAGAGGCCAAGCCCCTTCCGGCCAGCGACTGACCGGTCCCCGATCGAGCCGCGCGAGCGCGAATACGGCGCCCGCGCGGCCCGTCGCGTTTCCGGGACACGGCGCGAGCAAAATTCTTACGATCAGAAAGTAATGTTCTCATTGTCTCACGACGGTTCGGCGTGCGGCCGGGCGCGGAGGCGGAGTGGAAGGACTCGAAACGTGGCGGAATCGAAGATGCTGGTGTTCTCCAACGCCGTGGCGGGGCAGGACGAGGAGTTCAACGAGTGGTACGACACCAAGCACCTCGCCGAGGTTGTCGCCGTGCCGGGTGTGTCGAGCGGGCAGCGATTCGAGCTCGTGCCCGCCGCCCTGCCCGGCGGCAACGCCGAGGCGCCCGCGCACCGGTATCTCGCGGTGTACGAGCTGAGTGATGATCCGGACCAGGTCGTGCGGGCGTTCCTGGCCCGCGCGGGCAGCGGGGAGATCGAACTGAGCAAGGCGCTGGATGTCTCGACGCTGGCCGTATCGGTGTGGCGCGCCCGGGGCGCCGCGCAGACGGCGGACTGAGCGAGCGGCCGAGGGGCGTCTCGCCGCGCCGACGGCGAGGCCCCTCGGATGCGTCGCGGTCAGCGCCGTGCCACCGACAGCATCTCGTCCACGGAGAAGAATTTGACGCGGGGGCGGGTGGCCGCGGCGCCGCGCTCGCGCTCGGCGGCATCGATGGCACGCCATCCCGTCCATTCGACAGGGTCGGCGCCGCGCTCGGTCATCCGTGCGCGCAGCGCCGCTCGGTCGCCCACCGGCCGATCCAGTGTGGCCGCTGTGGAAGTCCGTCAGCAGCGCCGCGACGGTTTCCGTGGCGCAACCGCGGTTCGTCCCGATGACGCCGCGCGGCCCGCGTTTGATCCATCCGGCGACATAGACTCCCGGCACGGCGGCGCCCGTGTCGTCGACGACACGGCCCTGCTCGTTCGGCACGGTGCCGGTGCGCGCGTCGTAGGGCAGACCGCCGATCGGAGCGCCCTGGTACCCGATGGACCGGAGCACCAGCGACGTCTCGATCGAGTCGGTCTCGCCGTCGAGGGAGCCCGCGACGAACGCTCCGTCCTCGGTGATCCGATTGCGCACCGTGCGCAGTTGTTCCACGTGTCCGCCGCCGAGGATCTCGGCCGGTGAGGTGAGGAATCGGAAGACGATCCGCTTGTGGCCCGCGGTCGTGGGGCGTGCGGCGAATTCGCGGGCGATCTCCAGTTTGAGCGCGGTCTCCACGTCGTCGTCCGGATGCGGTGCGAGGTCGCCGCCCTCGATGACCACGTCGATACCGCTCAGATGTCCGAGCGCGTGGAACTCGCCCACCGAGAACGCGGCGTCGCGCGGACCGCGCCTGCCGAGCACGATCACCTCTTCGATGCGACTGCGCGTCAACGCCTCCAGCGCGTAGTCGGCGATATCGGTGGCGGCGAGATCCTCCGGTGACATCAGCAGCACTCGCGCCACATCGAGCGCGACGTTGCCGTTGCCGACGACGACCGCCCGGCGCGCCGACAGGTCGAACCGGCGTCCCGCGTGGTCGGGGTGCCCGTTGTACCAGCCGACGAACTCGGCGGCCGCGTGGTGGCCCGGCAGGTGCTCCCCGGGGATGCCGAGTTCGCGGCTGGTGGCGGCGCCGACGGCGTAGATCACCGCGTGGTGGTGGGCGAGCAGATCGGCATGGGTCAGCGTCCGGCCGATGTCCACATTGAGGTGGCAGCCGAAACGGCGGTCGGCGAAGGCGGCGTCGAAGATCCGCACCACCGACTTGGTGCGCTGATGGTCGGGCGCCACACCCGCCCGGATCAGGCCGAACGGGGTGGGTAAGCGCTCGAACAGATCGACCTCGACGCCGCCGACCTCCAGCAGTTCGGCGGCGGCGTAGCAGGCCGCGGGCCCCGCGCCGACGACGGCGACGCGCAGGGCGCCGGGCTCGACCGACGTGCGTTTGCTCAGCGGTTCGATCATTCCCGGCTCCAGCGGGTGGTGCCGGAAGTACGCGGCGTTGATCTCCCGGAACCGTTCCATCTCGGGCGGAAGGTCGAACTCGGAATAGATCGCGTCCACCGGGCACTCGTCCGCGCAAGCGCCGCAGTCGATACAGGTCTCCGGATCGATGAACAGCATCTGCGTGCCGCGCTCCTCGCCCGTGGGCCGGATGCAGTCCACCGGGCATGCCGCCACGCAGCTGGCGTCTTTGCAGCAGTTCTGAGTGATGACGTAAGCCACCGGCTGACCTCCTCGACGTGCGGCGCGAACCGCCAGGGCACGCCCGGTAGTGTAAACTATGTTATCAATATTTGAGAGGACTACTCTCGCTCAGGTCGAGGAGCGCCGACCCGTGATGCCGTGGGCGCAGAAGTTCCAGACTTCCTCGGGGGTGAGTGGCCGAGCCTCGGGATCCGCGTTCGCCGGCTGCGAGGTGAACATCACCGTGTGCATGATCATCGCGGCCAGCCTTCGCGGATTGGCGGCGGCGGTGAGCCGGTCGGCGGCCTGTGCCTCCGTCATCAACTCGGTGAACAGCGCGAACAGCGACGCGTGCGCCATCCGCACCTCCGCCGGATGGGAACTCAGCAGCTGCGGCGAGAATTCGGTGAACAGCGGCCTGCGTGCGTCGGGATCCGGTCGGCACAGCTGGAACAGCAACTCCACCGCCGTCCGTAGTCGGTCCAGCGGCTCGCCGCTGTTGATCGTGGCCGCGCGGATCTGCTCCACCGTCCGGCCCAGCGCGTCCTCGTACAGCGCGAGCAGCAGTTCGTGCTTGCCGTCGAACTGGAGATAGAAGCTGCGCAGCGACTGCCGCGACCGGTCGACGACCTCCTGCACCGTGAAATCCGTACTGCCCTTCTCGGTGATGATCGCCTGCGCCGCGTCCAGGAACCGCTGCACGCGCTGACCGGCGCGCAGCTTGGCCGTGCGCAGCGACCGCTCCACGGCGCGCTGTTTCCAGGCGGGCTCGCGGCGGCCCTCCACGTCAGTCATGGCCGCCCCGTCCCGCGCGCCGACTCGTTCGCACCCGTCGCAAACCATGCATCACCGGATGATACTCGCTCGGAATCATAGTTCTTCCACTTCAGCTATTAGCATCTGAGAACTGAAACTACTATTATCGTTAATTAAGAACTACATTCTCGTCGCAGTTCGAGGGAAGTGCTGACGGGGAGTCGTCGAGGAGGACGATCGGATGTTGCTGGAGTTCGACTCCGATCAGCGGTTGTGGAAGGACACCGTGCGCGAGGTGGTCGCCAGACACTGCCCGGTCGCGCTGATCAGGGACATCGCCGATCGCGGCGCGGATCCCGGACCGCTGTGGAAGACCTACCTCGACCAGGGATGGACCGCGCTGACCGATCCGGCCGCAACGGTCGAGCTGACGATCGTGCTGGAGGAACTGGGGCGGGCGACCGATCCGACCCCGTACCTGGCCACGATGACCCACTACGCACCGCTGGCCGGTGACGCCCACCCGGTGACGGCGGCTTCCGCGGTGTTCGACGGCATCTCGGCGCGCCGCGACGGCGCGGGATGGCGGCTGGACGGCACCGCGCACGTGCTCGACGGCGACCGCGCCGAACGGTTGGCGGTCGCGACCGGGGCCGGAATTTTCGTGGTTCCCGCCGAGCGGGTGGCCGCACGCCGTATCACGGTCTTCGACCCGCTTCTGCACGTCGCGCAGGTGACGCTGGAGCAGGTGCGCGTCGGCCCCTCCGACCGGGTGCACCGCGATGCGCGACAGGCCAGGGAGGTGGCGCTCACCGGGCTCGCGGCCACCATGGTCGGCGCTTGTCAGCGCGTGCTGGACCTGGTCGTTGAGCACGTGCGCGTGCGCCGCCAGTTCGGGGCGCCGATCGGCGCGTTCCAAGCGGTCGCGCACAAGGCCGCCGACATTCACGTGGCCGTCCAGCGCGCCCGCGCGCTGACCTATTGGGCCGCGCTGACCATCTCCGCCGACGACCCGCGCAGGCATCTGGCCGCCGTCATGGCCAAGGCGGCCGCGGGCGAGTGCCAAGCGGTGGTATTCCGCCACGGCCTGCAGCTGTTCGGCGCCATGGGCTACACCTGGGAGAACGATGTGCAGTTCGCGTTGAAACGGGCCAAGGCCGGTGAGTTGCTCCTCGGCGGCGCCGACGAGCATCGCGCCACGATCGCGAGGGAGTACCGTGCGACTGACCTTCGATGACGATGTGGAGGCGTTCCGCGCCGAATTCGCGGAGTTCCTCGACCGGCATTTGCCGCCGGAGGCCGCGGCGGGCGAACGCCCCCGGTCCACCGCCCATGTCCCGGAGTGGGCGCGGCAGTGGCAACGACTGCTGTTCGAGCACGGCTGGCTGGTGCCGGGCAACCCACCGGAGTTCGGCGGCCGCGATGCCGGGATCCTGCAGCAGTATGTGCACCGCGAGGAACTGGCCCGGCGGCGTATCTATGAGAACTTCAATCCGCAGGGCGTCGGTATCGTCGCCGCTTCCCTGATCACCTTCGGGACGCCGGAGCAGCAGCAGCGCTGGGCGATCCCGATCCTGCGCGGCGACCGCACCGCCGCCCTCGGGATGAGCGAGCCGGAGGCGGGCTCGGATCTGGCGGGTCTGCGCACCAGGGCGGTCCTGCGCGGCGACCGTTTCGTCGTGGACGGGCACAAGATCTGGACCTCGGGCGCGCACGATGCCGACGTGCTGCTCGCGTTCGTGCGGACCGATCCCGACGCGCCCAAGCACCGGGGAATCTCGGCCCTGCTCATCCCGACCGATCTGCCCGGGGTGCGCTGCCGGCCGTTCGCCTCGGTCTGCGACCCGGCGGACCTCGATTTCAACGAGGTGTTCTTCACCCAGGTCGAGGTACCCGCCGAGAACCTGGTCGGCGAGCTGAACCGAGGCTGGCGGGTCGCCAACGGGTCGCTCGGGCACGAGCGCACACTGCTGTGGCTCAGCTTCGCGGATCGGCTGGACGGCCTGCTGGCCGATTTCCGTCCGGATACCGCCGTGGCCGCCGATCGCTACGCCGGTCTGGTCCTCGACGCGCACGCCCTGCGTCTGCTCGGATCGGACGCGCTGGCCAAGGCGGCCCGCGGTGAGGACGCCGGACCCGGGCTCTCGGTGCTCAAACTGCTGGGATCGGAAGCCGTGCAACGCGGGGCCGAACACGCCCTGGCGGCCGCGGGGACCGGCGGGCTGGCGCACCCCGATATCACCGCGCGGCACAGTGTGTTCAACCTGGAGGAGACCACGCCGGGCTGGTTCGAGCGATTCGTGCGCAGTTTCGCGGGCACCATCGCGGGCGGCACGTCGGAGATCCAGCGCAACATCATCGCCGAGCGCATCCTCGGGTTGCCGCGGCAGTGAGTACGCCGGTCAGCGGCCGACGGACGTCGGCCGCCGACCGGCTGAGCGCCCGGCCGTTTCGCGCCGCCCAGCGCGGCGGCGGGCGCTCGCCCAGCTCACTCGACCAGCGAGATGGCCGCGCGCGGGCACTGCGCTACCGCGTCCCGGACGCGATCTTCGACCTCCGGGGTCACCTCCGGCCGTAGCACGTGCAGTTCGTCCTTGTCGTCCAGTTCGAACACCTCGGGGATGATGCCCATGCAGATGCCGTTGCTCTCGCAGGTGCGGTAATCGACCTCGATTCTCATCGCGCCGCCTTCGTCTCGCAGGGGTTGTGGCCGGTCGGGCGACCCGCCGATGCTGTGGTTCCCGGGGTGCCGGTGCGCGCCGAGGTCGTCCTGAGTTCGCTCATCGCGGCGGCTCCTGCTGTTCGGTCGCGGGGGTGGACGGCGAACTCGTTGCCGCAGGGCCGGATTCGGGCTCGGGCACGGCGATGATCGCGTGCACCGGGCAGTCCAGCAGCGCGCGCAGCACCCCGTCCTGATCCGCCGCCGCCACGACGCCGGTGCCCTCCAGCGCGGCGTAGCCCCAGTCGTCGAGCGAGAAATGCGCGGGTGCGTGCTTGGCGCACAGGCCGAAGCCGTCGCACAGGGTCCGATCGAGCCTTATCCTCATGCCGGCAGCTCCGCTTCCACGTCGAACGGCCGGTCGGCCGAGTAGACACCGGAGGCACAGGTGGAGCACCGGCCCTCCAGATGAGCGGCGACCTCCGGGGAGAACCGCGCCAGCAGTGTGGCGGCGGCGTTGGCCGCGCCGTCCAGGGTGCCGCAGGCCCCGCGTCCGCGCAGCACCACCGACCACCGCTGCATGCGTTCGATGTCCGCGGCGGTGGCCGTCGCGTCCCGCAGCGCGGTGGCCGCGGCCGCCATCGCCGCGGTGCCGTTCCAGCAGGATCCGCACTGGCCCGCGTTCTCGCGGTCGAAATAGCGCAGCACCGCCGCGGCCACGGCGACCGGGCACTCGCCGGTGAGCAACGAGATCGCCCCGCACCCCAGGCCGCTGCCGAGCGCGCGGATCGATTCGTGGTCCAAGGTGGCCGTCAGCACCGCACGGTCCACCATCCCACCGAAATAGCCGCCCATCAGCGCGCCACGCACGTCGTCGGGTGCCACGCCGTGCAGGGCGAGCACATCGGTGAACTTGCTGCCGTGCGGCAGTTCGTACAGGGCGGGCGGGCGCCCACCACCGGTGACGGTGGCCAGGAAGGTACCCGGGGATTGCGCGGTGCCCACCGCGCGGAACGCCGCACCGCCGTACCGGTGCACGAACGGCAGATGGGCCAGCGTCTCCACGTTGCTGACCAGTGTGGGCAGCCCGTCGACGCCTTGCTCGAACGGGCGCGGCGGCTTGTCCGAGGGTTTGGCCGGGCCACCGTTGACGGCCCGCACCGCCGCCGTCTCCTCGCCGGCCACATAAGCCGGCGCCACGGTGACGAGTGCGATATCCACTTCGCCGCCGCCGGCCGCGTCGAGCTCGGTGAGCGCGGCGTCGATCCGGCGCGCGGACTCCGAATCCGAGACGTAGACGTAGGCGCGGCGCGCGCCGACGATTCCCGCCGCCAGGCGCAGTCCGTCCAGAACGAGATGTGGGCGGTGGCGCATCAGCCATTTGTCCTTGACCGAGGCGGGTTCGCCTTCCTCGCCGTTGGCCACGACCACGGTCTCGTTCCCGCGCAGACCGGCTTCGCGGACGCCGTTCAATTTGATCGCGACCGGAAATGCCGCGCCGCCACGACCGAGCAGTCCGCTGCGCCGCACCTGCGCCAGCACCGTGTCAGCGGGGCCGAGCGCCCGGTAGCCACCGGCCTCGCGGTAGGCGGCGAGGTCTTCGACGGCGCCGTCGGCCCGCAGCAGGCGTGGTACGCAGCCGGGCGCCGGGGCCACGGTGAGCCCGGTGGCCGGTTCCACGGTTTCTTGCATGGCAACCTCTTCTGGGTGGTGTGTCGATCAGAGAGGGCAACGGCGTTCTCCGATCGCGGCGGTTACGCTTGCGCACATGAGAACCGCAGTGCTGCGCATCAATGTCGACCCCGCCGGGCAGCTCACCGCGGCGCAGCTGGCGGAGGGGATGCGGGCGTTGCGTGCGCACGCCGCCACGATCGCGGCCGCGTCGCCGGACAACGATCTGCCGGGCGAGCCCGCCGCTCGGCGCGAAGTTCAATTGCTGGTCGCGACAGACGATCCCGAAGCCGCGGTAGGCGAGGCGGTGCGGGTGTGCGCGGCTGCCTTCGGCACCGCGCCGGTGGCCGGTGTGGTGACCTTCGTCAGCCGGGGCACCGATGACGACGCGCACGGCGTCCTCGCCGGTTTCGGCGTGACCGGCGAGGTCACCCGGGCGCAGGACGCCGACGGCTTCGACGTGGTCTCGGTGACGCTGCGCGCGTCCGACCTGGAGCGGGTGCCCGAGAGCCGGATCCACACCGCCCTGGAGGCGTCGCTGAACTGCGAGGTCCGCATCCGCACCCGGTGAGCGGCGCGAGCGGACGCCGGGCAGCGATCGGGCAGGCCCGGCCATCAGCCGTCCAGGAACTTCAGGATCGCTGGCGCCCCCTGCACCCAGGTGTCGAACAGGTTGTAGTAGTCGACTTTTCCGCTCGCGCGATCCTCGACCGCGCGCTCCCAGGCGTCTTCGGGCCAGGGCGGATCGATAAGTGTCGAGCCCTCGATCAGGCAGCTCACCTCGAGCGACGTGCGCTTGGGGTGGTCCAGGTCGCCCGCTCCGCCGCGGATGATCAACGTGGGGACGCGAACGCGGTCGAACAACTCGTCGTCCACGCCGGGGATCGTCTGGCCCGGTTTCGGCACATAGGCGTTGAGCCACCGCAACGACAGCTTCACGAACTCGTCGCGGTCCAGGTTCAGCAGGCGCTGTTCATTGGCGGGGTTCCGGGCGATGCGCTCGCGCCACTCCCGCATCCGCGGCAGACCCGCGACCCCGCTGCCGCGCACGACCTGCAAGCTGGGCAGCACATAGTAGGCGCCGAGGTTGAACATCCCGTAGACGCCGCCGACGATGTTCCACAGCACGAGCTTGCTGACCCGCTCGGGATAGAGCATCGCCGTCAGCATCGAGTCGCGGGCGCCGCCGGAGCCGCCCGCCAGCACGCACGGGCCCGCGTCCAGCGCGGCGAGCAGGCCGTCGAGCGTCTCCGCCCGCATGTGCGACTCCGTCTGCCCGTAGAACTGCACGTCGGAGGCGCCGCAGTTGGGGCGGTCCCACAGCAGCACCGTGTAGCCGCCCGCGACGATGGCTTCGGCCAGCGGGCGCAACCCGGGCACGTCCATGCCGAACCGGCCGCCCGGCGTCAGGACGACGAGATCACCGGTGTCGCCGAGGATCTCGTAGACGACCTTGCCACCGTTGATCTCCACCGAGGACACGCGCGCCGCGCCGCTTTCGCTGTTCATGCGGGCGCCTCAGGCCATGACCACGACGTCGTCACCGACGATCCGGACCGGATAGGTGCGGATGCTCCACTCGGGCTTCACCGCGGTGGTGCCGGTGGCCAGCTCGAAACCCCATTGGTGCCACGGGCAGTAGATGTATTCCTTGTCCCGCACCATGACCGCGTCTCCGGGGACGGACTCGTCGACGACGGTGCGTCCGCGGGTCCGGCCCGCGCAGAGCGGGCCGCCCTCGTGCGGGCAGTAGTTCGCGATGGCGTAGAACGTTCCGTCGACGTTGTAGACGCCGACCCCGTGCCGGCCGATCGGCACCACCTTGGACGAACCAGGGGGGATCTCGCCGACGGTCGCGACCACATGTTCGCGGCCCTGCGCCAGCCGTGGCGTCTCGGATTCCTCGGGCACTCAGAACACCCGCCTCTGGCCGTCGATTGCGGGCACCGTCTCCGGCAGGTGGTAGGTCTCGATGCCGTTGCGGTACATCACCTGTTCGCGCGCGTGCTCGGGCAGATGCTTGACCAGCCAGCGGGGATCGTCGAAGGTCCAGTGCGGGTAGTCCGAGGAGTACAGCAGGATCTTGTCCGCCTCCATCCATTCGAACGCCCGGGTGAGTTCGGTCTTGTCCTCGGGATAGTCCAGCGGCTGGGTGGTGAACTTGATGTGCTGCTTGACGTACTCCGACGGCTTGCGCTTGATGCCGGTCCACGACTTGCGCGCCGCGTAGACCGCGTCCATCCGCCACATCAGCGGCAGGATCCAGGTGAAGGCGTGCTCCACGAACACGATCCGCAGCGCCGGGAAACGGTCGAACACCCCGTCGAAGATCAAGCTCATGATCTGATTCGCCGCCAGCAGCGAGTAGCTGACCATGAAATCGTGGTTGTAGCTGGGGAATCCGACCGGCGGCATGGGCATCGTCTCGTAGGCGCCGCGGCCGAGGTGGCAGCTGACCACCAGGTCGTGCGCGGTGGCCGCCGCCCAGATCGGGTCGTACTTCGGATCGCCCCAAGCCGGGCGCGGTTCGGCTTTGACGAGGATCTGCGCCATGTACGGGTGCCCGGCCCAGTGCTCGATCTCGCGGACCGCGCCCTGCGGGTCGTCCACGGCCGCGCAGATCGAGCCGCGCCACCGCTGGTGCCAGTTGTTCTTCGGGTCCAGCCAGTGGTTGGCCTGCCAATGGTTGATACCCGTCGCCAGCGCCTGAGTGGCCTCGGCGAGCCGGGTGGCCTTGACCGTCGGCTCCAGGATCGCGATGTCGGAGCCCGCCTCCACGATCAGCTGCCGGAAGGCCAACTCCGGATCGCTGCCGGGGAATTCGCCGTCGGCGGGGAAGGTGTCCACCCGCATCGCGTAGGAGTGCGCGTAGTCGGGTGCGTCGTAGATGATCGTCTCCCCGACACGGTGACTGAGGAAGTACGAGCTGCGGTACGGCTCGGGGATGTACTCCACGAGTTCCCGGCGGCGTGGCACGGGGTGCACGTCCGAGTCGACGACCCGGATGGCGACCTGCCCGGGGGCCGGGGTGGGGTGCTGCTGGTGGGCCAGCGTCATGGTCGTCTCCCTTCTTCGCGACTATTCGGTGACCAGTTCGGCCGCGATGTCGATGCCGTAGAGCCGGGACGCGTTGCGCCAGCAGAGCTTCTCGCGCTGTCGCGCGGTGATCGTGGACGGGAGCCCGTCGACGTCTCCGCAGTGCCAGTGCGGATAACTGGAGCCGAACATCACCATGTCCTCCTTGCCGGTGAAACCGAGCCACTCGGCGGCGAATTCGGTGTCGCCTGGCCCGTCGAGGCTGCCTTGGACGAAGAACACGTGACCGGGCAGGTAGTCGCTGGGCATCCGCGGCGACCAGGGCGTCTGCTCCAGGTGCGGCCTGCCGAAGGTGTCCATCCGCCAGGTGAACGGGGTCAGCAGGTCGGCCCCTCCGTCGGCCCAGACGAAACGCAACGACGGCAGCCGCTCGAACACGCCTTCGGCGATCATGTTCATCAGGTGATAGACGTAGTTCAGCGACATGAACCCGAGATACTGCTCGTAGGTCCGGGTGTGCCCGGACGGTGTGGGCGGGAAGCCGATGCTCTCGCCGGACTCGATGTGCGCGGCCACCGGCAGCCCGGCCTCGGCCGCCGCCTCCCACAACGGCCAGAACTGCGGCTTGCCGTAGAGGTCGCGCGACTGCAAGGGGACACCGATCTGGACGACACCGGGATGATCGGCCCACGTGCGGATCTCGCGCAGCGCCCCGGGAATGTCCTCGGGGTTCACCCGGATGGTGCCGCGATACCGGGACGCGTACGTTCCGGAATCCAGCCACCGCGACACCATCATCTCGTTGTGCGCGGCCAGCACCGCCGTGGTCAGGTGCCGGTCCGGCAGGATGCCCCGGGTCATCGGATGCAGGATCGCGACGTCGACGCCGCGGGTCTCGAACAGCTGCCCGCCGACCACGTCGGGGTCCGAACCGGGGTAGCCGCGGTCGGGCCCCCTGGTGCCCTTGGCGTATTCCCCGCCGGGCGCGCCGTACCAATCCATCTCGGCGTCCGGAATGCCGCGGCTCTTGAACGGCTCGCGCAGGAAGCCGCGCATGTCCTTGTTCGAGGCGAAGAAGATGTGCACGCTGGCGTCGATGACGGGGATGGCGGTGCCGTCGGAAAGCGTTCTCATCCCATATCTCCCAATGAGCAGGTACACGTCAGTCGATCCGCGCGATGTCGGGGCGTTCGGTCACCGGCGCCGCCAGCTCCTGCTCGTCACAGATCCGCTGCAGTTTCGCCAGCGTCTCATCCAGCCCCGGTCCCAGGCGCGGTCCCGGCGTGAAGGTGGCGGGCAGGTGCCGCATGCCTTGGATGACCCCGATGGTCTCGTAGTGCACGGTGCCCTCCGGATCGCAGCGGTAGTCCGGCATCCGGTCGAGCACGGCCGTGAGCATGGACTTGAACACGGTGCGCGCGACGTTGGACCCGATGCAGCGATGCACGCCGAGGCCGAAGCTGAAGTGCCGGTTGCCTTTGCGGTCCAGGACGACCTCGTGCGGATCGGGGAAGATCGCGGGATCACGGTTGGCCATCGCCCAGGACAGCCACAGCCGCTCGCCCTCTGCGAACTGGGTGTCCTCGACGACGCAGTCGGCCGAGATGGTGCGCCCGTCGCCCGGTGCGGGCGTGAAGAAACGCAGGAACTCCTCGGTGGCCGAGTCGAGCAGGATCTCGCGCTCGCGGCTGAGCAACTCGCGCTGGTCCGGGTGGTCAGAGAGCCATTCCAGCGAGTGCGCGGTGAGCGCGGTGGTGGTGTCGAAGCCGCCGCCGATGATCAGGCCGAGCATCCCGAGCAGTTCGAGGTCCGGCGCGGGCTCGCCGTCGATCCGCAGTTCGGTCAGCGCGCGCACCAGGCCGGGGCGGGGGTTCTGCTTGATCTCGACGAGGTTGGTCAGCAGGTCGATGCCCATCGCGCGGTGCATCTCGGCCACCCGCGCCGCGTCGGGCGAATCCTCCGGGGTGTACACCGCGGCGTGCACCGGCTCGCTGTAGAGGGACCACTGCCGCAACGGAATCCCGAGCATGGCCAGCGTCAGCACGGCAGGGACGACGTTGGCGAGGTCGTCGACGAAGTCGATCCGCCCGCTTTCGATCTTCTCGTCCAGGCCGGCCCGCACGATCTCGTCGATGACCGGCTCCCAGCGCCGGACGGCGGCGGGGGACAGGTAGGGGTTGAGCACCTGGCGGTAGAGCCGGTGCTCGGGATCGTCCATTTCCAGCATTCCGCCGCGGACGAGCTGCGCGCGCTGGGCGGGCGGAATGGAGATTCCCTTGTAGCCCCTGCGTTCTCCGTGCAGGTCGTGGTCGTTGGAGACGTGCGGGCAGCGGGCGAGTTCGAAGACCGCGTTGCCGCCGCTGGCCACCCAGTGACCGTCGTAGGTGTCGCTCCAGGCGATCGGGCACTTGGCGTGCAGTTCCTCGGTGATCTCCTGGAACCGGTGCCGGTATTCCGGGGTGTGCCGGTCGAAGTGGTACCGGTTCTTCTTGCGGTCCTGATCGGCGACCGCGTCGTCAATGCTCACGGTGATGTTCCTCTGCTGCTCACGGGATTCGGCGCGCCGGCGACGGGCGTTCAGGAGAGGGATATGGCCCGTTCCGGACACGATCGCACGGCTTCACGCACCTGCTCCTGCTGCTCGGCCGGGACGTCGCCCGCGACGGCCGTCGCGTGTCCGTCGACGTCGCTCAGCTCGAATGCCGCCGGTGCGTTGATCGCGCACAGGGTGTGTCCCTGGCACCGATCCGGATCGACTCGGACCTTCACTGCTGGTTCCTCCGCACTCGTCGTCGGGTTCGCGGGTCGGCGTGCCGGTCAGATGTGGTAGTCGTACCACTTCAGGTATCCGCCGCCGTCCACCCGAAGTTGCAGGCCGGTGACGTATCTGGCCTCTTCGGAGGCGAGGTAGACGATGGCGTTGCTGATGTCCTCGGGTTCCACGTACGGGATGCGCATGGCCTGCTGCACACCGAAGGCGGGCTCGGCGTCGGCGCGGGTCGGATGCTCGAGGTCGGGACGGAACGAGCGATACATCGGCTCGCTCTGCAACATCGGCGTGTTGCAGTTCGTCGGGTGCACGACGTTGGCGCGGATGCCGCGCGGCGCCAGATGGCGCGACAACTCGTAGACGTAGGCCGTCAGCGCCCGCTTCGAGTGCACGTACGCCATGCCGCCGAGATCCTTGCCCGGCTGGTCGATCTTCGAGATGTCGATGAGCGAGGCGGTGGAACCGGTCGCGATGATCGAAGCGCCCTCGGCGAGATGCGGCAGCGCGACCTGGATCGCGTTGATGGTGCCGATCAGGTTGGTGTTGATCACGTCGGACCACGCCTGCAGCTGCGGTTCGCCCTTCATGCCCGCGATGCCGGCCTGGGCCACGACGATGTCGAGCCTGCCCAGCTCGCGGATGCCGTTCTCCAGCGCGGCCTGCAACTGTTCGGCGTTGCGCACGTCGGCCTTCGCGGCGACGACGCGCCGCCCGGTCTTACCGACCAGGTTCGCGGTCTCCTCGAGGTCCTCCGGCGTCGCCAGCGGGTAACCGATGGTCGCGATGTCCTCGCAGAGATCGACGGCGATGATGTCGGCGCCCTCCTCGGCCAGGCGCACCGCGTGACTGCGGCCCTGTCCGCGTGCGGCGCCGGTGATGAACGCGACCTTGCCCTCGACACGTCCCACAGCTGAACCTTCCGTTCTCTTCGATGGCCGCCACGGCCACGCGGTGACGACGGATGTCGCCGCAGCCGCGACGCCGAAGCGCACGCCCGCGGTGCGCCGGGAATGCAGGCGGTCCGCCTGCCGGGAACCGGCGGACGTCCTCCGTGGCCAGGGCTGTTCGGGCGCGCGACTCGCTCGCCGGATCTCCGGGTCTGCCCGTCGTCTCATTGGCAAGAATTATCCTTGCCGCTGATGAGAACGGTACTCTACCGAAAGTTTCGCTGCAAGCCTGCCCGAAGTCTGCTGATCACACGATCGTTCGCAGGGAGCCCGGTGCGCCTTCCGGGTAGAACGGTCTACTTCCAGCAACTCGGGATCGGCTGGTGGGGATGTATTACTTTCGAATACGGAGAATGAGATTTCCGTCGATAGTGGGCGCAGTCCGATGGCCGTCCTTCGACTCACCGCCCGCCGACGCGGTGCTGTCGCGCTGCGCCCGAGAAGTGAGTGAGAGTCGATATGCGAACCATCCCAGGGGAATTGAGCGCCCGCTACGAGCGCGCAGGCTGGTGGCGGCGGGAGGCGCTGGGCGAGCTGCTGAGCCGAGGGCTCGCGGCCGCTCCCGGTACCGAGTTCCGGGTCCATTCCGATGTGCGCCCGTGGTCGGGCACCTTCGCCGATGTCGAGCGGGTGGCGCGCAGGCTGGCCGCGGGACTGCGGGCGCGCGGAGTCCGTCCGGGTGACGCGATCGCGTTCCAGCTGCCCAATTGGATGGAGGCCGCCGCGACCTTCTGGGCATCCGCGTTGCTGGGCGCGGTGGTCGTGCCGATCGTTCATTTCTACGGACGCAAGGAGGTCGCGCACATCCTCGACGCCGTCCGGCCCGCCGTGTTCATCACGGTGCACCGGTTCGGCAAGCTGAGTTTCGACCCCGCGGTGAGTGCCCGGGTTCCGGTGGTCGGGCTGGTGGAGATCGACTTCGACGAGTTGCTCGCCGACGAGCCGATGGCCGGGACGATCGCCGTGGATCCGGCGAGTCCCGCCCTGATCGCTTTCACCTCGGGAACCACCAGCGCTCCGAAGGGTGTCGTGCACAGCCACCAGACGCTGGGGTGTGAAGCCAGGCAGCTCGCCGAGCAGAACCAACTGGATCGGGGCAAGCAACTCACGGCCACCCCGGTGGGCCATTTCATCGGCATGGTCGGGGCGTTCCTGATTCCGGTGCTGCACGCCAAACCGGTGCATCTGACCGATGTCTGGGATCCGGGCCGTGCGCTGGCGCTGATGCGCGGCGATGGCCTCTCGGTCGGCGGCGGTCCGCCCTACTTCGTCACCAGCCTGCTCGACCACCCGGATTTCACCCCTGACCACCTCCGGCACTTCCGGTACGTCGGACTCGGCGGCTCCGCGGTCCCGGTCTCGGTGACGCGCAGGCTCGCCGCGCTGGGGCTGGTCCCCTTCCGCGCCTACGGCAGCACCGAGCACCCGTCGATCACTGCGTCGCGGTACACGGCTCCGGAGTCGGAACGGCTCACCACCGACGGCAGGCCGATGCCGGGCGTCGAGATCCGGCTGGCCGACGACGGCGAAATCCTCAGCCGCGGACCGGATCTGTGCCTGGGCTACACCGATGACGTACTCACCCGCCGCGCTTTCGACGCGGACGGCTGGTATCACACCGGCGACATCGGCGTCCTCGGCGCGGACGGCTGCCTGACGGTCACCGGCCGCAAGTCCGACGTGATCATCCGCGGCGGCGAGAACGTCAGCGCGCTGGAAGTGGAGGAGGTGCTCGCCGAGCTGCCCGCGGTCGCCGAGGCGGTGGTCGTCGCCATTCCCGACGACCGCTTCGGGGAGGCGGTCGGCGCGGTGCTGCGCATCCGGCCGGGGCACACGCTGCCGTCCATGGACGAGGTGCGCGCGCACTTCGCGGCGGCGGGCATCGCGCGCCAGAAGTGGCCGGAGCGGTTGTTCGAGGTCGAGGACTATCCGCGCACGGCGAGCGGGAAGGTGCGCAAACATCTCCTCCGCGAAAGGATTGCCACATCCGCGCTATGAGAATACCATTCTTCTCAGTTGCAAATGGTGGTCTCGCGTACCTCGCGCCTCCACCCGCATTCCTCCGGGCCGGCGCTTCGGGGTCGACCGCGCAGCGCCTGATCCGCGCGGTCCCGGCTTCGCCGCCGTCGGCTCGGTGAGGGCTTCGAAGCGCCCGCCGCGATCGGCTCGCAAGAGCGGATCCGGTGCGCCCGTGGCTCGCCCGTCCAGCCGAAAGGAAATCGCGCAGTGCCTTCGCAGCAGCAGGAACGATCCGCCACGACGGCGGATGTCGAGGTGGACGTGGTCGTCCTCGGCAGCGGCGCGGCCGGCTTGACCGCCGCATTGACCGCGGCGGTGCACGGCGCGTCGGTGGCCGTCTTCGAGAAGGCCGCCACTGTCGGCGGAACGAGCGCCGTCTCGGGTGGTATCGCGTGGATTCCCGCTCACGACCGCTGCGCCGACGGACCGCTGAGTGTGGCCGACGCGTTGAGCTACCTGCACGCCCAGTCCCTGGACTCGATGGACGACGAACTGGTCGAGGTCTTCGTGCGCACCGGTGCGGCGATGGTGGACTTCGTCGAGGCGCACAGCGGTGTGCGTTTCGAGATCGCCGAGGGCTTCCCGGATTACAAACCGGAACTGCCCGGCGGCAGGCCGGGCGGCGGGCGATCACTGAGCCCCGTCGCGTTCGATCTTGCCCGGCTCGGCGAATGGCGCGACCGCATCACCGCCTTCCCGGCGGACTGGAGCAACGTGGGGTTCGACGCCGAGACGCGGGCCCGGCTGCACGCGACGGTCGCCGACGAGTCGGCCGATCTGTGCGTAGCCGGAACGGCGCTCGTCGCCGGCTTGCTCGCGGGGGTGCTCGGCGCCGGAGTCGTGCCACGGACCGGGGCCAGGGCGACGGAGTTGATCGCCGAGGACGGGGCGATCAGCGGGGTCCGGATCGTCACGGCGGCAGGCGAGTCGACCGTGCGGGCGCGCAGTGGCGTCGTCCTGGCGACCGGCGGATTCGAGTGGGACCCCGGCCTGGTCCGCGCTTATCTGCGCGGCCCCATGCACGGCGCGGTCTCGCCGCCGAACAACACCGGCGACGGTCTGCGCATGGCGATGGCGCACGGCGCGGAACTCGGCACGATGAGCGAGGCCTGGTGGGTGCCGATCGTCCGTATTCCCGGCGACACCATCGAGGGCAAGCCGCGCAGTCGCAGTGTGCGCCTGGAGCGCACGCGCCCGCGCAGCATCATGGTCAACCGGGCGGGCAGGCGGTTCGTCAACGAGGCGGCGGAGTACAACTCGATGGCGGGCGCCTTCCACTATCTCGATCCCAGGGGCGGTTACGTCAACGACCCCGGCTGGATCGTCTTCGACGCCGTGCATCTGAGCCGGTACGGCTTCCTCGGCGTCGCCCCCGGTGACCCGGTCCCCGAATGGTTCTGCGAATCCGCGGATCTCGCCGAACTCGCGGCCAGGACCGGCATCGATCCCGCCGGGCTCGCCGCGACCGTCGCCGCGTGGAACCGTCACGTCGCCACGGAGAACGATCCCGACTTCGGGCGCGGCGGGAGCGCCTACGACGGCTGGTGGGGAGACCAGCGCGCCGCCACCGTCGCCGGTCGCACGCTCGGCCCGATCGATACCGCCCCGTACTACGCCGTGCCGGTCACCGTGGGCGCGATGGGTACGAAAGGCGGGCCGCGAACCGACCGGGACGGGCGGGTGCGGCATGTCGGCGGGGCGGTCGTCCCCGGTCTGTTCGCGGCGGGCAACGCCATGGCCGGTGTGACCGGCCGGGCCTACGGCGGGGCGGGCGGAACCATCGGTCCCGGGATGGTGTGGGGCTTCCGCGCCGGGTACGCCGCGGCCACCGGTAAATCGGTCGAGATCTGACAGCGAAGGCATCGGGTCTGCTCCGCCGCGTCGGCGGCGAACAGACCGGGTTCTACGGAGGTAACGAGTTGCCGGAATACGAGAGCATCTGGAGCGATCTCCAGGGCGTCCCTTTCACGCAGGGATACCTGGATGTCGGCGGCGTCCGAACCCGCTACCTACACGCGGGCGATCCCACCCGCCCGGCTCTCGTTCTGCTGCACGGGTCCGGTGGGCACGCCGAAGCCTATGTCCGCAATCTGGAGTCGCACGCCGCGCACTTCTCCACATGGTCGATCGACATGCTCGGGCACGGCTACACCGACAAGCCCGGCCATCCGCTGGAGATCGCGCACTACGTCGAGCACGTCATCGGGTTTCTCGACACGGTCGGCGTGCGGCGCGCGTCCGTCAGCGGGGAATCACTGGGCGGCTGGGTGGCCGCGCGCGTGGCGATCGATCATCCGGACCGCGTCGAGCGCTTGGTGCTCAACACCGCGGGCGGGTCACAAGCCGACCCGGAGGTGATGCGGCGCATCGTCACGCTGTCGATGGCGGCCGCCGCCGACCCGGCCTGGGAGACGGTGCAAGCCAGGATCAAATGGCTGATGGCCGACAAGTCGAAGGGCTACGACGATATAGTCGCCAGCAGGCAGCGCGTCTACCGGCAGCCGGGCTTCGTCGCGGCCATGCGCGACATCATGGCCTTGCAGTACCCGGAGATCCGGCAGCGAAACCTGTTGGGCCCGGCCGAGTACGGCCGCATCACCGCACCCACCCTGGTGCTGTGGACCAGCGACGATCCCACCGCCGACGTCGCAGAGGGCAGACGGATCGCGTCGATGATCCCCGGCGCGCGATTCGAGGTCCTGCCGGACTGCGGGCACTGGCCGCAGTACGAGGACGCCAAGACCTTCAACGCCCTGCACCTCGACTTCCTGCTGGGCGGCTGACCGTGTCCGAGCAGATTTCTCCCCCCGCGACCGACGTCGACGTAGTCGTGGTCGGCGCGGGCCCGGTGGGCCTGACGCTGGCCAACATGCTCGGGATGTACGGGGTGCGCACCCGGGTGGTCGAAGAACGCGCGACGCTCATCGACTACCCGCGCGGCGTGGGCCTGGACGACGAGTCGCTGCGCACGTTCCAGGCGATCGGCCTGGTCGACCGCATCCTGCCGCACACGACGCCGAACCAGATCATGCGGTTCGTCGACAGCCGCCGCAGGCTGCTCGCCGAGATCGCCCCGACCGAGCAGCAGTTCGGCTGGCCGAAGCGCAACGGATTCGTCCAACCGCTGGTCGACGCCGAACTGCTCGCCGGACTGGACCGTTTCCCGCAGGTCGAGGTGGCCTGGGGGACGGCCATGACCGCGTGCGCGGACTCCGGCGGACAGGTCTCGGTCGCACTCGACACCGGCGCCGGGGCGTCCACCGTGACCGCCCGGTACGTGGTGGGCTGCGACGGCGGGCGCAGCGCCACCCGACGGCAGATGGGGGTGTCCTTCGACGGCACCACCTCGCCGACCCGCTGGCTGGTGGTCGACTTGGCCTCGGACCCGCTGGGACACCCCAACATCGAGGTCGCGGCCGATCCGGCGCGGCCGAACGTGTCGGTGTCGATCGCGCACGGCATCCGGCGTTTCGAGTTCATGATCCACGACGACGAGCCCGACGAGCTGGCCGAGGATCCGGCGTTCGTGGCGAAGATGGTCGCGCCGTTCGTCCCGCATCCCGAGCGGCTCGAGGTCATCCGGCGCCGGGTCTACACGCACCACTCCCGGATCGCCGGGGCCTTCCGGCGCGGCCGACTGCTGCTGGCCGGCGACGCCGCGCACCTGATGCCGGTGTGGCAGGGGCAGGGCTACAACAGCGGCATCCGGGACGCGGCGAATCTCGGATGGAAACTCGCCGCCGTCGTCCGGGGGCACGCGGGGGACGGCTTGCTCGACAGCTACGACGTGGAACGGCGCAAGCACGCCAGGGCCATGATCGATCTGTCGACGATGGTCGGCCGGGTGATCTCGCCGACCGATCGCAAGGTCGCGGCGGTGCGGGACGTGCTGGTGCGCGCGGCGGCCGCGATTCCTCCGGTGAAGCGCTACGTGCTGGGCATGCGGTTCAAGCCGATGCCGCGCTACGAGCACGGCGCGGTGGTGCACGACTGGTCCCGTTCGCCGGCGTCGTCGGTCGGCACGCTGTTCGTGCAGCCCCGGGTGGACACCAGGGACCGCGCCGACGTCCTGCTCGACGAGGTGCTCGGCCCGTGGTTCGCCGTGCTGTGCTGGAACAACCGCCCCCGCGAAGTGCTCGGCGCGATGGCGTTCGAACGATGGAAATCTCTGGGAGCCCGGTTCTTCGAGGCCCGCCCGTTCACCCAGCTGCACTGGACCGGCCACGACGACCCCGACGTGGTCGTGGTCGGCGATCGCACCAGCGCGCTGAAACGCTGGTTCGACGGCCAGCGCGACTCGGTGCTGTTCCTGCGCCCGGACCGCTGTGTGGCGGGCGCGTCCATCGCGCAGCTGGCGCCGGAACTGAGCGCCGACCTGCTCGACACTCTCGACTTGCCGCAGGGAGGAAACGATGCCGCTGGCCCTGTGCTGCGTCTCGCACAGCCCTCTTCTTGATCTGCCCGGACCGGAACGCGAGTTGCTCGACGACATCGAGTCCGCGCTCGACGAGGCGGCGCGGTTCGTGCGCGCCTTCGATCCCGAACTGGTCGTGGTGTTCGCGCCCGATCACTACAACGGGTTCTTCTACAAGCTCATGCCGCCGTTCTGCGTCGCGGCGGCCGCCACCGGAGTGGGGGACTACGGCACGCACGCCGGACCGCTCGACGTCCCGGCCGAGCTGGCCACCGAACTGGCCGAGGCGGTGCTCGCGGCCGGGGTCGACGTCGCTGTCTCGATGACGACGGACGTCGATCACGGGACGGTGCAACCGTTGCAGCGGCTGCTCGGCGCCGCGACGGCGCGTCCGGTCGTCCCGATCTTCGTCAACTCGGTGGCCGTGCCGCTGGGGCCGCTGCATCGCGCCCGCGCGTTGGGCGCGGCCGTCGGCGCGCACGTCGCGACACTGGACAAGCGGGTGCTGGTGCTCGGTTCCGGCGGGCTGTCGCACGACCCGCCGGTGCCCGCACTCGCCACGGCCACCGGACCGGTGCTGGAGCGGATCGTGCACGGCGGGCCCATGACCCCGCAGCAGCGGGAAGCGCGCCAGGAGAAGGTGATCGAAGCCGCACGCGAGTTCGCCGCCGGTCGCGGCGGCCTGCGGCCGCTCAATCCGGAGTGGGACCGGCGCTTCCTCGAGCTCCTCGACGAGGGGCGGCTCGGCGAATTCGACGACTGGGCCAATGCGTGGATCACCGAGAAGGCAGGCAACTCCGGGCACGAAATCCGCACCTGGGTGGCCGCTTTCGCGGCCATGCGCAGTCAGGGGCCGTACCGGACGACCGTGCGCTACTACCGCTCCGCGCCCGCGCTGATCGCCGGATTCGCGGTGCGAACCGCCCTGCCGGAAGCCGATCAGGACAACGATTCGACCGCCAGGAGGCGAGCGTGACATCCGAACCGACCGACGCGCCCGCGTCCGGCACCGTCGAGCAGTCCGGCGATGCCGGGGGCGCGACGGCTTTCGACCATTCCGTCGACGTCCTGATCGTCGGCTCCGGCGGCGGCGGGCTGACCGCCGCGCTCACCGCCGAGGCGGCCGGATTGTCCACCCTCGTGGTCGAGAAAGCGGCGCACTACGGCGGATCCACCGCACTGTCGGGCGGTGGGATCTGGGTGCCCGGCGCCCCCGCGCAGAAGCGCGACGGCTACGAGCCCGACCCGGAGCGCGTCGTCGAGTACCTGCGCGCGATCACCGAGGGCTTGGTGAGCGACGCGCGCCTGCGCGCCTATGTCACCAAGGCGCCGGAGATGATGGAGTTCCTGGAGCGGCGCAGTTCGTGGCTGGAATTCGTGTGGAAGCCCGGCTACGCCGACTACTACCCGGAACTGCCCGGCGGTTCCGCGCAGGGCAGCACCATCAACGTGCCGCCGATCGATCTGCGCGAACTCGGCGACGAAGAACAGAACCTGCTGCGCCCGCTGGCTCTGGCGCCCAAGGGGATCTGGCTGGGCCCCAAGGATCTTCGCCTGTTCTATCAGGTGCGCCAGTCCTGGCGTGGCAAGGCCGTGCTGGTGAAGCTGGTGTGGCGGATGTTCCGAGCCAGGGTGTTCGGCGACCGGATCGCCGCCATCGGGCAGTCCCTGGTCGCCCGGCTGCGACTCGCCCTGCGGGAGCGCGACATCCCGCTGTGGCTGAGCGCGCCGATGACCTCCCTGATCACCGGAGCCGACGGCCGCGTGGTGGGGGCGGTGGTCGAGAAGGACGGAAAGTCGCTGCGGATCCGCGCCGAGCGCGGGGTGATCCTGGCGACCGGCGGCTTCGATCACGACATGACCTGGCGCAAGGAGCACCAGCCGGTGGTGGAGCGGGACTGGAGCTTCGGCAACCCGGAGTCCATGGGCGACGGCATCCGCGCCGGACAGCGGGTCGGCGCGGCCACCGACCTGCTCGACGAGGCGTGGTGGTTCCCCGCCATCCAATGGCCGGACGGCCGGCTGCAATTCATGCTCAACGAGCGCATGATGCCCGCCCAGTTCATCGTCAACGGCGCGGGCGAGCGGTACATCAACGAGGCCGCCCCGTACATGGATTTCGGCCACGCGATGATCGACGGACAGAAATCGGGGACCACGCACATCCCGAGCTGGCTGATCACCGACGTGCGCTCCTGGCGCCGCTACGTCGTCGCGGGGCATCTGCCGCTGCCGAAGATCCCGTTCGCGCCGGTGCCGACCGGCCGGAAGATCCCGCAGGCATGGCTGGACTCCGGTGTCGTCGTGGCCGCGAACTCCTGGACGGAGCTCGCGGCGAAGATCGGCGTGCCCGAGGATCGCCTGCGCGCCACCGCCCAGCGCTTCGACGAACTCGCGCGCAAGGGCCACGACGACGATTTCCAGCGCGGCGACAGCGTCTACGACAACTACTACGGCGACCCGACGCTGCCCAACCCCAACCTGTATCCGCTGGGTAAGCCGCCGTACTACGCGTTCCGGATCATCCTCGGCGACCTCGGCACCTCGGGCGGACTGCGCACCGACGAGCACGCCAGGGTGCTGCGGCCCGACGACACCGTCATCCCGGGTCTGTACGCCGTGGGCAATACCTCCGCGGCGGTCATGGGCCGCAGTTACGCGGGCGCGGGCGCGACGATCGGGCCCGCCATGACCTTCGGCTACCTCGCGGTCGAGCACCTGGCCGCAAGCGCGGGCCCCGCGACCGGAGCGGCGGACGACGCCGGATCGGCCCGCGACCACTCGACATTCGATTCCATCGGAGGAAGTAAATGAAGATATCCCTGTTCTACGAATTCGCGCTGCCGAAGCCGTGGGTCCCCGACGACGAGCGCCAACTCTTCAAGGAGGGGCTCGCCGAGGTGGAGGCCGCCGACAAGGCCGGGTTCTCCACCGTCTGGTTGACCGAGCACCACTTCCTCGAGGAGTACTGCCACTCGACCGCGCCGGAGATCTTCCTCGCCGCGGCCAGTCAGCGGACCAAGGACATCCGGCTCGGCTTCGGCGTCATGCACCTGCCCCCGGCGATCAACCATCCGGCACGCGTCGCCGAACGCGTCGCCACTCTCGACCTGATCTCCGATGGGCGGGTCGAGTTCGGTACCGGTGAGTCGTCGTCGGTGGGGGAACTGGGCGGGTTCAACATCGATCCCGCCGACAAGCGCGGGCAATGGGAAGAGGCCCTCGAGGTCTCCATCCGCTGCATGATCGAGGAGCCGTTCACCGGTTTCAAAGGCGAGCACATCGAGATGCCCGCGCGCAATGTGATTCCGAAGCCGCACCAGCGCGCGCATCCGCCGGTGTGGGTGGCGTGTACCCGGCCCTCGTCGGTGCAGATGTCGGCGCGACTGGGTGCGGGTGCGCTCAGCTTCGCCTACACCGGCCCTGGACCGCTGGCCGATCGCGTGCGCGGGTACTACCAGGAATTCGAAGATCACGCCGAGCCGTGGTTGCCGGTGCTCAACCCGAACATCCTGGCCATCGGCGGCGACCTGTCGATGATGGTCGCGCCCACCGACGAGCAGGCTTTGCAGCGGCTCGGCCTTGGCGGCGGCTTCTTCTCCTTCGGGATCATGCACTACTACATGACCGGCCAGCACACGCCGGGCCGCACCGGCGTCTGGGAGCGCTACCTCGACGCGGTGAAGGAGGACGAGACGCTGGCCTACGGTCCGGGCCGGGGCGCCATCGGGTCGCCGGACACCGTGCGCGAATTTCTGCGCGGTTACGAGGAGAGCGGCGTCGACGAGATCATCCTGCTGCTGAACCCGCGCAGCCACGAGGCCACCATGGAGTCCATCGAACTGATGGGCAAGCACGTGCTGCCGGAGTTCATCGAGCGCGACGCGCAGGCGGTCGCCGCGAAGGCCGAGCGGCTCGAGCCGGTCATCGAGAAGGTGGAAGCGCGGCGCAAGCCGCTGTCCACGCCCGCGTTCGACGAGAACTACGCGTTCGGTGGCCTGCCCACCGGCCGGGGCGGCACCTTCACCGCGAGCGAGATCCCCGAAGCGATGGCCGAGATCAACGAGGGCCGGGTCCAAGCCGCGCAGCGCGCCAAGGAAGAAGCGCAGTGACCGCCCGCCCGCGCGGCCGCGCCGCGACCGCGCGGGCACGCCCGGACGACAGGGGAGAAAGACGAGGTGCCCGAGGTGGAACGAGCCGATGAGCTGTGGCGCTACGACGGCAAGCGGGTCGTCGTGACCGGCTGCTCCTCCGGGATCGGCGCGTGCGTGGCCGGGCAGGTCGCCGAACTCGGCGGCCGCGTGGCCGGTCTGGACCTGGTGGAGCCGACCGGTGCGCTGGACGAGTTCCACCGCGTGGACATGGCCGACGCCGCATCGATCGACCGGGCCGTCGCCGCGCTCGGCGGCCCGGTGGACGCCTTGTTCAACGTCGCGGGCGTCTCCTCGGGCATCGGTGACCCGATCCGCGTGGTCACGATCAACTTTCTCGGCCTGCGGCACTGCACCGAGGCGATCGCGCGGTCGATGGGCCGCGGCGCCACCATCGCGAGCGTGTCCTCGCTCGCGGCGGCCGGCTACCTGGAGCATCGCGAACAGGTCGGCGGCCTGCTGGACACGGCGGACATGGACACCGGAATCGCCTGGTGCGAGGACCATCCCGACGCCGTGGCCGACGGCGGATACCGGCTGTCGAAGGAAGCGATCATCTACTACACGATGCGCAACGCCGTCGCCTTCGGCGCGCGTGGCATACGGATCAACTGCACCGGCCCGGGGGTGACGGAGACACCCATCCTGGATCAGCTGCGCTCGGCATACGGTCCGCGGTACCTCGACACCATTCCCAAGCCGCTGGGCCGGGTCTCCGAACCGGCTGAACAGGCGGCCGCCCTGCTCTTCCTCAACAGCCGGGCGGCGAGCTACGTGACCGGCCAGGTGCTCTGGGTCGACGGCGGCAACGTCGGCGCCCGGATCGCCGGTGTCGAGCTCGGCTCGTGACCGCAGGCAGACGAGCGATCAGCGTGAAAGGACAAGCAGCGTGGCCAATCTGACCGAATTCCGGCGGGTCGCCGACAGTGTGCGCAATTGGGGCCGATGGGGTGCCGCCGACGAACTCGGCACCCTCAACTTCGTCACCCCGGAGAAGATCGCCCAGGCCGCGCGCCTGGTGCGGCACGGGCGGGTGTTCCCGCTCGGCGTCGACTTCGGTTCGTCCGGGCCGCAAGGGGCGTTCAAATTCCGGCACAACCCGGTGCACGTGATGACCGTGGACGGCGGCGACGCGCGAACCCTGACCGAATACGGCCCGAAGTGGTTGCGCAACAGCGTCGGACGCGAACTCAGCGGCTTCTTCGAGGACAACCCGTTCCGCTTCAACGACGACCTGATCATCATGCCGCTGCAAGCGGCGACGCAGTGGGACGCGCTGTCGCACGTCTACTACGACGACTACCTGTACAACGGTTTCCCGGCGAGCTCGGTCACCAGCCTGGGCGCGTATCACTGCGGCATCGACAAGGTCGACGGCAAAGGCATCACGACCAGGGGCGTGCTGCTGGATCTGGTCCGCCACCGCGGCGCCGACACCTTCCTCGCGCCGGGCGACCCGATCACCCCCGACGAACTGGACGCGGTCGCCAAGACACAGGGGGTCGAGGTCGGCCGCGGCGACATCGTGCTGATCCGCACCGGGTGGTGGGCGCGCTTCCTCGAGGCGGGCGACGGCACCGAACCGTACTCGGGCCTGGACTGGCGGTGTGCCACCTGGCTGCACGAGCGCGAGATCGCGGCCGTGGCGGCGGACAACCTCATGGTCGAGGACCCGGTGTCCGGGGTGGACGGCACCTTCCTGCCGATGCACATGCTCTGCCTGCGGGACATGGGCCTGATGCTCGGCGAGTACTGGGACCTCACCGCGCTCGCGGCGGACTGCGCCGCCGACGGCGTCTACGAATTCCAGCTCATCGCACCGCCGTTGCGCGTCGTCGGCGCCGTCGGATCACCCGTCAACCCGATCGCCATCAAGTAGAACCAGAAGGAAGCACGAGGTTTCGGTCATGACCGCAGGCACGACACGTGCGACGGCCACCGAGCAGGCCACGGCCGGACGGCCGTTCGTCGTCGGCATCGGCGGCACGTTGCGGGCGGGCTCGTCCACGGAGCAAGCGCTGCGGCACTGCCTGGCGGCGGTCGAGCGCCACGGCGGCCGCACCGCGCTGTTCTGCGGCGAGGAGATCAACCTGCCGATGTACAACCCGCACGACCCGGCCCGCACCGAGAAGGCGACCGCGCTGGTGGCGGCGCTGCGCCGCGCGGACGCCGTGGTGATCGGCTCACCCGGGTACCACGGTGGCGTCTCCGGCCTGGTGAAGAACGCCCTCGACTACATCGAGGACCTGCGCGGCGACGCGACGGTGTACCTGGACAACAAACCGTGGGGCTGCATCACCTGCGCCTACGGATGGCAGGCCGCAGTGGGGACGCTCGGCCAGCTGAGGGTGATCGGGCACGCGTTGCGGGCGTGGCCGACCCCGCTCGGCGTCGCGATCAATTCCGCGGAGCCGATCTGGGATGCCGAGGGCCGGCTGACCGACGACGCGGTCAGCGCCCAACTCGACCTGCTCGCCACCCAGGTGCTGACCTTCGCCGCGGCCGGCGGGGCACGAGCATGACGGCCGCGCCCCGGCCGGCCGGCCGCACCACAGTGGCCGAGGCGACGGCCGCCCTCCGGTCCGGGCGGATGATCCTCGTCCTGAGCGAGGTGGACGGCGCGTGCCGGGGCGATCTGGTGCTGGCGGCCGAGTGCGTGACGGCCGAAGCGGTGAACGTCATGACCGCGCTCGGGTGCGGGCTGATCCACGTGTCGATGCGCTCGGCGGCGCTCGACGCCCTCGGGATACCCCCGGCCGACCCCACCGCCACCGGCCCGGGGCGCGACCGGTTCCGAGTGTCGGTGGGACTGGCCGGTGCCCAGGCCGGTGGGGTCCGCGCCTCCCAGCGCGCCCACACGATTCGCACGCTCGCCGACCCGGCCAGCACGGCGAGCACGTTCGCCCGGCCCGGGCACGTCTTCCCGCTCGGCTGCGCCGCGGGCGGCGTGCTGTCGGTGCCCGCGTGTCCGGAGGCCGCGGTCGATCTGGTCGAACTGGCCGGGATGGCGCCGGTCGGCGTGCTGTGTGAGGTCTGCGGCTCCGACGGCGAACAAGCCGGATACGCCGAGCTGCTGGACATCGGTCGCACGCACGGGTTTCCGGTGGTGTCCATCGATGACCTGGTCGCTTACCGCCGACGTGAGCTGTGCCGGGTCAAGCGTTGTGGGGTGGCTCGAATTCCGCTGCCCATGGGGGAGTTCCGGGCGATCGGCTTCACCGACGGCATGGACCGCGAACACGTCGCGTTCGTCCACGGCGACCCGGCGGCGGGCGGCGCGCCGCTGGTACGCCTGCATTTCGAGTGCCTCGCCGGTGACGTGTTCGGTTCCCGGCACTGCGGATGCCGGGCGAAACTCGAGGAGGCGCTGGATCGCATCGCGCGTGCCGGGGACGGCGTGCTCGTCTACGTCCGGGCACGCGGAACCGCCGTGCGGGACACGTTGCGCGCCTGCGCCACCGACGGCGAAAACCGCTGTGCCGAAGCGCATCCGGTCGGCCACAGTGATCTCCAGTCGGCCTTCGACATCCTCGACGAACTCGCCATGCGCGAGATCCGGCTGCTCAGCGACGTGGCCGAGGCCTCGCTCGAGCCGGAGCAGGTGCGCATCGTCGAGCGGATCCCGCTGTCGGAGAGCCCCGCGCGCACGGGCGCGCAGACCTTCGCGTCGCGCCCACCACACGCCGACGACCGGATCGGGAGCATGTCGTGATCGCGCAGCGCAGAACCGTCGTGGTGGACGGCTCGACCACTGCGTACCTGGAGGCGGGATCGGGCGAACCGGTCGTGCTGCTGCACGGCGGAGAGTTCGGCGGGTGCGCGGAACTGGGCTGGGAGCACACCATCGACGTCCTCGCCCGTCACTACCGGGTCCTCGCGCCGGACATGCTGGGTTTCGGTGGGTCGGCGAAGGTGATCGACTTCACCGACGGACGCGGCCTGCGGATCCGGCACATCGCACGGCTGCTCGCCATCCTCGGGATCGAGTCGGCGCACTTCGTCGGCAATTCCATGGGTGCGATCAACCTTCTGGTCGACGCGACCTCGACCGCGCCGAAACTTCCGATGCGCAGTCTGGTGGCGATCTGCGGTGGCGGCGAAATCCAGCGCAACGAGCACATGCGGGCGCTCTACGACTACGACGCCACGCTGCCCGGGATGCGCGCCATCGTCCGGGCGCTGTTCCACGCCGAGTCGTTTCCCGCCGACGAGGCCTATGTGCGCAGGCGGTACGAATCGAGCATCGCCCCCGGCGCGTGGGAGGCGTTGGCCGCGGCCCGTTTCCGCCGCCCGGGCGCCGAGGCGCCGCCTGCGCCGTCGAGCAAGCGCGCCTACGAGCGCATCCGCGTCGCGTCCCTCGTCGTCGAAGGCGCGTGCGACAAGTTGCTGCCCGCCGGATGGTCCGCCGAAATCGCGGCGCAGATCCCGGCCGGACGCTCCGCTGTCGTACCGGACGCGGGGCACTGCCCGCAGATCGAGCAGCCGGAATTCGTCAACGACCTGCTGCTGGCCTTTCTGCGCGAGCGGACCGGCCCGGTGGCGGAGTCGAACGGCGCAGGTGCGGGCCTGCCGGGGCGCAGCCTCGGGTACGGCTCCGGCCGGACCGAAACGAAAGGAATGAACGCATGACCGACGAATTGGCGGGCAAGGTCGCCATCGTCACCGGCGGCGCGTCGGGCATCGGCAGCGCCACGGTGGCGCGGTTCGTCGCCGAAGGCGCGCGCGTGGTGGTCGCCGATGTCGATCCCGAGCGCGGCGCGGCCTCGGTGGCCGGTTACGGTGCGGCCGCGGTGTTCCAGCAGACCGACGTCGCCGACCCGGCGCAGGTGGAGCGGCTCGTCGACACCGCGGTGCGCACCTTCGGCGGGCTGCACGTGATGTGCAACAACGCGGGCATCTCGGGCACCATGCACAAGAGCTTGCTGCACGACGATCTCGCCGACTTCCACCGCGTCCTCGGCGTCAACCTGCTCGGCGTCATGGCGGGCACCCGCTTCGCGGCCCGGCACATGGCCGAGAACGGCGGCGGATCGATCGTCAACGTGTCCTCGGTCGGGGGCATCCAGGCGGGCGGGGGAGTGCAGAGCTATCGGGCGTCGAAGGCGGCGGTCTTGCACTTCACGAAATCGGCGGCGATCGAACTGGCGCAGTTCGGTATTCGCGTCAACTGCATCGCGCCCGGCAACATACCGACCTCGCTGCTCGCCTCGTCGGCCACGACGATGTCCGCGGAGCACAGCGAGCGGTTCACCAAGGCGATGCGCGAATCCATGGAGGCCGACCGGCCGTTGCGGCGGGAGGGCACACCGGAGGACGTCGCGGAGGTAGCCGTCTATTTCGGCGGGGACCGATCCCGGTACGTCACCGGAACCGTGCTGCCGGTGGACGGCGGAACGGTCGCGGGAAAACCCCTGAGACCGCGCAAGAAGGCGGCGGGGCAATCGCTGGCGGCGGGGCCGCGATGAACCGCCGCACCGGAGTGCTCGTCGTCGGGGCCTCGGCCGCGGGCCTGGCCGTCGTGGAAGCGCTGCGCAGGGAAGGGTATCGGGACCGCGTCACACTGCTCGGCGGCGAACCGCACCTGCCGTACGACCGTCCGCCGCTGTCCAAGCAGATCCTCTCCGGCGCCTGGCGGCCCGAACGGACCCTGCTGCGCGCGCCGCGCATGCTGGCCGGACTGGACGCCGACCTCGTCCTCGGCTGCCGTGCCACCGCCCTCGATGTCAGCACGCGCACCGTCCACACGACGACCGGCGCCGTGACGGCGGACCACATCGTGATCGCCACCGGCGCCGCCCCCAGGACGCTGCCCGCACCACCCGGAGTGCGCGGGGTCCACGTGTTGCGCACGCTGGACGACGCCCTCGCGCTGCGCGAGGGTCTGTCGGCCCCCGCGCGCGTGGTCGTGGTGGGCGAGGGTGTGCTCGGCGCGGAGATCGCCGCCACCGCACGGCAGATCGGTCACGACGTCACGATGACGGGTCCGCAGCGCGCCCCGATGGCCGCTCAGCTCGGCGGTTTCGCCGCCGAGCTGCTCGCGGGCCTGCACACCGGCGAGGGAGTGCGCCTGCGGCTCGGCGTCGGCGTCTCCGGCCTCACCGAACACGGCGGCGAGGTCACCGGAGTCGTCCTGGAGACCTCCGAGACCTTGCCCGCGGATCTGGTGGTGGTCGCGATCGGGGCGGTGCCGGCCACCGACTGGCTCGTGGGCAGCGGGCTCTCGCTGGCCGACGGCGTCGTGTGCGACGAGCGCTGCCGCGCCGCCGACGGCATCTACGCGGCCGGTGACGTCGCACGGTGGCGCCATCCGGCCCTGCGGACGACGATCCGCTTGGAGAACCGCACGAACGCGACCGAACAGGCGGGCGTGGTGGCGGCCAACATCCTGGGCGCCGAGCGGGCGTATCAGCCGATTCCGTACTTCTGGACCGATCAATTCGGCACGAAGATCCAGGTGTACGGGACCATCACGGCCGACGCGCGGGTCACCGTCGTCGAGGGCGACCCGGCCGGTGGCCGGTTCGTCGCGCGGTTCGAGCGAGGTTCCGCCGTCACCGCGGTGCTGGGCTGGAACATGCCCAAGCAGGCCAGGATCCAGCGCCAGCAGTTGGCGCAGGCGCACGCGCTGCTCACCTCGCCCCCTACCCCAGCCCACTCCCCGTAGGAAGAAGGTCCCGATGAAAGTGACTGTCGACCAAGTCAAATGCGTCGCGGCCGGGCATTGCGTCATGCACGCGGCCGATGTGTTCGACCAGCGAGACGAGGACGGCATCGTCGTCCTGCTCGACGAGAACCCGCCGGACGAACTCGCCGAGGACGTGCGCCAGGCTGCGGCGGTCTGCCCGGCCATGGCCATCCATATCGAGGAATGAACCGGCAGCCTGCGGTGCACCCGCAGCCGATCACCCAGGAGCGCACAGTGTCCGAAGCACTGACCGAAACGACCGCCTCCGTCACGGAGGTTCCCGACTATCCCATGCCCCGCTCGACCGGGTGCCCGTTCGCGCCGCCGCCGGAGGCGTTGCGGCTCGGCCGGACCAAACCGCTCAACCGCGTCCGGATCTGGGATGGCAGCACACCGTGGCTGGTTACCGGATACGCCGAGTTCAAGACGCTGATGTCGGATCCGAGGGTCAGCGTGGACGATCATCGCCCTGGCTTCCCGCACTGGAACGAGGGAATGGCGGCGATCGTGGACAGCAGGCCGAAGTCGCTGTTCACCACCGACGGCGAGGAGCACAGCCGGTACCGGCGGATGCTGACCAAACCGTTCACCTTCAAGCGGGTGGAGGCGTTGCGGCCGGTGATCCAGCAGATCACCGACGAGCACATCGACCGGCTGCTGGCCGGACCGCAACCCGGCGATCTCGTCGAGGCGCTGGCCCTGCCGGTGCCGACGCTGATGATCAGCGAGATGCTCGGCGTGCCGTACGAGGATCACGAGTTCTTCCAGAAGCACGCCACCGTCAACGTCGACCGGTACGCGACCAAGGAGCAAGCCGCCGAGGGCCGCGCCGGGCTGGCGCGCTATCTGGTCGAACTGGTCAAGAAGAAGCTGGAAACCCCCGCCGAGGACGTGGTGTCCGACATCGCCGAGCGGGTCCGCGCCGGCGAGATCGACATGAAGGAGGCCGCGCAGCTCGGCACCGGCCTGCTGATCGCCGGGCACGAGACCAGCGCCAACATGATCTCGCTCGGGGCGCTGGCCCTGATGCGCAATCCCGATCAGTTCGCCCTGCTGCGCGATACCGACGATCCGAAGATCGTGGTCAACGCGGTCGAGGAACTACTGCGATACCTCAGCATCATCCAGAACGGGCAGCGGCGCGTCGCGATCGAGGACATCGAGATCGCGGGCGAGACCGTCCGGGCAGGCGACGGCCTGATCTTCGACCTCGCTCCGGCCAATTGGGACGAGAAAGCGTGGGACCAGCCCGACCAGCTGGATCTGCGCAGGCCCGCCGCTCAGCACCTGGGATTCGGCTTCGGCCCGCATCAGTGCGTCGGGCAGCAGTTGGCCAGAGCCGAACTGCAGATCGTCTTCCGGACGCTGGTGCGGCGAATTCCCACCTTGCGCTTGGCAATTCCGTTCGAGGAAGTCCAGTTCAAGCACGACCGGCTCGCTTACGGGGTGTACGAGTTGCCGGTGAGCTGGTAGGACGCGCCGAAACCGCTCTGCCGCAACGCTTCGCCCGTCCGCGCGCCGGGCGCGTACGCCGGGCAGTCGCCGAATCCGGCAGCTGCCCGGCCGTGCTGTTCGCGCGGTACTCGCCCCCGCACGACGACCTCGACCCATCGGTCCAGTAGTGAGCGCACGACCGAGCGGCAGTCTGACACCGGGCGGATTCATATAGTAGTAATCGTGTTACTCTACGGTAGGTCCGTAGCTGTGACTTGTCTCATGCGCAACAGCTATTGCGGCCGAGGACACTCGGCGACGGTGCCGGGGTGGAGTTCACGGAGAGTTGATCGATGCAACGACAGCAGGGGCAGTCCGGGTCGAGGTGGCGGCGTTGGGTCGCTCCGTTGGCGGCGGTGGTGGCCGTCGCCGGTGTCGCCGCGGTGGCCGTGGTGGGAGTGGATACGCGGGAGGCGGCCGCTGCTCCGGTGAGTGATTTCTATGTTCCGCCTGCGCAGATTCCGTCGGAGCGGGGTGCGATCGTCAAGACGGCGCCGATGAGCCTGTTTGCGACGGTGCCGACGGACAAGGGGTGGCCGGGTAAGGCGCAGCATGTCATGTACACCTCGCGGTTGCAGGACGGGTCGCCGGTGGCGGTGTCGGGGACGTTCATCGACGCGACCGGTCCGTGGCAGGGGCCGGGTCCGCGTCCGACGGTGGTGATCGCCCCGGGCACTTCGGGCCAGGGTGATCGCTGCGCGATGTCGGTGGCTTTTTCTACCGGCTTGACGCTGTTCACCGATCCCTCGCCGGGGTTGTCGGCGAATCAGGAACTGCCTGCCTCGGCGGTGTGGAGCGGGCTGGGCGCTCGCGTTCTGGTGACCGATTACATCGGGCTGGGCACGCCGGGTATCCATACCTACGCCAACCGGATCGAGGCCGCACACGCCGTTCTCGACGGGGTTCGCGCAGCTCACAACTTGGCGGGTGTCGGGCCGGAGACCCCCGTGGTGTTGTGGGGTTACTCGCAGGGTGGCGGGGCGACCGCGGCGGCCGCGGAGCTGCAACCGGACTACGCGCCGGAGTTGAATCTCAAGGGCACCTGGGCCGGTGGGCCGGTGGCGGATCTGGCCGCGATTCTGGAACGCATCGACGGCGCGCTCATCGGCGGCGCGATCGGGTTCGCGATCAACGGATTGCTCGCGCGCTACCCCGACTTGCACAAGGCCGTCGACCGGGTGATCAGTCCCGCAGGGCGCGCCAGGCTGGAGACGCTCAGCGACGAATGCATCGGTGACATCATCGTCCGCCATCCCTTCCTGAAGACCGGTTCGCTGACCAACGACGGCCGCTCCCTCAGTGCGCATCTGGCGGCGATGCCCGAGGCGGGGCCTGTGCTGGCGGAACTGCGTATCGGTAATCGCACTCCGGCGACGCCGGTGTTGATCACCAGCGGGTTGAACGACGACACCGTTCCTTACGGTCAGGCGCGTCGGCTCGCGGAGGACTGGTGCGCGAAAGGCGCCACGGTGACGTTCCGGACCAACGACCTGCCGCCGATCTTGCCGGGCACCACCATTCCGAACCATTTCGGTCCGGAGATGATCGACGGTTTCGGCCCGGACAACGCGATCGTCTACCTGCTCGATCGCCTCGCGGACAAGCCCGTCACCGGCTGCACTTTCGACTGAACCAGCTGCGCCGCAATCTCAGCGGGCCTCGCATCCGACACCGTCGGTATGCGGGGCCCGCTCGTTTTCGTGGATCCGCGTTGCCCTCGACTTCTTGGGAGAATGACAATCTCCGGAAATGAGAGGATCAGTTGCATCAACGTAGCGGCAGTTTTACACTGGCAGGACTCCGACAACTCGGTCTTCGGCTGACTCTCGTCCGCACCACCGAGGACGACGATGTTTCTGCGAGAGGCGAACCTCAGTGACCACCAGCGCGGCCAGCGACGTGTACTACGACCCGTACGACGTCGAGCTCAACGCCGATCCCTACCCGATGTTCAAGCGGCTCCGCGAGGAGATTCCGCTGTACTACAACGAGAAGCACGACTTCTACGCGGTGAGTCGCCACGCGGATGTCAACGCGGCGTTGCTGGACAAGGACACCTACAGTTCCGCGCGGGGAGCGATCATCGAACTGATCAAGGCCGATATCGAGATGCCCTCCGGCGTGCTCATCTTCGAGGACCCGCCGATTCACGACATCCATCGCAGCCTGCTGTCGCGCATGTTCACCCCCCGCAAGATCCGGGCGCTCGAGGACAAGATCCGTGAGTTCTGCGCGCGCAGCCTCGATCCGCACGTGGGAACCGGACGGCTGGACTTCATCGCCGATATCGGCGCGCAGATGCCGATGCGCACCATCGGCATGCTGCTCGGCATCCCGGAGCAGGACCAGGAGGCCATCCGCGACTTCGCCAACGAGCAGATGCGCACCGAGGAGGGCAAGCCGATGAAGGCCGCCTCCGAGGGCATGGCCAGCGGCGACATCTTCGCGGCCTACATCGACTGGCGGGCCGAACATCCCTCCGACGACATCATGACCGAGCTGCTCAACGTCGAGTTCGAGGACGAGACCGGCACCGTGCGCCGACTGAGCCGCGCGGAATTGCTGACCTACGTCAACGTGGTGTCCGGTGCGGGCAACGAGACCACGACACGGCTGATCGGTTGGGCGGGCAAGGTTCTCGCCGAGCATCCCGATCAGCGCCGCGAACTCGTCGAGAACCCGCGCTTGATTCCGAACGCGGTCGAGGAGCTGCTCCGGTTCGAACCGCCCGCCCCGCATGTGGCGCGGTACGTGACCAGGGACGTCGAGGTGCACGGCCGGACCGTCCCGGAGGGCAGCGCCATGATGATGCTCATCGGCGCGGCCAACCGCGACCATCGGCAGTTCCCGCCGGACGGCGACGTCTTCGACATCCACCGCGACACCCGCCAGCACCTGTCGTTCAGTGTGGGCACGCACTACTGCCTCGGGTCGGCGCTGGCCCGCCTGGAGGGGCGGATCGCGCTCGAGGAGATCCTCGCGCGGTTCCCGGAGTGGGAGGTGGACCTGGCGAACGCGAGACTGTCGCCCACCTCGACCGTCCGCGGCTGGGAAACGTTGCCCGCGTTCACCTCGTGAACCGCTTCCGGCATCGCGCGGTCGCCAGCGCCGTCCACACGGAAACCGATGCGACCGCGCCGCGCGGCGTACCCGGCCGCATCGATGCGGACACGCACATCGTGAACGCTTCCGGGCGACCACGAGGAGGATCGAGATGTTGACCGTCCGCTCCCGCAGTGAGCTGGCCGCGAACCTGGCCGAGGCGGAGCGCAGCCGCACACCCTTGTCGCCGCTGACCACCGCGCACCCACAGATCGACGTGGTCGACGCCTACGCGATCCAGCTGATCAACATCCGCAAGCGCGTCCGCAACGGCGCGCGGGTCGTCGGGCACAAGGTCGGGCTCTCGTCGAAGGCCATGCAGCAGATGATGGGCGTCGACGAGCCCGACTACGGTCACCTGCTCGACGACATGCTGGTCTCCGCGGACGAGCCGGTGCCCGCCGGACGGTACCTGTACCCGAGGGTCGAGGTGGAGGTCGCTTTTGTCCTGGGGGCGGATCTGCCCGGGGCGCAGTGCACCGAAGCGGACGTGCTCGCCGCCACGACAGCTGTCGCCCCCGCGATCGAGTTGATCGACTCGCGGATCGAGAACTGGGCGATCCGGTTGTGCGACACCATCGCCGACAACGCCTCATCGGCGGGATACGTACTCGGCACGGAGCGGGTGGCACCCGCCGACATCGATATCACCGCGATAGACGCGGTGCTCACCCGTAACGGCGAGGTGGTTGCCGAGGGCCGCAGCGACGCGGTTCTCGGCGATCCCGTCACGGCGGTGGCCTGGCTGGCCCGGAAGGTGGCCAGCTTCGGGGTGCGGCTGCGGGCCGGGGACATCGTCCTGCCCGGCTCGTGCACCAAGGCGATCGACGCGCACCCGGGTGACGAGTTCGTGGCCCGGTTCGCGGGCCTCGGCTCGGTCCGCCTCGCCTTCGACTGATCGGAACAAGGGAGCGTTATGCCGGCGAAAGTATCCGTGGCCATCGTCGGGTCGGGCAATATCGGCACCGACCTGCTGTACAAACTGTCGCGGTCGGAGTGGCTCGAGCCGCGCTGGATGGTCGGCATCGACCCGGCCAGCGAAGGTCTCGCGCGTGCCGCCCGGCTCGGCCTGGAGACCACCGACAAAGGGGTCGATCACCTGTTCGCGCAGGCCGAGAAACCCGATCTGGTGTTCGAGGCGACGTCGGCCGCCGTGCACCGCGCGGCCGCGCCGCGCTACGCCGAGGCGGGCATTCGCGTCATCGACCTCACGCCGGCGGCGATCGGCCCGGCCGTCATCCCGCCTGCGAATCTGCGGCAGCATCTGGACGCGCCGAACGTCAACATGATCACCTGTGGCGGGCAGGCGACCATCCCGATCGTGCACGCGGTCTCGCGGGTGGTCGAGGTGCCGATCGCCGAGATCGTCGCCTCGGTCGCGTCGGTGTCGGCGGGGCCGGGGACCCGAGCGAACATCGATGAATTCACCAAGACCACCAGCCGCGGAGTGGAGACCATCGGCGGCGCCGCGCGCGGCAAGGCGATCATCATCCTCAACCCGGCCGACCCGCCGATGATCATGCGCGACACCATCTTCTGCGCCATCCCGGAAGACGCCGACCGGGCCGCGATCGCCGCGTCCATCCACGAGGTCGTGGCCGAGGTGCAGACCTACGTCCCGGGCTATCGGCTGCTCAACGAGCCGCAATTCGACGATCCGTCGGTCAACTCCGGAGGCCGGGCGCTGGTCACGACGTTTCTGGAGGTCGAAGGAGCCGGCGACTACCTGCCGCCTTACGCGGGCAATCTGGACATCATGACGGCCGCGGCCACCAAAGTGGGCGAGGAGATCGCCAAACAGACCCTCGGTGTCGCGGAACGCGTCGGGTGAGCGAGACGCGAAGGACCAACGGGCACAGAATCGAAGGACGAGGCCGATGACTGCATCCGAGATCTGGGACGTCCGGATCACCGACACGTCGCTGCGGGACGGTTCGCACCACAAACGTCACCAATTCACGCCGGACGAGGTGAGCTCGATCGTGGCCGCCCTGGACGCGGCGGGCGTCCCGGTGATCGAGGTGACCCACGGCGACGGCCTCGGCGGCTCGTCGTTCAATTACGGCTTCGCCAAGACGCCCGAGCAGCAGTTGATCAAGCTGGCCGCCGAGACGGCCACGGAGGCGAAGATCGCGTTCCTCATGCTGCCCGGCGTCGGAACCAAGGAGGACATCGAGCAGGCCAGGGACAACGGGGGATCGATCTGCCGGATCGCCACCCATTGCACCGAAGCCGACGTGTCGATCCAGCACTTCGGGCTCGCACGGGATCTCGGCTTGGAGACGGTCGGCTTCCTCATGATGGCCCACACCATCGCGCCCGAACGGCTCGCGGCGCAGGCACGGATCATGGCCGACGCCGGCTGTCAGTGCGTCTACGTGGTCGATTCCGCGGGCGCGCTGGTCATGGACGGCGTGGCCGACCGGGTGTCGGCGCTGGTCGCGGAACTCGGTGACGACGCCCAGGTCGGCTTCCACGGTCACGAGAACCTCGGCCTCGGCGTGGCGAACTCGGTGGCGGCGGTGCGGGCGGGCGCCCGGCAGATCGATGGCAGCGCCCGCCGCTTCGGCGCGGGCGCGGGAAACGCTCCGGTGGAGGCGCTGATCGGCGTGTTCGACAAGATCGGCGTGAAGACCGGCATCGATTTCTTCGACATCGCCGACGCCGCCGAGGACGTCGTGCGCCCCGCGATGCCCGCCGAATGCCTGCTCGATCGTAACGCGCTGATCATGGGGTATGCCGGGGTCTACTCGAGCTTCCTGAAACATGCCGTGCGCCAAGCCGAGCGCTACGACGTGCCCGCCGCCCAATTGCTGCACCGCGCCGGTCTGCGCAAACTGATCGGTGGCCAAGAGGATCAGCTCATCGACATAGCACTGGAACTCGTCCGCGAGCGTGCGTCCGAATCGGCGAGCTGACGCCCAGCCGACTCGATGCCGGAGCCCCGCCGCGAAATCCGCTCTCGCGACGGGGCTTCGGTGTCCATTACTCTGGTCGCGCGGATGGGCGCGCGACGGCAGGCAGACCTCCGACGATCCCGTCCTCCTGCAAGGCGCGAATCTCCCTCTCGCTCAGACCGAGGGCGGTGAGCAACTCGGTGTTGTGCTGGCCGAGCAGGGGAGCGGGCTCGCGATGGAAGCGCCGCGGACCCGCCGAGAACCGGACGGGTACCGTGCTGTGCCTGGCCGTTGCGGCGACCGGGTGGGCGACCGGTTCGAAGAAGTCCCGGAATCGCAGTTGTGGCAGTTCGAACTGACGATGGGGTTGCATGACCTCGGCGACCGGGACGCCGGCATCCCAGAGGGCGCGGACGATCTCGTCGCTGTCGCGCTCCGCGCACCACGCGGCGAGCCGCTCATCGATCAGGTCGTGCCTGCGGCGGCGGCCCGCAGCGGTCGACAGTTCCGGATCCAATGCCCAAAACGGGGTTCCGAGCGCTTCCCGCAACCGCCGCCACTGCGGGTCGGTGGCGACCGCGATCGCCACCCAGCGATCCGCCCTGCCGAACTCGTCCGATCCCGCCGCGCGGTAGAGGTTCTGCGGAGCGGCGACCGGACCGCGATTGCCGTCCCGCTCGAGCAGCGCGCCGTAGGCCGAGTACTCGATCACCTGCTCGGCGGCCACGTTGAGCGCCGCCTCCACCATCGCGGCCTCCACCAGCGCTCCCTGACCGGTGCGCCGCCGGTGTTCCAAGGCCAGCAGCAGCGCGTTGAGCGCGTGCACCCCCGCGTTCGGGTCACCGATCGAGTAGGGCTCCACCGGGTTCTGGTCGGGGTGGCCGGTCAGCCAGGTCAATCCCGAGGTGTCCTCGATGACGTAAGCGAAGGCGGGATGGTCGCGCCAGGGGCCGTCCAGGCCGAATCCGGGCATCCGGACCATGATCGCGTCCGGCCGCAGCTTCCGCACGGCCGCATAGTCCAGGCCGATCTGTTCGAGCACCCGAGGCGTGTAGTTTTCGACGATCACGTCGCAGGTGGCGGCAAGGCGCTTCAGCAGGTCCTGCCCGCGCTCGGTGCGGATGTCCAGCGTGAGGCTCTTCTTGTTGGTATTGAGCCCGGAGAAGATCGGAGATTTCTCCCACCACTGCTCTTCGGTCGGCGGCACGCCCGCGATGAGGCGGGTGCCGTCCGGTCGTCCGGCGGATTCCACGTGCACGACCTCCGCGCCCAGCATGGCGAGGTAGTGGGTGCACGACGGGCCTGCCCAGAACGTCGTGAGGTCCAGGACACGAAGATCGCGGAAGGGCAGGGGATTCGGCTCCGCGCGACCTGCCGCGGTGCGCCGAGCGGGGCGCGGGGCGCGGTATTCCTCGGTGTGCTCGCCGAGCCGAGGAGCAGGTAGCGGATCCCGCAGCAGCGCGGGCCGGGTGCGGTACGGCGGGCCGGGCTGGACGAAACCGTCGCGGGGATTGACCGTGAAGAACTTCCGGGCCACGTGGTGATCCATCGTGGTGGCGTCGGCGCCGTTGACCACCGGGCCGTTGGGAATGCGGAAAGCGGTCGCCAGATCGCGGATCACCTCGGCGGGCTGCTCGGCCATCCAGGCGAAGATCTCCGCTGCCTTCTCGTTGGCCAGCTGGGTGATCCCGGGGGCGAGGTCCTCCTCGATCCACTCCGGATGGCCCACCATCGCGCACAGGTCGAACCACTGCTGCGCGGTGCCGCAGCCCACCGCTACCAAGCCGTCGGCGGCGGTGGCGACGCCGGGCACGCTGAGCCGTCGTTCGGTGCGGAACGGACGGCCGAGGGCGTCGAAGAACGAGACCGGGAAATAGGTGAGCCCGAGGATCTGCGTCTCCAGCATCGACAGGTCGACCAGCTCGCCCCCATCGGATCCGAGCGTGCGCAACCGCGATGTCATCGTGGCCGCGCAGGCGTAGGCGCCTGCGAACCACTCACCGACCCGGCCGCCCACGTGCACGGGCGCCCGATCCGGTGCGCCGCGCCCGAGCCCGACGATGCCACCGGACCAGGCCTGCAAGGTGAACTCCGTGGCCGGGCGATCCCGCCACGGCCCGTCCAGGCCGAAGGGGCTGATCGCGGTGACCACGAGGTGCCGGTGGGCGCGGCGCAGCGCGCCGGGAGCGAGCCGGGGATGCTCGGCCAGCCGCGACCCCGGCGACCACACCACTACGTCGGCCGACGCCAGCAGGCCGTCGACGAGATCCAGATCGGCGGCCACGCCGGGGTCGGCGACGACGCTCTTCTTCGAACCGGCCAGGAAGGCGAACAGCGCACCGTCGGCGCCCGGGTCGAGCTCGGCACGCGAGGCCGACCAGCGCCGCAAGGAATCCCCCTCCGGCGCTTCGACTTTGATCACCTCCGCGCCGCCGTCGGCCAGCAGTTTCGTGCAATACGCACCGGCGATCTCCGAGGAGATGTCGACCACGACGCAACCGCGCAGCGGCGGCTCGACGGGACGTTCGGCGCTGCTTGCGGACTCTCTCGATGCCATGACCCTCACCGTTCCGATCACCGGCCGCCGGGATCGCCGACCGCGGCCGCGGCGGCGGACTAGACCTGCTTCTTGCGACCCGACTTGCTCAGCCGGAACTCCGGCGGGAACTGCGCGTCGTTGTCCTTGACCGAGTTGTTCAGCCCGCCTTCGAAGGCGTTGTCCAGCATCAGTTCGTCGTCGTCGGCGTGGATATGTCCGCCCATCGACTCGAAGAACCCGCTCAGCAAGCTGCCCATGTACTCGCCCTGGTGCTGCTTCAGAACCTCGAAGAAGACCTTCTGCATGAAGACCGTGTCGGTGGGCCGGTTGCGCGCGCAGGCCAGCGCGTACTTCGCGGTCTCGGCTTCGAGGTCGGCCCGTGGCACGACCTTGTTCAGGAAGTTGCATTCGTACATCTCCCGCGCCGTGAACGCCCGGCCGGTGAAGACCATTTCCTGGAACCGGCGCAACCCCATGGTCTGCGCCCACGTCCACATCCGCGGCCCCCAGCCGTAGTACCGGAAGGACGGGTGACCGAACAGGGCGTCGTCGGAGGAGATCACCAGGTCGGCGTCGGCGGCCTGGTAGAAGTGCCAGCCGTAGCAGTACCCCTTCACCTCCAGGATGCTGATCTTCTTGAACTCCTGGAGACTGCGGCAGCCGGCCTGGGCGTTGGCGTACCACTGGCTGATCGTGGCGCCGTGCCGGAAGGACTCCTTGGGCGGATACCGCACCTCGTCCTCGCCGATCTTGTACTCGCTCAACCGCGGGCCCTGGGTCGGCGCGTTCTGCACCGCCATGAACTCGGGGAGGTCGGCCCCGGTACCGAGGTCCTCGCCCGCGCCGCGGACGACGAGCACTTTCACCTCGTCGTCGACGCTCGCGCGGTGCAGCAGATCGGCATAGCGCAGCCGCGCCGCGATGGTCGGGGCGTTGAGATGATCGGGCCGGTCGAACGTGATGGTCGCGATCCGGGTCTGGGTGTCCTTCTCGTAGCGGATGATCTCCTCCGCCGAGGGCTGCTCGGGACCGGGCATGGGCGGGCTCCTTTGCCGAAGATGGACGTGTCCGAAACCTGCTGTCGGACACTTTGATCGGTGCTCCGGCGCGTGCCGGGGAACCGTTCCCTAGTGCTCCCAGTGCGGGGCGGCGGTGAGCACCTCGGCGCCGTCCTCGGTGATCAGCACCGCGTCGCGGCCGAACACCGCCCCGACGCCCGGTTCCCAGACGTAGCCGGTGACCGCGAGCACCATGCCGGGTTCCAGACGCTCCGCCTCGGCGCTCGCGCGCAGGGATGAGGTCACCACCGGCGGGTCGAAACCCATCCCGAGGCCCCGCGCCACCGGCATCGGCGGCAGCGGTTCCCCCGCGATCTCGTAGGCGGCGAGCAGATCCGTGCCTGCCGACCCGGGGCGGCACGCCTCGATCAGCCGCGCCCACAATCCGTCCCACCGCCGGTACAGCTTCCGCACGCCGTCGTCGCCTTCGCCGCCGACCGGGAAGGTGCGGCCCACCTCACCGATGTAGCCCTCACCGAGCACACCGGAGGAAAAGGCCACCAGGTCGCCCGGCTGCACGCGCCGGTCCGCGCCCGCCCGCCGCCACGGGTGTTCCCGCGAGGTCACCCAGGCGGAGTCCTGCGAGGCCGGGGTGCTGACGCCGCCGGCCGCCATGGCTTCCAGCAGCACGCCGATCAGCGCCTGTTCGGTGACGTCCGGCGCGAGCTCGGCCACCGCGGCCGCCAGACCCGCCTCGGCGATCCGCAGCGTTCCGCGCAGCACCTGCACTTCCTGGTCGGTCTTGATCCGGCGGGCGGCGCGCATCGCGAGTTCACCGTCGACCAGTTCGGCGTTCGGGAAGGCCGTCGGCAGCAATTTGGCGAAGGTGGGCGACAGCGCGTCGGTGCCGACCCGCCGGGCAGTGGCCGCTCCCTCGATGCCCCGCAGCACACCGATGGTGTTCAGCGGGTTCCACGCGATGCCGTAGAGGTGATCGTGCGGGATGTCCTCGGGCACGCCCTCGTCCCAGCTGCTCAGCAGGTGCACCGCACGCGTCGCCCGCACCACCGTCGCCACCGGGCCGAACGGGCGGGTGCCCGCGACCCACAGCTGCGGTGTGCCCGACACATAGCGGGCGTTCGCCTGGCGTCCGAGCACCAGGACGTCCAGGTCATGGGCTTGCATCTGTGCCAGGGCACGATCGCGCCGCCCATGTCGCAGGGCGCGATCGTCCGGCACGACCTCAGTGGCCATAGGGGGCATAGGGGTAGTCGGTGAGGGCCGTCCAGCCCTCCTCGGTGATCACGATGATTTCCTCGCTTCGGTAGCCGCCGGTGCCGTCCTCCCAGACCACCGGCTCCAGAACCAGCACCATGTTGGGTTCGAACACGAAGTTCTCGTCGAACTCGTCGCCGAGATCGGTGCCGATCATCGGCATCTCGGCGGCGCTCACGCCGATTCCGTGTCCCAGGTAGAAGTGCGGCAGCCATGGTTTGGCGCCGCCGTTGGCGGCGATCGCCGCGCGGGCGAGCTCGGCGGCGGTGGCCCCCGCGCGGGTCACGTCCAGCACCGCGGTGAGGATCTCCCGCCAGCGCTCGAACTGTCTGCGCTGACGAGCGTCCGGCTCGGTGCCCACCGTCCAGGTGCGCCCGAAATCCGAGCAGTAACCGCCGTAGGTGATGCTGACATCGGTCCAGAGCACGTCACCGGCAGCCAGTTCCCGCTCGGTGGTCAGCAGCGGCAGCGCGAGATCGCCGTGCGTGGTCCAGACGCCGTCGGCCTTGGTGTCCGGCATCACCTGCCAGATGGCGTCGAGCATGTTGGCGGTGGCGCCCAATTCGAAGGCCCGGCGCACGAAGCTCGCCGACAGGTCGATCTGCCTGCGTCCCGGCGCCAGCGCCGCCTGCACGTCGACCATCGCCTGTTCGGTGATCCGGCACGCGGTGCGGATGCAGGCGATCTCGTCCGGCGTCTTGATCAATTTCGCGGCGCCGATCACCGTGGCGGCGTCCGCAGGGGGACCGCCGGGGAACAGCGCCGACCGCGCCCGCAGCATGGCGCCGGTGCACTCGTCCACCGCGATGGCCGACCCGGCCGGGACGAGATCGGCGATCAGGCGCGCGAAAGCCTCGACGCCCTCGTCGAATTCGAGATAGACGGGACCGTGCAGGTGATCGGCGGGCAGATCCGATTCCGCCGAGGTTCCCTCCCGGAAGGGCAGGAACAGGTGCGGCCACGGATCGCCGGCCACGACCACGGCGACCGGTCGTTCGACGTGCGCGAGACCCGCGTCGCCGAGCGGCCAGTTCGCCCCGGTGGCATACACGACGTTGCTGTTGTGCAGCAGGATCAGCGCGTCGACGCCCTGATCGGCCATGGCCGACCGCAGCCGCGCCCCGGTGTCGCGCCGCATGCGGGCGCGATCCGGTACCTCGGGGATCTCGACCGACGAGGTCGCCGCGACGGGGAACGAGGTCATGACAGACCCAGGAATTCCGCCACGTTGCCGCTGACGATCCGGGCGGCGTCCTGCGGCCCCACCGCTCGCACCACGGCTTCCAGGGACTTCTCCGAGTAGCCGAAGGTGCTCTCGTTGTGCGGATAGTCCGACGACCACATGACGCGGTCGCGGCCGATGTGGTCGACCAGCGACAGCCCGAGCGGGTCCACCATGAACGACGCGCGCATGTGGTTGTCCCAGTAGTGGCGCACGTCGTGCTCGACCGGACGATCGAGCATGTGCTGGAAGGAGGCCAGCATGTGCTCGGCGTCCTGGATCGCCGAGGGAACCCAGTTCATCCCGCCCTCGAACCAGCCGATGCTGAGGCCGGGATGCCGGTCGATGATGCCGCTGAAGATGTACTTGGAGAACAGCTCCCGGAACGGCGCGACGTTGTGCATCATGCCGACGGCGACGCTGTTGACTTCACAGGGGCTCGACAGCGGCGACTCACCGATGTGGTGGGAGACCGGCACACCGGACTCCTCGATCGCGTCCCACACCGGGATCATCGCGGTGCTCGCGTAGTCGATGACCTTGCCCTCGTCGTCCTTGCCCGCCGACAGCGGCAATAGGAAAGTCTTGAGCCCCAGCGCCTTCAGCTCCGCCAGGGTGCGGCGTGCGCCGTCGGCGTCCCACCAGTTGATCAGCCCGACGCCGTAGAAGGTGCCGCCGGACTGTTCCTGCAACTCCGCGATGTAGGCGTTGTACACCCGGAAGGAGAGTTCCCTGATCTCCTTGTCCGGGTAGAACAGCAGCGCCAGCAGCGCGTTCGGGAACGCGAGTTCCTTGGCGATGCCGTCGGCGCGCAGATCCGCGATCCGTGCCTCCAGGTTGGCGCTGCCGGAACCGTCCAGCGGGTCGTACTGCATGAGCACGTGGCTGAAATCCCCGGGCAGGAACGACTTTCCCTTCCGGCCCAGCTGGTAGGCGCCGTCCTCGTACCACACCCTGGGGGCCCGGTCCTTGAGCGATTCCGGGAACCGCTCGTAGAAGATGTCGTGCGCCAGCGAGATGTGATTGTCGGCGGAGAACACTTCGGTGCCCGCGGGCAGGCCTACCGAACCCTCGGCCCGGCCGCGGCGGTCCTTCGGCGGACCGAAGCCGCCGGGCGGGTACAACGAAGCACTGCTGGTCGGAACCGACATCTTGACCCTCCCATGGATCTGTTGGCTGCACGGAACCGTGGTCACGCCGGTGCGGGCCGCGCCGGTGGCGGACTCCGGCGGCGTGCACCGCGACCGCGGATCGCCTCCGGCTGCGATGGCCGGGCTCGCGATGACCGCGCGGCGGCGATCCTCTCCGGACCGCTGCGGTTTCCGTTGTGGGAATGACGTTATCACAAGAGAAGAGTGATACCTACACTTGACGCTGAACAGTGCGCAAATAGTCAGCTTATCCAGCGAGAATGACGTTATCGTCGGGAAGCGGTGGAAGTGCTACGGGCGTTCCGGAGCAAGTTCGCGGCGGAAGATCTGATCCGCCGAGCGCTGCTGCCGAGGGGCTGCCTCGGATGCGGTTTCCGGTGTGATCGATCGGGCCGTCATGAGACCCTTGTCACATCGCCGAAACCAACCTACTGTGTGTTCACTAGGTTTGAACGAACAGGGACTTTCGTGACTACTCCTCGTCCTTACGCCTCCCTGCTGGCCAAAGGTGAAGACCGCCGACAGCGCATCCTGGCTGTCGCTCAGCGCCTGCTCACCCGGAATGGCTGGCGCAGTACGACCTTGGCTCAGATCGCCAGGGAGGCCGGCGTGAGCCCGGCCGGGCTGCTGCACCATTTCCAGTCCAAGGAACAACTGCTGCACGCCGTGCTCGACGCCCGCGACGCCGACGACGCCCGCGAAGCCGACGTGACCGGAGATCTGTTCTCGGAGATCCGCAAGGTCGCCGACCGTATCCAGCGCTCACCGGAACTGGTGGGCACCTTCGTAGTCCTGCTGGTGGAGAACCTGCTGCCCGAGGCTCCCCTGCACGAGCGCCTGCTCGACCGTTGGAAGGTGGCCGTCGGCATCGTCGCCGACGTCATCCGCCGCAACCAGGAGATCGGACGGTACCGGCCCGATCTCGATCCTGATATCCGGGCCGTGGAAATCGTCGCTTTCATCAATGGAATGGAGATCTCATGGATGCTCGACCACTCGATCCCGCTGACCGAGGTGTTCAACGAGTACACCCGGTCGCTGGCCCGCGACTTCGCTCCGGCTGGGGAACGATGAGATACCGCCTCGACGTCGTCGCTTCCAGCGTCCTCGATGTCGTCGAGCACGCGGGTGGGTGGCTGTTCGACCGCTCGGTCGCCGGGTGGGACGTCACGGTGCTCGTCGCGGATCTGTCGGATACCCGGCCGTTGCGCATTCTTGGCGCGGAGGTGCTGGAACTCGAGCAGGTGCTCGCGTCGCGCGGGCAGGGGCGTCAGCCTCACGCGCTCGCTGTCGCCGCCGACGTCTGCGAATGTGATCGCCGAGCGCGCCGTGGCCTGATGAAGGCGCTCGACGACGGCGGCGTCCAAGTCGTGGTCTGGGGTGAGGGCTGGCCGTCACCGCCGGAGCACCGGGTCGATCCGGTGCTGCACCGGCTCAGCGTCGCCGCGCAGGCGTTCAAAGCGCAGGCGCTGACCGCGGCGGCCGTACCGGCGACCACGGTCGGGACCACGGAGGTCTTCCGTAGCGGGCTGTCGTCCTTCCCGCCGATCGGCGCCGACCTCAGTCCCGTCGGCTGACTCGCCCCGCTCCGAACCGCTTCGCGCCCGGCTGATCATCGGCCGTTCGCACCCTTCTTCTCGCCGCGCCGCTCGTCGCTCGGTCGAGGGGCGCAGCCTGCCTCTGTCGACCGGATTCACCCGTCCGCCGTAGGGCGCCGCCTGGTGTCGCGGGTGTCCGCCGCCCCATCCCCGTATTGAATTCTCATTTCAACTGTGCAACCGTATGCAGATATGAGAATGGCATTTTCCACCACAGAGAGGGTGATTAATGCGATCCCAGGCGAAGGCGCCGCCCGCCGTCACCGGGCGCGGTGCGACGGGGGGTAACCGGCTGCTGCCGGGGCGGAACGTGCGGGCCACGCTCGGGCGCGCGGCGGCGGGACCGATGCAGGCCGTGGGAGGACTGTTCGCGATGTCGGCGGACGCCGTGCGGTTCCTGTTCCGCAGACCGTTCCAGACCAGGGAGTTCCTCGAGCAGTCGTGGTTCATCGTGCGCGTCTCGCTGGTGCCGACGCTGCTCGTGGCGATTCCGTTCACCGTGCTGGTCAGCTTCACCCTCAACATCCTGTTGCGCGAACTCGGCGCCGCCGACCTCAGCGGCGCGGGCGCCGCGTTCGGCGCGGTGACGCAGGTGGGCCCGATGGTCACCGTGCTGATCGTCGCCGGGTCCGGCGCGACGGCGATGTGCGCCGATCTCGGCTCACGCACCATCCGCGAGGAGATCGCGGCGATGCAGGTACTGGGCATCGACCCGGTGCAACGTCTGGTGACGCCCCGAATGCTCGCCTCCGGCTTGGTGGCGTTCCTGCTGAACAACCTGGTGTGCATCATCGGCGTGATCGGCGGCTACGTGTTCTCCGTCTACGTGCAGGACGTGAATCCAGGCGCCTTCGCCGCCGGGATCACGCTGCTGACCGGGATCGACGAGGTGGTCATCTCCTCGGTCAAAGCGTTGCTGTTCGGCCTCGTGGCCGGCCTCGTCGCCTGCTATCGAGGGTTGATCGTGACCGGCGGGGCCAAGGCCGTCGGCAACGCGGTCAACGAGACCGTTGTCTACGCCTTCATGTCCCTGTTCGTGATCAATGTCGTCGTCACGGCGATCGGCATCCAGATGACCGTCCGGTGAAGGAGCGGCGCTCGTGACCCTCATCGCGCGCTATCCCCAGATGATGCACCGGATCCGGCGGCCGTATCGAGCGTTGAGCCGGATCGGCGACCACGCCATCTTCTATCTGAAGGCGCTGCTGTGCGCGCCCTTCGCCGCCTGGCACTACCGCAGGGAAACGGTCCGGCTCATCGCCGAGATCAGCATGGGTTCCGGGGCGCTGGCGGTGTTCGGCGGGACGGTGGTGATCGTCGGGTTCCTGACCTTGGCCACCGGCGGCACGCTCGCCGTCCAGGGCTACAGCTCGCTGGGCAACATCGGCATCGAGGCGCTGACCGGCTTCCTGTCGGCGTTCATCAACGTGCGCATCTCCGCGCCGGTGGTCGCGGGCATCGGACTGGCCGCGACCTTCGGTGCTGGCGCCACCGCCCAGCTGGGCGCGATGCGGATCAACGAAGAGATCGACGCGCTCGAATCGCTCGCGATCGAACCGATCCCGTACCTGGTCGGCACCAGGATCGTGGCGGGCATGATCGCGATCGTCCCGCTGTACGCGCTGGCGGTCATCGCCTCGTTCATCGCGAGCAGGCTGACCACCGTGGTGCTGCTCGGTCAGTCCGCCGGGCTGTACGACCACTATTTCGGGACCTTCCTGAACCCGATCGACCTGGTGTGGTCGTTCGTGCAGGCGATCTTGATGGCGTTGACGATCCTGCTGATCCACACCTACTTCGGTTTCTTCGCCAGCGGAGGTCCCTCGGGCGTCGGCATCGCGGTGGGTAACGCGGTCCGCACGTCGCTGATCGGCGTCGTCTCGGTGACGCTGCTGGTTTCGCTGGCGGTATACGGCGCCAACGGCAACTTCGATCTGTCCGGCTGAGAGGTGCCGATGTCATCGACGATGAAGTCGCTCGCCGCGCTGTCGCGTGTGCTGGTGCGCCCCGCGGCCGGGCTGGCCTCGATCACGCTGGGCATCGCGGTGATCAGCCTGAGCGTGACCATGTTCAATGGCGGGTTCGCCGACACCGTGCCGGTGACGGTGCTGTCGCCGCGCGCCGGTCTGGTGATGTATCCGGACGCCGACGTCAAGATGCGCGGGGTCACCGTGGGCAAGGTCGACAAGATCGAGGAACGCGCCGACGGCCTGGCATCCATCCGGTTGGCGATCGACGCCGGACAGCTGGATCTCATCCCCGCCGACGTGCGGGTCGACATCGCCTCGACGACGGTGTTCGGTGCGAAATTCGTGCAGTTCGTCCCACCGGAACGCCCTGCGTCGCAGGCTATGCGCGCCGGACAGGTGCTCGCGGCCGACCACGTCACGGTGGAGATCAACACCGTCTTCCAGCAGCTGACCGCGGTGCTGGGCCGCATCGAACCGGAGAAGCTGAACGAGACGCTCGGCGCGATAGCAGCCGCGACCGGCGGGCGCGGCGACAGATTGGGGCTCATGCTCGGCGACCTGGAGAACTTCCTCGCCCAGCTCGAACCGGGACTGCCCGCTCTGCGCGCCGATCTCGCCGCGGCGGCGCAGGTGCTGAACACCTACGCCGACGCGGCGACCCCCTTGCTGGACACCGCCCGCAACACCGCCGCGATCAGCCGGACGATCGTGGACGAACAGCGCAATCTCGACGCCATGTTGACCGGGGTGATCGGCTTGTCCGACATCGGCGTCCAGGTGCTCGGGGACAACCGCGCCGCGCTGGACACCGCCCTCGCGGCGCTGGTGCCCACCACGACGCTGACCAGCGAGTACCACGAGGCGCTGACCTGTGCGCTCGACGGCTTCGGGTGGCTGTCGCGATCGAAGCCGGTCGACGTGCCCGGGCTCGGGCTGTCGGCGAACTTCCTGTTCGGCACCGAGCCGTACCGGTATCCGCGGCACCTGCCGAAGGTGGCCGCCACGGGCGGTCCGCAATGTTCGGTGCTCCCGGTCCCGTACGAGGGCCGGCCGCCGTTCGTCGTCGCCGACACCGGGGCGAACCCGTTCGAGAAGGGAAACCAGACCGTGGAGCTGAACGTGGGCAACCTCCCGCAGGCGCTGTTCGGTCCGTTCGCCGGACAACCGGGGCAGGAGGCGCCTCGATGACGCCGCGCAGTTCACCGCTGCTGAAGTTCGGCGTCTTCGCCGCGGTCATGCTCGTGCTGTCCGCGTTCCTGGTGCTCGTGTTCGGCGAATACCGGACCGGGTCGCGGGTCGAGTACGCCGCCGTGTTCACCGATTCCTCCGGGCTGCGCTCGGGCAATACCGTCCGCATCGCCGGCGTGGAGGTGGGCAGGGTGCGCACCGTCTCGCTGCGCGACGACCACAAGGTCAGAGTGACCTTCGACGCCGAACGCGGCGTCGCGCTGACCAACGGCACGGCGGTGGCCGTGCGGTATCTCAATCTCGTCGGCGACCGCTACCTCGAACTGTCCGACACCCCCGCGGCGACCGGAATCCTGGCGGCTGGCTCGGAGATCCCCGTCGAGCGGACGTCCCCCGCGCTCGACCTCGACCTCCTGCTCGGCGGCCTGAAGCCGGTGATCCAGGGGCTGAACGCGCAGGAAGTGAACACGTTGACCTGGTCGCTGCTGGAGATCTTCCAGGGCAAGGAGGGCACCCTCGACTCGCTGCTGTCGCGGACCTCCTCGTTCACCACCGCGCTCGCCGGCCACACCGAGGTGATCCAGCAGGTGATCGACCGCCTCGGCGCCGTCATGGCGACGCTGGCGAAAGACGGCGAGAAGTTCGCGGGCACCATCGACCGGCTCGAACAACTGGTCACGCAGCTGTCCCAGGAGCGGGACCCGATCGCCGAGGCCATCGTCGCCCTCGACAACGGCACCGCGACCATCGCCGACCTGCTGACCCGCGCCCGGCCGCCGCTGGCGGGCACCGTCGATCAGCTCGCGCGGCTGGCGCCGCTGGTCGACCAGGACAAGCAGCTCGTGGACGACGCCTTGCACCGGGCGCCGGGGAACTTCCGCAAGCTGGTGCGCACCGGTGCCTACGGCAATTTCGTCCAGTACTACATCTGCGCGGTCACCGTCCGGGTGACCGACGACGCCGGGCAGGTGGCGGTGCTGCCCTGGATCGAACAGAAGACCGGAAGGTGTAGCGGGTAGCGATGCTCGAGTACCGCGGAAGTCATCTGGCCAGGCACGGCGTGATCGGCGTCGTGCTGGGTGTCTGCCTCATCCTGATCGGTCTCCAGTCCCAGAAGTTCATCGAATGGGCGACCACCGTGCGCTACCAGGCTGTCTTCACCGAGGCGGGCGGGCTCGCCGTGGGCGACGAGGTGCTCGTCTCCGGCATGCGAGTGGGCCGGGTGTCGGAGGTGTCGCTGCGCGGGGGCGACGCCTGGGTGACGTTCGCGGTCGACGAGACGATCCGGCTCGGTGACGACAGCGCGGCGCAGATCAAGACCGGTTCGCTGCTGGGCAAGCGGGTACTGACGGTGATCTCCGCCGGGGAGGACACCTTGCGGCCGCTCGGCGTCATCCCGCTGGAGCGCACCTCCTCGCCCTACTCGCTGACCGACGCGGTCGGCGATCTGACCACCACTGTCTCGGAGATCGACACCGACTCGCTCAACCGGTCACTGGAGCTGCTCTCCTCGACGCTGGATCGCATCGCGCCGCAGCTGGGGCCGGCCTTCGACGGGGTGACCCAGCTGTCACGCTCGATCAACAGCCGCGACAGTTCACTGCGGGACATGCTCAGGACGACCGCCCATGTCACCGAGACCCTCGCGCAACGCGGCCAGCAGCTGAACGCCCTGATCCTGAACGCCAATGCACTGCTCGGCGTATTGGCCGCGCGCCGTCAGGCGATAGTCGACCTGCTGGCCAATATCGCCGCCGTGGCCGAACAGCTCACCGGCCTGGTCGCGGACAACGAAGCCGACCTCGCGCCCACGCTCGCCCGGCTGAATTCGGTGGTGGCGATGCTGGAGAAGAATCGCGACAACATCGCCGCGGCGATTCCAGGTCTGGCGAAAGTCGCGCTCACCCAAGGCGAAGCCGTGTCCGGGGGGCCGTTCTACAACGCCTACGTCGCGAACCTGATCCCGGCCCAGCTCATCCAGCCGTTCATCGATCAGGCCTTCGGCATCCAGCCGCCCAGCCAGTTCCCTCTCCCGAGCCCGGAGCCGCCCCGATGAAGAAGCGAATCCTCGGTATCGCCGGTGTGGCGGTGGTCGTCTCGCTGGTCGTCACCGGCGCCTATCTCGGATACCGTAACCTGTTCGGCCCCAAGACGATTCACGCGGAGTTCGCCTCCGCCACGGCGATCTACACAGGCGACGATGTGCGCGTGGCCGGGGTCCGCGTCGGCCGCATCGCCGCGATCCGACCGCGCGGGACGAGCACCGAGATGGTGCTGGAGGTCGACCGCGACGTGCCGATCCCGGCCGACGCCAAGGCGGTGATCGTCGCCCAGAGCCTGGTCGGCGCCCGCTACGTGCAGCTGACGCCCGCCTACCGCGCGCAGGGGCCGACGCTGCCCGACGGTGCGGTCATCCCGCTGGAGCGCACCGCCGTCCCCGTCGAATGGGACGAGGTGAAGACCCAGCTCACCAGGCTGGCCACCGAACTCGGCCCCGGCATCGATCTGGCCGGCAGCGCGACCGGCCGTTTCATCGACAGCGCGGCGAACGCGATGGCCGACAACGGCGCGAAGTTGCGGCAGACGCTGGCGCAGCTGTCCGGAATCGGGCGGGTGCTGGCCGACGGCAGCGGCGACATCGTCGGCATCATCGCCGACCTGCAACACTTCGTGACGGTGCTGCGCGACAGCGACGTGCGGATCGTCGAATTCCAGCATCGGCTGGCCAGCCTGTCGAGCGTGCTGCACGACAGCAGATCCGACCTGGATGCCGCGCTGACCGAGTTGTCCGTCGCGGTGGGGGAGGTCCAGCGGTTCGTCGCCGCCAACCGGGACGGCGCGTCCGAACAGGTGCAGCGCCTGGTGAACGTGACCCAGAATCTGGTCGATCACCGCGCGGACGTCGAGGAACTGCTGCACATATTCCCCACCAGCATCGCCAACTTCTACAACATCTACAACCCCGACACCGCGACCGAAGCGGGCGTATTCGTCCTGAACAACTTCTCCGATCCCGTGCAATTCGTATGCTCGTCCATCGCCAGCCTGGAGAAGACGACCACCGCGGAGGCGGCGCGCAAGTGCCGCGACTATCTCGGCCCGGTGCTCGGATTACTGAACTTCAACTATCTGCCGTTCCCGGTCAACCCCGTGCACGGTCCGAGCGCGCGCCCGGAGAGCCTGATCTACACCGAAGACCATCTGATCCCCCAGGTGGTCACGGCCGAGGGGCCGCCACCGCCGCCCCTGCCGAGCCTCGCGGACATCCTGTTCCCCGGCGGAAGGCGTTGACCATGAGAACATTTCCGCGCCGCGGCTGCCCTCCGCTGCTCGCCGTGAGCGCCTGCGCGCTCCTGACGCTCACCGGATGCGGATGGCACGGAGTGAACTCGCTGCCGCTGCCGGGCGCTCCCGGACAGGACGCGGGGGCGACCGTCATCCAGGTGGACATGGCGAATGTCGGTACCTTGGTGGCGAATTCGCCGGTGCTCGTCGAGGACGTGGTGGTCGGCAGCGTCAGCGGTATCCGGCTCGACGGCTGGCACGCGGTGGTGGAGGCGTCGATCCGCGCCGACGCCGCGGTGCCCGCGAACGTCGTCGCGACGATCGGGCAGACCAGCCTGCTCGGGTCCAGTCACCTCGCGCTGAACACCCCCGCGGGCGTCGAACCGTCCGGCAGGCTGGCTTCCGGTACCCGGATCCCGCTGAACAAGTCCTCGACCTATCCGTCCACCGAACAAACCCTGGCGTCGCTGTCGGTGGTCGTCAACGGCGGCGGACTCGGTCAGCTCGGCGAGATCATCGGCAACTTGAACGACGCTTTCGACGGCCGTCAGGAGCAGATCGGTGCGCTGCTGGTGCGCCTGGACACGATCATGGGCGTCATCGACGGTCAACGCGACGACGTCATCGCCTCGATCACCGCGCTCAACCGGCTGGCCGGACAGTTCGCCGAGCAGCGCGACGTGGTGACCGAGACCCTCGAGCGGCTGCCGCCCGCGCTGGACGTGCTGCTGGCCCAGCGGCCGAACATCACCGCGGCGCTGGATCGGCTGCGCACCTTCAGCGACACCGCCACCGCCGTGGTCACCGACGTCCGGACCGATCTGCTGACGAACCTGCGCAACCTGGAACCGACGCTGCGGGCGCTGGCCGACGTCGGCCCGCAGATCGACGCGGCGCTGGCGTACGCGACAGTATTCCCCTACGGCCAGAGCGTCATCGACCGCGCGGTCCAGGGCGACTACCTGAATTTGTTCGCGACAGTCGATCTCACTGTGCCGCGGCTGAAACGCGAAATGCTGCTCGGCACGCCGTGGGGCGATCCGACCGCCGTGGTGCAGGCGGCCGTGGGCGACCCGGGCTACGCGCAGCAGACCTCGGACCCGCTCGGAGTCGGGATCACGCCGCCGACCACCGGAGGCCGCTGATGCTGCTGTCCCGTTTCGTCCGCGTCCAGTTGACGATCTTCGCGGTCCTGTCGGTGATCGGGCTGACCGCGATGGCGACGGTCTACATGCGCCTGCCCGATCTGGCCGGTGTCGGCACCATCAGCGTGTCCGTCGACCTGCCCGCCACCGGGGGCCTCTACCGCTTCGGCAACGTCACCTACCGTGGCGTCGAGATCGGTGAGGTGAGTTCGGTCGAGCTGACCCGCGACGGCGTGCGCGCCACCCTGAAGATCGACAGCGACTACGACATTCCCGCCGATCTCACCGCGGAGGTGCGCAGCGTGTCCGCGGTGGGCGAGCAGTACGTCGAGCTGCGGCCCCGCACGGACGCGCCGCCCTACCTGCGCGACGGTTCGGTGATCGAGCGCCGGCACACCGCCGTCGCGCAACCGGTCGGTCCCATGCTGGACTCGCTCAGCGATCTCGTGGGCAGCATCCCCACCGACAAGCTGCACGAACTACTCGACGAGCTCTTCCAGGGCATGCACGGGGCCCACTACGATCTGGACTCCCTGCTGACCTCGGCGCGAACGCTCGCCGCCGACCTGAACGGCGCCGGTGGCCGGACCCGCACACTGGTGGAAGACGCCGGGCCACTGTTGGATTCGCAAGTGCGCTCCGCCGACGCCATCCGCATCTGGACGCGCAGCCTCGCCGGGGTCACCGGTCAGGTCGTCGCCAACGACCCGCAGGTCCGTACGCTGTTGCGTTCCGGCCCCGGATTCACCGGGGAGGTGGCGCACCTGCTGGATTCGGTGCAGCTCACGCTGCCGATCCTGCTGTCGAACCTGACGACTGTCGGGCAACTCGGCGTGACCTACAACGCCGGCCTGGAGCAGATCCTGGTCCTGCTGCCACCGGCGATCTCGATGATCCAGGCCGTGCAACCGAATCGGAACGCCTCGGGTCTCGGCCTCGGCGACTTCCGGTTGGGCGGCATCTCCGATCCGCCCGCGTGCACCGTCGGATTCCTGCCGCCGTCGGCCTGGCGATCGCCGGAGGAGACCGACACCATCGACACCCCGGACGGGCTGTACTGCAAACTGCCCCAGGATTCCGACATCGCCGTGCGCGGAGTGCGCAACATCCCGTGCGCGAACAACCCCGCCAAGCGGGCGCCCACCGCGGCGCTGTGCAACAGTGACCAGGAGTTCCAGCCCCTCGCGACCGAACAACCCCTGCTCGGCCCCTATCCGCGCGATCCAGGACTGGAAGGCCAAGGCATTCCGCAGGACTCCCGCCGGGCTCCGGGCGCGCCACCACCGGCCGCACCGGCGTCGGCGCCCGCCGACCCCGCAACCCCTTCGATCGGCTTCGCGCGCTACGACCCCAGAAGCGGGAACTACCTCGGCCCGGACGGCCGTCTCTACCAGCAGAGCGACCTGGCGTCCTCGACCGGCCGAACCTGGACCGACATGCTGCCGCACTGACCGCGCGAGGCGGAATCGGCTCCGGTGAGTACCGACGGCAGCGCGCCGGGAGCCGGGACCTCGCCACTGGGAAGCTTATTCGCGTGACTCGACCCTCGGCATGATCGATACTCGACCTGCACGAGTCGATGTCCGGAGGTAGGGGATTTGAAGCTGGCGGAGGCGTTGGCATTGCGCGCGGATTCGGCGCGCCGGATCGAGCAGTTGCGTGCCCGCATCGTGAGCAACGCGCGCTTTCAGGAGGGGGAGGAGCCCGCCGAGAACGCGGCCGCTCTGCTCGCCGAGGCGGGCGAGGTGCTCGAGGAATACGAGACGCTGATCCGGCGCATCAATCGCACCAATGCCGCCGCGCGGATCGATGACGAGGGCACCTTGACCGACGCGCTGGCCCGCCGGGACGCGTTGCGGCTGCGGCACTCCTTGGTCACCGCCGCGGCGGACGCGGCAGCGGGCAAGGGGCAGCCGGGGTACGCGCGCCAGCTGCGGTCGGAGCTGAAGATGTTCTCCGCGTTGCCGGTTGCCGAACTGCGTGAGCGGGCCGATGACGTCGCCCGGGAACTGCGCGAACTCGACGTGCGCATCCAGCGCTCCAACTGGGAGGTCGAGCTGCTGGACTGAGCGGGGACGTGGAGCAGGTAGTCATCACGGAGGCGTGCACGAACCCGATTGGCCGACGGGATATTCGGCCACTTTCTCGGCGCACGAGGGGCAGTGCGAAGGGTTCGACTCCCTTCCTCACACCGCAGCCCAGCAATGCGCACAAGAGACAGTGCACAGCACACAGCACACCACCATGTGCAGATCCGTGACGACGAGGGCGGGTAAGGGGCACTCCACTCTTCGCTCAGTCCCAGAGTTCGCCGCAGGGTAGGGGCGGCAGGTCGGGGCGCACGTTGTCGTCGACGGTGACGACGAATCCGCCGTGGGCGCCCAGCTCGGCGACGACATCCGCGATCTGCGCCGCGCCCGCCTGGTAATCCACCGCCAGAGCGCCGGTTTCGATGTGGATGTGCCGGATGTGGCGGCTCTGCGCGCTCACGTTCCGCGGCCGATCCCCGGCGAGCGTCGTCGGAGCGGGCAGGGACATCAGGGTTCCGATCGTGCGGAGCGTTTGCGCAGCAGGAGGGCGAAAAGCAGGATCAGGCCACCGGCGAGGGCCAGTCCGCCCAGTCGCGTCGCGCTGCCCGCACCGGCCGCTTGTAACAGGTCGATCGGCTCGGCCGACCGGCGTGGCGCGGTCCGCGTGGACGAGGCGGCGTCCGGCGCCGCCGAGAGGACCCGCGGCTGCGCGTCCGGCACCGGAGCGGCCTGCGCCGACGCGGTGATCTCCGCGGCGAGGTTGGTGGCGAACTGGCCGATGAGCGTGCCCGCCACATCGGCGAGCGCGCCACGCCCGAATTGCGCCGGCTTGCCGGTGATCGCGAGGTCGGTGTCCACGAAGACGTCCGTGGTCGCGCCGGATTCGACGAGGCGGCAGGTGATGGTGGCCTTGGCCGTTCCGTTGCCGCGGGTTTCGCGCCCGCGCCCCTCCAGGACGGCGATCCCGGCGGCCTCGTCCTGCGAGACGACCTTGATGACACCGCTGTAGCTCAGCCCCACGGGTCCGAGCTTGACCTTGATCTTGCCGTGGAAGTCGTCGCCGTCGCGGGAGGTGATGGCGGCGCCGGGAACGCAGGGGGCGATGCGCTCCAGATCGAGCAGCGCCTGCCAGGCCTGCGCGGCCGGAACCGGAATGGTGAAGGTGTTGTCGAGTTTCATGGAAGTCCTTCGCTGCTCACGCCTGCGGTGCGGTGGGCGTCTCGGCGTTCATCGAATCGGCGGCGGCGCGGACCGCGCGCACGATGCCCTGATATCCGGTGCACCGGCACAGGTTCCCGGAGATGGCCTCGCGGATCTCCGTCTCGGTGGGGTCGGGGTTGTCGCGCAGGAAGGCGGTGGCGGACACGATGAAGCCGGGGGTGCAGAATCCGCACTGGAGCCCGTGCTGTGCCCGGAATGCCGCCTGCACCGGCGAGAGTTCGCCGTCGGGCCCGGCGATGCCCTCGACGGTGGTGAGTTCGGCGCCGTCGGCCTGCACGGCGAACAGCAGACAGGCGCGCACCGCCTGTCCGTCGAGCATGATCGTGCAGGCGCCGCACACGCCGTGCTCGCACCCGAGGTGGGTGCCGGTGAGGCCGCACTTGTCGCGCAGATAGTCGGCCAAGGTGAGCCGGGGCGGCACGCGGTCGCGGCGCAGGGCACCGTTGATGCGCACTTCGATGTCGACGTCAGTCATTTCCGGCCTCCTCTACGGCGCGTCGCCACGCGCGCGCCACCATTGCCGCTCCGACCCGGCGCCGGTAGTCGGCGGAGCCGTGCACATCCGACGAGATCGCCTCCAGTCCGGCGGTCGCGCTGCGGCCGACCTCCTCGGCCCGCGTCGCCTCGACGGCGCGACCGATCAGCTCGGTCTCCGTCTCGGTGGCCCGCACCGGCGTCGGCGCCAGCCCGAACAAGCCGATCGCGCACCGCTCGACGCGGGAGTCGGCGTCCAGCCGCACCGCCACCGCGGCGCCCGCCATCGCGAAATCGCCACTGCGGCGGGTGAATTCCTCGATGGCCCAGCCGCACCGCCCGTGCCACGTCGGGAAGACGATGCCGGTGACCAGCTCGTCCGGCTCCAGGTCGGTGGTCCACATGCCGGTGAAGAACGCGGAGGCCGGGACGGTGCGCCGTCCGCGCGGGGAGAGTGTCTCGATGTCGGCGTCGAGAGTCAGGGCCACCACCGGATATTCGGCGGCGGCGTCGGCGTGCGCTATCGCGCCGCCGATCGTGCCGCGGTTGCGGATCTGGAAGTGCCCGATGAGCGGCGTGGCCCGTGCGAGCAACGGCACCCCGCGGCGGACGTCGTCGGACCGGCCGACCGCGGCGTGCGTCGTCCCGGCGCCGATCCGGACGGCGTCCGCTCGCGTTTCGATGCCGCGCAGTTCGTCCACGCGCCGGAGGTCGACGAGATGCTCGAACACGGCCAGCCGCAGCGCCAGCATCGGCACGAGGCTCTGCCCGCCCGCGATGATCTTGGCTTCCTCGCCCAGTTCGGCCAGGAGGGTGACGGTCTCGCCCGCGGTCGCGGGCGCGTGGTACTCGAAGGTAGCCGGTTTCATGCGGGACCCTTTCCGGCGGCGCGCGCCTCGTCCAGCAGTGCCACGATCGTGGCGGGGGACAGGGGCAGTTTCGAGATCTCCACCCCGAACGGCGAGAGCGCGTCGATGACGGCGTTGAGCACGGCCGGGGTGGCCCCGATGGCCCCGCCCTCGCCGACGCCTTTGAAATTGCCGGGTCCCGGGCTCGGCGTCTCGACGTGGCCCACCTCGATCGTCGGCGCTTCGGTCGCCGTGGGCAGCAGATAGTCCAAGAAGGTGGTCGTCACCGGATTGCCGCTCTCGTCGTAGGCCAGGTGCTCGTAGAGCGCGCCGCCGATGCCCTGCACGGTGCCGCCGTAGATCTGGCCTTCGACGACGTTGGGGTTGATCATCGGGCCGCAGTCCTCGCTGACGATGTAGCGCAGCAGCTTCACCTCGCCGGTCTCGATGTCGACCTCGCAGGTGCACACGTGGGTGGCGTTGGCCCAGATCGCCAGCTGCGGGGTCTTGTAGCGTCCGCTGGCCTCCAGCCCGGGCGGCACCCCGGGCGGCAGCGCGTCGGCCTGGAAGTACGCGATCTCGGCGATCTCGGCCAGCGACAGCCCCTTGTCGGGCGTCCCGCGCACGGTGGCCCTGCTGCGGCCGAACTCGATGTCCTCGGGGCTCGCGCCCAGCCGGTGGGCGGCGATCTTCAGGATCCGTTCCCGCAGGATGGAGGCGGTCTGCGCGATGGCGCCCGCGGTCATCGAGCCGGACCGGCTGCCGCCGGTGCCGCCGCCGAAGGGCGTGATCGCGGTGTCGCCCTGGATGGTTCGCACATCGGTCAATTCCGCCCCGAGCGCGTCGGCGGTCAGCTGCACGACGGTGGTCTCCAGGCTGTTGCCCGCCGAGCCACCCGCGACGTAGACGTTCACCTTGCCGCTCGGCTCGATGCGGATGGTGGCGCCCTCGGTGCTCAGGAACGGGCTGCCACCGGTGGTCGGCTCCACGTAGGTGCAGGTGCCGACGCCCAGGTAGCGGCCGAGGGCGCGCGCTTCGCGCTGCTGCTCGCGGAAGCCCTCGTAGTCCAGCATCCGGACCGCCTGCTCCAGCGTCTCGAGCGGTGAGATGTTGTCGAAGGTCATGCCGTTCGGGTTGGCCCACGGCAACTCGTCGCGGCGCAGCATGTTCCGCCTGCGCAGTTCGATCGGGTCGATGCCGATCTGCCGGGCGGCATGGTCGAGCAAGATTTCGCGGGCCACCGATTCGAACTGCCACGGACCTCGGTAGGCGAGCCGGCCGACGGTGTTGGAGTACCGGAATTTCGCGGTGAAGGAGGCGTCGGTGATCCGGTACGGCCCGGGGAAGAGGATCCCCACCACGACGCCGCCGGTGAGCGGCGACGGCGTCGGGTAGGCGCCCACGTTCTGTACGTGGTCGATCGCGGCGGCGAGGATGTTTCCTTCGGCGTCGAAGGCCATCCGGACATCGGCGTGCTCGTGGCGCGACATGCCCGCGGCCATCAGGTTCTCCTGGCGGTCCTCGATCCACTTCACCGCGCCGCCGAGTTTGCGCGCGGCCAGCAGAACGCAGGCGTCCTCGCGCAGCGGGACCTGTTTGAGGCCGAATCCGCCGCCGGTGTCGCGGGCGATGACGCGCACCTGGTGTTCGGCGATGCCGAGCAGCCGGGCGCAGAACCCGCGCACTTCGTGCGGTGACTGGGTGGAGCTCCAGATCGTCATCTCCGCGGTCGGCGCCGACCAGTCCGCGATGATCCCGCGCGTCTCCAGCGGGACCGGCAGGTACGCCTGCTGAAAGATCGTCTGCCGCACGACATGCGCGGCCGAATCGAACAGCGGCGCCAGATCGGCGGCGGGGCGCCCGCCCAGTTCGCCCGCGGAGTTCCCCGCGAATCCGGCGTGCACCAGGTTCGGTGAGTCCGCCGCGGTGACGTAGTCGACCACCGGTTCCAGCGGCTCGTAATCGATGACCACCAGTTCGGCGGCGTCCTCGGCCACATACCGGTCGACCGCGATCACCAGGGCCACCGGGTCGCCGACGAAGCGAACCTCCTCCTCGGCCAGTGGCGGCCGGGGCACCGGAGGGAAGCCGACGATGTCGAGCGCGTAGGAGATCTCGTGGACGCCGGAATTGAGGTCAGCGGCGGTGTAGACGGCGAGCACGCCGTCCAGTTCCAGCGCGCCGGAGACATCGATCGCTCCGATCGTGGCGCGGGGAAGGGGGCTGCGGACGAAACACGCGTGCGCCATGCCCGGACGGGTCACGTCGTCGACGAAGGTTCCCGCGCCGCTCACCAAGCGCGCGTCCTCGATCCGCGGCACTCGGGTGCCGACGACACCGGTCGTGGTGGTGGGTTCGGTCTGGGTCATCGGTGGGCTCGCAGCGGGCGTGGGCCGGACTCGCCGCGAGGCGGCCTGGTGGATGTCATCCGGTTGATCCTCCGTTCACCTCGGGCGCCCGCGGGCGCGCACGAGTGGCGGTCGTTGTCCTCGGAGCGTCCGGACCTCGTGCGCGGCGCCCCGGCCGGAGGCGGGGAGCAGGGTCGGCCCGCGTACCGGAGCGGCGATCGGTTGCCGCTCGCGGATGCCGAGCACGTGTTTAGCATCGGGATTCGCACGGTGTCAACTCCGCCTATGTCGGAAATGAATATGACGCTAGTATTGCAAGAGAATAGCATTCTCGTCGCGGTGCCAGGAGAAAACGCCGTGTGGGCGGGGCCGACGATTGCCGAAAGGGATCATCATGCGGGAACTCGCTGCGCATCTGCTGCGCTGGCATGTCGCGAACACCCCCTATGCGCTCGCCACCGTCGTGCGCGTGACCGGCAGCGCGCCCCGGCCGGCCGGGGCGACCATGGCGGTGGACGCATCCGGGAACGTGCGCGGCAGCCTGTCGGGAGGGTGCGTGGAGGGCGCGGTCTACGAGCTGTGCCAGGAGGTGCTCGAATCCGGCGAGCCTGTTCGCCGGACCTACGGCTATAGCGACGCCGACGCCTTCGCCGTCGGGCTGACCTGCGGGGGAGAGTTGGACATCTTCGTGCATCGGATCACGCCCGCGGAGTATCCGGCCGTCGAAGCCGCACTCGATCCCAGCGGTCCGATGGCGTTCGTGCGCGACCTGTCCTCCGGCGTGGTGGCGGCGCTCGGGCCCGAGAGCGCCACGGGCGCGGACTTCGATCGCGCGGTGGTGCGCGAGGCGCGCGCGATGCTCGACACCGGCGCGACCGGGGTGCGCGTCGTGGGCTGCGCGGACCGGGAGCGCACGGTGTTCGTCGAGTCCTTCGCACCTCCGCCGCGCATGCTGATCTTCGGCGCCACCGACTTCGCGGCCGCGTTGTGCCGGGTCGGCCGGTTGCTCGGATACCGGGTCAGCGTGTGCGAGGCGCGTCCGGCCTTCGCCGACCATGCCCGGATGCCGGACGCCGACGAGGTGGTCCGCGATTGGCCGCACCGGTACCTGCGGCGCACTCCGGTCGACGCGCGCACGGTGATCTGCGTCCTGACCCACGACCCCAAGTTCGATATCCCGGTGCTCACCGAAGCCCTGCGTCTGCCCGTGGCCTACGTGGGCGCGATGGGCTCACGGAAGGCCGACCGGGATCGCCGGGTCCGGTTGCGCGCCGCCGGGCTCAGCGAACACGAACTGCGACGGCTGCATTCGCCGATCGGCCTGGAATTGGGTGGCCACACGCCGGAGGAGACGGCCGTGTCCATCGGCGCCGAGATCGTCGCCGTCCGGCGCGGTGGCTCCGCACGGCCGCTTTCCGCCACCGAACGACCCATTCATGCTGGGGAACTGCGAGTCGCGACAGGGCACGCGATCGGGAATTAACGCGCGGGAATAGTCGCGAGTGCGATTGCGGCACTGGGAATATCGGCGGGCGGCCGGTCCGCGGGGGCGGGTTGGTCGCTCAGTCCAGAAACAGGTCCGGCGTGGGGTTCTCGCCACCGCCGTACCCGGACAGATCATCGATCCCGGCATACAGCGACAGCGCGTCCGCGTCGATGAAGCAATTGCCGGTGACCTCTTTCGCAGGGCGGGTCAGGATCGTGAGAGCGGCGTCGGCCATGATCCGCGGGCTGCGGGCGGAGGCGAGCTGCCGCTCGCCGTCGGGCAGGTTCGCGACCGCCGAGGTGGCGATGTAGGTCTGCGGCCACAGGCAGTTGAAACCAATCCCGGCCTCGGCGAATTCGGCTGCCCAGCCTTGGGACAGCATAGTCATCCCGTACTTGGCGAGAGTGTAGGCCGGGTGGGCGCCGAGCCAGCGGGGGTTCAGGTTCACCGGCGGCGCGATGGTCAGCACGTGCGGGTTGGCCGAGTCGCGCAGCTGCGGCAGGCAGGCCTGGGTCAGCAGGAACATGCCGCGGATGTTGATGTCCTGCATGAGGTCGAACTTCTTGACCGACAGCCGCTCGGTGGGTTCGGTGGCGATCGCGCTGGCGTTGTGCACGCAGACATCGATGCCGCCGAACCGCTGCACGGCGGTCTCGACTACGCGCCGCACGTCCGTTTCGTCGCGCACGTCACCGACCACGGCGGCGGCTCGCCCGCCCGCGGCTTCCACTTCGGCGGCCGCGGTGTAGACGGTGCCCGGCAGCCGGGGGTGTGGTTCGGCGGTCTTGGCCAGCAGCACCACGTTGGCGCCCGCTTCGGCGGCGGCGATGGCGATCGCCAACCCGATGCCGCGGCTCGCTCCGGACACCACCACGGTGCGGTCGGTCAGCTGTCGGTGCTGGTCGGACATCGTTCTCCTCGGTCGTGGCGGGCGGTCGCACCCGGCCCTGTCCCCTGAATGGTATTGGCATTCTCCTTTTACGCAAGTACCGTATTCAATGATGAACAACCAAGTGCAGACCTCGTCCGGCATCCCGCTGGAGCCGAGCTACGGACCGGACGCCCGGCGCGGTGAACCACCCGCACCGGGCGCCTACCCCTTCACCCGCGGCAACTTCGCCACCGGCTACCGGGGACGGTTGTGGACGTTCCGGCAGTACTCCGGCTTCGGTACCGCCGAGGAGTCCAACCGCCGCTACCGCTACCTGCTGGAGCAGGGCGGTACCGGGCTCTCGGTCGCGCTCGATCTGCCCACCCAGTGCGGGTACGACTCCGACGATCCCGAGGTGAGCGAGGAGGTCGGCCGGGTCGGCGTCGCGGTGGACACCCTCGCCGACGCGGAGGTGCTCTTCGACGGCATCCCGCTGGACCGGATCAGCACCAGCTTCACGATCAACGGCACCGCCGCGATCCTGCTGGCCTTCTACGTGGCCGCCGCGGAGAAGAAGGGCGTGCCGCGCGCGAAACTCACCGGCACCATCCAGAACGACATCCTCAAGGAGTACGCCTCGCGCGGCACCTGGATCTGGCCGCCGGAGCCGTCGCTGCGGCTGATCGCCGACACCATCGAGTTCTGCGCGGCCGAGGTGCCGCGATTCAACGCGATCTCGGTGGCGGGCGCGCACTTCCGCGACGCCGGTGCGAACGCCGTGCAGGAGATGGCCTTCACGCTGGCCGACGGCGTCACCTACTGCGACACCGTGATCGAACGCGGCCGGATGACGATCGATCAGTTCGCCCCGCAGATCTCGTTCTTCTTCTACACGCACGGCGACTTCTTCGAAGAGATCGCGAAATACCGGGCCGGGCGCCGCCGCTGGGCCACCATCGTGCGCGAGCGGTATGGCGCGACCACCGACAAGGCGGCGATGTTCCGCTTCGGCTGCGTGGCGGGCGGCGCGTCGCTCTACGCGCCGCAGGCGCGGAACAACCTGGTTCGCGTCGCCTACGAGGCGCTGGCCTCGGTGCTCGGCGGCGTGCAGTCGATGTTCACCGCCGCGTGGGACGAGCCCTTCGCGCTGCCCAGCGAGGAATCCGCGACGCTGGCGCTGCGCACCCAGCAGGTGCTCGCCTACGAGACCGGGGTGACCAGAGTGGCCGACCCGCTCGGCGGCTCCTACTTCGTCGAGGCGCTCACCGACGCCACCGAAGCCAAGATCGTCGAGATCATGCGCGACTTGGAGCAGCACGGCGGCATGGTGCGCTGCATCGAGGACGGTTACCTACAGGGTCTGATCGCCGACGAGGCCTACCGGCTGCACCAGGCGGTGGAGTCGGGCGAGCGTCCGGTAGTGGGTGTGAACACATTCGTCTCCGACGAGCCCGCACCGGATATCGGCACCTACGAACTCGACGCCGACGGGCGCGAACGGCAGTTGAAGCGATTGGCCCGAGTGAAGTCCGAGCGCGACGCCGCGACCGTCCGCGACACCCTGGCCGCCCTGTCGCGCGCCGCGGAAGGAGACGACAACCTCATGCACCGCCTCATCGATTGCGCCAACGCCTACTGCACGGTCGGCGAGATGACCGCCGCGCTGAAATCGGTGTGGGGCGAATTCCAGCAGCCGGTGGTCTTCTGATGCCCGCCCGCGTACTGGTCGCCAAACCCGGTCTGGACGGGCACGATCGCGGCGCCAAGATCGTCGCCCGCACACTGCGCGACGCCGGGTTCGAGGTCGTCTACACCGGGATCCGCCAGCGGGTCGAGGACATCGTCGCCATCGCGCTGCAGGAGGACGTGGCCGTCGTCGGCTTGAGCATTCTCTCCGGCGCGCACGTCGCGCTCACCACGCGGGTGGTGGACGCGCTGCGCGCCGCGGACGCGGGCGACATCGCGGTCGTCGTCGGCGGCACGATCCCGCAGGCGGACGTGCCGCGGCTGCTGGAAGCCGGTGCCGCCGCGGTGTTTCCGACCAGCACCCCGCTGGAGACGCTCGTCACCGAGATCCGCGCGTTGACCGGGCACCCGGCGCCATGACCGGCCGCCTGCCGAATCGACACAGTTTGGAGGAATCGTGCGCATCGGAGTGATGATCGGGCCGGAGAAGGGGGACTCCGGGCGCAAGCTCGAACGAATGCTGCGCGATATCGAATGGGCCGAGTCCGCTGGGATGGACACGGCGTGGATCCCGCAGATCCCCACCGATTTCGACGCGCTGATCACGATCGCCGCGATGGGGCTCGGCACTTCGCGCATCGAATTGGGCACCGCGGTCGTGCCGCTGCAAGCACAGCATCCGATCGCCCTGGCTCGGCAGGCGCTCTCGGCGCACGCCGCGGCCGGTGGCAGGCTGGCGCTGGGCGTCGGGCCGTCGCACCACTGGATCGTGCGGGACATGCTCGGCCTGCCCTACGACAAACCGGCCGCCTACACCAGGGACTATCTCGAGGTGCTGAACGCGGGACTGCGCGGGCCGGGCTCGGTGGACGTGGAGAACGCCACGTTCACCGTGCACAATCCGCTCGATCTCGGGCCGGTGGCGCCAGTGCCGGTGCTGGTCGCCGCCCTCGGGCCGGTGATGTTGCGCATCGCGGGGGAGTCGGCCGACGGCACCGTGCTGTGGATGGCCGACGAGCGCGCGATCGCCGACCACGTCGTGCCGAAGATCACCAAGGCGGCGGCGGACGCGGGCCGGCCTGCTCCCCGTGTGGTCGCCGGGTTGCCGGTGTGCCTGTGCGAGCCGGGCCGAGTGGACGAGGCGCGCGAGCGGGCCAACCGCATTCTGGGTGAGGCGGAGATCTCGCCCAACTATCAGCGACTGTTGGATCAGGGCGACGCCCGCGACATCGGCGATCTGTGCCTCGCCGGTGACGAGACGCAGATCGCGGCCGGGCTGCGCCGCTACGCGGAGGCGGGCGCCACGGACATCTCCGTGCGCCTGCTGCCGATCGGGGAGACCCGGGACGAACTGGTGGCGTCCAAGCGCCGCACCCGGGAGATGATCGCCGAGATCGCCAGGGAGTTGCGGTGAGCCCTGAGGGCTCCGGACCTCTCGACGGGATCCGGATCCTGGAGGTCGGCACCATGCTGGCCGGTCCGTACGCCACCATGATGCTCGCCGACCTGGGCGCGGAGGTCACCAAACTGGAACCGGAGGGCGGCGACATCTCCCGCCAGGTGAGCAACAGCTACTTCGCGAGCCTCAACCGCGGCAAACGCAGCATTCGCGTCGAATTGGGCAGTGCGCACGGTCAGGCGCGGCTCGGCGAACTGGTCGCGGGGTCGCACGCGCTGCTGGTGAACCTGAAACCCTCGGCGATCCGGCGGCTCGGTCTCACCTACGACGCGCTGCGGCGGTGGAACGAGAAGATCGTGTGCGTCGCGATCACCGGCTACGGCCTGCACGGCGGGGACGATCCGGCGTTCGACTACGTGATCCAGGCGGCGGCCGGGATCGCCGCCCTCACCGGCGATCCCGCGGGCCCGCCGACGCTGCCGGGGTACTCCTCGGCGGACAACTCCACCGGTCTGACGGCCGCGCTGGGGCTGCTGGCCCAGATCGTCTCCGGTCGCGGCGGCCAGATCGACGTGTCGCTCTACGAGGTCATGCTCTCGCAACTGAACTACCACGCGGCCGCCTACCTCAACGAGGGGAAGCGGCCGCAACGCCGCCCGCACGGAGCGCACTCGTATTACGTTCCCGCCCAGATTTTTCCGACGGCCGAGGGCTATCTGGCGCTGTTCGTCACCCACGACGGCTTCTGGAAGACTTTCGCCGCGGAGGCGGGCGTCGACGGGTTCGAGCTGATGGCCGAGCGGGTCGCCCGTCGCGCGGAGGTACTGGCGGCGGTGACCGCCGCGCTGGCGGCGGATACCGCGACCGGCTGGGAAGCGCGGCTGCGGCCGCTCGGCATCCCCGCCGCCGCGGTCCGCGAGCTGCCGGAGGCGCTGGAAGCCAGCCCCGAGGCCGTGGTGACCGCGGGCGCCTTCCGGCTGGTCGGCAGCCCCATCCGGATCGCGGGCTACGAGCCGGTGTACGCGTCTCCGCCGCGGTTGGGTGAACACGGAAGCTGAGGCACACTAGCCGGGTGTCACGTCGAGTGCGTCGGCGCGGCCGTTCACGCTGCTGCGGCGGGTAATTGTGCACTGAGCGCGGCGTAGTCGTGTCTGCCGAGTGGCGCCGTGTTCGTAGCTGCCGGGCGCAACGTGCTAGTGCCTGCGGGCGTGCGGCTTGCTCGTGTCTGCGGGGTGCAACGTGCTGATGTCTGCGGGAGTGCGGCTTGTTTGTGTCCGGCGGGTGCAACGTGCTGATGCCTGCGGGGGGTGCGGCGTGCTCGTGTCTGCCGGGCGCAACGTGCTAGTGCCTGCGAAGTACAGCGTGCTCGCGCCTGCCGAGCGTAAGGTGCCTCCACCTGCCGGGCGTAACGGTGGTCGCGCCTGCCAGGCGTGACGTGGTCGCGCCGGTCGGGCGTAACGTGTTCCCGCCTGACGAGTAGCGGCGTGCTCGTAGCTGCCGGGCGCGACGTGGTGGTGTCTGCCGGGGCGCGACGTGCTCGTGTCTGCCGGGTGTAAACGTGTTCGCGCCTGCCGGGTGGCGGTGTGCTCGTGCCTGCCGGGCGCATTTCGTGCCGACGGCGCGCGCACTGGTCCGGTGCGGCGGCCCGGGTGCGGCGCTCGCCGCCGCGTGGAACCGCCCGGCGCTCACTCGTAGTCGACGGTGATCGTGTCGGTGTCGGGCACGGCCTGGCAGGTGAGGACGTAGCCGTCCGCGAGTTCGTCATCGGTGAGCGCGTTGTTCTGGCGCAGCGTCGCGCTTCCCGAGGTCACCTTGGCGATGCAGGTGGCGCAATTGCCCGCTTCGCAGGAGAACGGCGGCGCCAGCCCGCCTCGGCGGGCGCTCTCGAGCAAGGTCTCGCCGTCCTTGCGCGGCACCGTCTTCCTCTTGCCGTTGAGGATGATGGTCACGGCGCTCGCCGCCGCGCCGGTAGCGGAAGCCGCTGCGGCAGGACGGGTCTCGACGGGCGCCGGGCTCTCGGCCGGAGCGTCGGGAAGCGGCGCGGGGGCGCCGAACCGCTCGCTGAACACCAGCCCAGGACCCGGCAGCGCCAGTTCGACCATCTCCATGAAAGCCTCCGGCCCGCAGACGTACTGATCGGCGTGCCCGTCGGCGCCGACGAAGGCGCGCACCGCCGCGGCGTCGAGGAACCCGCCCTCGCTGTCCAGGTGCCGGACCACCTCGAGCCGGTCCGGGTAGCGCCGGGCGAGCTCGGTCAAGGCCGCGTCGAAGAGCATCGAATCGGCGTCGCGGTCCGCGCACAGCAACCGGACCCGCCGCCGCGTGCCCGCCAGCGCGCACTTGGTGAGCGACAGGATCGGCGTGATGCCACTGCCGCCGCTGAAGCCGAGCATCGGCACACCGGTCTCGCGCAAGCAGAATCGTCCTGCTGCCCTGGTCATCTCGATCTCATCGCCCTCGGACAGGTTGTCGTGCATCCAGTTCGACACCGCCCCGCCGGGCACCCGTTTGACGGTCGTCATCAGTTCGCCGTCGGTCTCCGGCGCGCTGGACATGGAGTACGACCGGAACAGCTCCGTGCCGTTCACGGTGATCTTGAACGTGCAGAACTGCCCGGCGCGGTAGGTGATCGGCCCGTCGTGCGGCGCGAGCACGAACGTGCGCGCGTCGGCGCTCTCCTTCACGATCCGGGTCACGGTCGCGCGCTGGAACAAAGAGGGTCTCGCCATGAACCGTGTCCTCCTGGTATGAAGATTCTATCCGAATGAGAATTATATTCTCACTCACGAGACGGGATCTCTCAAATGTCCTCGACCACCGTTTCGAGCGCGCTCGTCTTCGAGGGGCGTTCCTATACCAGGACCGAGCTCGACGATCTCGCGGCCGGTCTCGCGGCCGAGCTGGCCGACGGCGGCGTGCGGGCGGGCGACCGGGTGGCGCTGATGTCCTCGAATCGGCCGGAGTTCGTCGTCGCCGTGCTGGCGATCTGGCGGCTGGGCGCCGCGGCGGTCCTGATCAGCCCGGCGTACAAACGTGCCGAGGTCGCGCACGCGGTGGCGGTCACCGGGCCGCGCCAGGGCGTCGGCGACAGTCCGGTGCTGGCGGCGTTGCTGCCGATGCGGCACCTGGACGCGCCGATCGTCCCCGGGCACGGCGGCGGTACGGCGCCGGACCCGGCTTCGGACGCCGTGCTGGTGTTCAGTTCCGGAACCACCGGCATGCCGAAGGCGGTGCGGCACACGCACGCCTCGCTGGCATTCGCCGTGCGGCAGTGGGCGCAGGTGCTCGGCCTGACCGCGACCGACCGGATCCAGATCGCCACGCCGCCGTCGCACATCCTCGGCCTGCTGAACATCGTGACCGCGCTCCAGGTGGGTGCGTGGATGCGGCTGCACCGCCGCTTCGACCTGGAGACCATGCTCGGCTGCATCCAGGACGACCGGATCACCGTCGAGATGGCGGTCGCGCCGATCGCTCTCGCCCTGGCTGGGCACCCGGAGCTCGAGTCCTACGACCTCGGTTCCCTGCGATACATCATGTGGGGCGCGACGCCGGTGACGGTCGCGGTGGCCCAGACCGTCACCCGGCGCACCGGGGTGCGCTGGTTGCCCGCCTACGGCGCGAGCGAACTGCCGGTCATCGCGTGCAACCCGCTCGCGGGTGCGCGGCTGGACACCGTCGGCAAGGCCGCGCCGGGGGTGCATATCCGGGTGGTCGCGCTGGAGACCGGAGAACTCCTGCCCCCCGGGGAGATCGGCGAGATCCAGTGCCGCGCCGAATCGGTGATGGCCGGCTACCTGCCCGCCGAGGAGACCGCAGGCGCCTTCCACGACGGCTGGTACCGCACCGGCGACGTCGGCTACGTCGACGAGGAAGGCTGGATCCGGCTCACCGACCGGGCCAAGGAAATGATCAAGGTGCGCGGATTCCAGGTGGCGCCCGCCGAGATCGAAGCGGTCCTGCACGGCCACCCCGAGGTGACCGACTGCGCCGTGTTCGGGGTGCCCGACGCCGCGGACGGCGAGGCGGTCGTCGCGGCGGTGTCCGGCGCCGCGGCGGTAACCGCGGACGAGCTGATCGCCCTGGTGGGCGAGCGCCTGGCCACCTACAAGCGACCGCGTCGCGTCGTGTTCGTGCCCGAGATCCCGCGCCTGCCCTCGGGCAAGGTGCTGCGCCGAGTACTCAAGGAGCGCTATGGACGTCCGTCTGACCGATGAACAGCGGCAATTGCGCGGCGCCGCCGCGAAATTGGCCGACGACCTCGGCCCGGGCTCGGTGGCCGAACTCGACGACGAGAACCGCCGCGCGCGCTTGGAGCGAGCCGTGGCCGCGACCGGATGGCGAGCCCTGCGCACCGACGGGGCCTCCGGTGTGGAGGTCGCGATCGTGGCCGAGGAGTTCGGCCGCGGTCTGGTCGACGTGGCCTTCCTCGGGCCGGTGCTGGCCGACGACCTGGGCGGGCGACTCGGCGCCGAAGGGCGCTGGACCATCGCCGTCGGCGACCGTGCCATCGACGCGCGCGGCAGCGATTCGGCGCTGCTCCTCACCGGCGAGCAGGTCCAGGCCGCACCGGTGGGCGCGCCGCTCCCCGGCGCGGACCTGACCCGGCGGACCGCGACGGTGGCGGACGAACGCCGACACCTCGGCGAGCTGACGGCCGACCAGGCCACCCGGTGGCACGCACTCGCCGTCACCGCGACCACCGCCGATCTGCTCGGCGTCGCCCGCGGCGCCCAGGGGCTCGCGGTCGAATACGCGAAGGTGCGCGAGCAATACGGCCGCACGATCGGGTCGTATCAGGCGGTGGCGCATCTGCTGGCCGAGAACCAAGCGCTGATCGAAGGGGCGATCAGCGTGCTGCGGCACGCGGCCTGGGCCGTGGACGAACTGGCTCCGGCGCACGCGTTGCAGGCTGCGCGGATCGCCAAGGTCTACACCGCGCGGGCCGCCCGCACCGTCTGCGAGACGACGATCCAGGTGCACGGCGGTATCGGCAACACCTGGGAATGCCTCGCCCACGTCTATCTGCGGCGCGCGCTGGTCTCGACCGAACTGTTCGCCGTTCGTCTGGAGGAGATCGACCTTGGACTTTCGTGACGCACCGCAGGAGGCCGAATTCCGCTCCCGGCTGCGCGCCTGGCTGGCCGAGACGGCCGGGCGGTTCCCGACTTCGGGCGACGACTACTGGGCGCGCCAGGGTGAGTGGCATCGAGCGCTGTACGCGGCCGGATTCTTCGGGTTGTCCTGGCCGAAGGAGTTCGGCGGCCACGAGCTGCCCCCCGTCTACGACGTGATCGTGGACGAGGAACTCGCGCTCGCCGGGGCGCCGCCGCGGCCCAGCCTCGGGTATCTCGTGCACGGCCTGGGCCGCCACGGCGGCAAGGAACTGCAGCAGCGCTTCCTGCCCGGCATGATCGACGGCACCCAGCGCTGGTGCCAGGGTTTCAGCGAGCCAGGCGCGGGCTCCGACCTCGCCTCGCTGCGCACCACCGCCACCCGCGACGGCGACCACTACGTTGTGCACGGTCACAAGATCTGGACCAGCTACTCCGACGTCGCCGACTGGTGCCTGCTGCTGGCCAGGACCGACCCGGCCGCGCCGCGGCACAAAGGCATCTCGGCGTTCGTGATCGCGATGGACCAGCCCGGCGTGCAGCAACGGCCACTGGCCATGATCAGCGGCGTCACCCGGGAATTCGGCCAGGTGTTCTTCGACGGCGCCACGGTGCCCGCCGATCAGATGGTCGGCGAGCCCGGCGACGGCTGGAAGCTGGCGATGACCGTCGTCGGGCACGAACGCGAGCCGTCGACGCTGGGCTACGCGGCCCGCTACGGAAAACTGGTGCGGCAGTTGGCCGCCCGGCTCGACGGCCCGGCCCCGGCGGAACTGGTCTGGGCGGCGGTGCACACCGAGATGCTGCGCCTGCACGTGCGGCGGCGGCTGTCCGAACAGCTGGACGGGGTGGTCCACGGCCCCGACGGCTCGCTCGACAAATTGCTCATGACCTGGGTCGACCAATCGGTCGGGCACGCGGCGCTCGCGGTCGGCGGCACGGACGACACCGAACTGCTCGGCAGCTACCTCTACAGCCGCGCCCAGAGCGTCATGGGCGGCACCTCGCAGATCCAGAAGAACATCATCGCCGCGCGCATCCTCGGATTAGGAGTTTGACATGTACGACCTGCCGGAAGAGATCCACGTCGAGGCCGACGGACCGCTGCGCGTCATCACGCTCAACCGGCCCGACGCGCTCAACGCCGTCAACGACGACCTGCACACCGGCCTGGCTCGGCTCTGGCCCCGGCTCTCCGACGACCGCGCGGCCCGCGTCGCGGTGCTCACCGGCGCGGGCAAAGCGTTCTCCGCGGGCGGGGATTTCGGCTATCTCGCCGAGCTGGGCCGCGACGCCGACCTGCGCGCCAAGACGATCGCGCACGGCCGCGACATCGTGCTCGGCATGGCCCGCTGCCGGGTGCCGGTGATCGCGGCGGTGAACGGCCCCGCGGTCGGCCTGGGGTGCAGCCTGGTCGCGCTGAGCGATGTCGCCTACATCGCCGAGACCGCGTACCTCAAGGACCCGCACGTGCAGGTGGGCCTGGTCGCGGCCGACGGCGGACCGCTGACCTGGCCGCTGCACACCAGCCTGCTGCTGGCCAAGGAGTACGCGCTCACCGGCGCGAAGATCCCGGCCGAGCGGGCCCGCGAGATGGGTCTGGTCAACCATGTGGTCGCCGACCCGCGCACCGAGGCGCTGGCCTGCGCGAAACGCATCCTCGAACTGCCACGCCAAGCGGTCGAGAGCACCAAGCGCCTGCTGAACCTGCACTTGGAACGCGCGGTGCTGGCCACCCTGGATTACGCGACGACCGCGGAAGATCTGTCCTTCCAGACCGAAGACTTCCGCGCGGTGATCACCGCCCTCACCGCCGATCGGAACTGACGCCGCGGCGCCGGTCGCGGGCAGCGGCCGGCCCGCGCCGCGATTCCGCAGTGCGCCCGGCCGGTAGCCGTCGATTCGCCTGTGGAACGCGCTCAGGTGCGCGGATCGCCGTCGCGGCACGCCGGAAGCCGACGTGTCGACGAAGGCGCGCCGACGGATCCCGGCCAGCCACACGGCGGCAAAGCACTCCCGCCACGAATTCACGGAAGCCTCTGCCGCGCAAGATAATTCGCAGCAAACGGCGGCGTCGCAAAGTGCTTGGCCAAGTGAACCTCCGCAAGGCACACTCTATGTAACGACGTCCGGCGCCGCCGGTCGAACGCGGGGGCGAGGTCCGACAGCAGATGAGGATTCGGCCGAGGCAGCAGCTGCTCGAGCTGTGGCGAGCGCTGCTCGCCTGCTCCTACCGCGACGGGACCTGGCAGTGGGGCGGGCGCGACGGCGCCAATTCGATCAGCGACGCCGAACAGCTGCTCTGCCTGCTGTATCCGGCGACCGAGATCGACGCGTTCGCGCTGGACCAGCCGAACGACATGAGCCCCGACGTCAGAGCCGCGCTCGCCCCCTTCGGTGAGGAGACCCGCATCGGTGGTGTCCTGGTCGCCCTGGTGGAGGACTATCTGCGCCGCTACACCGGGCCGGACGGCGAGCCCGTCTTCGCCGCGGGCTCCTACTTGCGCTCCGGCGACGACAGCCCGCTCACCGAAGGCCAACTGGCGGTGGAGATCGTCGACTCGTATTCGATGTCGCTGAGCCTGTGTATCGCGGCGTTGCGTTTCCTGCGCGGCTTCCAGCGGTTCGTCAGCGGCGAGGTCCGGCTGGAGGCCCGGCAACTGCGCGAGCGGATCCCGACGGTGATCGAGCAGGCCAGCGCGCGGCTCACCGCGGCGATGGCGGGTCTGGTGCGCAGTTTCGTCATCCACACCCCGGAGCCGAGGACCGAGTTCGGCCGGTCGATCGTCTACATGCTCAACCAGACCCGCACGCCGGCCGACGAGATCATCGAACGGCTGTCGGCGCAGCTGGAACGCCTGCGCGTGCAGGCGGCCAACGAGGTCAGGCTCAGCCAGACCACCGAGGTCGATATCGCCGACGACGGGCGGCTGTTCGAGTGCGGATGGAGCTGGGGCATCGTGCACAGCTCCGAACCCATCGAGATCGTGCCGGGCCGGGTCAGCAGCGCGATCGGCCACGCCGAACCCCGTCCCTACCTGTACTTCACGGCGGTGGCACTGGACGGCATCATCGACCTGTCGTCGCAGCGCATCCGGGAACTCGACCTGTTGACCGACCAGCAGCGCATCCTCGCCGACGCGTTGCAGTTGCGCTTCGAGCTGACCCGCAACTACTGGTCCAGGGTCGCCCGCTTCGGCAGCGGCCGCTGGCCGCTGGAGGACATCCCGTGGCGCACCTCCGACGGGGAGGAATCGGAGTACTTCAGTCTCGTCATCGCCGCCATGCTCATCCAGGACCTGGTCCACCGGGACAGCACCGAGGATCTGTCGCGCACGGTGGCGGTGCTCGACCAGCTGGCCCGCCGCGGGCGCATCACCAGCCGGTTCACCGTCGAAGATCCGGCGGCGCCGCTGCACTATCCGGGTGTGCGGCTGAATCTGGCGGGCAGCGAGGAGGTCGCACCCGGCCCTCCGCTGGTCTGGTACGTGCCCGATTTCGCGACCATGCTGCTCAAACGCTGCCTGCAGGCGGCGAGTCTGCGCACCGACGTGGACACCCGCGACCAGCTGATGGCGCTCGCCGAAGCGGCCATGGAACACCTCGACCAGCGAGTGCTGCGCGACGGCGAGGTGATCGGCCTGTGGGACGACATCGGCAGGCTGGTCGGCTCCGGGGACCCGAAACCCGACGGGCCGTCCTGGTTCGTCACGGAGCGGATGATGGAGTGCCTGGTCATCGCCTACGGCACTTTCGAGCAGCCCCCGCTGGCTCCACAGTCGATGGTCGCCCGCGCGGTGGATCTGCTCAGTGAGGCCGAACATCTGCTCAATCAGGAGGAACTGGAGATCGAGGGCCCGGATCTCTCGCCCAAACAGGCCGCCGTCAACCGGATCCGGCAATCGCTCGACCGGGCCCGCCGCGTGCTGCGCGAGCGTCCCGGTACCGCCTACAGTCTGGCCACCCAGGCGCTGGTGCAGCTCGACGAACTGGCGTACGCCCGCCGGGACGCGACACGGTAGGGGATGGCACGGTGCTGGTGTTCTCCACCTCCGACAAGGGCGGCACCGGCCGGTCGGTGACCAGTTGCAACATCGCCTACCGGCTGTGCCGTTCCGGCTTCAACGTCGCCTACGCCGACTTCGATCTCGGTTCACCCACCGCAGGCGCGCTGTTCGAGATCGGCGCGGCCGAACGCGGCGTGCCGCGCGGCGGCGTGCATTCCTACCTGCTCGGCGAGAGCGGAACCGTGGCCCGGCTCGATGTCGGCGCGGCCACCGACCGGCCGGAACTGCGCCGCATCGGCCCCAACTCGGGGCGACTGGTGCTGCTGCCGGGGGACGAGGGCGGCGCGGAGTTCCTCACCGACGACGACGCGGTGGTGCAGCGCTGCGCGGAACTGCTGGTGGCGCTGGATCAGGAGTTCCGCGTGGTGATCGTGGATCTCAGCGCGGGCCGTTCGGCGGCCCTGCAGATCGTGCTGCAGGCCACCGCCCTGCCCCAGTTGCGTGGGCGCGTCGCCCGATGGTTGATCTTCCACCGCTGGACGCGCCAGCACATCCTGGCCGCCGCCGGTCTGGTGTACGGCTCGCACGGACTGCTGAAGGCAGGCGCGGAATGCGGTCACGACCCGGAGGAGTTGCTCGGCTCGGTGCGTTACGTGCGCACGGCGGTGCCCGACGCCAACTGGGACGGGGTCGCCCAGCGCCCGGCGCAGGCCGCGTGGCTGCAAGAGCAGGACACCGCACTGCGGCGGCTGGCCACCGCCAAACGGCTCGGCGCCACCGCCGTCCTCGGCTCCACTCCGATCGAGCCGGTGTTGCAGCGGCGCGAACAGCTCATTCTCGACGCCGACGTCAACGCCCAGATCGCCAACGAGGCGACCGCGTCGGCCTATGCCGAACTGGCACGCCGCCTGGTCGACATCGCCACCTGGGAAAGGCTGTAGATGCGGGATACACAGGGCTACAGCGAGGCGACCGAACAGCCTCGGATCGCGTCGGTCCCGTTGTCGCACTTGTCGATCGAGGTCGGGCACTTCTATCTCAACGACATCACCTCCGATATCGCACGGGTCGGCGCGGAGTTCCGCCGCATCGTGCCGCTGGTGTCCGCCTTCGTCGAGTCGGCCAAGGTGCAGTACGGCCCGAACGCCCGGGTGAGCACCTGCTACCTGATCGACGACTACTTCCAGCCCGACACCGATCCCTCCGCCATCCTCGCCAAGCTGCTGGACGCCGCGGAGGAATCCGGATTGGTCATCGACTATCTGGCGCGTGAATCCGGCTGCTGGCGGGCGTCGAAGTTCGTCGACGGCGTGGCGTTCGGCGAGGCGATTCCGGTGGCGGAGATGGTGGCCGCGCGCATCGTCGCCGAGCCTGCACCGCCGAGCACCGGCCGCAGACCGCCGACCGCGGAGTCGGGATGGCTGTGCAACGGGCGGCGGTCGTCGGAGGACGAACGCGGTCAGGCCATGCGCCAGCGCACCTATCAGCCGCCGGAGGAGTTCGGCCGCCGGGAGCACTCGATCTTCCTCGACGTGGAATTGTGGAGCAGGCACGTGGTCGACGGGGTGACGGTGACGCGCTGGTCGTGCCCGTTCCTGGCGGCCGTCTGGCATCTGTTGCGGCTGGGCATGCTGCGCTATCACGGTGACGCCGTGGTGGAGCCGCAACCATGGGCTCGTGCCGATCTCACGCCGCGGCGCTGGCACGACATTCCGCCGGTGGTGCAGCTCAATCCGGCCGCCGCGCCGTTCGCCGCCTACAAGACGCTGTCGATGCTGCCCAAGCGGTACATCGGTATCGAGCACGCGGTACGGCTGGTGCTCGACCACCTCGATCTGGACGACGACGTGGTCGAGCAGATCATCGCCCGGGGCGGCGACGAGGTTCCGCCGGTGCCGGTACCGCGCGAGGTCAGCGAACGTCTCTCCCACCTGCTGCTCGACGGGACCTGAGATGGCCGCGACCACGCCCCTGGTCGTCCTCGGTGAAGTGCGCACCTGCCTGCTGCCGTCGACGACCGCGCTGACCGCAGCGGAGGCCTGTGATCTGCTGGCCCTCATGCCCGGCTGCACGGTGCGGTGGCGGGAGCGGCCGGGCACGCTGGCGGTGTCGCCGACCACGGCGGTCGGCGTCGACTGTGATCTGAGCTTGGGCGAGGAGTCCGCGCACATCGTCGGAACCGTGGCGACCAGCGCGGTCTTGTCCGGCGGACGCGTGCTGCAGTCCACCGCGCTGACCCGGGTGGTGCGCGCCACGAGCCGGCGCAGACAGACCTGGTCGCACTACCTCAGCCAGAAGGGCGTGACCGAAGTCATCAGCCGCATCCCCGGAGGATCGACTGCCGGTGCGGGTTTGGCCGAGGGGTATCTCACCGGGGCGGTCGACGCCGAGACACTGGACCTGGCCTCGATCAGCGAACGCCTGCTCGCTCACCTGCGCGCCGACACCAGGCTGGATCAGCAGCCGCCGGTGCGGGCGGGCACGACCCGGCTGCGCTGGGTAGCCCGAGTGGGGGGCAGCACGGGTCCCGCGGCCGCGCTGCACTTGGACGACGCCACCCTCCGCACGGTTCGGCTGATCGTGCGCGAGGAGAAGGATCTGGATGCGGCGCAGCGATTCTGCGAGGATCTGGCCGCGCACGACTGGCTGCTGACCGTCGTCGCCGACGCGCTGGCCGAAGCCGACCGTTTCCCCTCGCACAGCCGGGAACGCACCGACATCCTGGCCCCGGTGCTCGAAGACCTCACCGGGCTGTGGATGCCGGGAGCGCACACCCCGGCATCGATGCGCGCGTTGTGGCGGGAGTTGCAGGTCGATCCCGGCTTGTCCCGGCAGTGGAACACCCTGGTCGCCCGGCTTCGCGACCGCATCGCCGTGGCGACCCTGAACGCGCTGCGGCACAAGGCTTTCGAGGCCGAATGGTAGCGGCCGATCCGGCTAAATCCGGAACCACTTGCGCACCAGCAGGGCGAAGAACACCGACATCGATACGGTGCCGGTCCACGCTTCCACCGCGAACAGCGGCCGGGCGGCCGGGCGCAAGTTCTCGGTGTCACCGGGGCCCAGCGGATTGATGAAGCTGGTCACGCACGTGTAGACGGTGGCAGCCGGTGAAGCGTTTCCGCTCAGCAGCAAGGCGGCGACGGTGAACAGCACCAGCTGCACGGCAACCCAGCCGAGTAGCCAGGACGGCCGGTACCCGTGGCCGCACAGCACATACGACAGCTGCCCCGTCCAGCGCCTGCGGCCCGGCGGCAGGGCGAGGGTGCGCGCCCGCGCCAGTCGCAGGCCGCAGCGGTCCTCGGCTTCGTCGTCCTCGTTCATGCGGTACAGCGCGGCGCCTCTGCGGTATGCCAGGGCGGCATGCGCGGGCAGGCGCGCAGCCGCGAGCTGGGCGCCCAACTGCTCGTACTCCTCGGCCAGCATGGTGTTCTGCCGACTGCTCAGCCGCAGCGGCCCGCGGAATTCGATCTCCGCGGCCAGCAGCGCCGCCGGGATCGCGCTGGGCACCCGCCAGCCCGCTTCGTCGGGCCTCGGCTGGCGCGCGGCGGCGTACAGGTGCCGGAACACCAGGGAGTCGGAGTGGCGCCGCGCGGTGGGCGGGTCGTAGTCGGCGAGGATCGCCTCGGCATGCGCGGCGAACTGCTCCAGCGCTTCCTGCTCGCTACGGCCGCCCCGGTCGAGCTCGGCGGTGTATTCGTCTGCGCGGCGGGTGATCCTGGTCGAGAACGAAGCGACGAAGGGCGAAATCTCCCCCATGGTCACGAGTCTAGCGGTCTGCCCCTCAGCCGGTACTCGAAAACGTCCCGGGGCTCACCCGGCCCGAAATACCGGTCGTCGTGCCGGACGAATTCGAATCCGGCTCGCTTGAACAGATCGCTCGCCAGCTGGTTGTCCGGCCGGACGGTCAGGTACATCACCTCGGCGCCCACGGTCCGGCACGTCTGCAGGGTGCGCTTCAGCAGCGCGCGGCCGTAACCCTCACCCTGGTACCGCTTGGCCACCGCGAACGTGAACAGCAGCGCCCGGCCGGATTTCGCCAAGGTCAGCGCGTAACCGATCACCGCACCGTCCACCTCCGCGACCAGCCACTCGGAGCCGTGCAGGTCGAACAGCTGGCGCAGCATCAGATACCGGTACGGCTCGGCGAACACCTCGGCCTCGATGGCCGCGATGTCTTCGATATCGGCGAAGCACGCCTGCCGGTATTCCGGCTCGGACGCTGTTGCGATGCTCATACGCTCCCTACTGCCAGGGCATAGGCCGTACGGTTCCAGAGTAGAACGTCGGTCGTCGACCGCGTCAGTGTAGGACTCGCGGAATCGTTCGGCCGGGCAGCGGGGCCGCATGTGTCGCCCGCCGTCGCGGCGGCTACTTCGGCGGGAAGCGCAGGGCGCCGTCGAGCCGGATGACCTCTCCGTTGAGATAGTCGTTCTCGATGATGGCCGTGGCCAGCTTGGCGTACTCCTCGGAACGGCCCATGCGCTTGGGGAACGGCACCTGCGGGCCCCAGTACGCCTCCAGTTGGTCGGCGGCCTTGCCGTAGGCGGGGGTGTTCACCGTGCCCGGGGCGATCGTGACCACGCGGATGCCCACCGGTGACAGGTCACGGGCGGCCACCAGGGTCATGCCGACCACGCCGCCCTTCGCCGCCGCGTAGGGCAGCTGCCCGATCTGGCCTTCGAACGCGGCGATCGAGGCGGTGTTCACGATGACGCCGCGACCGCCCTCCTCCTGCGGATCGGTCCGCGCGATCGCGGCCGCCGAAAGACGCAGGACGTTGAACACGGCGGTCAGATAGAACTCGATGGTGGTGCGGAAACCGTCGAGTGGCAGTGGCGCGCCGTCCTTGCCGATCAGGCGGCCGCCGGTCGCCGGACCGCCGTGGGTGTCGACCGAGATGCGCAGCGGCCCGAGCGATTCCGCTTCCGCGATGGCGGCGAGAACGGAGCCCTCGTCGGTGGCGTCGGTGTGCACATAGCGGATCCCGAGTTCGGTCTCGAGCTGCTTGCCCTTGTCGTCTGCGACGTCGGCGACGACGATCTTGGCCCCCGCGGCGTGCAGGCGCCGCACGGTCGCCTCACCCAGGCCTCCGGTCCCGCCGACGACGAGCGCGGAGCTTCCACTGATCTGCATGGCGTAATCCTATCTTGCAACTATGACTCTCATTTTGAGAAAATAATATTCTCATGACTCTCTCGGCATGATCACCGAAAAGTCGCCGCGCCGCAATCGCGTCGCCCGGAATGGAGGCCTGCAATGCCCGAAGCCGTCATCGTGTCCGCCCTGCGGACGCCCATCGGTACCGCACGGAAGGGAACGCTGCGCGACACCAACGCCTTCGACCTGGCCCACCATGTGGTGGGCGCGGTCGCCGATGGCCTCGACCCGGCTCGGATCGATGACGTCGTCCTCGGCGAGGGGCGCTACGGGGGTGGCGTGCTGGCCCGGCACGCGGCCGTGACCACGGGGCTGACCACGGTGCCGGGCCTGGCACAGAACCGGCACTGCGCGGCGGGAATGTCCGCGGTGCACACCGCGGCGGCCGGGATTCGCGCAGGCATGGACGAACTCGTGATCGCGGGCGGCGTGAATTCCGAGTCCACCGCACCCAAAGCGCGCTTCCGGGTCGGCGAGGACGAGTGGATCGATCCGTGGGTGTCGCCGAGTCACCCGGACCGCCCGGACGCCCCCGCGCTGGACATGTCCATCACCGTGGGCTGGAACGCGGCGGTCAAGGCGGGCATCTCCCGGGCCGATCTGGACGCCTGGGCCTATCGTTCGCACCGCAACGCGATCGCCGCCATCGACGAGGGCCGGTTCAAGGAAGAGATCGTGCCCATCGAGACCCCGCACGGCCTGTTCGACACCGACGAGCATCCCCGTCGCGACACCAGCCTGGAGAAATTGGCCTCGCTCAAAGTGCTGCACCCGGAGATCGAGGGCTTCTCCATCACGGCGGGCAATGCGTCCGGGGCCAACGACGGCGCCGCCGCGCTCGCCATCGCCAGCGACCGCTTGGGCTTGCCCCCGCTGGCCTACATCCGTTCGTGGTCGTCGGTGGGCGTCGATCCGGCCGACACCGGCCTCGCGCCGATCGAGGCGATCACCAAAGCGGTCTTCCGCGCCGGTATCTCGCTGTCCGCAGTGCAGTTGATCGAGATCAACGAGGCGTTCACCTCGGTGCCGATCGCGGCCATCCGGGCATTGGACCTCGACCCGGAGAAGGTGAACGTCAGCGGGAGCGGTTGCTCGCTCGGGCACCCCGTGGCCGCGACCGGAGCCAGGATGATCGTCACGCTGGTGCACGAATTGCGCCGCCGCGGCGGGGGTCTCGGGATCGCGGCGATGTGCGCAGGCGGCGGAATGGGCGCGGCCACGGTCATCGAGGTGCTCGCTCCGTGACCGGAACGGGTAGCGGCGCGCAAGGGTGGGCGTGATCCAGGAGCGGGCGACCGTCGCCGAGTTGCTGGCCCAGGCGCGTGCCGGGTCGGCACGGGCGACGGGCCGGTTGCTCAGCCTGGTCGAGGGCGACCGCCGCGACGAGGTGCAAGCGGCTCTGGCGCCCGGGACCATTCGGGTGATCGGCGTGACCGGCCCGCCCGGCGCGGGCAAGTCGACGACGATCGCGGCGCTGGTCGGCGTCTACCGGGAGCGCGGGCTGCGGGTCGCGGTCCTCGCGGTCGACCCGTCCTCCCCCTACAGCGGCGGAGCACTGCTCGGGGACCGTATCCGGATGGCCCAGCACATCGACGACCCCGGTGTGCTCATCCGGTCGCTGGCGACGCGCGGGCACCTCGGCGGCCTGTCCGCCGCGGTGCCCGCCGCCATCCGCCTCCTGGCGGCTCTGCGCTACGACGTCGTGCTCCTGGAGACCGTGGGCGTGGGCCAGTCGGAGATCGAGATCGCGGCTGTCGCCGACCCCACGCTGGTGATCCTGAATCCCGGTGCGGGCGATGCGGTGCAAGCCGCGAAGGCGGGCCTGCTGGAGGTGGCCGACCTGCTGGTGGTGAACAAGGCCGACCGGGAGGGCGCCGAACAGACCGTGCGCGATCTGCGGGCGGAGTCCGGCGTGCCGATCCTCACCTTGGTCGCCGCGCGCGGCGAGCGGGTCGCCGAACTGGCGGAGGCGATCGAGGCGCACCATCGCGCCGACACCCCGGCGCGGCGCACGGCTCGGGCTCGCGCGCAGATCCTTTCGCTGGCGCAGACCCGGTTACGCGCGCACGCCGAGCTGGACCGGCTTGCCGCCGCCGTCGCGGCGGGCGAACGCGATGCCTACAGCGCGGCCGAGTATCTGCTGCCGCGGTCGGGGTGAGGCGGTCCTCACTCCTGGGGGATGCGCACCATCGCTTCCTGCGCGTAGGAAGCCACCAGTGTGCCGTCCTCGGTGAGGATGTCGCCGCGGCCGTAGGCGCGGGCCTGCGCGAGCAGCGGACTGTGCTGGCGCAGCAGCAGCCATTCGTCGGTGCGGAAGCGCCGATGGAACCACAGGGTGTGCGACGTGACGGCGGAGACGAACGCGGTGCCGTTGCCGCTCTGCGCGTACCCTTCCAGCGGCAGCAGCGCCGTGCCGATGAGGGTGAGGTCGGTGGCATAGGCGGCGAGCGCGGGCGCCAGCGCCGGATCGACCTCCGGAGTGCGCATCCAGAACTCGAACTCCGGTGCGGCGGTGCCGAGATCGTCGAGGTCGACGGCGGCGCGCGTCTCCCAGGGCAGCAGGTCCCACTGCACCTTGTGCTCGGCGGACAACAGCGGGGGCGCCGCCGCGACGGTCTGCCGGTGCGGCCCGTCCTCCTCGGCGTGCAGCGAGACCGAGGCCGTCGCCACGACCCCGCGGGACTGCTCGGCGAGCAGTGACACCGTGGCGAAGGAGCGGCCCGCGTGGTGGCGGTGCACCCGGTACCGGATCGGCTCGTCGGTGCGGCCCTCGCGCACGAACACCGTGTGCACGGACTTGACCGACCTGTCCGGGACGCCGGCCGCGGCCGCCCGGACGAACTGGCCGAGCAACTGCCCACCGAACACCCGGCTGTAGGCCAACCGCAGGTTGCGGCCCTCGAAGCGGGCGTCGGCGTCGTCGCCGGCCGGTGTCACGGACAAGTCGAGGCAGGAGACGAGATCACTCCACAAATCGGGCATGAACCCGAGTGTAAGTCAAATTCTCTTGAGAGAGAATATTGTTCTCATCCGCGCGCGAAGCCGTGTGCGCAGAAGTTCCATACTTCCGACGCGGTGATCGGATGCTGCGTCTCGTCGTCCGACGCTCCCGCGGACTGCGCGGTGAACATGACGGTCTGCATGACCATCGAGGCCGTCCGGCGCGAGTTGACCTCGGGCCGCAGCTGCCCGGCCTCCCTCGCGGCATCCATCAGTTCGGTGAACAGCGCCAGCATCGGTGCGTGCGCGACCTTCACGTGGTCGGGGTGCGAGATCAACAGCTGTGGCGCGAAATCGGTGAACAGCGGACGCTGCGCCGACGGGTCGGGCCTGCACAGCTCGAACAGCAGCTCGACGGCGACCTGCAGTTTGTCCAGCGGGTCGGTCTGGCCGTCGGCGGCCGCGCGCAGCTGGTCGGAGGTGCGGCTCAGCGCGTCCTCGAACAGGGCGAGCAGCAGTTCGTGCTTGCCGTCGAACTGCAGGTAGAAGCTGCGCAGGGATTGCCGTGAGCGGTCGACGACCTCCTGCACCGTGAAGTCGGTGCTGCCCTTCTCGGTGATGATGGCCTGGGCGGCGTCGAGGAACCGCTGCACGCGCTCTTCGGCGCGCAACTTCGCGGTACGCAGGGAGCGCTCGACGGCGCGCTGTTTCCAGGCCGGTTTCTCGCTCGGGCTGGTCACGGGCACCTCGGTCCTCGGTCATGTGAAGAGAACATGGATGCACTGTACCGGAGAACGGTGTGTCAGCGGGTTCGTGGGTCACCGTGTCCGACAGCAATGCGAGACTATCCTTTCCTGATCCGAGAATGCTATTCTCGCAGTTATCCACGCAGGGACGCGGGAAGGAGGCAAGCCGCGATGTCCGTTGGCACCGCTGCGGTCGGGCTGCCTGCACTTCGGCGCGCCGCCGTCGCCGGGCACGCGCCCGGCTTTTCCCGGACTCGAGGAGCTCGATTTGTACATCCGCTATGAGGTCGCCGACCGGATCGCGACCATCACCCTCGACCGGCCCGAGGCGGCCAACGCGCAGAACGGCGAGCTGCTCGACCAGCTCGACGCGGCGTGGGTCCGCGCCGCGGAGGACGAGGACGTCGCGGTCATCCTGCTGCGGGCGGAGGGAAAGCACTTCTCGGCCGGACACGATCTGAAGGACAAGTCGTGGCCGGACCCGAGCAAGATCACTCTCGACCGCATCTACGGGTTGGAATCGCGCCGCTACCTCGAGTACTCACTGCGCTGGCGGAATGTGCCCAAGCCGTCCATCGCGGCGGTGCAGGGGCGGTGCATCGCGGGCGGGCTGCTGCTGTGCTGGCCGTGCGACCTCATCGTGGCCGCCGAGGACGCGCTGTTCTCCGATCCGGTGGTGCTCATGGGCATCGGCGGCGTCGAATACCACGGGCACACCTGGGAACTCGGCCCGCGCAAGGCCAAGGAGATCCTGTTCACCGGCCGGCCGGTGACCGCGGAGGAGGCCAGGCAGGTCGGCATGGTGAACAAGGTGGTGCCGCGCGCCGAACTCGACGCGCAGACCAGGGAGTTGGCCGCGCAGATCGCGACGATGCCGCCGTTCGGGCTGCGCCAGGCCAAGCGCGCGGTCAACCAGACGCTGGACGTGCAAGGTTTCTACGCCGCCATCCAATCCGTGTTCGACGTGCACCAGACCGGTCACGGCAACGCGCTGAGCGTCAACGGCTTCCCGATCCTGGTCCGGCTGGACGACATGAAGGCCAACATGAAGTAGATCCGGTGAGTCCACCGGCGCCATCGTCTGCCGGACCGCTCCGGCAGTACTCGCACGGCCTCTGCCGCCTCGAAAAGGGACATCCGGTCCGTGCGGTCAACCGGCGATCGGGCGTGTGCGCGTCCGGCGCCATCGCTGTTCCCTTTCCGAAAAAGAGGATTTCATGCACGATTCCATCCTGCGCAAGGCCCTCGCCTGCTGTGGCCTCGCGGTCGTCGCGGCCGCCGCCCTGACCGGCTGCGGTGACGACGACGAGTCCACCGCCCCGGCGTCGAGTACGCCCGCCGCGACGACCAGCGCGGCGCCCGCCCAGGCCGACGCGGCGACCAGCAAGGCCATCACCGACGTGTACACGTCCTTCTTCAGCCCCTCGACCCCGCCGGACCAGAAGGCCGCGCTGGTGCAGAAGGGTGACGTCTTCCTGCCGATCCTGCAGGCACAGGCGGGCAATCCGCAGTCGCAGGGCACGTCGGTGACGGTCTCGGCCGTGAAACTCGTGGACGCGGACAACGCCGATGTCACCTACACACTGCTGATGGGCGGCAATCCGGTGCTGCCGAACCAGACCGGACAGGCGGTCAAGGACGGGGGCAAGTGGAAGGTCGCCACGGCCACGTTCTGCGCGTTGATGACCTTGCAGGGTGGCACCTCGCCGGCCTGCTGATCGGCGGATCGCACGCGAAAGGCCCGGCGCCGGAGACGAATCCGGTGCCGGGCCTTCGCTGGACGTGGCGGGTGACGGCGGTGTCTACAGCTGCGTCAACCGTGGGGCGGAGCCGGTGGCGCGGATGAGCGCGCCCGCCTCGCGGATGAGTTCCCTGGTGCTGCCGAGCAATCCGTCCAGGACCAAAGTGCGGCGAACGTGCCGGTGCAAGTCGTGCTCGGCGGTGAAGCCGATGCCGCCGAGCACTTGCTGACAGTGCCGGGCCGCGGTGAGCGCCGCCTGCCCCGCGGCGGCCTTGCCGAGCAGCGCCCCAAGGTCGCCCTCGGCAGCGTGCAGCGTGGCCTCTGCCCCGTCGAGGGCGACCAGGGTTTCCGCGAGCCGGTGCCGGACCGCCTGGAAAGAGGCGAGCGGGCGGCCGAACTGGACGCGTTCCAGAGCGTGCCGCCGCGCCAGGCCCAACATGGCGTGGCCGGCGCCGAGCAGCCACCAACCGAGAGCTCGCCGCCCCGCCGCGAGGGCCTGCCCCGGAAGATCCGTCCCGGTCGCGACGGTGCGCAGCGGCAGTTCCTCGTCCACCGCGGCGCCGGGCTCGCCGTCGCGGTCCCACACCACCCAGGCCCCGCCCGCGAACGGCAGCGGTACCGGGCCGGGGCCCGGATATCCGGCGAAGTGCCGGACGACGTCATCGAGCACCGCGGCGTGCGCGCCGGTCTCGCCGAGTAACCGGAACATCAGTGGGACAGCGAGATCGGGCGACTCGGCGAGCAGATCCGGCCAGCCGAGTGCGGCCAGCGCGGCGTCGAGTTCGCGCCCGGTGGCGGTCGCCATGGTCTTGCGCAGCGTCTCGGTGAGCAGGTCGAGTTCGGCCCGGTCGGGGTCGGCTCCGGCCACGGTCACTCCTTCCCCAGGTCCAGCAGGCGGCGGGCGATGATGTTGCGCTGGATCTCGGCGGTGCCGCCGTAGATCGTCGCGGCGCGGGAGTAGAGGAATTCGGTGCGCCACGGCGAATCGCCGAATTCCACCGCGCCGGGCAGCAGATCGCGCGCGGTGTCGAACAGGCGCTGTTCGGCGGTGGCCAGCAGCACCTTGTCGACCGAGGTCTCCGCACCGAGCCGGGCGCCGCCCGCCAGGCGCCGCTGCGTCGCGTGCGAGCGGCACCGCACCGTGTGCAGCGCCAGGTACGCGGCGCCGAGTTCGGCGTCGTCGGCGCTCGTGGTCTGCTCGAGCACCTGGTCCAGACGGGTGAACAGGTACGCGATCCGGTGCCAGAAGCAGGTGGAGCGTTCGTAGGGCAGCAGATCCATCGCCACCCGCCAGCCGTCGCCTGGATTGCCGAGCATGCGGTCGCCGGGCACCACTACGTCGTCGAAGAAGACCTCCGCGAACTCGTCCACGCCGTGCATGGTGCGCAGCGGCCGGACGGTGACGCCGGGGGAGTCCATGTCCACGAAGAAGGCGGTGATGCCGTCGTGGCCGGGCCCGGTGCGGGTGAGCAGGACGCAACGAGCCGCGTACTGGGCCAGACTGGTCCACACCTTCTGCCCGCTGACCACCCAGTCCGCGCCCCGCGGCGCCGCCCTGGTCCGCAGCGAGGCCAGGTCGCTGCCCGAGCCGGGCTCGGAGAAGCCTTGGCACCACTGCTCGCGGCCGGACAGCAGCAGCGGCACCGTCGCGGCGGCCAATTCCGGTCGCGCGTAGGAGATCATCGTCGGCGCGAGCACTTCGATCATGGAGTAGATGCCGGGTTCGGCCAAGTCGCGGGAGGCGACCTCCTCACCGAGCACCGCGCGCAGCGCGGCGGGCCCGCCGAGTCCGCGCACGCTGGCCGGCCAGCCGTAGCGCATCCAGTCGGCGTCGTACAGCGCGCGTCGCACCCGCAGCAACTGGTCGACCTGCCCGTCGAGTGAATGATCGGGACCGGGGGTGAGGTCGTTGACCGCCAGCCAGGCGCGCAGGTTCGACCGGAACGTGGCGACATCCCTGTTCGGGTCGGCGCCCGCGGTCATCCGATGTCCTTTCTCATCCGGGCGGCAGGACCGGTGTGGTGGCGGAAGCCGCCTGTCGCGGGCCGCACCGCGCTCACGCCTCGGAACGCTCGAACGCGTGCGGGATCCCGGAGTCGTGATCGCCGTTGCGGCGGATGAACGTCATCGCGCGCGTCCGCAACCGCCACCCGTCCGTGGTGCGCACGAGAGTGTCGGTGTAGTAGCCGATGCGCATGTCGTGCGTGCTGTGCTCGATGAAGCACAGCGGCTGGGTACCGGTGGCGGTGTCGCCGTCGATGTCGAGAACGGGTGTGCCGGTGAGGAACAGCCCTTTCGGCGCGGCCGCGACCAACTCGGGGAACCGGTCCAGGGGGTAGGTGTCGCCGAAGGCGCTGTAGGCGCCGTCGGGCGTGAACACCGCCAGCAAGCCGTCGATGTCGCCTTTGGTGATGGTCACCGCGTACCGGGCCAGCACCTGCTGGATCTCGAGCAGGTCGTCACTTCTGGACATGAATTCTTCCGCCTTTCATCACGAATCGCACGTCCCGGGTGACGGTGATGTCCCGCACCGGGTCGCCCGGAACGCCGATCACATCGGCCAGCAGCCCCTCCGCGAGCCGGCCGCGGTCGGCCACGCCCACTAGCTCGGCCGCGGCGACCGTCGCGGCCCGCAGGACGTCCAGCGGGGGCAGGCCGCGTTCGACCAGCGCCACGAGCTCGTCGGCATTGCGGCCGTGCGGGATCGCGGGCGCGTCGGTGCCGACCGCGATCCGCACGCCCGCTTTGTACGCGGCCAGCACGGAGGTGCGGGCCTTCGGGAACATCTCGGCCGCCTTGGCCTGCAGCGCGGGATCGGCTTTCGAGACGTCCATGGCGTCGGCCAGCCGGGTGGTCGGTACCAGCCAGGTGCCGTGCCGCACCATCAGGTCGATCGCCTCGTCATCGAGGAGGAAGCCGTGCTCGATGCAGTCGATGCCCGCCCGCACCGCGTGCTTCACCGCGTCCGCGCCGTGCGTGTGCGCGGCCACCTTGAGGCCGCGCCGATGCGCCTCGTCGACGATCGCGTGCAGCTCCTCGTCCGAGTAGTGTTGCGCGCCCGGCGCTCCGGTGAGCGACATGACGCCGCCGGAGACGCAGATCTTGATCAGCTGCGCGCCGTGTTTGATCTGGTACCGCACCGCCTTGCGCACCTCGTCCACGCCGTTGGCGATGCCTTCTTCGAGCGTCAGCTTCAGCACGTCGGGCGCGAAGGCGGAGAACATGGTCGGGTCCAGATGGCCCCCGGTGGGGGTGATCGCGTGCCCGGCGGGCACGATGCGCGGGCCCTCGATCCAGCCCGCGTCGATCGCCTTGCCCAGCGCGACGTCCAGCAGGTAGCCACCGGTCTTCACGAACAGCCCGAGATTGCGGACGGTGGTGAAACCGGCGCGCAGCGTCCGGCGGGCATTGCCCACCGCGCGCAGCACCCGCAGCGCCGGATCGTCCTTGACGCTGGAGGCCAGACCGGTCTCCCCGCGCCCGCCCATGAGGAGGTTGACCTCCATGTCCATCAGGCCCGGCAGCAGCACGAGATCACCGAGCTCGACGACCTCGCCCGCCACGGCGCCGCCGACACCGGCGATGCGGTCGTCCTCGATCCGCAGAATGCCGGGACGCACGATCGCCCCGGTGTCGAGGTCGAGCAGACCGGCGGCCTTCAGCGTCAGCGCCGTCATCGGTCAGACCACCGGCTCGCGGACGATATCCAGGTACGCCGCACCGGAATCCGGCACCCGCGGCTGCTTCCACACCTCGACCGGGAACGACACCATCACCAGCGATTGCAACAGGTGGAACAGATTGCGGGCCTCGTCGGGCAAATCCTTCCAGTCGTGCTTGTCGAGGTAATCCAGGGCGGGCTGCAAACGCGGGAACACGGTGTCGTACAGCCGCTGCATCTGGTCCATGGAGGAGGCCAGCCGCTTGGCGTAGCGCTCGGGCTCCGTGGCGAGAATCCAGTCCGAGAACTGCGCCAGGTCGGCGAACTCGGCGGGCAGCGGCGCGGCGTTCGCCTGGTCGGTCTGCTGGTCAGTGGGCGCGGCCATCGCGGTACTCCTCGACGATCTTCTGTGCGGTCTTGTGCAGGTGGCGGAGCAGGATCTCCTGGTCGTTGAGCGGGAACTCGGTGACCTCGCGGGTGGCGATCATGGTCTGGGTCGCCTCCAGGGTGTTCGCGTCCTGCAGCGCGTATTCCTTGAAGGTCACCGCGGCCAGTTCCTGGGCCAGCCGCTCCCGGGCGTTGCTCGCGGGCACGAAATACAGGCTGGCCTCGAAGATGTGCCGGTCCACGGCCGTCGGCCAGTAGTGGTAGGTCAGGTACCAGCCCGGCGCCCAGAACAGCAGGGAGAAGTTGGGGAAGAACTCGAATTCGTCGACGCCCCACGCGCGATGCTTGGCCGGGTTGATGCCCTGCGGCAGCGGGTCCAGGCCTTCGATGTCGGGCCGGTCCCAGGGGCCGAACAGGCCGCTGCGCAGTTCACGCTCGATCGGCTTGACCATCGTCGGGTCCTTCGGCGGGGCCATCCCGCCCCATGAGGAGATCATCGAGTGCGGGGCCGCGATCTCGTAGTGCAGCGCTTCGTAGCCGACGTCGTAGAGCTTGTCGGCCTCGTCCTTGACCGCTTGCTTCTGGTGCAGGACCGGTGCGTGGTAGAACTCGGCGAACGCGTCGATGAACAGTTTCCAGTTGCTGCCGACCTCGGCCTTGTAGCTGAAGACCTCGGTCATCTGGTCGAACGGGTACCCCTCGAGCCCCTTGGCCAGCGGACCCAGGTATTCGGTGAGCGGCTTGGCGTTGTCGTCGAGGTTGACGAAGATGAAGCCCTCCCACACCTCGCAGCGCACCGGTTTCAAGCCGAACTTGTCCTTGTCCAGGTCGAAGAACTCCTTCTCCTGCTGCACGAAGGTGAGTTCGCCTTTGAGGCTGTAGCGCCAGGCGTGGTACTTGCAGGTGAACTGGCGGCAGGTGCCGGAGGTCTCCTCCCCGGGATAGTCGTCCCAGACCAGCTTGTTGCCGCGATGGCGGCAGATGTTGTGGAAGGCCCGCACCGCGCCGTCGTTGTCCTTGACGACGATCAGTGAGGTGCCCGCGCAGGCCAGTTCCTTGGTGAAGTAGTTGCCGACCCGTGGCAGCCGGTTGACCCGGCCGACGTTGAGCCAGGTCTTGCGGAAGATCGCCTGACGCTCGTCCTCGTAGAAGGCCGGGTCGATCGAGTCGGTGTAGTCGACCGGCTCGGTACCCAGCTCGGGATAGTTCTGCGTCCAGCTCCCCGCAGCGGGTTTGGTGAAGTGTGCCAACGGATTACCTTTCGTGGTCCGGCGATGTGCCGGAGGTGTCGATGCCGTGCCCGGTGGGCCGGACCGGTCGAGTCGGCGGCTTGGTTCCCCGGCTGTCCGCGAGGCGCTCTCGGGGTGACGGGTCGCCGCCGGCGCTCGCCGTCCATTCGGGTGGGCGCGCACCTCCGTACGTCCGAAATGAGAATAGCATTCTCAAAATCAACTAGTAGATTTCCATGTGGCTGCGGCACTGTCAACGGCGAGGGTGCGGGAGTGATCCGGCGGCGGGTGCGGACCGGTCCGGCCGCCGCCGCCGAGCCTCGGTGCGGATGACGCTCTCCAAAGAGCAGATATTGATTATCCAAATCTGAGAAGATAGTTTCCCTGACAGCGAGTGTGCCCTCGGGCACGCGCTGCTCATCGACGAGCGAAGGGCGAGACGTCGGCGAAAGCCCCGGCCACCCATCGGGCGCCGAACAGCCCACGGAGGAGGAACTACGGTGAAACCGCAGCGGATGATCGTTGCCGCGCTGACGATCGCGCTCTTGGTGGCCGGGTGCGGCCGCGAGGGCGGCGGGCGCGGAACGGACGAGGATTCGGGCCCGGCCGCGTCGGGCAACTTCGGCGACCTGACCAGCGTCTGTCAGCCCGGGAACGCGAAAAGCGCCTCGGCGCAGGGCGTCACGGCCACGGAGATCGAGATCGGGGTCTTCTCCGACATCGGTTTCACGAAGAATCCCGATCTTGTCGACGCGGCGAAGGTGTTCACCTCCTGGTGCAACGCCGCAGGCGGCATCAACGGGCGCAAGCTGGTGACCAACCTGCGCGACACCAAGCTCATGGAGGTGCGCCAGCGCATGCTGGAGGCCTGCCGGGAGGACTTCGTCCTCGTCGGCGGGAGCGCGGCGCTGGACGGGCTGGGTGTGAAGGACCGGCTGTCGTGCCTGCTGCCGGAATTCCCCGCCCAGGTCACCCAGACCGCCAACACCGGCTCCGACCTGCAGCTTGGCGGCGGTTCCTCCGCCTCCGAAGCGGTCAATCCGTACACCGGCTTCCAGGACTGGCTGATCAAAGAGGCCTACCCCGACTCGGCGGGCGCGGTGGGGATGATCAACGGCGACTCGCCGATCACCAAGGTCATGGGAGAGAAGCTCACCGAATCCTTGACCGCCAACGGCGCGAAGATCGTCTACAACGATCTCTACCCACTCGCGGGCGTCTCCGACTGGACGCCGTACGCACAGGCGATCAAGGCCAACAACGTCAAGGGCCTGATCTTCTTCGGCGAGTACCGCTACCTCGCCAAACTGCAGGACGTGCTCACCAGCATGAACTACAAGCTGGACTGGATCGACGCCAACGCCAACTCCTACAACCAGTCGTTCCTCGACGTCACCAAGAGCTCGCTGGCCACGCAGAACAACTACGCCGACCTGAGCGGGACCGCGCCGCTGGACGCGGCCGCGCAGGTGCCCGCGGTGCAGCAGTTGAAGGACCTGTTCGAGCAGTACGCGCCCAGCAGCGCGATCACCTTCCAGGTGCTGCGGGCCTTCCAGTCGTGGTTGCTGTTCGCCAAGTCGGCAGGCAGCTGCGGTGACAACCTGACTCGCGCGTGCGTGTACAACGCCGCGCACAAGGAGACGGCATGGACCGGCGGCGGATTGCAGGCGCCGGTCGACCTGTCCCGGCCGATGGCCGAGCAGACGCGGTGCTTCAACGTCCAGCAGGCCACGCCGGAGGGCTGGAAGACGGCGGACTTCAAGCCGAACAACGGCGTATTCCGTTGCGGGTTCACCCCGTACAAGTACACCCGCGATTTCGGCAAGCCGCTGACCCTCGCCGATGTCGGCAAGAGCATGAGCGACCTGAAGTGACGGAGTATTCGCGCTGATGGAGCAGTTCATCGCCTTCGGGATCGTCGGCCTCAGCACCGCGGCGATCTATGCCGTGATCGGCAGCGGACTGGTGCTCACCTACACCACGACCGGTGTGTTCAACTTCGCGCACGGCGCCGCGGGAATGATTTCGGCGTTCGTCTACTGGCAGCTCACCATCGGCTGGGGATGGCCGGCGCCGATCGCGATCGTCGCGGTGCTGCTGGTGTTCGCGCCGCTGTTCGGGTTGCTGTTCGGCAAAGCGCTGGCGCCGACCCAGGGACTGGGTGACGCCGAGAAACTCGTGATGACGATCGCTTTGCTCAGTGGTCTCATCGTGCTGGCGCGCTGGATCTGGAACCCCAACGAGTCGCGGTCGCTCACCAGGTTTTTCGCCGACCGGCCCTCGATCGACCTCGGCCCGGTCATCCTCACCTGGCATCAGGCCCTCACCATGGCCGTTGCCGTGACGGTCGCGGTCGGGCTGCGCATCCTGCTGTACCGCACCAGGATCGGCGCGGAGATGCGCGCGACCGTGGACGATCGCGCGCTGGTCGGCCTCACCGGCGCCGATCCGCGGCGAGCCAACCGGTTCGCCTGGATCCTCGGCATCGAGCTGGCCGCGATCGGCGGAATCCTCATCGCGCCGACCGTGGCGCTGGACGCCGCGCAACTGTCGCTGCTGATCGTCAGCGCCTACACCGCCGCCATTTTCGGGCGGCTGCGGAACCTGCCGATGACCTTCGCGGGCGCGGTGGTGGTCGGCCTGCTGGAGAGCTACCTCACCGGGTACCTGCCGCAGAACGACTATCTGCCCGGTCTGCGGCTCGCGGCGCCCGCTCTGCTGCTGTTCGTGGCGCTGCTGGTGTTCCCGCACGGCAGGTTGCGCGGGCGCGACCGCAAACTCAGCCCGGTGCCGCTGCCCTCGATCAACGGTTCGGTGGTCTTCGCCGCGGCCGTGATCGTGCTCGGCCTGATGCTGGCGACCATGCTCACCGAATCCGATTTGATCACCTACGGTGCGATGTTCGCCTGGGGCGTGATCGCGCTGTCGTACGTCCCGCTGCTCGGCTTCGCGGGCCAGATCTCGCTGTGCCAGCTCAGTTTGGCCGGTGTGGGCGCGGTGGCCTACGCGCACCTGGGACCGGACGGCCAGTGGTGGGCGCTGTTCGCCGCGATGGGCATCGCCGGGGTGGTGGGAGCGGTGGTCGCGGTGCCAGCGCTGCGGCTGTCGGGAGTGTATCTGGCCCTGGCGACCGCGGCGTTCGCCGTCATCCTGGATCGCTGGATCTTCACCCTGCCCTCCTTCGAGATCCTCGGCGTGCGGATCGCGTTGTTCGACCAGGGCTCGGTGTCACTGGTCGGGCCGGATCTGTTCGGCCTGAAGCTGGACACCACCGCCGAGGTGACCGTCTTCGCCGCGGTGTGCCTGGCCGTGGCGGGCCTGGCGGTGGCCGCGTTGCGGCGCAGCCGATTCGGGCGTCGCCTGATCGCCCTGCGCGACAGCGAGGCCGCCTACGCCACCCTCGGCGGCAGTCTGCTGGCGGCGCGCGTGCTGGTCTTCGCGCTCGCGGCCGCCATCGCCGGACTGGGCGGTGCGCTCTACGGCATGCAAGTGCGGGCGGTCGCGCCCGAGCAGTTCAATCTGGTGGCCGGATTGCCGATCTTCCTGATCGTGACCATCGCCGGTCTCGGCGCGGTCGGCGCTGGCATGTTCACCGGCGCCGTCTTCGCCGGACCGTTGAACGTGATCCCCGTGCTGTGGCCGGGATTGCAGAACCTGGCGCAGGTGCTGCCCGCACTCGGCGGGATCGCCTTCGGCGGTGGCGTGCTGAAGGAGGGGGCGATCGCCTCGATGCGCAAGGACTGGGTGCCGATGCTGCGGGACCGGATCGTGGCCCCGCTGCTCGTGCTGGTGATCCTGGGGCTGTGGGGGCTGCGGCTGATCGACGTCGTCGACGGCTGGGGCTTCACCCTCGGCGTGGTGGTCGCCGCGGTGGCCGCGCGCGTCTGGCACGGCGTGCGCTCCCGGCCCGCTCCGGACCCGGCGCAGGTGCCGGTCGAGTGGTGGGGTGTGCGGCGGCCGTGGACATCCGAAGACGAGGAGGTGCTCGACCGTGCCGTCGCTACTGGAAGTTGACGATGTCACCGTAGTGTTCGGCGGCAACCGCGCACTCGACGGCGCCGGGTTGCGCGCCGAACGCGGCGCGGTGACCGGACTGATCGGCCCGAACGGCGCGGGCAAGAGCACGCTGTTCGACGTGATCTGCGGGCTGCGCAAGCCGACGAAGGGACGCGTGGCCATCGACGGTGCCGACGTCACCCGGCTCGGCCCGTCCCGCCGGGCCCGTCACGGCCTGGCGCGCACCTTCCAGCGGCTGGAGCTGTTCGGCAGGTTGAGCGTGCGCGACAACCTGTTGGTCGCCGCCGAACTCGGCCCGCAGCGCAGGCATGCCGCCCGGATCGTCACCGAGATCATCGATCGGCTCGGCCTGCACGAGATCGCGGACGCCTCCGCCGACGAACTGCCGACCGGCACCGGCCGCCTGGTCGAAGTGGGACGGGCCATCGCGGCGCGGCCCAGCCTGATCCTGCTCGACGAGCCTGCCGCCGGACAAGACCACACCGAGACCGAGCGGTTCGGCGAACTGCTGCGTTCCCTGGCCGACGACGGCACCGCGGTGCTGCTGGTGGAACACGACATGGGCTTGGTGATGAACGTCTGCGACGAGGTGTTCGTGCTCGATCTCGGCAAGGTGATCGCCTCCGGCCCGCCCGCGGTGATCCGCGCCGACGAGACCGTCCTCGCGGCCTATCTGGGAGACGTATGAGCGTGCAGAGCGCAACCGAAACAGTTACGACGGCAACGCCGCCCGACCCCGCCGCTCTCCTCGCGCTGCGCGAAGTGCGCGCCGCCTATGACGCCATCACCGTGCTGCACGGCGTCGACTTGGACGTCGCGGCCGGGCAGGTGGTGGCGCTGCTCGGGCCCAACGGTGCGGGCAAGACCACCGCGCTGAAGGTCATCGCGGGCATTCACCCGGTCGCCTCGGGGCGGCTGGTGCTCGGCGGGCGCGACGTGACCGGCGCCGACCCGCGCGACCTGGCCCGCGCGGGCGTCTGCCTGATCCCCGAGGGCCGCGGCGTGTTCCCGAATCTCACCGTGCGCGACAACCTGCTGATGATGACCTTCACCGGGCGGTCGCGCGAGGAGATCGAGGAGCTCGCCTTCAGCCGGTTCCCGATCCTCGGCGAACGCGCGGGCCAGATCGCGGGCACCATGTCCGGCGGCGAGCAGCAGATGCTGGCGTTGGCCCGCGGCCTGGTGACGAATCCCGCCGTGCTGCTGCTGGACGAACTGTCCATGGGCCTGGCCCCTCTGGTGGTCGGCAGGCTCTACGACGAGGTCGCCGAGATCGCTCGTCAGGGCGTCGCGGTGCTGCTGGTCGAGCAGTTCGCCGCCGCCGTGCTGGACATCGCCGATCACGCCGCCGTCCTGGTGCGCGGCCGGGTCGTGCGACAGGGACACCCCGACAGCGGAATTCGCAACGAATTGGCAGCCCTCTACCTAGGAAGTTCCACATGACCGAATCTCGCGCGGAGCGTTTCGTCCGCGAATTGCAGGAGTTGAAGATCCCCGACCCGGCGGCAGGCCGCTCCGGGCTGTGGCTGCGCACCGGTGCCACGCTCATGGTGGCGGGGTTGGTGGTCGCGGTGCTGGCGTATTTCATGTCGCACGGCACGACCGACGCGCTCGCCCAGCGTGACGCGATCACGCTCGCCCTCGGCGGGGTAGCGGCGACCGTGGTGGGCTCGGCGCTGTTCCTGCGTTACTCGCTGACCAATTTCCTGCGGTTCTGGCTGGCGCGCCAGTCCTACGACCTCGACGAACTCGGTAACCGGGTGCTCGGCGCCGAGATCCGCTACGACGAGGTCGCCTCGGCGCCCCGGTGACCCGGCGGGCCGCGGGAGGCAACGGGCTCCTGCGGCCGCCACGGACACGTCGGTCCGCGGCAGGGCCGGGGACAGGCGGCGTACGCCGTGTCCCGCGGAAACCCGCGGCGGGCACGGGAATCGCCTCGGTGCACTGCCGCGCCGGGGGACGGGCATCGGCTCGCGCGTCGTCCGCCTCGACTGGGGAGACGGAGGGCCACACGCGCGGTACCGAGCGGTCGCCCGTCGGATGCCGCCGGTGCGGGAGGGCTGGATCGACCTTCCGCACCGGCGTGCGCCGCGGCCTGCGGCGAGCTGGTCGCGATACGAGGAAGTGGAGGTGCGAAGTGTCCGGTGACATGAACGACGAGGGCATGAATTTCGAGCTGTCGGAGGATCAGGAACTGATCCGGAAATCGGTGGCCGAGCTGTGCCGCAAGTTCGACGACCAGTACTGGATGGAGAAGGACCAGGCGCACGAATTCCCCACCGAGTTCTACGACGCCATCGCAGGCGGCGGCTGGCTCGGCATCACCATCCCCGAGCAGTACGGCGGCCACGGCCTCGGCATCACCGAGGCCACGCTGCTGGCCGAAGAGGTGTCGCGCTCCGGCGGCGGAATGAACGCCGCCAGCTCGATCCACATGTCGATCTTCGGCATGCATCCGGTGGTGGTGCACGGCTCCGAGGAGTTGAAGCGGCGCACGTTGCCGCGCATCGCGACCGGCGAGCTGCACGTGTGCTTCGGCGTGACCGAACCCGGTGCGGGACTGGACACGCCGCGTATCACGACCTTCGCGCGCCGCGACGGGGACCACTACGTCGTGAACGGGCGCAAGGTGTGGATCTCGAAAGCGCAGGAGTCGGCGAAGATCCTGCTGCTGACCCGCACCAGCTCCTACGACGACGTCGCGAAGAAGACCGACGGCATGACACTGTTCCTCACCGACCTCGATCGCGCGCACGTCGATATCCGCCCGATCGCCAAGATGGGCCGCAACGCCGTCACCTCCAACGAACTGTTCATCGATGACCTGCGCATTCCGGTGCAGGACCGGGTGGGCGAGGAAGGTGAGGGGTTCCGGTATCTGCTGGACGGGCTGAACCCGGAGCGCATGCTGATCGCGGCCGAGGCGCTGGGGCTCGGCCGGGTCGCCTTGGACCGGGCGGTGCGGTACGCGAAGGAACGCGTGGTCTTCGACCGGCCGATCGGCATGAACCAGGGCATCCAGTTCCCGCTGGCGGACTCGCTGGCCCGGCTGGACGCGGCCGAGCTGATGCTGCGCAAGGCCACCTGGCGCTACGACAACGGGAAATCATGTGGGCGCGAGGCGAACACCGCCAAATACCTGTGCGCCGACGCGGGCTTCACCGCCGCCGACCGGGCGCTGCAGACGCACGGCGGCATGGGATACGCGGAGGAGTACCACGTGGCCCGCTACTTCCGGGAGGCGCGCGTGATGCGCATCGCCCCGGTCAGCCAAGAAATGATCTTGAACTACCTGGGCTCGCACGCCCTGGGACTGCCGAGGAGCTACTGATGACGCAGCAGACACTGTTCGATCTCACCGGGCGTTCGGCGCTGGTCACCGGCGCGGCGGGCGGGATCGGCTCCGCGGTGGCGCGGGCGCTGGCCACCGCGGGCGCGGCCGTGCTGGTCACGGATCTGAACGGCGAGGCGGCCGCCGCCGTCGCGGAGAAGATCAGCGCTGACGGCGGCCGCGCGGCCGCTCGCGCCCTGGACGTCACCGACCGGGATTCCGCGGCGGCGGCCGCCGAGCAGGCCGCCGGGCTCGCCGGCGGCGTGCTGCACATCGTCGTGAACAACGCCGGGGTCACCGCGCCCGCGATGCTCGCCGACACCACCGCGGAATCGGTCAGGCGACTGTTCGACATCCACGCCTTGGGCACGATCAACTGCTCGCAGGCCGCGTTGCCGTTCCTGCCCACCGACGGCACCGGGCGGATCATCAACGTCACCTCCGCCGCGGGCATCGTCGGCACCCTCGGCCAGGTGAACTACTCGGCCGCCAAGGCCGCGATCATCGGCATCACCAAATCCATGGCCAAGGAACTGGCGCGCAAGAACATCCTGGTCAACGCGCTCGCGCCGCTGGCGGCGACGCCGATGACGCACACCATCCGCACCGACGAGCGGTTCTCCGAGCAGATGCTCAACCGGATCCTGTTGCGGCGCTGGGCCGAACCGGAGGAAGTCGCGGGCGCGTTCGTCTTCCTCGCCTCCGACGCCGCCTCCTTCGTCACCGGCCAAGTGCTGCCGGTGGACGGCGGCACGGTGATCTGATGGCAGGCCCCGCGCAGCGCTCCGCGCCGGCCGCCGAGTCACCCGGCCCGCCGGGCGCGGCGACGCCACCCGGGACGGACCCGGGACCACTTGCCGGTGTCACGGTCGTCGCCTTGGAACAGGCGGTGTCCGCGCCGATGTGCACCCGCACCCTGGCCGATTTCGGCGCCAGGGTGATCAAAGTGGAACACCCGCGCGGCGGCGACTTCGCCCGGTACTACGACGACGTGGTCCACGGGCAGGCCGCGCACTTCGTCTGGGTCAACCGCGGCAAGGAATCGGTCACACTCGACCTGAAAACGCCCGCCGGGGTGGATCTGCTGCACCGCCTGCTGAGCCGCGCCGACGTGCTGGTGTCCAACCTCGCGCCCGGCGCCACCGCGCGTCTGGGGCTCGCGCCGAGCGAGCTGGCGGCACGTCACCCGGATCTGATCGCGGTGGAGATCGACGGGTTCGGCGCGGGCGGGCCACTGTCCCACAAACGCGCCTACGACCTGCTCGTCCAGGCCGAATCGGGCGTCTGCGCGGTGACCGGGACCGCGGACGCCCCGGCCAAACCGGGCCCTCCGGTCGCCGACGTCACCACGGGTCTGTACGCGGCGCTGTCGATCCTGGCCGCGCTGTGCGGGCGTGCCAGGAACGCGTCCCACGGCAACACGATCTCGGTCAGTCTGTTCGACACCATGGCCGAGATGATGGGCTACCACCTGACCTACGCGCGGCACACGGGCGTGGATCAGCAGCCGCTCGGAATGAGTTCGCCCGCCGTGGCGCCCTACGGGGCGTATCCCACCGCCGACGGCCGAATCGTGGTGCTGGGCACCACCAACGACCGCGAATGGCAGCGACTTGCGACGGAGATCCTGGACCGTCCCGATCTCGCCGCCGACGAACGTTTCCGCACCAACCCGGGACGGGTGCGCCACCGCGTCGAAATCGACGACGCGATCGCCGCATGGTGCCTGCGGCACGACTTGGCGCGAATCCAGAAGATCGCCGACGACGCCGGGATCGGCAACTCCCGCTACAACCGTCCCACCGACGTGCTCGACCACCCGCAGCTCACCGAGCGCGACCGCTGGCGCAGCGTCGAGACACCGGCCGGAACTATCGCGTCGCTGCTGCCACCGGCGATCCTCGCCGGTTTCGAGCCGCCGATGCGACCGGTGCCCGGCCTCGGTGCGCACACCGACGCCGTGCTCACCGAATTGGGCTGCACCGCACGGGAGCTTGCCGAGCTGCGCGATTCCGGAGTGATCGGGGCGCACGGATGAACGGTGGGCCCGTGTTGCTCTGCGACGACCTCGACGGCGTGCGCACCCTGACGCTGAACCGGCCGCACCGCAAGAACGCGATCGACGCCGAACTCTGGGTGGCGCTGGCCGACGCGCTGCGCGCGGTCGCGGCCGACCGCACAGTCCGCGCCTTGGTGCTCACCGGTGCGGGCGGCGCGTTCTGTTCCGGCGCCGATATCTCGACGCCGGACAACAGCCACCCGATCTACCGGATGCGCGCGCTCACCGACGTCGCGGTCCTGCTGCACGAACTTCCGCTGCCCACCGTCGCGAAGGTCACCGGCGTGGCGGTCGGCGCGGGCTGGAACCTGGCCCTTGGCTGCGACCTCGTGGTCGCCACGCCGGAATCGACGTTCGCGCAGATCTTCACCCGGCGCGGACTGTCGCTGGATCTGGGCGGGTCGTGGCTGCTGCCCCGGCTGATCGGCCTGCAACAGGCCAAGCGGCTGGCGCTGCTGGCGGAGACGATCGACGCCGCGCAGGCCAGGGACCTGGGGCTGGTGACCTGGGTGGTGCCGGAGGAGGAGATCGACGGATGGGTCACCGATCTCGGCGCGCGCCTGGCCGCCGGCCCCCCGGTGGCGCTGGCCCAGACCAAGGCGCTGCTGCACGAGGGCGCCGGCGCCACCCTTCGGGAGGCGCTCGCGGCCGAGGCCAGGGCACAGGGACTCAACTTCGCCACCGCGGACGCCCCGGAGGCGTTCGCGGCCTTCGCCGAACGGCGCGAACCGCGGTTCACCGGCCACTGGACGGTCCGGCGGCCGCCGACGCGCGCCGACGGGAATTCCGAGAACGGGAGATGACAGATGCGTGAGGTAGTTATCGCCGCGGCGGTCCGCACCGCCGTCGGCAAACGTAACGGAGGGCTGTCCGGGATGCACCCGGCCGATCTGTCCGCGCTCGTGCTGGCCGCGCTGGCCGAACGCTGCGGCCTCGATCCCGCAGTGATCGATGACGTGATCTGGGGCTGCGTCTCCCAGGTCGGCGATCAGTCGAGCAATATCGGCCGCTACTCCGTGCTGGCGGCGGGCTGGCCGGAGAGCATTCCGGGCGTCACGGTGAACCGGGCCTGCGGTTCCAGTCAGCAAGCGTTGGATTTCGCGGCGCAGGCCGTGCTCTCCGGGCAGCAGGACATCGTCGTGGCCGGCGGCGTGGAGGTCATGAGCAGGGTGCCGTTGAACGCGGCGAAGGCGTCCGGCGTTCCCTACGGGCCGAAAGCCTTGGCGCGTTACCAGAACTTCGCCTTCAACCAGGGGATCTCGGCCGAAAAGATCGCTCAGAAGTGGGGTTTCACCCGCGCTCGGCTCGACGAGTACTCCGCGCGCTCGCACGAACGCGCCGCCGCCGCCCAGGACGCGGGTGCGTTCACCGGCCAGATCGTGCCCGTCACCACCGAAGCGGGCGTGGTGAGCGCGGACGAGGGCATCCGGCGCGGCACCACGGCCGAGAAGCTCGCCGGGCTGAAACCCGCGTTCCAGGACGACGGCGTGATCCACGCGGGCAACGCCTCACAGATCTCCGACGGCGCGGCCGCGCTGCTGGTCACCACCCCGCGCAAGGCGCGCGAGCTGGGCTTGACGCCGTTGGCGCGCTACCGCGCGGGCGCCGTGGCCGGTTCGGACCCGGTGCTGATGCTCACCGGGCCGATCCCCGCGACGGAGAAGGTGTTGCGCAAAGCGGGTCTCGCGCTGGCCGACATCGGGGTGTTCGAGGTGAACGAGGCGTTCGCGCCCGTTCCGCTCGCCTGGCTCGCCGAGACCGGCGCCGACGAAGACCTGATGAATCCGCTGGGCGGAGCGATCGCGCTCGGGCATCCGCTCGGCGGGTCCGGCGCCGTGCTGATGACCCGGATGCTGCACTACATGCGCGACAACGGGATTCGCTACGGCTTGCAGACCATGTGCGAGGGCGGCGGCACCGCCAACGCCACCGTCGTCGAACTGATGTCCTGAGCGGAGGCACGGCGTGCGACGAGAGCTGTTCAGCGCAGACCACGAGGCGTTCCGCAGCCTGGTCCGGGAATTCGTGGCGAAGCAGATCGCGCCGAACTATCCCACGTGGGAGAAGGACGGCAAGATGCCGCGCGAGATCTTCGCGGCCATGGGCGAATTGGGGCTGCTCGGGTTCGCGCTGCCCGAGGAGCACGGGGGAGCGGGGATCGGTGATTACCGCTACAACGTGATCCTGCAAGAGGAGGCGGCCCGGGCGCTGGTCACGCTCGGCACCGTGCGCACCCAGCTCGACGTCATCCTGCCGTACTTCCTCGAGTACGCCGACGCCGAGCAACGCGACCGGTGGTTCCCCGGGCTGGCGTCGGGCCGGCTGCTCACCGCGATCGCCATGACCGAGCCGGGCACCGGTTCGGATCTGGCGGGCATGCGGACCAGCGCGGTGCGCGACGGCGACGACTATGTGCTCAACGGCGCCAAGACATTCATCACCGGCGGCCTGCTCGCCGACCTGGTGATCGTGGTGGCGCGCACGTCCACCGACCCGGGCAACCGGCGCGCCGGGCTCACCCTGCTGGTGGTGGAGGACGGAATGGCGGGCTTCACCCGCGGGCGCGTGCTGGAGAAGATGGGCTGCAAGGTGCAGGACACCATGGAGCTGTCGTTCCAGGACGTCCGGGTGCCGGTGGCCAACCGGCTCGGCGCCGAGGGCGCGGCGTTCGGCTACCTCGGGCACAACCTGCCGCAGGAGCGGCTGACCGTCGCGGTCGGCTCGGTCGCCCAGGCGCGGGCCGCGATCACCGCGACGGTCGAATACACCAAGCAGCGCAAGGCATTCGGCACGCCGGTCGCGTCGTTCCAGAACACCAAGTTCGAACTGGCCGCGATGTCCGCCGAAGTCGAGGCGGCCCAGACCATGGTCGACCGGGCGGTGCTCGACCTGGTCGAGGGGACGCTGTCCGGGGCGGACGCCGCTCGCGTCAAACTGTTCTGCACCGAGGTGCAAGCCCGTGTGGTGGACCGCTGCCTGCAACTGTTCGGTGGCTACGGATACATGATGGAGTATCCGATCGCCCGGTTGTACACCGACGCCCGCGTGGCCCGCATCTACGCGGGCACCAGCGAGGTCATGAAGATGATCGTCGCCAGGGATCTGGGGCTGTCTTGAAGGCGTACTCATCCGGTCTCACCGAATTCAGCGAATCGGAGCACAGGTCATAGCTGATAGCTATACTTGGCCTCGCCTGTTGTCTGCCCCGAGGGCTGGGCGACGTGATCGCGGTTTCCGCGATGACGCTGAGGTCCCCCCAGCGCGGCCGGACCAGCAGTCCGACGGCAGGCCGCCGAGTGGTTCGACCGGTATCGTGATGGCGTGGCGGACCGGGGGCTCGAATTCAAGCCGGATGCGGATGACCCGAAACGGGTGAAGCTGAACAGGGGATTACCGAAAGGCGTCTCGCGCGCGGAGATCACCTATCGCGTCGAGGGCGGCCTCAGGGGCACCCGCGTGGTGCGTTGTTCCGCAGCGGAGTTCGCGCACCTGCGCACCGCCGTCGACAGTGTGTACGAAGGCATGTGGAGCGAACCGCAGCGACTGTCGCTGTCGGAGGCGCGGCATTACATCGATCAGGCGAAGCGCCGGATAATGCTGCAGGAAGACGAGATCCGCCGCAGGCAGGAGGCCGTCGATCTGAGGTGTCCGTGGTGCGAACGGCAACGCACCTACCTCGGGGTTGTCGGCTTCATCACCGGACATACCGGCTTCATGACCGATCACCCGAGTGAGCTGGGCCAGCAGGTGCTCGAGCAGCATGCCTACCGGTGTGATCAGTGCGGCTCCATGCTGTTGTTCGCCGACGGTTTCCTGCCGCACCCGCTGCCCGGCCGCCCGGCCGCCGCGGGCTGAGTCCGGTCGTCGCTGCGCTACGTCGTATTTCACCCGGAAGGGGTGAATCGAGTCGCGCCCGGATCTGGGCAGACTGTGGCGAGAACAGCGGACCGAAGGAGAGCCGAATGACCGAGACCGCCAGAATGGCGATCAAGAAGAAGGCCGTCACCGTGTCGCCGACGGCCCCGGAGCCCGCCACGCGCAGTTCGCCCGGCTGGTACAAGCTGCACAACGATTCAGGCGGGCACGTGTCGGTCTACCGGCAGGAATGGGACAAGCCCAAAGAGCTGTTCGTGCTGGCCCCCGGCGCCACCAGCGCCGAGTACGAGGCAGGGCACGAGATCTACATTCTGTTCTCCGAGTCCGGTGAGTGGTCGCCGGTCACCTGGACGGGTTCGGACCTCTCGTTCTCCATCACTTACCACGTCAGCGGGTACACCACCTCGAACCAGGTGAACAACGTCAGTTCCTTCGAGTAGCGGGCACGTCGCCGGTCGGAGGCGCGGTCGCGGGCGCGCGTTGACTACGCTGACGCGGTGTCCCAATCCGTGCCACTGACGAGACTTCTCGATGACGCGGGCCTGCTGTCGCTCGAACACCGGCTGCACCTGGAAGAAGTGCTGGGCGCACACGTGTGGGAAGCCGACCTGGAAGGGCGTCGGCTCGAATTCCTCGGCGACGAGCGCTCCTTCGTGTGCACCGAGGTCCAGCTGCTCGGAACGGCCGACGCGGAGTCGTGGCTGTGGGGATGGGCCAATCCCTGGGGCTACCCGCGCTCGCTGCTGCGCTGCGCGCAGACGGTGCGCGAGTTCGGTTTTCGATACGGCGTGGCCGAATTGTGTTCGGCCGAACTGCCCGTTGCGCTCGGCGGCGCGGCGCCGGAGCCCTATCAGGTGGCCGGGCTGATGGCGGACGCCGCGAAGATCGTCTGTGGCCGCTGGAGCTCCTACTGCGGTGTCATCGATGGCGCCTGCGTCGCGTTCCTCATCGACCACCCCTCCTTCGAGCTGCCCGCGCCGACCGCCTCCGGCCTCGCTCGCGTGCTGGCCTACGGTTTCGGGGCGCTGCCGCTGACCGATCACCGGCGCGCCGTGCACAGCTACCTGACCCGGCGCGGTTTGGTGACCGAATTCCTCGACGACTATCGGTGGCTGGAATTCAGCGGCCACGGTATCGCGGGCGACGTCGAGTTCGACGCTTCCGGCGACGTCGCGAACCTCGACATCCGTATCGTCATGGACCGGATCGAGTTCCCCTTCGAGGCGAAGACGCAACCGGCCGACTCGCACTGAACCGCCGCTCGTGCGGTGACCTTCCTCGGGTCCGGATCAGTCCGGCGGAAACCCTTGCTGGAACCAGCTGAGGATTTCGGGAAGGGCGACCCGGGCCGTCCCGCCATGGTCCACCTCGCCCATGTCGCGCAGCGTGGCGCTGCCGCTGTCGAGGGCACGCAGGCAGTGCTCGGTGTTGGCGTAAGGGACGGCCCGGTCGCCGCGGGCGGCGTAGAGCTGGACGGGCACCCGCGGCGTCCAGTCGCAGGTGCCGTCGCTGTCGGCGATCGCCTTCGCGGCGGCGCCGGTCGGTTCGGCGGCCAACCCGAGGAACCGCTCGGTGAGCAGTTGCGCGGGTGTGCTCGCCAGCGAGGTCACGATGGTGAGCTCGTTGTGGAAGCCGTCGAAGAGTTCTTCGACTTTGTCGGCGTAGGGCTGCTGGAAGGCTTCGGTGGGATCGTCGTAGAGGTGGTGGATCCGGTCCATCGAGGTGATCCAGTAGGAGAGGAACAGGACCGCGGCGCCCGGCACGATCCGCCCGTCGAACGCGGCGGGCGCTTGGACGTGCCGCAGGTCGTAGGGGCCGCTGATCGGGGCCAGCGCGGCGACGCCGAAGCCGGGAATCGCTCCGGCCTGCAGCGCTTTGCCCAGCGCCATCGCGGCGTGGCCGCCCTGCGAGAAACCGGTGACGAGCACGTTCGGGTCCAATTCGCGACGTTGCTGCGCGGCGAACGACCGCGCCGCGCGCAGCAGGTCGGCCGACGCGCTGACCTCCGACGGCGCGTGGGCGTAGGGATGCGGCCCCGGGCCGTTCCCCAGGCCCAGGTAGTCCGGTGCCGTCGCCGCGTAGCCGGCCGCCGCGAACATCACCGTGCGCAGCCGGTCGGGGAGGTTGCGGGTGTCGACCGACGGCGCGTCGCTCTTCAGCGTCATGGTCCCGTGCGCGTAGGTGACCACCCGCAGGCGTGCGGACTCGGTGCGCGGCAGAACGACCAGCCCGCTCGCGGTGGTCGGCTCGCCCTGCGGGGTGATCGTCCGATAGTCGATCCGAAACGCGTCGACACCGTTGCGGACCGGCGTCCGGATTCCGCCATCGGCCAGCAGCGCGGCGGTCTGTTCGAGCGGCAGGCTCAGCAGGGATGTCGTCGACACGATCTCGCCCCGGACAGCCTGCGGCTCGGGCTCGGTGTCCCCGCACCCGACGGCGGCACAGAACAGGACGACCACCGCGATCAGGCAGCGACTCGGACGGTGCATCGGTCGTTCCTCTCGACGGTCATCGGCCCGGCTCCACCATCGTGCCCGCGATGCCGGGTGCGGACCAACGGCCGGTCGGACGGCGCCGGGCGTAACCGATGGTTCCGGTGCGGCTCCCCGGGCTGTTCAAGTGAATGACGGTTCCAGCGCAGCTCTTCTGTCTACCTGCACATTGTTGCGATATGTTATGAACCATTGACGCATAGTTGCGCCAAACCCACCCCCGGCCGGGCTGCCAGTCGACGGATTCGGTCGGAGGGTCTCTACCTCAGAGGGAGCGGACATGGGCACGTTACCGGTGAGCGCGGGAACGGAGATCTACTTCCGTGCGGCGGCCGCGACGCTGGTGGAGGCGGCGACAGTCCTGGCGGACTTCGGTTGCTCCCCGGTCGACGCTTCCGGAATCCTCGATCGGTTGCACCGCGTCGAGTATGCGGTCGGCGTGGTGATCGGCAACTTGACCGCCGCCCTGGAAGGCGGATCCGTGGCGGCGGACGGGGAGAGGCTGTCGGAATTGGGGCGGGCGCTCGGCGGTGTCGTGGCACGTACGCGGATGGCGGCGGCGCTCGCGGACGCCTACGTCATCACGGCGGTGCCGGACGAGTTGCTCGAGGTCGTTGTCACGATCGGCCGCTGCGCCCACCTCACCGCCGCGGCGCTGAACGCATGCGACCAACCGCTACTCGGCTCCTACCGCGCCGAATTGCTGCGCCTCGCGGTGCACGCCGAGCGGACGTTCACTCGATGGTCGCTGACGCGGCCGCGGGCCGGTGCGGACCGGACGGCGGAACTCGCCGCAGCGCTCATTTCGGTGGTGCACGCGTTCCTGGCCGTCGGATACGCGGCGGCGATCGTCATTCCGGCGTGAACGCCGAGGCGAATCGGGACACGGCGCGCTGTCCGGGCCGCGCGACGCACGGCACGGTGACCTAGAAGCTTCAGTATGTGTCCACGCATTCTTCCCAGCGGTCGGACGATACGACCAGGGCGAATACCCGTTTAGTTAGTGGTTGTTCACATCCTGTGATAGAACTCACTCGGCGAAACGAAGGGGACTGTTCGAATGGAACCAACGGCCAAGCAACGCGCGGCGATGAATCTGATCTGCGACACGTTCAACCCCGGCGACGGGTTGACGCTGCCGTCGGCGAGCGCGATAGGCGCCGTCGACACCGTCTTCCAGATCCTGGGACGCAACCCGCGCGAGGCCGACAAGAAACAATTGGCCACGCTGCTGAACCTGTGGGACTCCCGGCTGACCGGCGTGCTCACCGGCAGCGGTCCGCGGCGCTTCTCCAGCCTGTCGCAGCAGCAGCGGGAACGAGCGCTGCTGCGCCTCGCCGATTCCCGCTTCGAGCCGGTCCGAGTGATCTTCCAAGCGCTCAAACAAGCGTCGCTGCTGTCCTACAACGTCACTCCCGGCCCGTCGGGCGCCAACCCGCTGTGGAAGGAGATCGGCTATCCGGCCCCGACCGGCCCGCTGCCGACGGCGCCCGCCCCCGCGTTGACGCCGCTGCGGGTCACCGAGGCCACCGAGTTGCGGTGTGACGTCGTGGTCGTCGGGTCCGGCGCCGGTGGCGGTGTGGCTGCCGCGGTCCTGGCCGAAGCGGGTCTCGACGTCGTGGTGCTGGAACGCGGGAACTACTACGACGACCGCGATTTCGGTGCCGGTGAGCTCGGCGGACTGCAGCAGCTGTACGCGCCCGGCCCGCCCGCGTCCGCCGAAGGTCAGATCACCCTCGTCGCGGGCACGTGCCTCGGTGGCGGGACGGTCGTGAACTGGAGCACCTCGCTGCCGACGCCGCCCGACGTCCGGGCGGAGTGGGCCGCGCTCGGCGCCGGTCAATTCGCCGAGACCGAGTTCGACGAGGCGCTCGAGGTGGTGCAGCGGCGGCTCGGTGTCACCGATCAGCGGTCGATGCTGTCGGCCCGCGACGGTGTCCTCGAGCGCGGCGCCAAGGCCCTGGGCTGGGAAGTGGACACGTTGCCGCGCAACGTCACCGACGCCTGCGACGCCGGTGTGGAGTGCGGTCGATGCGGATACGGCTGCCGGCTCGGCGCCAAACAGTCGGTGACCAAGACCTGGCTCGCCGATGCGGCCGACCGGGGCGCGCGCCTCGTCGTGGACGCCGACGTGCGGCGGATTCTCGTGCGGGGCGGCCGGGCTGAGGGAGTGTCGGCGGTCACCTCCGACGGCGCGGCGATCGAGGTGCGCGCGCGTGCGGTCGTGGTGGCGGCCGGCGCGATCCAGACTCCGGCGTTGCTGCGGCGTTCCGGGTTGCGCAACGACAACATCGGCCGCTACCTGCGCCTGCACCCGGCGGCCGCGGTCTTCGGCGTGTTCTCCGAAGAGATCCGGCCGTGGGAAGGCGGCCTGCAGACCCGGATCTGCCGCAGGCACAGCGATCTGGACGGCAACGGCTACGGCGTGATCTACGAAACCGGCCCGATCCATCCCGGTCTCGCCACCGGGTTCATGAGCTGGCGCGGCGCCGAGAACCATCGGGCCACCATGCTCGACTTCGCGAAATCCAACGCGATCGGCATCATCACGCGTGACCGTGACCCGGGCAGGGTGTCCGTCGACCGCGACGGCGAGCCGATCGTCGAGTACCGGTTGTCCGATTACGACGCCGCCCATCTGCATACCGGAATCGAAGGCGCGGCCAGCATTCTGGAGGCGGCCGGTGCGCACCGCATCTTCTCCGGGCACCAGGCCGGCGTCTCGTATGAACCCGGTCGGCGCAGCTCGCACGCCGAGTTCGCCGCCGCGTGCCGAACCGCCGGGTACGGCCCTGGGCAATGCTCCCTGGGGGCGCTGCACATCATGGGCTCGGCCCGGATGGGCGGCTCGCCGGAGCACTCGGCCACCAATCCGGACGGCGCCACTTGGGAAGTGGCGAACATCGTCGTCGCCGACGCGTCTTGCTTCCCCACGGCCTCGGGCGTCAACCCCATGGTGTCGATCGAGGCGATCGCTTACATGAACGCGAAAAGGCTTGCCGCGCAGTTGGGCTGAGTACCGGTCGGAGCCGGTGCGGTCACAGCGCTCGAATGCCGTCGAGTACGGCGCGCAGTAGACCGAGATCCGACTCCGACCCCATCGCGGGCTGGGGCGCCCGGCAGATCAGCCGGCCGTCGTCGAGCAGATCGCCGAGCAGGACCTTCGTCATCGTCAGGGGCAGGTGCAGCCGCGCGGACACCTCGGCCACCGACTGCGGGGTGCGGCACAGCTGCACGATCGCGGCGTACTCCGGCTCGGTGCGCCGCAGGGCGGTGCCCGGCGCGGCGTCGACCACCTGGGTGGTCAGATTCAGTTCCCGTCGCGCGGCACGACCCCGGCCACGGGTGATGGCGTAGAGCCGGACCAACGGTCCGGCTTCTTCTTCGTACCAGGGATCGTGCGGATAGGTCATGGCTGTGTCGAAGCGGGTGGATGCGGACGCTTGTCGACCGACAGATGTGTTCCGACTCGGTGCACCGTCTGGTTCATCTCGTAGGCCACCATACCCATGTCGGCGGTCTCGGACGCCAGCAGCGCCAAGCACGCGTTGGTGCCCGCCGCGGTGACGAACAGCACCGCCCGGTCCAATTCCACCACGGTCTGACAGACGCCACCGGCGTCGAAATGGTGGCCCACGCTGCGGGACAGGCTGTGCAATGCCGAAGCCATCGCGCAGAACCGCTCGGCGTCGGCCTTGTCCAACTGGTTCGAATGGCCCAGCAGGAGCCCGTCCGAGGACAGCAGCACCGCGGACTGGGCTCCGACCAGTCCGGTGACCAGCTCGTCGAGCAGCCAACCGAGGCCGATTCCCTGGGAAGTAGTCATCGTCGCCTTCCGATGGTGGGGTGATGCGGACTAGTCGAGGTCGGGACGCTTCCGGCGTCCCTGGCGGGTTCCGCTCTCGATGGCACTCATCAGATTGCGTGCCTCGTCGGCGGTCCGCTGCCGAACCGGGGCTGCGGCGGGCGCCGCCGCCTGCTCCTCGGGGGATTGCCTGCGGCGTCGCGGTAACGGCGGCCGGGTATCCGGTGCGGGCTCGGAATACGGTGCGGTGTCCGGGCCGAATTCGCGACGGTCGCCGTACGCGCCGGGCGCAGGGGGCTGTTCGGAGGCCGGGGTGAACCACGCCGATCGTTGCGGGACCGGAGGTGGCTGAGGCGATGCGTTGTCGGGCACGAGTGTCTCCGAAGGTTCGACCGGGCCACTGTCGTTCTGTTCGCGTGGCCCCGTCTCCGACTGCAGAAGCGCGCTCGGAAGCAGCACCACGGCCCGCACGCCGCCGTACACCGACTCGCCCAATCGCACCGAAACGCCATGGCGGTGGGCCAGTTTCGCGACCACGAACAAGCCGAGCCGGGTCTCACTCGACAGGGTCACCACACTGAAATCCGGCGGGTTGGACAGCAGTTCGTTGCGCGCGGTGAAGTCGGCGTCCGACATGCCCAGACCTTGATCGATGATCTCGACCGCGACACCCCGCCCGACCACAACGCCGGACACCTCGACGCGCGCCTGCGGCGGTGAGAACGCTGTCGCGTTGTCGGTCAGCTCGGCCATCAGATGGATCAGGTCGGCCACGGCGTTGCTGGATACCTGGACATCCGGCAGCCTGCCGATCTGGATGCGGGTGTAGTCGAGACTTTCCGCGACCGCGGCCCGGACCAAGTCCAGCACCGGGACCGGCTTGCGCCAGCGCCGCCCCGGCTGTTCCCCGCCGAGGATGATGAGGTTCTCGGCGTTGCGCCGAGCCCGCGTCGCCAGGTGATCCAGCTGGAACAGCAGTTCGAGCTGGTCGGCGTTCTCCTCTTTGCGCTCGGCCTGGTCGAGCAGTGCGAGCTGCCGGTGCACCACGACCTGGCTGCGATGGGCGATGTTGAGGAACACCGCGTTGACGCCCGCGCGCGTCTTCGCCTCCGCCGCCGCGGCCGCCACGGCCGCGACATGCGCGCGGTTGAAGGCGTCGGCCACCTGCCCCAGTTCGTCGGTGCCGAAATCGAGACGGGGCAGCTCATGCTCGGAGTCCAGGCTCTCGCCTCGGCCGAGCCGGTGCATGAGATCGGGCAGTTGCTGATCCGCCAGCTCCAACGTGTCGCGCCGCAATCGGCGCATCCGCCCGATGAACCGATTGGCCAGGACCAGTGCCGCGACGAAGGCGAGTGTCGCGACCAGCAACACCGCCGCGCCGCCGAGCAGCGACTGCCGCGCGGTCCGGTCGCCCAGCTCGCGGGCGATGACGTGCGCGTCGCGGCTCTGGTCGTCCCACACCTTCAGCAGGGCCGACCCGACCTGTCCGGACGCCTCCTGCCAGGCTGCGACGCCCATGGGCAACGCGGCGGCGGCGGATGTCGAGCGGGCGCCCTGGGTTCTGCCGGTGCCGTCGGTGGAGCGCGTGGAGTCGTCGAAGTCGCTGCCCGCCTCCACCGGTCCGCGCGCCATCACCGCGTCCTGCATCGCGATCACCTTCTGGTAGGCCGGTCCAGCGGTGATCTGCTCGAGCTGGGCGAGCCGCGCGCCCTTCAGCACGCGGCTGGAATAGGCGACCTGGCTGCGGAATTCACCGACCAACCGATTGAATTCGGTCAGTTGCTCAGGCGTGTGTTCGCCGCGGGTCAACGCCACCGCGCCCAGTGTGTCGGCCATCGACAAAGCCTCGGCAGCTCGCAGGGGTTCGACACCATTGCCGAGCTCGATGGCGATGTCGGCCTTCGGCGCCACCCGGGCGGCCAGCATCGATGCGGCCACGATCGTGCCGATGACCTGGCTGAATATGACGAAGACATCGTTGGGTGGCGCCTGCTGCGCGTCGACTCCGGTTCGTATCGTGGGAACCATGGCGAACAGCTTGTTGTAGCCCTCGATATCGGAGGCGGAGCCGCCGGGATTGAGTTTGCGGGCGGCGTCGCCCTTGTCGATCACCGCCGCCAGCGCGGCGTCCGAGCGCTGCCGCGCCGCGGTGAGCGCGGGCCGGACCTCGGCATCACCCGCCAGATGCAACAGCGACAACCGGCGTTCCTCCTGGAACGCCTGCACCATGAGGATGGCGGGCGCTGTGGTGCTGCTGGCCAGCTCCGCCCATTCCTCCGCGTCCCGAGCGGATTTCACCAGGTAACCCGCCGCCCCGACCCCGATCGCGAGCAGTGTGACACTGGAGATCAGCACGATCGCCAGCAGTCGCACCCGCACACTCACTCGACCACGGACATCGCGCTGACTCGACCGCACCATTCCCACGACGGACGTGCGTAGTTCAGACCACTTGCTCACGGCTGGAAACGCCTACCTCCAACACGGCGCCGCCCGCCCGGCCGACGCCTCACCTGTACCCGCCCGAAGAATAACGAACGGGTAGCGATCTCATCCCAAATCGCACGGATTTGTGATACCCAACAAGTGAACCACAATTATTCCTGACTTTGGTCGTGCGTGCGGTAGGACCGTCGGGTCGGTGCATGAGCGGCAACCGTTCCTCGCCGGGATGCGGCGTGCGATCGGCGGGCGCGGCGGGGTATCGGCACCTCGGGAAGATCGCTGTATCAGCACAGGTTATGCGCATGCCAGCGTCCGAGCGGGGGAGAGTGCGTCGATGCCGGCCGAGTTCTCCGGCGTCGGCTATTCAGGCTCTCGGGGGAATCCGTAAGTGCCCGGATCGAGATAGACCACCTGTGAACTTACCGGCTGTTCTTCTCGAATTGAGCAGTATGCCGTGGTGGTCGGAGATTCGGATGCCGACCCCCGTAGGGTGCGGCCGGATGAGTTTCGCACCCAGCGCATGCCCCCGGGGCAGTTACGGATCGCCCGAGTGACGACAACGTGCGGAGGCTCGGTTCGCCTCGATTATGGAGCGCCATGAAATGTCCGGCGGCCGCGCCGTCGAGTGCACGGTACCCGATCGGGCCGGATGCGCGAATATGCTTCCCAGGCACGGGAACCAGCCTCCCGGGTGCCGGGACAACGGCCGTACCCGAAGGTCTTCCCGTAGGCGAGGAGGCCATCGTGCGGAACCGTCGCGAAGCCGGACGCGGGGATCAGGCGGTACGTGACTCGAGTGCGGCGACGACACACCACAGTGTCTGTGCCGGATCGAGGCCGGGCCTGTAGCGGCTTCGCCGATCGTCGCGGGCCTGAGGCCCATCCCGCACTTCGGCGTGGTCGAGGACCGTTTCGGGCGCGCATTCCAGATGCAGGCCGCCGGGCGCGGTGCCGGTGGCCCGGCAGGTCTGGAAGAACGCTCGGATAACGTCGATGACGGTCTCGGCGCGAACTGGCATGCGGCCGTCTCCGATACGCGCGGCGGACGGCATCGGATCACACACCCAGCAGACCGGAGTGCCGCGCGCGGCAGCCGCGTCGAACAACGCAGGAAGCCGGCCGAGGGCACCGGCGTCCAAGCGCGGGACGAGCGTGAGTTTGCCCGGCTGTCGCCGCGGATTCAGCGTTCGGCACAGAAACTCGACATCGTGGGGGGTGGTGGTGGGACCGAGCGCTACGGCAACGGGGTTGCCGACGGCGGCCGCGAACCGCACCTCGGCGTGCGTGGCGTCGCGGGTCCGGTCACCGATCCAGAGCAGGTGTGCCGAACGATCCCATCGCCTGCGGTCGGCGCCGAGTGGGGGAGGCAACGCCGCGTAGGGCAGGACCGGTTCGCCCGAGATGCGCGGTGGCGCCAGGGAGCTGTGCAGTTCGTGGGCGCCCGGTGGGGCGATCGCGGTGAGCGGCAGCAGTCCGCCGACCGCGCGGAGCAGATCGCGGCGCAGCGGGTCGTGGCACCGATCTCCGGCACGGCGCAGGATGTCGACACACAGCGTGATCGGAAGGTGATCGCCATGCCGGTAGTCACGAGTCGCGAGCGTGGACCTCTTCGGCGCCGGGTCCGGCGCGTGGCCGGCCGGATCGCTTCCGGCATCGGTCGCCGCACCGGCGAAAGACGCCGCCAGTGGGCCGAGTACGTCCGGCATCCATCGCGGTGGGGGATACCGCCTGGCCGCTCGTTCGACGGCGACGACCGGTACGCCCGATCCGTGCGCCATGACCGCCGCCGCGGCGTATATCAGTGCCCGGCGCGCGTCGACCGCGGGAGAATGGTCGGCGGATCGGTCGTCGTTGCCGCCGAAGTGCAGCACGAAGCCTTGCCCGCGGGCTGCCCGCGCCAAATCGGCGGTGAGCGTCTCACACTCGTCGGGGTGGACCGGCACGGGTAGGGAGCGGGAACGCCGCACGCAGCCACGCGGTGGCGCGGCGCCCGTCCGCTCGTCGCCGGGAGGCAGTGCCGTGGGGAAGGTGAACGATTCCGGTTCCGCGAGTTCCGGTTCGTCGGCCCACGTCGGCTCACTATCGGTCGTGGCGGTGCAGGCAGGTGGAACGATGCTGGGATTGAACGACTCCCGGATGTAACAGACCGGTCGATCGCCGAGCAGCATGACGTAGGACCGTGCCGCGCACAACCGGCCATCCGGCCATCTCGTCACGCCGGTCCGCAGCAGGTGCCGCCGCTGGGACGTGCCACGGGAGATCAAGCCGGACCCGATCGGCACCCGCACATCGTCCACTCCGGACGCGGCCGCGGGCCCCCGCACCGCGACGACGTAGTTGACGGACGCGGTGACCAGCTCGGCGTTCACCAGACACGAGCGACGGACGATGACGCGATCGACCCCGGAGACACCAAGGGCGTTCGTGACGACGTCCGGCAAGCGGCCGGCCGCGATCTCGTCCTGGCGCAGCACCCGAATCTGCAACTCGGAACCCACGATCGCCGCGAGTGCGGGAGTGGTGAAGTCGTCGCTGCCCAGCAGCATCCTGGTCAGCGGGTGGCCGAATCGCTCGACCCCGTCCTGGTTACGGAGACCCGAACCACCGGGCGGGCAATCACCCGGTGGTTCGGGGCCGGTGTGCGTGATCGTCACAACCGGCTCCGTGCGGTGGTCATCACAGGAAGTCCGAACCGAAATCGGCGCTAGTGGGTGGTGGCGCCGGCGGCCGTCGGTGGGAGGACAGGGCGAGCCACGGCGGCGACTTCCTCGTCGGTCCTCGGCCGATCGGTCAGGCCCAGGACCGGCTCGGTGGTGATGCGCAGTTCGCCGGTCGTGGTGTCGGCCAACGGATCACGCCAGTGATCCCACACGACGGACATGTCCAGGTGACCCATGTATTCGAGATTCGCCGACTCGTCGTGTAGTCGTTCGGCCGCGGATATGATGGTTTCGGTCGCGGCGCGCTGCTGTGCTCCCGACGACTCGTCCATGTCGGTCAGTCCCGCCATGATCTCGGTGAACTGGGCCTGCTTCGTGTCGCCACTGTGCCCGGTCGTCAGCGTGCCCGCGTGCGCGAAGTATTCCTCGGACCCGACGTACTGCTCGTACATCCGGGAGACCAGGACCAGGAACCGGGTGTAGGCCCGTCGATAGGCGTGCTCGTAGAAGCCGAGGGCATCGGCCTCGCTCAGCTCGCCGCGCAGGATGGTCGCGATCGCCGCCGACGCGACCAGGCCGGAGTACGTCGCCAGGTGCACGCCGCTGGACAACAGCGGATCGAGGAAGCAGGCGGCGTCGCCGACCACGACCCAGCCGGGACCGCAGAACCGGTCGGAGCTGTAGGAATAGTCCTGCTCCGCTTTGACCTCGGCGACCTGCCGCGCGCCTTCGAGCAGCTTGCCCATCGCCGCGCTGTCGCGAATGGTCTCCAGGTAGTAGGCCTCGCGTCCCTGTTCACGCAGTTTCGGGGCGGCTTTGCGCGCGGAGACGACATAGCCGACGCTGTGGCGGCCGTTCGAGAGCGGGATGTTCCAGAACCAGCCGCCCTCGGGGGTGGACACGACGTTGATCGCGCCTTCCGGACTGTCCGGATGTAGGTGTGCGCCTTCCCAATACGACCAGACCGCCACGTTCCGGAAGGCCGGGTGCTGCTGGCGCTCGACGAGTTGCTTCTTGGCCAGCACGCCGGCCCGGCCGGAGGCGTCGACGAGGAAGTCGACCTCGATGGTGTGGACCTGGTCGTCACCCTCGACGGTCCATTCGACGGCCGTGGGCCGGTCGCCTTGGAACAGCACGTTGGTGACCGTGGCGTGCTCGATCACCTGCGCGCCCTGCTCGGCGGCGTTGCGCAGCAGCAGATCGTCGAACACGTCGCGCTGGACCTGCCACGACCAGGCTTCCGCGTCGACGAGCTTGGACCAGTCCAGCAGCCAATCGTCGTTCTGCCACTGGAAATGGCCGCCTCGTTTGATCTGGAAGCCGTGGGCGGCTACCGCGTCGTAGGCGCCGGACAGGCGCAGTGTCGACAGAACCGAGGCCAACAGGCTTTCGCCGATATGGTAACGCGGGAACTTATCTCGTTCCAGGAGGGTCACTCGGACCCCCGACTTGGCGAGCAGTGCTGCGGTGGTCGACCCGGCTGGGCCGCCGCCGATGACCAGAACGTGCGGATTGTCCATAGCGAACTCCCTGGAACTGCCGACAACGGATCGTGCGCCTGTTTCAGTGGCGGAGGAACTCCGGGCGAGCCGCGGTGGGAGGCAGGCCGGGTCGATGTATTGCCACTGATTAGCTAGGCTAACGGTGCACGTTTCGATTGTAGCAATCGATAGCGAATCCTCAAGATTGAGAACGCATTTGGCAACCGGCGGTCTATCGATCCAGGAATTGCTGTGGGGTCGCGAAAATACCCGCACGAGACCTGCTGCCGAAAGGCCGTCACTCGGGACGGCCTGCGACTCCGAACGAGACGGACATCACAGACGAGACAAAAACCGTTGCGGGGTAAGCTGTTTCGCCAACGCGGTGGATCGCGCCTGGGAAATTGGGACTTCGGGGTAGGCGGCGACGGAGTATGTCGTTTGCACATCACCCCCGCTCTACGTACTGATTCAGAATACGGCGGGCGCTCGCCTCGCACCCGCCGTTCACCCGGAGTTACCCGACCGGTGCGCTCATCGCCGCTCCGGCCAACTACGAGCGACGCGCGGTGCGATCGGAAGATATTGCGGCGCGGTCGATTTGCCGAGAATGTGGCAGGCGGGTGCAGTGCGCCCCCGTGCTGTCGGTGGTCCTGACACTGGAGACGAATGCCTCGGCGACAGCGTCGGAGGACGCGACGCGCCGCGGCGCCGCGCATGGCAATCCTCCGGGAAACCCCTCTTGACCAGGTGGTCGGCTGGGGAACCGGTGCGATCTCGCCGCTGTGGCCCGCTCGGGCGCACCGACAGCCGGTCGCCACGCCGCGGTGGGTGGCCGAGGCCGGGAGGCGGGGTGCCGACCGAGTCCTACCCCGGTTCCCGATGGTAGGAAGTTGCATGGCATTGAACTGGAAACTGGTCATCGACAGCAGAGACGCCCCTGCCCTCGCCGACTTCTGGGGCGCGGCCCTGGAGTACGAGGTAGAAGACCCCAGCGCTCTCGTCGAACGATTGCTGGCCGCCGGGCAACTCGGCGAGGACGCGGTAGCCGAGCACCGCGGCCGCAAAATCTTCCGGGGTTACGCCGCGATCCGGCATCCCGACGATCCGTACGACGAGATCAGCGGTGTCGGCCGCGGGAGGCGGCTGCTGTTCCAGGACGTACCGGAGGAGAAGGCCGGCAAGAACCGTCTGCACCTCGATATTCACAGCGAGCCCGGCGGCCTCGACGCACTCGTCACCCGGCTGGAAGCGCTCGGAGCGACCCGGGTGCGCGAGTTCGACAAAGGACCCGCCGGGCACTGGTGGGTCATGCGAGACCCGGAAGGCAACGAGTTCTGCGCCGCGTAGGAATCAGTACCTCTGGGGCTCGACCGTGGCGGTGTCCCGGGTTCGGCTGTCCGCGTACGGCGGCCGAACCCGGAACACCGGCTCGGTGAACCGCACAGGCCGATTCGGGAGAATCCGGATCAGCCGCGCCCTGCGTTCGGTGCAGGCCGGACGGCCGTGCCGTCACTGACGTGCAGGATCGCGTCGGCGGCGTCGATAGTCGCCCGGTCGAGCGGGAAGTATCCCTGCTCCGGGGTGGTGTCGGTGCGGGTGTGGGCGGCAGGGACGTCGGCGGGCACGGTCAGGCCCCAGGTAGGGATCCTGCTCTGCAAGGAGCTTTCGTAAGTGTCCGGCGCGGGTTCGTGCAGCCCGATGGCTTCGCTACGACCCAGGCTGCCCGCGATGAAGGTGTATCCCTCGCCTATCAGGGAGTCGATGACTGCCCCCGCGCTGAGCCAGTTCACCTCCATGTCCGCCATAGGCATAGCGCTCGGGTTTCGCCGCAAATGGAGGTTGTGCGCGAAGACCAGGGTCGGCCCCCGGCGGCCCTCGACGTGTCGGATATCGAGGAGGTTCTGCGCCATGAGCGCATCCCGCGTGGCGCTCAGGCGCGACACCCGCGCAGACCGATCGATCCGCTGCGCCGACTGTTTGTGATAGCGCAGCAGGCCGAGGCAGGCGGTGAGGTGCGCCTCGGCCTTCCACCACTCGGCGCGTGAGGTCGCCGCGATCAGTTCCGGTGCGCGGGTGTACAGCATGGTGAGCATGTCGTCGGCGAGAACGCGAAGCTCGCCTGCTTCGGCGCAGGCGCCGATCGACGCCTCCGGGTCCAGGACCGCCTCGGTGCGGCTCCACTGTTCGTCCTCGCCGAGAAGGCCGCCGAAGTCGAGGTCGAGCCGCAGGTAGGCGCGCGCGTATTCGAGGTAGCGCCGCGGGCTGGGCGCGCTCATCGTCTCCATCGGAGCGTCGAAACCGTGGAAAGCCAATCGGTCTGCCTGCGGGCGGCTTTCGTTGTAAGCCCGCATCCAGGCGACCAGGTGCCTGTTGGCGTCCAGGCTGCCGAAGCCGTGCGAGAAGCCTTCGCTCATCGCGGCGTCGAGGGTGCCCACCCCATGCTGGACGAAGTCGTTCACGACGAGCGCCGCCACTCGATCGGTCTCGAGGGCGATCGACCGGAAGCCGCGATCGACCAGATCCGCGAACAGGCTGTTGCGCACCCACGCGAAGGCGGGTTCCCGATGCGTCGGCTCACCGAACGCCAACAGGTCGCAGGGTGTCGTGAGGAAGTCGTCGATGTCACAGCTCATGTGTCTCAATCGTATCTCTGAAAAATCGGTTGAGACTTCCGTCGGTTTGACCAGGACCGAGGTGGTCTAGAGTCTCAAACGGTGATCAGCTTCCGACCTGCCGACCTCGCGCGTGAGCACGGCCTCTCGACCCAAGCCGTCCGCAACTACGAGCGCGACGGGTTCCTCCCGCGGGCCGAGCGCACCGGCAGCGGTTACCGGATCTACACCGAGGTGCACGCGGCGGCGCTGCGCACCTACCTCGCCCTCGTCGCGGCGTTTGGGCACGCGCCCGCCGGCCGGATAATGCGCGAGCTGCACCGCGGCGCACTCGACAGTGCACTGATGGTCATCCACCACGGCCACAACCAGCTGCTGCGCGACCACGAGACGCTGGTCGCGGTGCGAAAGGCGATCGCAGGCCTCACCGCGAAATTCGGTGCCCTGCCGGACGATTCCCGCACCGAGGTCCGAACCGTCGGTGAGCTCGCCAACCGGCTCCGCGTCACCCCGGCGACCCTGCGCAATTGGGAAGCCGCCGGGATTCTCACCCCCGCACGCGATCGGTCGACGGGATACCGCGTCTACCGAGCGGACGACATCCGCGATGCCGAACTCGCCCATCTTCTCAGACGCGGGGGTTACGGGCTGGAATACATCGCCACGGTGGTCGAGCGGATCCGGACGGCCGGCGGCGGCGCCGCAGTGGCCGCCGCCCTCGATGACTGGCAGCGCAAACTCACCGCACAGGGAGTCGCCATGATCGATGCGGCCGGTCGGCTCGGTCAGTATCTGCGCCAACCGACCTCGCCCGGTCAGCGGCAGTAGTCGCATCGATCACAGGGGTCGCCACGGCCGGTTCGCCGGTCACCGCTGGTCGCGTTGTCGCTGCTCGGCTTCGATCTCCGCCGCGAGGGCGGATCGCTCGGCCTGGTGGCGAGCGAACAGCACGGCGCTGTAAGCGGTCCACGCGGCGTCTTGGGCGTCGGTCATCGCTGCTGCCGGGACTTCGCTTTCGACATCCGGATGCGCTTCGAGGAACTGATGGAACAGCGAACCCATCTCCCGGCTGTGCCTGCGGTTGAGTTCGATCCGTCGTGGGTCCATCGGTCGCCCGTCCTCGCGGAGTGTTCAGCGGCGCAGAGCTGTCTCCTGCCGGATATGCGACAGCTTATCGGGGTTACGCACCGCGTAGATCCCGGTGATGAGACCGTCGTCGACACGCACCGCCAAGACGGTGTCGAGTTCCCCGTCGAGGCGCAGGATCAGCGCCGGGCAGCCATTGACCTGGGCCGGTTGCAGGGACACCGCGTCGGCGAACCGGCCCAGCCCGACAGTGAGCGCGCGGCCCACCCGGCCGGCGCCCACGATGGGCCGGGCCAGCGCCTGTACCACGCCGCCTCCGTCACCGAGCAGGACGACATCCGGTGCGAGGATGTCGAGAAGACGTTGCAGGTCGCCCGTTTCGACCGCCCGTTGGAATGCCTCGAGCGCGTCCCGGGTCTCGGCCGGGGAGACGACCCCGCGCGGTCGGCGCGCTGCCACGTGTGCCCGCGCCCGGTGCGCGATCTGGCGAACCGCGGCCGGGCTCTTGTCGACGGCGCCCGCGATCTCGTCGTACCCCACGTCGAACACCTCGCGCAGGACGAACACCGCCCGCTCGGTGGGCGTGAGCGTCTCCAGCACCAGCAGCATCGCCATCGAGACGCTGTCGGCCAGCTCGACGTCCTCGGCCACGTCCGGTGCGGTGAGCAGCGGTTCGGGCAGCCAGGGGCCGACGTAGGACTCTTTCCGGCGGCCGAGGGTGCGCAGCCGGACCAAGGATTGGCGGGTGGTGATCCGGACCAGGTACGCCCGCTGATCCCGCACCGTGTCGAGGTCGACGGCCGCCCAGCGCAGCCAGGTCTCCTGCAGGACGTCTTCGGCATCGGCGGCCGAGCCGAGCATTTCGTAGGCGACGGTGAACAGCAGGTTGCGGTGGGCGAGGAACGCCTCGGTCGCGGGGTTCGCGTCGTCCTGGCTCGTGCTCCCGTCGCGAGTTCGGGGCGGGTTCGGTGACGTGCCGGTCATGAGTGGCTCCTCTTCACGCTGACTGTGTCGACCACCAGACGCCGGTCCCCGCCGTTTTGTGACATCGAGACGGTAGCCGATTCGATCCGCGCCCGAACCTACCCGCCGCCGAGGCGGCATCGCTTCACCCGAAGTGCATGACCATAGCCACGCCGCAGGGGGCGGCGTTGCCGAAGAAGGCATGGCTGCTTGGGGTTCGGCGGTCGCGCGTAGGCGGCCACCGTCCTGGTGAGGCGGATCACCCGGACGGGCCGTCACAAGTATCGGGCCGCCGGCATCTCATGCAGGACCTGATCGCGGCTCCGACCTCGGAGTCGCCGACCCCTGCGAGGAGAGACCAGATGAATCTCAGTTTGTGGATAGCTGCCGGACTGTTGGCCGCAGTCGCCCTGACCGGAGGCATCACCAAAATAATCGTGCCCAAGGAGAAACTGGCCGAGGCCGTCGGCGGGGGATGGACCGCACACGTCGGCGCGGGCTTCGTCAAGACGCTCGGAATGCTGGAACTCCTGGCGGCGATCGGCCTGATCCTGCCCGCCGTGCTCGACATCGCCCCGGTACTGGTTCCGGTGACTGCCGTCTGCTGGGTCTTGCTGATGGTCGGCGCGATGGTCATCCATTTCCGCGACGGCGACCTGAAATTCGTCGCGCTGAACCTGGTCTACCTCGCGCTGGCCGCCTACGTGGTCTGGGGCCGATTCGGACCCGAGCCCTTCACCAGCTGACGGACGCGTCACCGGTGGAGGCCCTGCCGATGGAGGCGATAGCGGCCCGCGTCGGCCGAGCCTCGGCGGTGAACTCCACGCGCGCCCGCTCGGCCCGCAGGTCCCTGCCACGCCGAGGACAACGGGTCCGAGCGAATGGCCCGTGAACTGCGGCTGACGCGCACCGATGCCTATTCAGGAAACCGGCGGCCAACCGACCGGCACAGCTCAGCCGTTGTTCACGGGGTGGCCTGGTTGCCTGGATAGCGTCGAGCCCGTCGATGCATCGGCGAGACCGACGTCAGGGGTTGCGATGGGTTGCCACGAGCCATCCCGCAGGACCGTGCTCACCGCGCTCGCCGCAGCGGCCGCACTCCCCGTAGGCGGATTCGCGCTGCTCGCGTCTCGGCCTCTCGCGATGACAGCACGGGATCTGGAGATCGTCACGGTGAGCGATCAGTCGGTGGCGGTCAGCTGGACGACCGCCGCGACCGACCCGGTCGGGCGCTGGCGGCCGGTCGCAGCCGATACCGAACTCGCACTCGGACCGGCGGATTCGCGCAAGCCGCTGCCGATCGTGCACACCGACGCCACACCCACCGCCTTCCACTACGTGGAAGTCAGCGGCCTCGAACCCGGCAGACCCTACCGGTTGGAGGCCCGCTCGCGGGGCATGCGGGCAGTCTCCGGTTCGACGACGCGCTGGTGGAACGACGAGCAGCGGCACGAGTTCCGCACCCTCACCCCGCCGCCGGGGCGACTGCTGCGCACTCTCGCACTGGCCAACGACGTGCACTTCGGCGAGGAGGTAAGCGGCCAGATCGTGGCCGCGCTGCCGACCGGTGTGCGGCAGGAGCCCGGGATGGCCCCTTATCCGGCGGTGATGCTGGACGCGCTGCTGACCGACGTGCGCGCGCCGGACCGCGACGTCGACCACTTGGTGCTTGCGGGTGACCTCACCAGTGACGGCACACCGAGCGAATGTCGCGACCTGCGGCGCCGCCTCGACAGTTGGGGCGACCTCGGCCGAGACCTGTTGGTGTGCCGCGGTAACCACGACCGGCCCCGAGTCGGCTCCGACTGGCAGTCGGGCCCGCGACTGGCGGGAAGCGCCCACCACGACTGCTGGGGCGCGCACTTCCTGCCCCGTCAGCGACTGTCCAGCTATGACCTGGGCGGACTGCGCGTGATCGGCCTCGACACCACAGAGCTGGATGGCGCAGGCGGCCGCATCGACGGCGAGCAGATGGCTCGCCTGCGTAACCTGCTGCGCGACGAACCCGACCGGCCCACAATGGTTTTCGGCCACCACCCGGTGACCCGGGAGTCGGGGATGGGCAACCTCGGCGGACCCGGCTTCGTGCTGAACCGGCGTGATGCCAGGACCGTGCAGCAGCTTTACGGGCGCGCGCCGGGTGTGTTCCTGCACCACAGCGGACATACGCATCGCAACCGCCGTACCCGCCCCGACGCTCCCATCCCGGTCGAGTTCCTCGAAGTGGCCTCGATCAAGGAATATCCCGTCGGCTACTCGCTGCTGCGGTTGTACGAGGGCGGTTACATGGTGACCTTCCACACCACCCGCACGGCCGCTGCCCGGCGCTGGAGCGCTCGTACCCGAACCCAGCTGTTCGGGCTGCAATCACGCTACAGTCTGGGCTCGCTCGCCGACCGAAACCACGTGGTGCGCCGCGATCTCACCGGGATCGAGCGAGTTTCCCGGTCGCGCAAGGCTCCTCTCGCGGCCGCTCGAAGCCGTCGTCATCGATTGCCCAGCGGCGCCCAGCGATAGCAGGGCTCAGCCATTCGTGAAATCTTCTACTCTCGCAACGTGAACGACTCGTCGCGGCTGACCGGGTTATCCGCTCACGCATTCGGTAGGTAGTCATCAGCTCGGCGGTGCCTGCGTGATGTGCGGTTCTGGAGTCGCGATGGTTAGGCTGCGGCCTTGTGCGCGGGCTGTCGTCGGTATCGAGGCTGTGGTTGGTGTGGGTGGTCACCCGGATGCTGATGGTGGTGTTCACCGGGGTGACGATCCTGCCGCACAGCATCTGGGATGCCTCGGCAGCGGACTTGACGCTGTACCGCGAGTGGGCCGAATACATCTTCTACCACAACACTTTCCCGCTGCACGACGAGCGGTGGCAGTACCCGCCCGGAGCGGCCGCGTTGCTGATGGTGCCCTGGCTGCTCGGCGGCGGGCCCGGCTACAACTGGATCTTCTTCGCGCTGGTCGCCGCGGCGGACGCGGGCGTATTGGGCTTGCTGATCCGCACGGCGCGCCGCAACGGCTGGAGGACGGCGCAGGCCGGGCCGTGGCTGTGGACGGTGGGCGTGGCTTTGCTGGGCCGAATCTGTTATGGCCGATTCGATTTGATCGTGGCCGCGACGGCTGTCGCGGCGCTGCTGTGGTCGACGCGCCGACCGGGCGCGGCCGGAGCGGCCGCCGCTGTAGGAATACTGCTGAAACTGTGGCCGGTGGTGGTCCTGCTGGGATTGCGCCGTCGAACGCTGTGGCGGATGAGTGCGGTGATGGCTTGCGTCGGTGTGACGGCAACAGTGGGATCGACAGCGTTGGGCCCGGGCGCGTTGTCTTTCCTTCGGTTCCAGTCGGAGCGTGGATTGCAGCTCGAATCCGTCGCTGCCACACCGCTATTGATCGTCCGGCTGGTGAACGGCGGCTGGAGCATCGTGCATCGTTATGGGGCCGAGGAGTTGTCCGGGCCTGCGGTGTCCGCCGTGGCCCGCGGATGCGTGGCGGCCACCATCCTCGGCGGCGCGGTGCTGCTGGTGATCTGGTGGCGCCTGCGACCACCGGCAGCGGATCTCGTGCTGGCCGCGGTGCTGCTCGCCTCGGCGACGAGCCGGGTACTCAGCCCGCAGTATCTGGTGTGGGCCGTGGCGGTCGCCGCGGTCTGCGCGCTCGACTCGCACACCACCCAGCGACCTGTACTGGGGCTGGTGCTGGCGACGGCGCTGGTGACCCAGGTGGAATTCCCATTCCTTTACGACCGCGTCGCCACCGGAAGCTGGCCGGGAGTGATCGTCCTGACCATGCGCAACGGCATGCTGCTGTGCGCGACCGTGTGGTCGATTGTGCTGCTGTGCCGCGACCGCTCTCGACCATCGCGCCGGTACGCGGACCTGCCGAAACACGAAGGCAGTCGCGACAGCGGGTTCGTCACCGCACCCGGCAACCTCGCCGCGTGCGAGCTACGGCGCGAACTCCGCCCACGGCAGCCATCGACTGCGTGCGGCCACGCTGACCGGTGAATGAGCGCTGCGCGCGAGGCACGTGCTCGTCGCTAGCTCGTCGTCCAGGTCCGGAGCTTGTCGGGGTTGCGGACCGCCCACACGCGGGTGATCCGGTCACCGGAGAAATCGAACGCGATCACCGTCACCGTGACGCCGTCCTGCTGAGTGACCAGTCCGGGCTGGCCGTTGACCGTACGCTGCAGGATCGTCATGCCGGGCGCCTTGTCCATCACCGCGACGAGCGAGCGCGCGATCTGCTCGCTACCTTCGATCGGGCGCAGCACGGCGCTGACCAGGCCGCCGCCGTCGCCGATCGCCGTGGCATCGGGGTCGAGGAGACCGATCAGGGCATCGATGTCCTTGGCTTCCCACGCCTGCCGGAAGTCCTTGACGATCTCGGCCCGCTGGATCGCCGGAACCGCGGGACCTCGCGACGCGCGAACACGCCGACGGGCTGCCGAAGCCAGCTGGCGGCAGGCCGCGGCGGTACGGCCGACGATCTCGGCCACTTCGGCGAAGGAGAAACCGAAAACATCGTGGAGGACGAACGCGACGCGCTCGGCCGGGGTCATCGATTCGAGCACGACCAGGAACGCCATGTTGATCGACTCATCGAGGGTGACCCGGTCGGCGGGGTCGTCGGTGGCGCCACGCGATCCGCCGCTGATCCACTCCGTGCGCTCGGGCAGCGGCTCGGGGATCCATTCGCCCACGTATCGCTCCCTGCGAGCGCGTGCCGAGCCGAGCAGGTCGAGGCAGATGCGACCCGCGACCCTCGTCAGCCACGCGCCGGGAGATTCGATAGCGTCCTGCTGGGCCCGGGACATGGCATACCAGCGGGCGTAGGTCTCCTGGACGACGTCCTCGGCCTCGGCAAGCGAGCCGAGCAGCCGGTACGCGAGGTTGATCAGCTGGCGCCGCTCGCTCATGATCGCGCCAAGGCTCGGATCATCCCGGCCGTCCGCCTGCTCGGATCGGGTGGTCATGGTGTGGTCGGCTCCTCCGGTCGCGTCTGCTCTCACCGGTCCGACGAAATACCGCACCGAAGTGTGAGGTTCCCCCGTGCGGCACACCTACGGTGACCCGTGTAACCAGTCGGCGAGGGCGGCGAAGTCCGCGTCGAGCAGCCCCAGCACGCCGTCGACCCGATGCAGGAGGGCCCAGCCGTGGTGGTTCCCGCGGACCCAAACCGGTGGACGGCGATATTCGAAGGTTGCGGTATTCCTGCTGTGAGGCGGGGTTTCAGGGTGCGTGGAAGAGGTAGTCGGCCCAGCTTGATTTGGCGAATCGAGCCCATCGGTGCGCGGTCGCGGG
>NZ_JABLTE010000300.1 GCF_013315795.1 Nocardia barduliensis
GTCCTGAACCGCATGACATCTCCCTGTAGAGCCGAGCCCATGCTCGGCTCGGCTGTTCTTCGTTCCAACATCGCGATGAGAGAAGCAGCCGAGCATGGGCTCGGCTCTACAGCAACACATTATCGCGACTTGCTGGCGCGCAGCGCCTGGATCTTCGGCGGCGGCTGGAACGAATCGCTGCGTGCATCGGCCCAGAATGCATGGAACACCGCATGATCCGGCACCTTGTGCAGCAGCTCCCCCGGTTCCAGGTAGCGGTACAGCGACGCCAGCGAGCGGATCTCGACAGGCGAAACACGACGCAGGATGTGCTCCGGCCCCAGTTCGGCCGGATCGTTCAGGCCGGCCGCACACAACAGCTCCTTCAGGGCGTGCAGCGTGTGCTCGTGGTAGCTGTACACGCGGGTGGCCTTGTCCGGTGCATCCAGGTGCTTC
>NZ_JABLTE010000301.1 GCF_013315795.1 Nocardia barduliensis
GTTTATCTATGGTACGCCAGCCAGACCGGAAGTAACGGTAACGGAAATCTGTTTGACAGCGACACAACGGTCGCTGTTGCGAATTACGAATTTCATGAAGGGACGGGGCAATATCCGGAATCAAATATTCCAGAGCTGGTAAACCGTCCATACCCACTGAATAACCCCTGTGTGGCATTTCGTCGCCAGGCAATCGCTATTTAAGGAAAACAAATTATGGGTTCGCGTATTATTGTTCCGGGTTATTTTGGTGATAAAGGCCTGGGTTTTGACCCGCTCGTTCGCCGTGGCCTGAAATATTTGAATTTTTATGGAGAGGCAGATAAAACTGGTCGGAACCTCGCACCGGATGGGGTAGATGCAACGGTACTGGGTTCACCTGTTGTGCAGGAAAATGGCGTCCAGTTTACGCCTGCAGGAACATTGCTTGATAC
>NZ_JABLTE010000302.1 GCF_013315795.1 Nocardia barduliensis
GTGTATGAAATCTAACAATGCGCTCATCGTCATCCTCGGCACCGTCACCCTGGATGCTGTAGGCATAGGCTTGGTTATGCCGGTACTGCCGGGCCTCTTGCGGGATATCCGGATATAGTTCCTCCTTTCAGCAAAAAACCCCTCAAGACCCGTTTAGAGGCCCCAAGGGGTTATGCTAGTTATTGCTCAGCGGTGGCAGCAGCCAACTCAGCTTCCTTTCGGGCTTTGTTAGCAGCCGGATCCGCGACCCATTTGCTGTCCACCAGTCATGCTAGCCATATTAGTGCGCCTGATCCCAGTTTTCGCCACTCCCCACTTCCACCAGCAACGGCACATCCAGACGGGTACAGTTTTCCATCAGTTGATGAATCTGCTTCGCGACGGCATCAACATCATCTTTATGAACTTCAAATACCAGTTCATCGTGTACCTG
>NZ_JABLTE010000303.1 GCF_013315795.1 Nocardia barduliensis
ATCGCATTCAGGCGATCGGACTGCTCTGCGTAGACACGGAACTGCGTCGGGATTTTTTCCAGTGCCAGCACGCGCGCCGCATCCTTGTCGCCACGGCGGAGCGCATCGATCGCTCCACCGATCCCATCCTTGATGATGAGGCTGCGCTGCTTGCCGGCTTCGCCCGCAATGCGCTCCTCTTCGGGCGTCGAAAACGGTAGGGCCAGATAGTCCTTCCACGCTTTCTCGCTGCTCTCAATCTGCGTTGCGATGCGGCCCAGCGCGTCCGCGCTCTTGGACGGATCGGGCTCGAAGATGGCGCGATCCAACGCGGTGCGTGCTTGCGCAAGCTTGGATTCGGCCAGCCCCAGCGCGCGCGTGGAAGGAGGGTTATTGGAGAAGGTTTCCTTGAGCGCTGCGTTGGAGCGCAGGTTGCCGACCAGTCCCAGCG
>NZ_JABLTE010000304.1 GCF_013315795.1 Nocardia barduliensis
GGCCTGGATGCAGGTCACCGACGCCTGGGGCATCGATGCAGTGCTGCGTTATGCCGACAGCAGCCTGCAGATCGGCGCCAGCACACTGCTGCTCAAGCGCGTCGAACAGGGCGAAGTCATCGACATCGCCCACCTGCTTGCGTGGCTGGAAGCGTTCGTCGCTACCCGCGCCGACGATTACGCCTGACGACACATCGAGATGGATCCATGCCATCCGTGGATGAATGAGACCACGCGATGGCTCCCTCCACGCACGGCGTGGATCTACAACCAGCGGCCGTCAACCACCACCCGGCGCTCCACCGGCACCCCGGCCACGGCCGCCGGGCCATGGTCCGCACGCACGGCCACGAACGTCGCCGGCCGGCCTTCGGCGATGCCGTGCTGCGGCAGCCCGATCACCTGCGCGCCATGGGTGGTGACCATG
>NZ_JABLTE010000305.1 GCF_013315795.1 Nocardia barduliensis
TAGCCAAACCCGTAGCCGTCGGGGCGGCGGGCTCAGCGTCGGGGCGGCGGCGGTGGCGGTGCTGGCGGAGGCGGAGCGACCAGCGCCCTGCGCCAGGCAGCGGCGTCCACCGCGACCGTCAGTTCCTGCCTGTCGCGCTGCAGCAGGAGATAGGCCCTGGCGGCGCTTGAACGCCGCAGGGCCTCGGCAAGATGCTCGATCCTGCGTACGGTGGTGTCATCCACCCGCAGGATGCGATCGCCGCTGCGCACGCCGAAGCGGGCTTCCGGGCCGGCGGCTTCCACGCGCACCTGGCCTTCGCTCGAACGCAATGCCAGGCGCGCATCGTCCTGGCGCCACTCCAGTGTCTGCGAGCTGCCACCGCCGGCCAGTGCCGGCAGTGGCAGGAGCATCATCATCAGCATCCAGCGGATACGCA
>NZ_JABLTE010000306.1 GCF_013315795.1 Nocardia barduliensis
CTGCCACCCAGCGTCGCCCTGTGCACCGTGGGCCTGGCGATGGCGTCGTTCATGCAGGTGCTCGACACCACCATCGCCAACGTTTCACTGCCGACCATCGCCGGTAATCTCGGCGCCAGCTCGCAGCAGGCGACCTGGGTCATCACTTCGTTCGCGGTCAGCACGGCCATCGCGCTGCCGCTGACCGGCTGGCTCAGCCGTCGCTTCGGCGAGCGCAAGCTGTTCGTCTGGGCCACGCTGGCCTTCGTCATCACCTCGCTGCTGTGCGGCCTGGCGCAGAGCATGGGCATGCTGGTGCTGTCGCGTGCGCTGCAGGGTTTCGTGGCCGGCCCGATGTACCCGATCACGCAGTCGCTGCTGGTCTCGATCTATCCGCGCGAGAAACGCGGACAGGCATTGGCGCTGCTGGCGATAATC
>NZ_JABLTE010000307.1 GCF_013315795.1 Nocardia barduliensis
ACCCCGGACAAGGTCAAGGACATGGACGCCACCCTGGAAGGGCTGGCGAAGATCATCAACATCAGCCCGGAAGAGCTGGAAGCGTTCAACAAGTCGCGCAAGGCGCGCCGCAAGTTCCTGCCGGTCACGCTGAAGCTGCGCATGAGCGACGAGGAGATGGCGCGCTTCGCGGTCGACCGCTGGCGCTTCCCCGGCGTCGAGCTGGAGCCCTACCTGACCCGCCGCTACCCCTACGGCGATCTGTTCGCGCACATCATCGGCTACGTTGGCCGCGTTGATGACAAGGATCTGGAGATCCTCGGCGAAGGCAATGCCGCGCTGACCCACATCGGCAAGTCCGGCCTGGAGCGTTACTACGAGCAGCAGCTGCGCGGCAAGGTCGGCTACGAGCAGGTCGAGACCAACGTGCAGGGG
>NZ_JABLTE010000308.1 GCF_013315795.1 Nocardia barduliensis
CAGCTGGCCAGGCACAACAAAAAAGGCCGCGGTGTCGCCGCGGCCTTGCTTCAACATCATTCCCGGGTGCTCATCCGTTCGGAATCAGCGTCTCGATCAGATGCTCGACGTACGCTTCGAAATCCTCGCGCGCCTGCTTGGGCTGCTGCAGCTGCAACGACAACTGCAGGAAGCCGACATACGCGGCGTAGGCAAGGCGTGCCCGATGACGCGCATCGGTCGAGCTGAGGCCCGCCTGGCGGAACGAGGCGACCAGATAATCGAGGCGGCGCTGCGAGACGCGGTCGATCACCGGCCGCACCATCGGATGATCCAGTGCCTTCAGCAGCTCGCTGTAGATGATGTGCGGCTGCACTTCATGCGCCACCATCTGGAACAGCTGGCGCAGGCGCACGCGCGGATCCGGCACGTC
>NZ_JABLTE010000309.1 GCF_013315795.1 Nocardia barduliensis
CCCGACGCCAAGTCCTCGCCCTCGCTGTTGCTGCCGTTGCTGCGGCATCGGCGCCGCTGCTGTCTCACGCGCAAGTGCTGCGCAACATTCCGGCAACGGCCCCGGCGGCCCAATTGACCATCAACTCGGCCAACGGCGGCACGCTGAGTACCGGCAGCACCGGCATCGTGCGCATCCTGTTGTTGGGCTTCGGGAGCAGCAGCGCTGACATCCGCTTCGCCCCGGGCGTGCGGATCCTGTCGCTGGATGGGCGTTTGCTGCCGACTTCTTCGGTGGTCGGCCAGACGTTCAAGGTGCGCTATCAGCTCGACTTGTATCAGCAGTTGCTGACAGCCTGGGTTGTCAGCGATGACGATTACAAGGCTGCGGTGGCGGCACAAAGTCAGGCGCAAGCGCAGTCCCAGTAGTC
>NZ_JABLTE010000030.1 GCF_013315795.1 Nocardia barduliensis
GAGCGCGGGGTGGGCGCGCTGCTCAGACCCAGCTTGGACGAGCAGGAGGGCCAAGCGCCCCAGCCCTGCGAGGCGAGCACCTTCTCGGCGACCGCGATCTGCTGTTCACGGCTGGCCTGGTTGGCCGAGGCGGCGTACTCCTGGCCGCCGTGGGCGCGCCAAGTGCTGGGCGAGAACTGCAGCCCGCCCTGGAAACCGTTGCCTGTGTTGATGCCCCAGTTGCCGCCGGCCTCGCACTGAGCGAGTCGATCCCAGTCGGAGTCGGGTGCCGCGCTGGCGTTGCCTGCGAATGCCACACCGGCGGTGCCGATGATGGCGCCGGTGACGGCAACCTTGGCTACCGTGCGGCCGGTCGAGCTTGGCTTGCGATGGCGTCCACTCATTCGGGTTCGTCTTCCTCTCGACGCACCTGCGACATCTTCGGTTCTGGTTCGGACTGAGAGGTCGTCCGTTCCGCCCTCGCCCCTACGTTTCCGTTGGGGTTCCGGTACCCGCGGGGCGAGGCTCGGTGCGGCGGGCCGGTGGTCGCCGGTGTGTCCCGGCTGGATAAGACGGTACGACGAACCCCGGGAAAAATCACTATTTGGTAACCGGTGTGTACCAGTGGGTCTCGGCGGAATATCAGCTGCGGAAAAAGCCTTCGCGCAGCTAGAGCGGCCGTGGCTGCGCGGGTCGACCATCGTCACCACCTCGTGACCAACCCGTAATGTGATGAGGATCACACATCGGAGTGGGTAACGAACGCGCCGGGTAACCAGTTCGCGGTGGACGACGGCTTGCCTTCCGTTCAGCGGGACCGGCGGCCCGAGCGCAGAGCGAACGTCAGGGCGAGCACGAACCCCAGCGGCGCGAGCATCGCCCCGAAGTACAGCCACAGTCCCGGCTCGCCGTCGGTGAGTATGGGGATCGCGAAGATGGCGATGATCGCCAGCAATCCCAGCGCGAACAAGCAGAGTGCGAGCTGCAGCAACCAATCGCCGCGCTGTCGAGGCGAGCCGCCGGAAGGGGTCGGAGCGGAAGGGTTCGTCACGGCTCGACGGTAAAACTGATGTGCTTGCGTTATTCGCACCGGGGTAGACTCGGTGGCAATCGCGTCCTGCAATCGTGCTGGGCGCGTTCTTTTCGCACAGGAAAAGGGCCGGTCGTGTGACCGGCCCGGTGGACAGATGTGCTCGGGCCGTAGGGGTCCGAGTTTCGATGACGAACGGGTGAGCGCAGTGCCGACCGGCAGGGTGAAGTGGTACGACGTCGAAAAGGGCTTCGGCTTCCTTTCCCAGGACGAGGGTGAGGACGTCTACGTCCGCTCGTCCGCGCTGCCCCAGGGCGTCGACGGTCTCAAGCCCGGCCAGCGCGTCGAGTTCGGCATGGCCGCGGGCCGCCGTGGCCCCCAGGCGCTGAGTCTCAAGCTGCTCGAGGCGCCGCCGTCGGTCCGCCAGGGCCAGGAACGCAACGCGCGCAAGGAACCTGCCGCGCGCAGGCACACGCCCGACGAGCTGCACGGCATGGTGGAGGACATGATCACCTTGCTCGAGGCGAAGGTGCAGCCGGATCTGCGCAAGGGCAAGTACCCGGATCGCAAGACGGCGCAGCGCATCTCGGAGGTCGTCCGCGCGGTGGCGCGCGAACTGGACCGATAGGCGCCCGCGCGAAGTCACCCGGGCGCTCGGCGTTCAGCCACCGCGCAGTTCTCGGGCGATGAGGCTGTCGACGAGATCGTTCATCTCCTCGACCAATTCGGCCGCGCCGCCGTTGTGCGCGAGGTTGCGCATCTCGTGGGGATCTTCCTGCCGGTCGTAGAGTTCGTAGTCGAAAACTTCGCGTGGACCGGCGATCCCATGGGGCGTCGAATAGCGGGCGAAGCTGTAGCGGGGCGTCACCGCGCCCCGCAGGCAGTATTCGACGCCGGGTGCTTGGCCGCCGCTGGATTTGGCATCGGAGGTGAGCAGGATCGCGTCGCGGAGCGAGCCCTCCGGATCGGCCAGCAAGGGTGTGAGGTCCTTGCCGACGAGTGAGCCTGCCGCGCCGCCGATCCCGGCCAGTGCGGCCAGGGTCGGCACCAGGTCGATGTGCGAGGTCAGCGCGGCGGTGGTGGTTCCGTGCGTGGCGGGCTTCCTGGGGTCGGCGATGACCAGGGGCACGCGGTTGTTCTCGCGGTAGATCATCGCGCCCTTCTGCCGCAGTCCGTGCGCGCCGCCGAGTTCGCCGTGATCGGCGACCCGGACCACGACGGTGTTGCCCGCACCGCCACTGTGGTCCAACGCGTCGAGGACCTCGGTCATCAACTCGTCGGTGCGGCGCAGCAACTCCAGATACCAGTTGCCCCACTGCCGCCATCGGGTGCGTCCGAGCGGCGAGTCGACCTCGTTCGGCATCAGACCGCCGACCGCCTCGTTCATGGTGCGCCACACGGCTTGTACGCGCGGTTTGGCCGACAGGTCGGACTCGAAATTCGGCGGCACGTCGGCGCCGTGATCCGGCACGTCCTGCAGGCGGTAGAAGCGCGGGCAGTACATCATGTCGTGCGGGTTCACCATGCTGACCACGCACAGCCACGGTCGGGCGTCGCTGCCGTGCCGTCGCAGCCAGCCGACGGCGTTCTCGACGACGCCCGGATCTTCGTGTGCGCCCTCGTTCGGCCCGCCGCCGGAGAGGATGTCGTAGGCCTCGTCGAACCCGTATGCCGACAGCGCCGTGCTCTCGGCGCCGACCGGCTCGGAGAGGTGCCATTTCCCGATGTAGGCGGTCCGATAGCCGGCGTTCTTCAGCACCGTTCCGATGGTCGGGATGGTGGTGTCGAGATTCGGGCTCCAGGCGTGCAGCGGTCCGAGCACCGCGCCGATGAGGTCGTTGCCGCGCACGTTGTCGGTCATGCCGGTGACGGGGGCGTGTGCTCCGGTGAAGAACGCCGATCGCGCGGGCGAGCAGGGGGCCGTCGGGGAATGGTGCATGGTGAACCGGACTCCGGCGGCCGCCACCCGGTCGCGGGCGGGCAGGGCGAAGCCCGCGGGTAGGACGACATCCGCGCGCTCTTGATCGGTCATGATCACCAAGATGTTCGGCCGCGCCGCCGGAGCCGCGGTTGCCTCGGCGGCGAGCGCTCCGCTCAGGGCGGGCACCGAGGCGGCGGCCATCATCGCGAGAACCTGACGCCGGCTCGGAGCCGATGGGTGGGCGAGGAACTGATCGGAGTCGGGCACGGGCGGGGCCTTCCTGGTGCGTCGAACGGGCAGCACCACCCTAACTGATGATTTGATGAAATCATTCAGTATGACTTTTCCGCTGGTGGGAGTCGTCGCGCTACTCTGCACGGGTGTCAGGAACCGAGACGTCCACTACGGCGCGCGGTGAGCAGACGCGGCAGGCCATCCTCGACGTCGCCACCCGCCGGTTCGCCGACCAAGGCTTCCGCAACACCTCGGTGGCGGCGGTGGCCCGCGAGGTGGGTTTGGCGCCCTCGGCGGTGTATTTCCACTTCGCGGACAAAGAGGCGCTGTTCGTCGCCGCGTTCGACCGCGACGCCGCGCGGCTGTGCGACGCGGCGCTGCCCCGGTCGGGCCCGATGGACGCCGTCTACTGGCAGCAGGTCGTCAGCCGGTTCGTGACCAGGCTCGACGCCTACCCGCTGGTGCATCGCGTCCTGGCCGGACAGGAGCCGGGGTTGCTCGTCCGACTGGTCGGCGGTGTCGTGCCGGATCGCATCCGGCAAGCGCTCGAAGCGGGGCTGCGCGCCGGTCAGCAGGCCGGGGACATCGCCGAAGACCTCGATCCGCGCGACACCGCCATCGCGCTCGAGGCCGTCTTCACCGCCGTGGTCATCACCGTGGTGCAGGTCGGCGGCAGCGGTACCTCGGAGCGTATCGACGCTGTCGGGCGCTTGGTGCGGACCGCGCTCACGGCGCGGCGCCCACTCGATCCTCCGGCGTAGCGTCCGCCTGCTACGCGGTGCTGATCGACCAGGTCGCGTGCGGCACGTAGAACTCACGGCCGGTTTCGTCGCGGGCGAGGATGGGCAGCTGGAATTCGACGCCGATGAGGCGCAGATCGGGTTCGGGCTTCGAGTCGATGGTGAGGGCGAGCGCGCGGTCGGGGTAGTCGTTGCGGCTGATCACCTGGTCGACCTTCTCGCCGTTGGGCAGCAGGTAGACGAGCTGGGCGAGCCAGGGCGCGTCGGCGACCTGCTTCGGCAGCGACAGTTGCAGGGGGTAACCGGCGGGGACTTCCAACTCGACGGTGCGGCCGCGGTGGCAGTCCGGCGTGTCAGGGGCGCAGTTCAACGTCGCGAACACCGTCCCAGCCGCATCGTCCGCGGGCAGGATGCGGCAGTCCCGCATGGTCACCGCGCAGTAGCTGAACGGCCGCACGGTGACCGTCTTGCCGTGCGCGTAGGCGGTGAGGGTGACGTCGGGTTCGTCGGCGTTGCGCACCAGCACCGCCAGCACGCCCGCGAAGGCGAGGGTGAGCACCAGCAGGGCGGCCGCGACCAGCGCGACGATCGTGCGTGCGTTGAGCTTGCTCACCAGATCGGGTCTCCTTGCCCTCGTTGGATGCGTTTGGTGTCGCCGCCGCGCCGCGCCGCCGGATCCTGTGCGCGGGGTGCGCTTTCGGGGTATCCGTGCGGCCGGGGCGCGGGCACCTCTTGTTCCGCGTGCTGCGGACGGTTGCCGCCGAGGCCGGGCAGTAACGAGTGACCGCGGAAGCTGAGGAAAGTCTGCACCAAGCCGAGGACGAGGATCGCGGTGACCACCGCGAAACCCTTCCAGTAGTCGGTCGGCAGCAGCACGCCCGCCGCGCCGCCGACGACCCAGCTGAGCTGCAGCACGGTCTCCGAGCGACCGAAGCCGGAGGCGATCGACTCCGGCGGCAGGTCGTCCTGGATCGAGGCGTCCAGCGACACCTTGGCCAGCGCGCTCGTCGCGGCCGCGACCAGGGCGGCGGCCGCCGCGCCCAGCAGATTGTTCGCGAACGTCGCGAACAGCGCCACCAGGGCGCAGGCCGCCGTGCAGCCCAGCACGATGAGTGCCGGCCTGCCGAGCTGGAGCCGGGCGCCGGTCGCGTTGCCCGCGAAGTTGCCGACGGCCGCGGCCGCGCCGACCGCGCCGAGCATCAGGGCCTGCTGCACCGGGCGGTGCTCGGTGGCCTTGGCGACGAAAGCGACGTAGAAGGTGAGGAACCCGGTCAGCACGCGGATGGCGCTGTTGCCCCAGAGCCCGGTCACCACGGCGCGACCGAGCGGCTGCCTGCGTTTGCGCGGCGGCACCGACGATTCCTTGCCGGAGGACAGCACCTCGGTGTGCGCGTCGGGGCCGTGATAGCTCAGCGTCGCGGGCACCTCACCCTCGGTGACTTCGACCCAGGAGGGGATACGCAGGCTCAGGTAGGCCCCCGCCCCGGCGATCAGCGCCGCGAAAACCAGTGCGCCGGCGGAATTCGCGATCGCCGCGGCGACCCCGGCGAGCGCGCCCGCGCCGAGGGTGCCGCCGACCAATCCGAACACCGTGAGCCGGGAATTGGTGCGGACCAGATCGATGTCCGGCGGCAGCACCCGGGGGGTCACCGCGCTCTTGAGCACCGAGAACGATTTGCTGCCGATCATCATGCACAGTGCGAGCGGATACAGCGCCCAGGTGTCGAACTGGAGGATCAGCACCACCGCGACCACCGCGCGCACCGCGAACGACGTCGCCAGCGCCAGGCGGCGACCGCGCTGCAGGCGATCGAGCATCGGGCCGATCAGCGGGGCGATCACCGCGAACGGCGCGATCGTGATCAGCAGGTACAGCGCGACGTTCGTCTTGCTCTCGGCGGTGGCGCTGGCGAAGAACAGGGTGTTGGCCAGCGCCACCGCGATGGCGGCGTCGAGGGCGAAGTTCGCCATGGTGGCGTAGGTGAGCGCCGTCAGGCCCGACTTGTCGGCGCCGTCGGCTTTGGCCGCGCGCTGGAAGGTCGCGATGCCCTTTTCGGTGAGCTCCCGGCCGCGCATGGCGGCCACCCGGGTAACCGTGAGTTTGCGCGGCATCCGCTGCGCACCGGTTGGCGCCGCGCCTGCGGGTGGATGCCCCTGATCCTGGACGGCGGTCTCGGGATAGTCGTCGTCGGACGGTGGTTCGCTCCGGCGAGGCGGCTGCGGACGGTGCGGGAAGACGTGTCGAGGCTCCCTGCCGCGGGAACTCGGTTGCTCGGCCTCCGGTCCGCTCGGGAAAGGCTTGGTCGGCGGAGGCTCGGCGGGCCGTTGTGGGTCGTGTCGCGGACTCGGCGGTGGTGATCCCGCCTGGTCGCGACGCTCGGAGGCGCGCCCGCGTCGCAGCGGCGGCAGCGGCCCGCGACGTCGCGGCGCATTGGGTGGCGGATATCGGTCGAAACCGGGATGCCGATCGAACGGCGGGGACTCCTCGCCTTCCCACCGATCACGGTCGGGACCGGAAGGTTCGCGGGGAGTAGTCACGACTTCAATTCTGGCGTACTCCCGCGCTGGGCGTTCACGCACGCTCCGTGGCGGCGGTGGAAAGTGACCATCGTCGCGGCTCGCCGATCCGCTCAGGCGGGCGCGAAGCGGACCTCGAACATGGTCGGCCAATTCTTGCCCGTGATCAGGAACCGGTCGGTGCCGGGCAGTTGGGCGATGCCGTTGAGGGCGTCGGCCCCGGCCCGGGCGGTCGCCGGGAGCAGACCGGCGGCGTCGGCGGACGCCAGCACCGCGCCGGAGTCCGGGTCGATGCGCAGGATCGTGTCGGTGGGCCAGTCGTTGGCGTAGACCGACCCGTCCGCCGCGCATTCGAGTTCGTTGAGGCGCGCGCCGTGGTGGCTGGTCAGCTCGACCGAGCCGGTCGGGGCGAAAGTGACCGGATCACGGAAGGTGAGCCGGTCGGTGCCGTCGCTCATGATCAGCCGCCCGTCCCCGGCGCACAGGCCCCAGCCCTCACCCTCGTAGCTCGCCCGGCCGCGTTCGGCCAAGGTGGCCGGGTCGCGCGCGATCGCGACGCCGTCGTGCCAGGTCAGCTGCCAGAGTGTGCCGCCGGCGACCGTGATGCCCTCGCCGAAGTAGGGAGCGGGCAACTCGGTCCTGGCCAGTTCCTCGCCGGTCGTCAGCCGGGACGCGCGCACGCTCGACGCGCCGGCCAGACCGGTGCCCTCGTAGAGCACCTCGCCATCGACTTCCAGACCCTGGGTGAACGCCTTCGGGTCGTGTGGCCGGGTGCCGACCACCTCGATGTTCATCCTGGGTGTCGTGTCCTCGGCGGCGCCGCATCCGCTCACGACGAGCAGACCGACCAGCACACCGACGGCCAACGAACGCCGATTGCGTTCCATACGGCAAAATGTAGGCCGTGAGCGCAGTTTCTGTTTCGGAGTCCGGCGTACGGCCGATTCTGGCCGATGCCGTCGATTTGGCCCGCCGTGCGCTCCTGGAGTTGGAACCATCGGCGGTCGGTGCGCACCTCGGCGTGATCGCCGAGGACGAGAGCGCGGCGACCCATCGATTCGAGGCCACGCTGCCCGGCTATCGCGGGTGGCAGTGGGCGGTCGTGGTGGCCGCCCCGCCCGGAGCCGATCACGCGACGGTCAGCGAGTCCGCGTTGCTGCCCGGCCCCGACGCCTTGGTCGCACCCGAGTTCGTGCCATGGGAGCAGCGCGTGCGCCCCGGGGACCTCGCGCCCGGCGACCTGCTGGCCCCGCCCGCCGACGACCCGCGCCTGGTGCCCGGCTATGTCGCGACCGGCGACCCGGTGGTCGACGAAGTCACCTACGAGCTCGGTCTCGGCCGCCCCAAGGTGATGAGCAGGGAAGGCCGCGAAGAGGCCGCCGAACGCTGGTACGCCGAACACGGCCCCGACTCCGAGATGGCCAAGGCCGCGCCGGCCACCTGCGGCAGTTGCGGCTTCTACCTGCCGCTGGCCGGAGCGCTGCGCGCCGCGTTCGGTGTCTGCGGCAACGTCATGGGCGCCGACGGGCGCGTCGTCCACGTCGCCTACGGCTGCGGCGCGCACTCCGACACCGAGATCCCCGCCGGCGGCGGCTCCCCCCTGTACGAGGCCTATGACGACGCGGCCATCGAAGTGATCGCGCTCGAAACAGAAGGCGCGCGTGCCGCCGCACCGGGCACAGCCGAGGTTTCGGCTCCCGGGGGTGGTGACCGGCACGCTGCGGAGAAGACGAGCAGTGCGTCCACCGTGGCCGCCGATGAGCCGGAGGACACGACGAGGACGGCTGAGGCCCGCGTAGACGCGGCGGTTGCCGAGGACAAGGCGGTTGCCGATGAAGCGGTAGCCGAGGGTGTCGGCCCTGCCGAGGACGTGGCGGTTGCCGAGGGTGCTGCGGCTGTCGAGGACGCTGCGATGGCCGAAGGCGCTGCGGTTGTCGAGGGCGCTGCGGTTGCCGAGGACGTGGCGGTTGCCGAGGACGTGACCGAGGGCGCTGCGGCTGTCGAGGACGCGGTTATCGCCGAAGGCGCTGCGGTTGCCGAGGACGCGCAGGTCGGCAAGACCACTGCGGTTACCGACGATGCCGTTGCGCCCGCTGAAGCGCTAGGCGAGAACGCTGCCGTCGCCGAGGAAGCTGCCGTCGCCGGAAACGCTGTTGTCGCTGCGGCAGCTGCGGGCGCCGAGGACGCTCCGGTTGGCGAGACGCTCGCTGTCGGTGCGGACACCGAGATCAACGAAGCACCCACGGTTCCCGAGCACGCTGCGGCCGGTTCGACCGCTGCGGTCGCGGACGACGCTGTGGCTGTCGAAACCCCTGCAACCGATGTAAACGCGGAAGTGTCGGAAGCCTCTGCGGTTGCCGGCGATGCTGTGGCCGCCGCGAACGCTACTGTCGCCGAAGACACGGCCCTCGCCGGAGAGTATGCCGCCACCGAGGACCTTGCCGTTGCCGAGACCTCTGATGTCGTGGAGGCGGTTGCCGCTGCCGGAGAGGACGCGGCATCGGAGCACACGGCGGGCACGGAAGAGAACGCGGCTTCAAGTTCGACCAGCGTGGACCAGACCGAGGACCACACGGCGACCGCAGGTGCCGAGGGGAACGAGCCCGAGGCGGTCGGCGCAGACCGGGTGGGCGAAGTTGATTCCGCCGCTGTAGCTGCCGAAGCCGACGTTCCGTCCGCCGTGCGGGAGACCTCGAGCGCGCACGCTGCCGCCGAGCCGGTGAACGACACCGCGTCTGCCGCCGCTGACGCGATGCCTGCCGTCGCTGCCCTGGACGAGGCGAGCGATTCGGTAGACGCCGAGCCGGTGAACGACACCGCGTCTGCCGCCGCTGACGCGATGCCTGGGGTCGCCGCTCAGGACGAGCCGAGCGGCACGGCAGACGACGCCGACAGCAGCTCAGCGCTCCGTACGGGTGACGCGGCGGACTCGCCTGCAGCCGTCGACGAGAGCGGTTCGGCCTCTGCGGATGCCGCATCGCTCGATACGGAAAGCGCCGCCGTCGCTTCGGAGAGCTCGGTCGAGCCGATCGAGCAGGCAGGCGTCGAGGACACCGGTGACGAGCCGGGGTCCGAGACACGGCCGGAGTTCCAGTCATCGCCGCGGAGCTGATCGAGGCCGCCGATCCGTTCGGCACCGCGGCGCTGCGGGCGGGAGTGCTCGCCGCATGGCGTGATTCGCCGACTCGGTTGCGGGAGGACGCGGCGACCGAGCACGACTTGGTGCGCGCGGGCTACCGCGACCGGTTGCTGACCGAGCTGGCGCAGAACGCCGCCGACGCCGCGCGCAAGGCGGGCGTGCCCGGCGAGCTCGTCGTCCGGCTCGACGGCCGTGACCTGTCGATCGGCAATACGGGTGCGCCGCTGGACGTCTCCGGCGTGCACGCGCTCACCGCGCTGCGCGCGTCGGGAAAGTCCGGCGACGGCTCCGTCGGGCGGTTCGGTGTCGGGTTCACCGCGGTGCTCGCGGTGAGCGATGACATAGAGCTACGGTCCGCCTCCGGGTCCTTGCGTTTCTCTCGCGATCTGACCCGGGATGACCTGAGCCGCAACCAGATCCGCATTCCCGCCGTCGATACCGGCGAATTCGCCCCTCCGGTGCTTCGGTTGGCTTGGCCGAGCGCGGCGCGACCGTCGGATGGTCTCGACACCGATGTGGGGCTGCGCCTGCGCGCGGACGTCGACGCCGACGCGCTCTTGGCGGCGATGCGCGCCGAAGCCGTCGACCTGCTGCTCGAATTGCCCGCTCTGCATCGCATCCGCGTCGGCGCGGACGAATTCGTCTACAGCGCCGAAGACATGGGCGAGGGCATGCACGAGGTCTATGTCGACGGGCCGGGCAGCGAACAGCGCACCTGGTGGGAGTACCGCGCACCGCGCGCACGCTGGCTGCTGCCCGTGCGCGACGGTAAGCCGGTGGCCGCCGCTCCCGACGTGCTGCGCGCGCCCACTCGTTCCGACGAGGAACTGTCGCTGCCCGCGCTGCTCATCGCCGATATTTCCATGCAACCGGATCGTCGCAGGCTGTTGCCCGGTGCCCGGCTCGCGGAACTGGCGGCGGGTTACGCCGATTTCGCTCGCGCCCTTCCACCGCGCGACCGTCTCGTGCTGGTCCCGGCGCCTGGTTTCGCGCGCAGCGAGGCCGACGGGCTGCTGCGCGAGGCCCTGCTGCACGAACTGCGATCGCACGCCTGGCTCCCGGTCGTAGCCACCCACCGGCGCGCTTCGCGGGAAGGCTCCGCCGCAGGCCACGAACCGCTGACCGGCTCATTCGACGAATCCGCCGCTCGCGACGAACTGGTGTGGCCCGCCGAAGCGCTGGATGGAACGCTCGCCGACGCGGACGGTGCCGAGACCGAAGCAGGACCAGCCTCCGAAGGACTGCTCGACGCACCCGATGCGGCTTCCGGCTTCGCCGATGCGCCGTTCACCGTCGTGCAAGCCCCGCTCCAGGGCATGGCCGTCCCCACCCGGGCATACGTCTTCACCGGCCTCACCGCGGAGTTGGCCGCGCTGCTCGACGACGTGGTCGGCCCCTTGGTGATCCCCGATCTCTCCGGGCGAGGCAACGCCGAGGCCATGGGCGTGCTGGACGTGCACCGGCTCGGACTGGCCCGGCTCGCGGAATTGTCGGCGGGGCTGGAGCGTCCGCCGAGTTGGTGGCGCTCGTTCTATGCCGCGCTGGAACCGTTCGTGGTGGATCCGCTTGCGGCGGAAGAGTTGGGCGCGCTGGCGGTTCCGCTGGCCGATGGCCGACTGGTCACCGGGCCGCGCACCGTGGTGCTGGACGATCAGCTCGAGGTCGCCATCCCGGTGCACTGGGCCAGGCTGGCGCACCCGGAAGCCGCGCACCCGCTGCTGGCCCGGCTCGGTGCGCGGTCGGCCACCGCCGAGGATCTCTTGAACGACCCGGCGTTGCAGGCCGACCTGGAGGATCATCCGGGCGATCCCGACACCGTCGACGCCATCCTGCGTCTCGCCGCGCACGCCGACCCGGAGTCGCTGCCGTCCTGGCTCGGACTGCTCGAATTGCCCGATGCGGAGGGCGAACCGCGTCCCGCCGACGAACTGCTGCTGCCCGGCGCGCCGCTGCGTGAGCTGCTCGTGCCGGACGCGCCGTTCGGCACGCTCGACCCCCAGGTGGTGGAACGCTACGGTACCGACGCGTTGCGCGCGGTCGGCGTCGGCTGGGATTTCGTCGTGCTCGTGGAAGCCGATCCGACCGGCCCGGACCATGATCTGGCCGACGAGGATCAGTGGTGGTCGACCCTGTCGGACGATCCGCCGGAGCTGATCGCCGTCCGCGACCTCGACCTGGTCGACGACCACGCCTGGCCGGAGGCGTTGCGGCAGCTGGCCGCCACGCCGCGCACCCGCCGCCTGCTCGCCGACGCCGACGGCTACACCGCGTGGTGGCTGCGCGCGTACGCGCGGATCGACAGCACCGCGCTCGGCCTGTTCCGTCACCCCGCCGACACCGAGTTCGCCGGGCTGCTACCGGCGTTCGCCGTCGCAGGAGTCGACCCGGATGCCTATCGCGCGGTGCTCGCCGACCCGAGGACGATCACCGAAGAGCTGGTCGCCGCGCTGCTCGACGCGCTCGCCGATCCCTCGAAAACACCCGTGCCCGAGGTGGTTTCGCGCGCGCACGCGCGCATGGCGGCCGCCGTCGACGCGGGTGTGCTCGACATCGGCGATCTGGAACCGCCCGATCGCGTGCGCACGCTCTCCGGCGCCGTGGCGGACCCGGGTGACGCGTTCGTCCTGGATCAACCGTGGTTCGGGCTGGCGGTGCCGCCGGACCGCTTGGTGACGGGCGACAGCGAAACCGCCTCCGCCTTGGCGGCTCTGCTCGACCTGCCGCTGGTGTCCGAGGCCGTCACCGCCGAGGTGGTCGGCACCGGCCGCCGCACGACCTGGGCGGCCGAGCCGCTGGGCGTGGTGCTGCGTCAAGTGTTCGACCTGCCTCCGCAAGCGGGCGAGCTGATCGTGCACCGGGAGTTGACGGTGCGCCTGAGCGGTGCGATCGAGGCGACGGTGGCGGTGCCCTGGTGGCGAACCGGCGCGGCCGTGCACGTCCACGCGCCGCACTCGCACGGCTGAGCGGTTACTGCGCGGCGTATCCGGTGAGCATCTCGCTCAGCAGATCCAGCTGCCCGCGCACGCTCTCGCTGTCGTCGTCCACCAGCCACCGCAGCACCAGGCCGTCGATGACGTTGAGCGTGAACCGGCTCAGCGTCTGCACCGGGACCGACCAACTGGTGCCGGTCGCGTCGCGCGCGTGCTCGAGGATGTCGGCGACGGTGGAGTCGTTGAAGTTGTACTGTTCGCGCGCGATCGCCAATTTCGCCGGGGTTTGCTCACCTTCCCGCAGCGCGTATGTGGTGGTTTCGTAAGTGAGCAGCTGCCGTTCCGGAGTGGCTTCGATGTTGAGCCACATGAGTTCGAGTCCGGCACGGATCAATTTTTGAAGGGCTTCTTTTCCACTTCCGACGTCCTGCCATACCGTTTCGTTTGCGTCGACGGAATCGCGTAATTCCATCGACAACGCTTTGACCAGCTCGGTCATCAGAGCGTCCTTGTTTTCGAAACAGTAATGCACCACACCGAGCGAGACGCCGGCCGCCTGAGCGACATCGCGCGTGGTCACGCCCGCAACACCCTTTTTCTCGGCAAGGCCGATCGCGGCCTCGATAAGGTGGGCCCGTCGTTCTTCGACGCTCAATCGGGAGGACACCCAAGGGAGTTAAGCGCCCACGGCCCGCGCAGTCAATTCGCGAGCCGGAAAAACCTGGACTGGACGAGTGACCAGCTGTGTGGTTCGCTGCTTCGGGAACGGAAGGGAGACGGTATGTCGGTGTCGCGCAGAACTGTTCTGGCCCGGACCGCGATCGGTTCGGCCGCGCTCGCGGCCGCGACGGCGCCCGGGATGAGCGGCGTGCTCGGCCTTCCGGCCGCCGCCGCGGCGGATTCCGGCGAGTACGAGATCGGCGTCGGGCTTTCCGACATCACCGGCCCGGCCGCGGAATGCGGCATGATGGGCTACTCCCAGCTCGAGCAGCAGACCGCGGGCATTCACCTGCGCCCGCGCGCGCGGGCGTTCGTCATCGGCAGCGCGGGGCGGCGGATCGTCTTCGCGGTGGCCGAGAACGGGATGATCTTCCAGTCCGTGCACCGCGGCGTGCTCGCCGAATTGGCCCGGCGCTTCGGCGATCTGTACACCGAGCAGAACGTCCTGCTCACCTCCACGCATTCGCACGCCACCTGCGGCGGCTCCAGCCACGACTACGCCTACAACCTGTCCATCCTCGGTTTCCAGCAGCAGGTGTACGACGCCGAGGTGAACGGGATCGTCGAGGCGATCGCCGCCGCGCACGCCGATCTCGGCCCCGGTTCGCTCGCGGTCGGCCGCACCGAGCTGCACGACGCGAGCGTGAATCGCTCGCGGGTGGCCTGGGAACGCAATCCGGCGGCGGACCGGCGACATTTCCCGGACGCGATCGATCCCGCGGTCACCACGCTCGTCCTGCGCAAGGGCGGCCGGATGGCCGGGACCATCACCTGGTTCGCCACCCACAACACCTCGATGACCAACGCGAACCGGCTGATCAGCTCCGACAACAAGGGCTATGCCTCGTTCTCCGGTGAGCACATCGAGCACGGCGTGCGATACCTGGACGGCAAGCCCGCGTTCGTGGCCGCCTTCGCGCAGACCAACGCCGGCGACATGTCCCCGAACCTGAATCTGCGTCCCGGCTCCGGGCCCACCGAGGACGAGTTCGAGAACACCCGGATCCTGGGCGAGCGGCAGTACGCGGCGTCGAAAGAGGCGGTGGCGCGGGCGAACTCGATCTCCGGTCCGGTGGACGGGCTGCTCTGCTACATCGACCTGGCCGACATCGCGGTGGACGGTCGCTTCACACCGGACGGCCTGCCGCGTCGCACCGCGCCCGCCGCGGCGGGAGTCTCGCTGATCGCGGGCAGTGTCGAGGACGGTCCGGGCTTGCCGGGTGGCCCTGTTCCGGAAGGTGTGCGCAATCCGTTTCTCGAGGCGCTCGGTGACCCGGCTCAGCCCGCACCGGCCTGGCTGGCGGGCGCGCAGGCCCCGAAAGCGATCGCTGTGCCGCTCGGTTTGCTGCCTCCGGTCGCGTGGGTGCCGAATGTGCTGCCGATTCAGCTCGTTCGCATCGGCGAGCTCTATCTCGCCGCCGCGGGTGGGGAGTTCACCATCACGGCGGGCCTGCGGGTTCGCCAGGCGGTCGCGGAAGCGTTGCACGTCCCGCTGGAGCAGGTGCTCATGCAGGGGTACGCGAACGCCTACCACGAATATGTCACCACGCCGGAGGAATACGACTCCCAGCAGTACGAGGGCGCTTCGACACTGTTCGGCCGCTACACCCTGTGCGCCTATCAGCAGGAGTTCACCCGGCTGGCCACGGCCTTCGCCGCCGGTGCCGGGGTGCCGCGCGGTCCGGCGCCGCGCGATGTGTCCCAGCTACAGCCGAACTTCCAGGTGGGCGCCGGCCCGGACGCGGCAGCGGCGGGGCGCGCCTTCGGGGACGTGCTGGTGCAGCCCCATCCCTCCTACGGGCCAGGTGGCCGCGTGGTGGCCGAATTCGTCTCGGCGCATCCGAAACACGACAACCGCCGCAACGGGACCTTCCTGGAAGTGCAGCGCAGGAATGCCTCCGGCGAGTGGGCGCGGGTGGCCAACGAGGGCGAGTGGGCGGTGCGATACCACTGGAGCAAGCGCGGGCTCGCCGAGTCGGTGGCCCGGTTCACCTGGGACATCCCGCTCGACGCTGAGCCGGGACGCTACCGCTTCCAGCACTACGCGACCCGTCTCGATCCCAGTGGCGCGCTGTTCCCGTTCACCGGCGCCACCGACGAATTCGAGGTGGGCCGAGCGTGACCGGCTGAGCTACAAACCGGTCTGCGCGCCCTTGTCCCCGCGTCGCGCGCCGCGACGCTGGACCAGATAGATCACCAGGGCCATCAGGCCCACCACCATGCCCATGAGGCAGACGGGGCGGGCCGACGCCCACCGGTCGCCGCCCGCCCACACCACCACGGTGGCGATCAGCCACAGCGCGCTGCCGACCGCGAGCACGGGGCGCGGATCGGTCAGGCGCGGCGGGAGCTGCGGGACTTTCTGCGTCACGAGCTCAGCCTAATCGGACCTGGAGACGAAGTCCGCAGGCCGAGTGGAAGCGAGCCGATCCCGCAGCGCGGGAACCCGCGACCGGCCGCCCGCGGTCCCGTATCGTTTGCCACTGTGACAACGCCATCGGATGTCAGAGCCCTTGCTGGTGAGCTCTCGCTGGCGGTCGTTCGCCTGACGCGACACCTGCGCGGCCGTCGGGCCGACTCGCAGATCTCGCTCACCCAACTCTCCGCGCTCGCCACCCTCGCGCGGGAGGGCGCGATGACGCCGGGTGCGCTCGCGGCGAAAGAACGCGTCCAGCCCCCGTCCATGACTCGTGTCATCGCCTCGCTCACCGATCTGGATCTGGTGGAGCGCAACCCGCATCCGACCGACGGCCGTCAGATCATCGTCTCGCTGTCCTCGGCGGGCCGCGCGCTCATCGCCGACGAGACCAGCGCGCGTGAGGCATGGATGACCGAGCAGCTGTCCACGCTCACCGAGGAGCAGCTCGTGGTGCTCACTCGCGCCGTGGCGATCATGAAGCAGATCGTCGCGGAGTCCGAGTAGCCGCGCGGGGACAACGGCATTCATCGCCATGCCGCCGAACAGCGGTGCGAATCAGCGGTTCGTCCGGACGAGCCGGACCAGGATGCCGGCTCCCCACCACAGCAGGCCGCCCGAGATCGTCAGGCACAGGACGAAGGCCGGGTAGACCAGTACGCCGTAGTCGTCGGCCCATCGGGGCAGGCGGGTGAGCTGCGTGGCCGCGACGACGAGCAACAGTAGGCCCAGGACCGCCGCGATCGGCGCGAGCGGCGCGGAGTCCGAGTCGGCTCGGCGGGCAGTGCGGTCGGTCATGGTGGAGCCCTCCTGTGCGGTCGGCTCGGCGCCCGAGTCGGGCGCGATGGGCACTGGAAAACGTCAGTTACCTTCTAGCTAACATTCGCACAGGGATGTGATTTCGTTAACACTCTGTGATGCAGATCACAGACATATTGCGGAGGTGGTGTAGACGGATGTATGTGCGCTGATCGCACCGGCCCGAAAGGCGGCCACTCCGGTCGGTCAGCGGCTACCGCGTGCCGAACGGCTGATCGCTGTCCACGATCTCCCGTCCCAGCGGGAACAGCGAGATGGGGATGAACTTCAGGTTGGCCCAGCCGAACGGGATGCCGATGATCGAGACGAACAGCGGGATGCTGGTGAGCAGGTGGCCCAGCGCGAGCCACCAGCCCGCGACGATGAACCAGATGATGTTGCCGATCAGCGAGCCCGCGCCCGCCCCCGGCTTCTCCACCGTGGTCCGGCCGAACGGCCACAGCACGTACGCGGCGATCCGGAACGACGCGATGCCGAACGGAATCGTGATGATCAGGATGAAGCAGATGATCCCCGCCACGATGTAGCCGAGCGCCAGCCAGAACCCGGCGAAGACGAGCCACAGGATGTTGAGCACCAACTGAATCGGCTTCATGAGACCAGCATGCCAGCCGCGCGCCGATTCGGACATTTCTTCCTTCCCCGCGCCGGGGCGCGCCGTCAGAAGAACCAGCCGAGCATGGCGTCGCGCGCCGTGCGGAAGGCGTCGTCGAGCGCACGCACCTGCGCGGAATCTTTGGCTCGCAACCGGTTCGCCGCGGCGAACACCCGCGCGGGATACGCGCCGAGATACATGCTGCCGAGAACGTCGATGCCCAGTTCGATATCGGCCGCGCGGTCGGTGGGTGCGCACTCCGCCTGACCGTCGCGCACACGCAGCGCGAATGTGCCGCCCGCGTTCCGGAAAGGATCGGTCACCTCGATGGTCACATCCAACTCGCCCGTGTAAGCGCGCGCCGTCAGCGCGGCGGGAACGTCCATCAGGCGCAGCCACGACCCGTCGTAGCGGGCCGTCGTGCGCACCAGCCGGGGATCGGTCAGCAGATAGGGCAGCGGGTCGTGGTCGGTGAGCACGCCGTCGACCCGGCTGACCAGATCCAGCCCGAGCAGGGCCCGCCACAGCGCCGCGTGCGCTTCGGCGGTGACCGTGCGCATCTCGGCGACTTCGACCGTTCTCGCCCTGCCGTCGGCGTGGAACCGATACAGCGCGTATCCGTCGGCGTGCAGGAACCCGAACAGGGTGGTGCCGCCGTCCCGGAAACGCTCCGGGTCGTCGAACACGATGTCCCATGCCGCCGCCGGGCGGACCTGCGCGCCGGGCACCAGCCTGCGCCAGCGATCGTAGATCCGCTCCGCGGCCGCGCGCAGTTCACCCGGCGTGCGGAGTGTGACACCGCCGGGGTCCGGCGCCGACGGCAGGAATTCGGCGAAGCGGCGGTCGATGCCGACCGCGTTCTCCCGCGTCGCGGGCCCGTACCCGAAGCGGCCGTAGATGCCGCCCTCGCTGGCGGTGAACATGGTCAAGGGCAGCCCGGCCGCCTCGACACGCCGGTGCTGCTCGGTGTACATGGCGCGGAGGATGCCGCGCCGCCGGTGGGTCGGCGCCACGCCGACGCCCGCGATGCCGCACACCGGCACGGTCCGCTCGCCGGGCACCGTCACCGTCATGGTGGTGGACTGCACGTGCCCGACGACCTGGTCGCCGTCGACCGCCACGATCGTGTTCTCCGGCGGGAACAGCCGCGGTATCCGCTGCAACTCGGCCGGGTCGTAGCGGGTGCCGAACGAGGTCTCCACCAGCGTCATGATCGCGGGCCCGTCGTCCTCGGTGGCGGACCGAATCGAGATTCCCGGGAGCGTCATGTCTCGACCATCCCACGCTCGCACCCCGCCCGCACCGCATTTTTCCACCGTCCGCGACCGCCGGGCGAACACCGATTCGGACACGGCCACGACCGCCCGGCAGGATGGAGCGGTGGCCGAAGTGATCGATATCGATGACCCCGCCGACCCACGTGTCGACGATTTCCGCGATCTCAAGTCGGCCGACCGCAGACCCGATCTCCCCGGGCGCAAGGGACTGGTGATCGCCGAGGGCGTCGTCGTGGTGCAGCGGATGCTCGACTCGCGCTTCGCGCCGGCCGCCCTGCTCGGCGTGGAACGCAGGAGGGCCGAACTCGCCGACGACTTGGTGGCCGTGGACGTGCCGTACTACCGCGCGACGGCCGAGGTGATGGCCGAGGTGGTCGGCTTCCACCTCAACCGCGGCGTGCTGGCCGTCGCGCGCCGTCCCGCCGAACTCGGGGTGGACGAGGTGATCGAGAAGGCGCGGACCGTCGCGGTGCTCGAGGGCGTCAACGATCACGAGAATCTCGGCGCGATGTTCCGCAACGCGGCCGGGCTGGGGGCCGACGCGATCCTGTTCGGCGACCGCTGTGCCGACCCGCTGTACCGCCGCGCCGTCCGGGTGTCGATGGGACATGTGCTGCGGGTACCGTTCACGACCGTGCCGGATTGGCCGGTCGGGCTGGATATACTGCGGCGCAAGGGATTCCAGATCATCGCGCTCACGCCGAACCCGGCTGCCGCGAATCTGGCGACGGCGATGACGGGGGAGCGGGTGGCGTTGTTGCTCGGGGCCGAAGGGCCGGGACTGACCGAGGAGGCCATGCGGGCCACCGATGTCCGCGCGCGCATTCCCATGACGCCCGGCACCGATTCGCTCAACGTCGCGACCGCGGCCGCGATGGCGTTCTACGAGCGGGTGAGGACGGCGTGACCGGACCGCATCGACCGTATCCGTCCTATCCGGACCCGACGCCTTGGGGCGCGGGCTTCACCGTGGCGACCATGGTGGCGCTGCTGGCCGCGGTCGCGGTGTATTCCTTCGGCGCCGCGCTGGCCGAAGTGCATCCGCTGCTCGCGGTCGCGGTGAATCTCGTCGCGGTCGGCGGCGCCGCGCCCACCGCGTGGCGCTGGCGTTTCGCGCCGGTGACGCGGTGGGTGATCGGCGGCGGCGCGGTGGGCGTGCTGCTCGGCTGGATCGCGTTGCTGATCGGCTGATCGGCGGTTCAGCTGATCGATCCCGCCGAGAGGCGACGCGCTCGACGGTCGGGGTCCGTGCATCTCCATGAGCGGGCCGCGCCGGAGCGGTAGGGGTCGAGTCCGCGTAGCCAGTTGACCTCGGCGGCGACTGGGGCGGGGGCGAGTCCCGCGCAGCCAGCCGCACTCGGACGCGCCTAAGGGACGGGGTCGGGTCCGCGCAGCCAGCCGAGCAGGCCGCGCCTGCGCGAGGTCGCGTGCGACCCGCCGTCGGTGTGGCCGAGGATCGCCTTGCCCTTCGGGTACAGCGCGAAACCGCAGATGGGGATGTCGCTGGGCGCGATCGCGCCGGGGGCGACCGGTCCGCGGTAGTGGAAGCCGAGCCATTCGTCGTTGGCGGCGTCGGCGAAGTCGGGCGGGTCGAACGGCAGCGCATGCGGGTCGGGCAGTTCGCCCGCGCGCCACCGCACCGGATGCTCACCCGCCCAGTACGGGCGTTCCCAGACCAGCGGAAGTCCTTCGTCCTCCAGGATGTTCACCCGGGTGGAGCTGAACGACCGGCGGAACTCGCCGCGCTCCCAATGGGCGAACGCGCCCCAGCCGTGCTCGGTGTCGAACGACACCAGATAGGTGTGTTCGGAGGCCAGCGGGCGCACCAGCAATTCCGGGATCTCGGTCGGGTGGATCCGCGCGGCCTGGGCCGAGCACAGCACCGTCACACCGGGAAAGCAGCCGATGTACACCTCGTCGATTTCCGGGCCCGCGCAACCGGCCAGCGTGCCGACCATGATCGGCTGCACGTCGCGGTCTTCGTGCAGTTGCTTCGCCAGCGCCAGTGCGGCTCGAGGATCCGGGTCGTGGTTCGCGCACCGCATCGCCACCGGCTCGGGGGTGTCGACGTACCAGAGCGACCAAGCCTTGGATAGCATTCCGGCACCTCCCGATAGTTGCACGAATGGACTTCGCGAACTTCGAGCAACGCGCGCTGGCACCGACCGGCGCACCGCTGAGGTGACCTGTCCCGGCGCCGACGCGCGTCGTCGACCACACCGAGAATTTACTCGCCCCGCACCGGGCGCGGGGCGGCTTCGCGCCGCGAAACACGCGCCCGTTCCCCTGCGGTGTAAGGGAATGGTTCCGTCTCGCACGGGCGATCGAGCACCGAATGGCGACTACTGGTTTCGCGAGCACATGGGTAACTCACGAGAACGCCCGAAGCCGATGCGGCAGCTGAAGCAGGACCTGTGCGAGCCCCACGCGCCCATCTCTACGGTATGAAGACACGGAGAGGCGGGCAGCGCGCTCAGTGACCGGAGCTGCGCACCCCGAGCAACACGTCCTCCCAGGACGGCATCGGCGCCTTGCCCCGCTTGGCGCGACTCGGCTTCGCCGGAGCCTTCGCGGGCTTGGCCGGCTCCTCGCTCGCGGCGGGCGCCGACGCGGCAGGGGCGGGCGCGGCGGTATCCGCCGCGGCGCCGGAAGCCGTGGTCGCCGCGGCGGGGTTGGCGGGAGCCGGGTTGGCGGCAGGCGCGGGGACCGCCGTACCGGTCGCGGCACCTGTGCCGGGCGGGATCGCGGCGGCGCTGCCACCGGCCGCGACGGCACGCTGTTCGTAGTACTCGTCCAGCGTGGGCTGGCTCTGGCGGCTCGCGGTGCGGGCGGGCGGCGTGGCCGGAGCGGGACGCGGTTCGGCCACCGGTTCCGGCTGCGGCGGAGCCGGTTCGGGCTCGGGCGGCACGATGGTCGCCAATCCGCGCAGCGCACGTCCGAAGTCCGGATCGATCAGATCGGAGGCCGGATCGTCGAGCGGGGAGACCGAGCCGCCGTGCGCGTCCGGCTGGTAGCGCCAGTGCGCGGCGATCTCCGATCGCCCGTTCTGCCACTGCAACTGGGCGACCCAGTAACCCTTCTCGTCCTTCCAGGCGTCCCATTCCGCGCCCTCGATGTTGTGCCCGCGCGCGGTGAACGCGGCGGTGACCACATCGATGAGGGTGTCAACGGCGGGACCGTCGGGACGGACCGGATGGGCCTTCTGGGCGAGTTCGGCGGCGCGCGCTCGCTCCAGCAGGACCGGATAGGCGAACCGCTCGACACGACTGGCCGGCATTCCGGATTCCTCGGTGACCTGTTCCACAGAGGCCCCTGCGCGAATACGGGCCTGGATATCTCGGGGACGCATAGTTGCTTCCATTTCGATCTCTATCTGGCCGAATCGGGCAAGGTCTCCGCGCGCGGCGGCTCGCAGTTTGTCGTCGGCGGGCAGCCGGAACTTCTGACCGGACTCGGTGTCGATACACACGATGTGCGTGGAGTCGGGCGTTACCCCGATCACTCGAAGTTCACGCACCGTTACCTCCTTATCGCGTCGACTCGCGACACCGCCCACTTTCCGAAACAGTAGTGCACATCTGAGATTCGTGGGGCAGGACACGCGGCACGGAAATCTCCGAAGAGACGTCCGTGCCCCGCTAATCTGCTCTGTTCTATCCGCTATGCCTAATTCTGCGGCGTGTCGATCTCGGGCGTGTTGCGTCCGTCGGACCGAAATACCCGGCGCTCAGCCGAGATTCTGCACGACCCAGTCGATCGAGCGGGTCAGCTGGCTGACGTCGTCCGGATCGATCGCCGGGAACATGCCGATGCGCAGCTGGTTGCGGCCCAGCTTGCGGTACGGCTCGGTGTCCACGATGCCGTTGGCGCGCAGGATCTTCGCCACCGCGGCCGCGTCGACCGAGTCGGCGAAGTCGATCGTGCCGACCACCTGCGAGCGGTGCGCCGGGTCCGTGACGTAAGGGGTGGCGTACTCGCTCGACTCGGCCCAGGAGTACAGCCGCGACGAGGAGTCCAGCGTGCGCTTGACCGCCCAGTCCAGGCCGCCGTTGCCGTTGAGCCACTCGATCTGGTCGGCGAACAGCAGCAGGGTGCCCAGCGCCGGGGTGTTGTAGGTCTGGTCCTTGGTGCTGTTGTCGATCGCGATCGGCAGCGACAGGAAATCGGGCGTCCAACGGCCGGACGCCTTGATCTCCTCCACCCGGGCCAGCGCGGCGGGGCTCATCAGCGCGACCCACAGGCCGCCGTCGGAGGCGAAGCACTTCTGCGGGGCGAAGTAGTAGACGTCGGCGTCGGTGATGGTCACCGGCAGGCCGCCCGCGCCGGAGGTGGCGTCGATGGCGATGAGCGCGTTTTCGGAGTCCGCGGGACGCCGGACCGGGATGGACACGCCGGTCGAGGTCTCGTTGTGCGCCCAGCCGATCAGGTCGACCGACGGGTCCGACACCGGCTCCGGCGCGCTGCCCGGCTCGGCCGAGACCACGATCGGGTCGCCGATGAACGGGTTGCCCTTGGTCACCGCGGCGAACTTCGAGCTGAACTCACCGTTGGTGAGGTGCAGCGAGCGCTCACGGATCAGGCCGAAGGCGGCCGCGTCCCAGAACGCGGTGGTGCCGCCGTTACCGAGTACCACCTCGTAGCCGTCCGGCAGGCCGAACAGCTCGCGCAAGCCCGAGCGCACCCGCGCCACCACGTCCTTGACCGGTTTCTGCCGATGCGAGGTTCCGAACACCGAGGCGCCGACGTTCACCAGCGACTGCAGCTGCTCCGGGCGCACCTTGGAGGGGCCGCAACCGAACCGTCCGTCGGCGGGCTTGAGATCGTCGGGAATGGTCGGAAACGCAGAGGTCATGGCGAACAGGGTAGTCGGTGGTGTCGCTGTGGCGACGCCCACACTCCGGCTAACGTAAGCGCCCATGAGCATGCCGTCAGCAAACTCGGGGTGGCGACTGCGCGAGCGGGCACGGAATTTCCGCCTGCGCGGCGCGACGGTCTCGGAGGCGATGCGGCGGGAGTTGCTCATCCGCGGCGAAGCGGGGACCGCGACGATCCTCGGCGTGCGTCCGCGGCGCACCGAACCCGGGCACGTGTTCTGGGTGCGGGTGCAGCTGGCCGGGGAGTTCCCCTACGAGAGCCGGGTGCGGCAGCGGGTGGCCGAGGCCGACCTGGAATGGATGCGCCCGGGCGACGTCGTGTGCTGCCGGGTGGACCCGCGTGACCGCGATCGCCTGGTGCTGTACGTGCCCGACCTCGAAGAATCCGGTCGCGCCAGCATCGCGAAGATCCTCGCCGACGGCCGCCGCGCCGACGCCACCGTACTCGCCGCCGCGCCGGTCGCGGCCGACTACTCCGGGCGCGACGACCCCGTGCTGCGGCTGGACCTCGAACTGCGGGCCTGGGACGAACCCAAACCGTGGCGGGTCCGGCTGGTCCAGCCGGTGCCGTTGAACGCCATCCGTCTGGTGGATCTCGGTCAGCATCTGGAGGTCGCCTTCTTCGAGGTCGACCACGGCGAATCGGTCGCCGTCGACTGGCTCGCGTCGCTGGAGGAGTGAACCGCGGGCGAACCCAGGTCGAGCGCCTACAGATGCACGAAGGTGTAACCCATCGCCCGGATCCTCGGCAGCGCCGCGATCATGCCCGCCGCAGTTCCGGAGTGCGGCCGGTGCATGTGGGCGAGTGAAATAGCGCCCGGGGCAACCGCATTCATCGCCGATTGCACCTCGGTGGCCGAAGCCGTCGCGCCGAAATCGGCGTTGATGCTGAAACCCACCGGGATTTCCCCCAATTCGCGGACGACGGACACCGCGACGTCGTCGTAATGCGCGGTGCCCGCGCGGAAGAATCGCGGCGGCCTGCCCGTCAGCGCGGACAGCAACTCGTGGTTCGCCCACACTTCGTCGGCGGCCTCCTGCGCCGAACCCGTCCCGGCGATGCCATAGGCTGCACGGCCGTTCACCGAAAGCGGTTTGTGCGCCACGCCATGATTGGCCAGTTCGAAGAGTGGATTCGCCGCCAATTGCGCGGCCCGCGCCCGGTTCGCGTCGATCCAGCGTTTGTTGAGGAACAGCGTCGCCGGAATCCGCTCGGCGATCAGGAAGTTCATCAGCGACTCATCGATGTCGTTGTTGCCCGGCCCGCCGCACGCGTCGAAGGTGAGCGCCATCTGTTTGCCCGCAGCCGTGAAAGTGCTGGTGATCCCAGGCATGTCGACGCCCCACCGCTGTGGCCGCAGCCTGGCGTGCCTGGCTGCGACGGCGGTGGGGGTCGCAGATACCGGCGCCAACGGCGCGCTCGTGGCGGGGGCAGCCGACGTTTCGGCCTGCGCGACGGACGTGATCGGTGTGGTGCCGCACCCGGTGGCGGCGGCTCCTGCGGCCAGTACGGCCCCGGCGCCGAGCATCCGGCGCCGCGATATTCGTTTGTCCAGCATCCCTCGAGTCCTCTTGCTTCCCCCGGATGGTACGCCGAGGTAGTACTCGGCCGGATCCTCGACGTACTCGAGGCGGCCGCGGGCGAGGAACACCAGCCGCCGCAGGACGATGCCGACGACCGGTATCGACCTACGCCTTCGGTTGGTAGCGCAGTACCGCGACGTCGCCGAGCTGAGTAACGTCGACCAGCCGCATCCTCCGCGTCGAACCGCCCGGGAACCGCGCGGGATTCACGAACCGCGGCGCGCCAGGGTCGCCGACCAGGATCGGGCCGATCGCGAGATGCAGCTCGTCGGCGAGCCCGGCCGACAGAAACGCCGTGTGCACGTGGGAGCCGCCCTCGACCATCAACCGGCCGACGCCCCGGGCGCCGAGGTCGTCGAGCAGCGCCCCGAAATCCACCGTCTCACCGAGCGCGACGACGTCCGCCAGTTCGCCGAGTTGTTCGCGCACCTTCACTGCGCCGGCGTCGGTCGTGTAGACCACGGGCCGGTGCTCGTCGGTGCCGTGGTGCCAGAACTTCGCGTCCGGCTCGAGGTTGCCGCTGTCGGTGACGGTCACCTTCAACGGCTGCCGGGTCCGGCCGGCCGCGGCGCGCTCGGCCTGGCGGTCTTCGCCCTTCACGATCAGCCGGGGGTTGTCGGCGCGGACTGTGCCCGCCCCGATGAGGATGGCGTCGCACTCGGCGCGCACCTGGTCGACGCGGTCGAAGTCCTCGGCGTTCGACAGCAGCAGCCGTTCGGCGGTCGTATCGTCGATGTAGCCGTCGATGCTGGTCGCGACAGACAGCAGCACGAACGGCCGCGTCACGAGACGACCGCCCAACGCTCGGCCGCCGCATGGAACTCGGCAACTTCGGGCAGATTCCGCGCCGACAGCAACTCATCGACAGCGCGCACGTTCCGCAGGACGCGTTCGGATCCGGTGCTGACGCCGACCCGCATTGCGGCGAGGCCAAGCGTGGCGGCGGGCTCTGCTTCACCTGCGCGCGCGTACGCGAGCGCTTGCCGCGAGGTGTAGACAGCTTCATCGCGCGTGAACCCGGACTGCATTCCACTGATCGCCCGCGCGAACTGGTCGATCGCGGCCCGATAGTCGCCCAGCGTCGTATACCCGTGCGCTTGGTGGACGTCGATGTACGGCCCGTCGAGGAACCCGCCCCACACCGGATCCGCCTCGGCGTCGTCCGCGAGCATGCGCGCCCGGTCGAACGCGCGAGCGCTGCCCGATCGGTCACCGGCCAGCGCGGCACCGTACCCCGCATAGGTCGCTGCCACCGCGGCGAAACGCGTACCCGGCGGCGCGGCGCGTTCGGCGGCCTCCGCCAACTCCACTGCCTCGGCACTGTCTTCCATGTCGTTCGCGATCTGCGCCTTACGGATCAGCGTGGCTGCGATGCAGTAGTCATCGCCGAGCTGATGCGACCAGGTCAGCGCGCGGTCGGTCCAGTGCTGAGCGCGCGACCAGTGACAGGCGTCCTGGTACAGCCACGCCGCGAACTCCGCGTAGAAGATCCGCATCCGCTGCATCTCGGCGGCGTCGCCGATACCCGCGCGCCGCAGCTGGTTCATGATCTCGAGATTCTGCTCGACAAGCGGGATCACCGACTGCCCGCCGTAGAGGTTGTCGCTCTCGATGAGCGCCAACCGCAGCGTGCGGAAATGGGCGGGATGGTCGACGTGACTGTGGGCAAGGGCCGCCGCGGGCTTGGCGCCCACGGCGGCGGCTAGGGCTCCAGCTCCGAATCCTGCGACGACGGTGCGACGTGGGAGTGACACGAGGACGACCTCTCCGGCGGCGGTCCGGGCGCGCACCCAGACCTGATCAGCATCACCAGCACCCGACGCGATCGGAACCAGCCGAGCGGGGGTGTCATTCGCCAGCGTAACCGTTACCGGGAGGCCGTCCTCGGGTTCGTCTCGCTGCGATCCGATCTCGGCGATGGCCCGCTCGAAGCGGGCAATCACCTCCGGCGACGCTTCCGCGAGCGCCTGGTCCAGCAGTTCCCGGCTGCTCGGCCGCATGTGCGCAGAGACCCCCTGGAGCTCCCAGTTGGTGACCGACCGCGCCGAGATCCCCGTTCTGGCTGCGAACTTTTCGACGCTCAGCAGCATCGCATCGCGCAGCGCTTTCGATTCCACTCCGGTCCAGCGATAGATGATCATCGGCTCGCTTCAGCCCCCTGCTCGTGCCGCCGTGGTGACTTCGGAAATTACACATCGCCAACCGCATCCATCCTCCAATCGCTCGGGAGAGACGCTGCGAAGTTGCGTTGCAACTGCGTCGTTACTGCCTGGTCGCTTCTACCCGCCGCGGAGACGCTGAGACAGCACACCGGCGCTGGGCCGCAGGCGATCCCGCACCCGTCTCGGATACGTACCGGCCGCGCGGGAGGTCATTTGGTTCGGACTGCGCGGCGGTCCCAGCGCTGGTGTGCCCGAACCGTCTGCCACGGAGGCCGCCATGCGTATCACGCGAGACACCCGGGACCTGTGGGCCGCGCACTACCGCGACTGCGGAACCGAACCCACCGATCTCGACTTGGACCGCGCCCGCTTCATCCTCGTCGACCACTCCGGCCACGGCGGCCGATGCCTGCCATACCTCGCGGCGATGGCCTACTCGCTCGGATCACAGGAGTAACCGGGTATGGACGCGGGCAACAGGTTTCAGCACGGGTTACCGGACTGGCACGAGGTCAGCGCGGCGATCCGCTACGTCGCAGGCGACAAGCCCGGCGATCACCTCGTCACTCGATGGGCGCGGGCACTCGCGCACCTGCACCGCAGCCGCCGAATCGACCCGGGCCGCACCGCCGACATCGACCGCCGCCGCGCCGAGCTCGTCACGCTGATCAACCAATGGGTGACCACCCACCTTGCGCCGACCACCGGCGCGGCCGATGTCGGGCCCGCCGCTGACGCGCTCGCCGCCGCGTACGTCGATGCCGAGGTGTTGTTGCTCGCGCAGGAGAAGGTTACCGAGGAGACCCTGCACGCGGCGTGGACGCAGGTGGGTTACCTCGCTACGCAGTGGGCCGATCTCGTCGCCGCGGTGGTGTATGGACAGCCATGCCCGCCGGGCCGGTGCTGATCCTCGCCGCGATGGCCGCCGCGGTCATCGCCTGCGTATCCGCCGCTGCCTGGCTGGCGACCGGTGCACCGGCTATTGGGCTGCGGTTCACCGAGATCGATGAACGCCTCAGTCACGAACCGCCGCCCCTGCCGCTGACGGTCGAGCAGGCCCGCCAGCAGTGGGCGCGGCATCTGTGCTGCCGACTCACCCACTGCGCCCGCAAGCAGGAGATCCAGCGGACATTGCGCGCGGCCGGAGTCGCCCCGGACATCGACGCCAACCCAACGGCACCGACCCGGCGAGGTGGTCGGCACGCCCATTCTCGAAGGAGGAATCCATAAGCTCGTGGCCTGATCAGGACCTACCGGCGGAAAGTCGATTCAAGGACGCCGCACGCTACTGGGTCGACGGTGGGATAACAGCGCCGTCATTGAGCGATCCGCTGACAGGAAAGGAATCGGCACGGCGAATGGACACTCTGAATCATCCAGCGGTCTCCGTGGCGCTCGATGCACTGACCGCCGCTGACCGGGACCTCACCCCGATCAGCGCTATTGTCCGCGACGAGATCGCCGCTGTCGTCGTCGACGGCGAGCGCGGCCGCTACATCGTGTTCGTGCACCCCGACGGAGATCAGTGGGCGACGCACGGAACAACGTTCGGCGCACCCCGGCCTTCCGGTCCCCGGCACACGCACACCCTGGCGTGGGAGCCGTTGCAGCGACGCGGAGCCCGGTTCCGGTCCGCGACTGCTGACCGGACCGGTGCGGGCTGGTTCGCGGTGATCGGACGCGCCGCACAGGACGCGGTATTTCTGTCGGTGGCCTCCAGCTTGGAGGAACAGATCACTGCGATCGGCGCGGATGGGTTGGCGTTCGCGGTCGTCCGCGCCACCGGCAGCGAAGAGCCGCGCGTCACTGTGACCACCAGCGACGGACGGCGGGTCGCAGTCGGGCCGCGGGCTGATCAGTAGCCCGCTTCCCGTATGCGACGCGAGCCGGACGTCACCGCAGGAGGACATCTCCCGCCGTCACGTCCGGCTCGTGAATATGGGGTCGTGGGTGGCTTACGTGTGCCCGATGGTGGTCCAGCCTTCGACTTCTTCGGGCTTGCGGGGGCTGGGGCCGGTGTAGATGGCCGCGGGGCGGACGAGTTTGCCCAGTTGCTTCTGCTCCAGGATGTGCGCGCACCAGCCCGCGGTGCGGCCGCAGGTGAACATGGCGGGCATCATGTGCGCGGGGACCTCGGCGAAGTCGAGGATCACCGCGGCCCAGAACTCCACATTGGTCTCGATGGCGCGGTCGGGACGACGCTCGCGCAGTTCCGCCAGGGCGGCCTGCTCCAGCGCGGCGGCGACCTCGTAGCGCGGAGCGGCCAGGCGCTTCGCGGTGGCGCGCAGGACGCGGGCGCGCGGGTCCTCGGCCCGGTAGACCCGGTGACCGAAGCCCATCAGCTTCTCCTTGCGGTCCAGGATGCCCTTGACCAGAGCGCGTGCGTCGCCGGACTTCTCGACCTCTTCGATCATCGGCAGCACGCGCGCGGGCGCGCCGCCGTGCAGCGGACCGGACATCGCGCCGATCGCACCGGACAGCGAGGCCGCCACGTCGGCGCCGGTCGAGGCGATCACCCGGGCGGTGAAGGTGGAGGCGTTCATGCCGTGCTCGGCGGCGGAGACCCAGTAGGCGTCGATGGCTTCGGTGTGGCGCGGGTCCGGGTCACCCTTCCAGCGGGTCATGAAGCGCTCGGTGACCGTGGTGCACTCATCGATCTTCTTCTGCGGGACCGCGGGCTGGTAGATGCCGCGCGCCGACTGCGCCACATAGGACAGCGCCATGACCGAGGCGCGGGCGAGGTTCTCCCGAGCGGTCTCGTCGTCGATGTCCAGCAGCGGCTGGTAGCCCCAGATCGGAGCGAGCATGGCCAGGCCGGCCTGCACGTCGACGCGCACGTCACCGGTGTGCACGGGGAGCGGGAACGGCTCGGCGGGCGGCAGGCCGCGGCCGAACGATCCGTCGACCAGCAGCGCCCACACGTCACCGAAGGTCACCCGGTTCTCCACCAGGTCCTCGATGTCGACTCCGCGGTAGCGCAGCGCGCCGCCGTCCTTGTCGGGTTCGGCGATGTCGGTGGTGAAAGCAACCACGCCCTCCAGGCCACTGACGAAATCGCTGGGTACGGTGGCCTGCCCACCGGAAACCGCGGGGCTGGTAGTCATGTTGCGACTCTCCTTGCACTTGGGTCGCATGTTCTCGTCGATGGGAAGATGTCGGATTTGACGAGCACATGCCGATCATCAAAACCTTAGCTCCCCGCTACTGCGGAGTAACGTCTGGCCCATGCGTGACCTGGACAATTCATCGGATCTCGCCGCCATGCGGGTCGACTACGGCGGCCTGCCGCACGGCGGCAACGAGGACGTCGACCTGGACGAGACCTGGCTCGCCGGAGGCTGGGAGCCGCTGCTGCGGCACTGGATCGAACAGGCCACCGCGGTCGGCATCGCCGAACCCAACGCCATGGTGCTGGCCACGGTGTCGGTGGCCGACGGCACACCGCGACCGGTCGCGCGGACCGTCCTGTGTAAAGGGCTCTCGCCGGAAGGTGTGATCTTCTACACGAACTACGAGTCCGCCAAGGGCGCTCAGCTGACCGCCGTCCCGTACGCCGCGGTCACCTTCGTCTGGCCCGCGCTGGGCAGGCAGGTGCACCTGCGCGGCGCGGTCGAACGGGTGCCCGCCGAGACGACGGCGGCCTACTGGCGTTCCCGGCCGCGCGACTCGCAACTCGGCGCGTGGGCCTCGCGGCAGTCCGAGCCGATCGGCTCGCGGTCGGAACTGGATCGCACCTTGGCCGAGGCGACCGCGCGGTTCGCCGATGTCGACGAGATCCCGGTACCGCCGCACTGGGGCGGTTTCCTGGTCCGCCCCGACGAGGTCGAGTTCTGGCAAGGGCGGCGCGGCAGACTGCACAACCGGATCCGAGTGCGGATCGAGAACGCGACCACGACGATCGAGCGCTTGCAGCCCTGAGGTATTCCCGGTCCGGGCGTGAGAATTCTCGCGCCCGACCGGTCCGGGCGACTGGATACGCTGCGCCCGGTGAAACTGCTCGCCGACACCACTCCGCTGCGCGATCCGCACTTCCGACGCCTGTGGAGTTCGGGCATCGTCACCATGATCGGCGCTCAGCTGTCCGTCGTCGCGGTGCCGCAGCAGATCTTCCAGATCACCGGCAGCTCCGGCTACGTCGGTCTGGCCGGATTGTTCGGCCTGGCGCCGTTGATCGTGTTCGGCCTGTGGGGCGGCGCGCTGGCCGACGTACTCGACCGGCGCAGGCTCCTACTGTTCACCAATGCGGGCACCGGGCTCACGGCGCTGGCCTTCTGGCTGCAAGCGGCGGTCGGACTGGACAACGTCTGGGTCGTGCTCGGGCTGTTCGCGGTGCAGCAGGCGTTCTTCGCGGTGAACCAGCCCACCCGCAGCGCCGCCATCCCGCGCCTGCTGCCGGATGACCAACTGGCCGCCGCGAATTCGCTGAACATGACGGTTCTGCAGTTCGGCGCCATCGCGGGGCCGGTGCTGGCCGGTGCGCTCATCCCGGTCGTCGGGCTCGCCACGCTCTATCTCCTCGACGCCGTCGCGTTGCTGGCCACTCTCTGGGCGGTCTGGCGGTTGCCCGCGCTGCCGCCGACCGGAACGGTGCGCCGTGCCGGATTCCGCACGGTGCTCGCCGGTTTCGGCTATCTCGCCACGCAGCGGGTGCTGCTCGCGTCGTTCGCGGTGGACGTGATCGCCATGGTGTTCGGAATGCCGCGCGCGCTGTTCCCACAGATCGCGCATGAGACCTTCGGAGACCCGGCCACCGGTGGGGTGGCACTCGGTTTGCTGTTCGCCTCGATGTCGGCGGGGGCAGTGCTCGGCGGGGTGTTCTCCGGCTGGATCCCGCGTGTCCGCAGGCAGGGCCTGGCCGTGCTGGTCTGCATCGTGCTGTGGGGTCTGGCCATGGTCGGCTTCGGTCTGGCCGTCGGCTTCACCGGCCACGGCATCGGCCTCGGCGCGGGGTTGTGGATCGCGCTGGCCTGCTCGGCGTTCGGCGGCGCGGTGGACATGGTCTCGGCCGCGCTGCGGGTCACGATGCTGCAAACGGTGGCCACCGACGAGCTGCGCGGACGGTTGCAAGGGGTCTTCACAGTAGTGGTGGCGGGCGGTCCGCGGATCGGTGATGTTGCCCACGGTTTCGCGGCAGCGAGCCTGGGTACCGCTGTGGCCGCGGCGGGCGGCGGCGCGCTCGTGGTGGTGGGCGTGCTGATCGCGGCGGTCGCGTTCCCGGCCTTCACGCGTTACCGTGTCGCTCGCGCTCAGACCGAAATCGGCCTGTGACGTGCACCGCGAACACCCGGCGACCGCGTTGCGCCGTGGGCGCGGAACCTCACCGCGCCGGGACGTGTTTGTGAGCCGCCGCAGGCCTACCCTCCGGTATTGTCCGCGTCGGTGAACGGCTAGCGTTGAGGCAAGCGCATCGTGCGCCGACCGCGCCGGTGCCTGTGGTTCTAGCCTGAGAGGGATCCTTCCGTGCCCGCTGAGAACATCATCAACGTCGACGACGACGCCAAGCCGGTCCTTTCCTACCCCGGCGGCGAGTTCCCGATGACGGTCACCAGGGCCGCCGAGGGCAACGACGGGATCGAGCTGGGAAAGCTGCTGGCCAGCACCGGGTACGTGACGTACGACCCGGGCTTCATGAACACCGCCCCGACCAAGTCGGCGATCACCTACATCGACGGTGAGGCGGGCATCCTGCGCTACCGCGGATACCCGATCGACCAGCTCGCGGCGGCCTCGACCTTCATCGAGGTCAGCTACCTGCTCATCTACGGCGAGCTGCCCACCCAGGCCCAGCTCGAGGACTTCACCGACCGCATCCGCAGGCACACCCTGCTGCACGAGGACCTGAAGCGGTTCTTCGACGGGTTCCCGCGCAACGCGCACCCGATGCCGGTGCTGTCTTCGGCGGTGAACGCGCTGTCGGCCTACTACCAGGACTCGCTGGACCCGCGCGACCCCGAACAGGTCGAGCTGTCCACCATCCGACTATTGGCCAAGCTGCCCACCATCGCGGCCTACTCGTACAAGAAGTCGGTCGGCCAGCCCTTCCTCTACCCGGACAACTCGCTGAGCCTGGTGGAGAACTTCCTGCGGATGACCTTCGGCTTCCCGGCCGAGCCCTACGAGGTCGATCCCGAGGTCGCGGCGGCGCTGGACATGCTGCTCATCCTGCACGCCGACCACGAGCAGAACTGCTCCACCTCGACCGTGCGCCTGGTCGGCTCCTCCGACGCCAACCTGTTCACCTCGGTGTCCGGCGGCATCAACGCGCTCTGGGGCCCGCTGCACGGCGGCGCGAACCAGGCCGTGCTGGAGATGCTCGACGGCATCAAGGCCAGCGGCAGCGACGTCAAGGAGTTCATCCGCAAGGTCAAGAACAAGGAAGACGGGGTGAAGCTGATGGGCTTCGGGCACCGCGTCTACCGCAACTACGACCCGCGCGCCTCGATCGCCAAGAAGCACGCCGACGCGATCCTGAGCAAGCTCGGCGGCCACGACGAGCTGTTCGACATCGCGCAGGCCCTGGAAGAGGCCGCGCTCACCGACGACTACTTCATCGAGCGGCGCCTGTACCCGAACGTCGACTTCTACACCGGCGTCATCTACAAGGCGATGGGCTTCCCGACCCGCATGTTCACGGTGCTGTTCGCGATGGGCCGGCTCCCCGGCTGGATCGCGCACTGGCGCGAAATGCACAGCGAGCCTTTGAAGATCGGCCGTCCGCGGCAGATCTACACCGGCTACGGCGCTCGCGACTACCGCGAAATCAACAACCGCTGACGACATCCATCCACCACCTATCGAAGGGGCATAGCCGAATGACCAAACCGGAGATCGAATTCCAGGCAGGGCCCGCGCCCAGCGAGCTGGTGATCAAGGACATCATCGAAGGCTCGGGCAAGGAAGCGGTGCCCGGCGGCACCGTGGAGGTGCACTACGTGGGCGTCGAATTCGAATCCGGCGAAGAGTTCGACTCGTCCTGGAACCGCGGTGAGTCCATCACCTTCCCGCTGCGCGGCCTGATCCAGGGCTGGCAGGACGGCATCCCCGGCATGAAGGTCGGCGGCCGTCGTCAGCTGACGATCCCGCCGGAGCTGGCCTACGGCTCCGTCGGCGGGGGGCATCCGCTGTCGGGCAAGACGCTGGTCTTCGTGATCGACCTGCTGAACGCAAATTAGTTTTGCCGCGCTGCGGCGGGCCGTGAACGGGCAATGCTCGGTCTCGCTTCGCTCGAAACCTGTGGTCGAGCCGGTGTGGTGACGTGCGCCGGAGATCGCACCATCCAAGGTTTCGCCGCGGCCTGAGATGTGTGGCCGGTGTTTCGTCGTCGGGGATCGCACGACGCAGTGTTGCGCCGCAGCTCGAAATGTGTGGCCCGTGTTCCATCCAGGAACACGGGCCATCGTCGTGTCCGGCTACTTTCGGACGATCTCGACCGGATCGGTGAGGGCGGAGGCCAGAGCCGACTGCTGGGCGCTGCTGCGTTGGGGCAGGGCGGCGACGGCTTTGTCGGTCTGGGCGCTCAGGTTGTGGACGATGCCTTGCAGCTGGCTCACACCGCCGGTGAGCTGGGCGATGGCGTCGACCAGTTGGGCGCCGCCCTGTTCGGCCAGCTGGGGCAAGCCCTCGGCGAGCTTCGCGCCCTCGGACAGTTGCGCGCTCGCGCTGGTCAGACGGTCGACAACGGTGCGAAGCAGAGTGCCGAGATCGGTCTCGGGGTCCACCGCGCCGCCGACCAGCGAGCCGAGTCCGGTCAGCTGCGCGCCCGCCTGGCCGGACACGCTGCGCAGCGCGTCCAGCTTGCCGATGATGTCGGCGAGGGCCGGATCGTTCGCGAACGGCAGCGCGCGCAGCAGCGGCAGGATCTGATCGAGTCCGCTGCTGACGGTGTTCGCCGTCTGTTCCACCTGCGCGATGGTGATGCCGGTCGAATCGAGTGCGGCGGCGAGCTGGTTCGCTTGCGCGGCGGCGCCGTCGACGGTGGAGTTCAGCAGCGCGATGGCCGAAGTCAGCTGCGCCGAACCCGTTTTCGCGAACTCCAGGAAACCGAGCAGCTGATCTGCGCCGGAACTGAACTGATCGGCGCCGGCGGCGGCCGCGCCGACGCCCGCGTTGAGCAGCTGGGCGGTGAACTGCACCTGGGAGAGCTGGGACCGGGCCTGGGTGACCGCGGTGAGGGCGGCCTCGACGCCGACCGCGCCGATCCGCTGGGTCACCGCGGTCACCGCGCCGTGCACCAGGTCGGCGTCGGCGTCTTCGTGCGTGTCCACGGTGACTTCGGCCCGCTTCGGCTCCGCGCCGGCCAGGGTGCCCAACGACTCGGTCAGATCGCTGGGCAGCGTGATGACGGCGGCGTAATCGTCGGTGTCCACCGCGCTCGCGGCGACGGCGGTCCATTCGTAGCCGCCCGCGTCCTGCAGCGCCTTGACGACCCGCGCGCCGGTCGGGCCGGTATCGCCGTTGACCAGCGCGATTCCCGTCGGCCCTCGACCGGCCCCGGCACATGCGGTGATTGCGGCGCCGAGCGCACCAGCGGAAACGAGGGCAACGGCGAGAAGTGCCCAGCGGGCGCGTTTTCCGATCACGTTCGCACACCCTAAACGCGAATTATGGTGCGCTTCTTGGCGTTTCTCTGAGGGATGTCTAAATCGCCGACCGCTCGGGCAGATCGAGGACCAGCCGGATGCCGCCGAGGGTGCCCGCGTCGAAGTAGGCGCGGCCACCGTGCAATTGGGCCTGCTGGGCGACCAGCGCCAGGCCGAGGCCGGAGCCGCCTTTGCTGGCTTGGCTGCCGCGGAAGAAGCGGTCGAAGACGGCTTCGCGCTCCTGCGGCGGGATGCCGCGGCCGTTGTCGTCGATCGAGATCACGATGTGGCCGCCCGGCCTCCGGTGCGCGCAGACCAGGGCCTCCGTGGCTCCGCCGTGCTTGACGGAGTTGGCCAGCGCGTTGTCCACCGCCAGCCGCAACCCGGCGGGCAGGCCGCGGGTGACGAGCTCGGCGTCGGAATCGATGCGCACGGTGAGGCCGGGAAAATGCCGCATGGCGTCGTGCGCGGCCTGGTCGCACAGGTCGCCGACGTCGGTGGCGACGTGGTCGCGCTCGTTGGTCAGATCGCCGGTGGCCAGCCGCTCCAGCGCCGCGAGCGTGCTCTCCACCCGGCCCTGACTGCGCTGCAGGTCGTCGAGGATCTCGGCCCGTTGCGCCTCGTCGAGATCGAGGGTGCGCAGCACCTCGAGGTCGGTGCGCATCGCGGTCAGCGGCGTGCGCAACTCGTGGGCGGACACGGCGGCGAAGTCGCGTGCGGTCTCCAGCGCGGCCGCGGTCTGGGCCTGGGCCTGGTCCACCCGGTGCAGCATGGTGTTCACCGCGTCGGCCAGTTTCTCCGCCTCGCGCACGCCCGCGCCCTCCACCGGCGTCTGCGGATTGCGTGGATCGGGGAACGCGCTACGCGCCCCCACCTGCCGGGTGAGCCGGACGATCGGACGCACCGCGGCGCCCGCCAGCAGCCAGCCGAGCGCCGCCGCGGCGGCGATGGCCAGCAGTGCGCCGCCGAGCACCCATCGTTGCTGCTCGGCGGTGGCCTCGGCCGCGCCCGCGGCGGGGATGCCCAGTGAGACGACCCGGCCCGCTGGTTGATTCTCGGTGGTGGTCAGGATCCGGTACGGGGTGCCGCCCACCGGGACGGTGCGCGAACCGGTCGCCAGCTCGGGCAGTTCGGTGGGCGTGCTCGCGACGACGTCGCCGTTGTCCCGGACGGTCACCGCCATGTCGTTGTTCAGCCCGGTCAAGCTGATGAACCGGACGGCGATCTGCGGCTCGATCAGCACGATCCGCGCCGCGACGGCGAGTTGCTGGTCGGATTGCTGCACGTTGTTGCGCTCGATCGCGCGAATACTGATCAGGCTGATCAGCGTCACGATGACGATCGCTCCCGCCGCCGCCGCGCCCGCGACCCGGGTGCGCAGCGAAAACGACCGGCGCCGACGGGTCTTCGGGCGGTCAGGGGCGGACCCGGTCATTTCGGCGCTCGCAGCACGAACCCGACGCCGCGGATCGTGTGCAGCAACCTGGGCGTGTCGTCCACCTCGAGCTTGCGGCGCAGGTAGCCGACGAAGACGTCCACCACGTTGGTGTCGGCGGCGAAGTCGTAGCCCCACACCAGTTCCAGCAGCCGCTCCCGGCTCAGCACCACGCCCACATTCCTGGCCAGCGTGGACAACAGTTCGAACTCCCGCTTCGTCAGCTCGATCTCACGGCCGTGCAGCATCGCGCGATAGCCCGCGACGTCCACCTCCAGCGGACCGACGGTGATCGCGCCAGGGGTCGCGGGGGCGGGCGTGTCGGATCGACGGCGCAGCAAGGCACGGATCCGAACCACGAGTTCCTTCAGCACGAACGGCTTGACCAAGTAGTCGTCGGCGCCGGACTCCAGACCGGAGATGCGGTCGTCCACCGACGCGCGGGCGCTGAGCACGCAGATCGGCACGTCGTTGCCCATCGCGCGCAACGCGGTGACCACGCCCGCGCCGTCCAGAACGGGCATGTTCATGTCGAGCACGATGGCGTCGGGCGCGTGATCGTTCACGCTGCGCAGCGCCTGCGCGCCGTCCCTGGCCACCAGGACCTGGAAGCCGGACAGCCGCAGCCCGCGCTCGACCGAGGCGAGCACGTCCTCGTCGTCGTCGACGACGAGAACCGTGGGGGTCGGGGTCGACGTCACGTCGTCCATTCTGCTCCCCTCCTCTGCGGGTCTTCAGGCCGTGCGGCCGGGGATGCCGGACTCGCGACCAGCTCTCGGACGGATGACTCGCCGGGTCCTGGTGGACCCGGCGAGTCACCGATTTCGTCGCGCGATCAGTAGTTGTGGCAGGACTCGGCCACAGCGCGGATGGTGTCGCGCAGCTGCGCGGTCCGCGGGTCGTTCTCCGCCTGGCGCGCGGCCTCCGGGTTCTCGTCGATGGCCCGCTGCAGCTCGGCCCGCCGCTGCTCGACCGGCTGGTCGAACCTGCGCTGCAGCTCGGCCTTCTGACTCGGGTTGGCGTCGAGCATCGCGGCCAGCTGCGGCGCTCGGTCGTGCAGCGCGGCATCGACCTGGGCGAACGTGCAGCTCGAGGTCAGCAGCGGCTCGGCGTATTCCATCGGGCCCGCGGTGGCGATCGCGGGGCTCAGGACGAACGTGACCGTGGCGAATCCGCCGGCTGCGAGAGCGGCGAGGGCGGGGCGGCCTACGGAACGTTTCATGATGTGTTGCCTCCAGATCATCGAAGGGTTTCGGGGCGGTCTCGAGGCTATTTCGAACTGCTGGCACGGTTATGAACGTCCTCTGTGGAAACTCTGAGGACATCACAAGTCGTGCGGAAACTCAGGATGGCACAACCGGATCCACGTCGGGCGCCACCACGTCGTCGGTGTTCTCGGTGTCGCTGCCCGCCGGTTCCCGCCACTCCGGACGGGCCGCGCGGATCTGCTGTTCCAGGGCCGCGAGCACGCCCGGATCCTCGATGGTGGAGGGCACCTCGAACGGGCCGCCGGAGGTCATCTGGCGGATGGTCTTGCGCAGGATCTTGCCGGACCTGGTCTTGGGCAGCGCCGTCACGGCGATGGCGTCGTGCAGCGTGGCGATGGCGCCGACCTGGGTGCGAACCCGCTCGATCAGCTCCTCGCGCAGTCGCCGGGGATCGATGTCGACACCGGACTTCAGCACCACGTACGCCAGCGGCCGGTGGCCCTTGAGTTCGTCGGGCAGCCCTATGACGGCGCATTCGGCGACCGCCTCGTGCCCGGCGATGGCCGCCTCGATGCTGCCTGCCGAGAGCCGGTGCCCGGCCATGTTGATCACGTCGTCACTGCGGCCGAGCACGAACAGATAGCCGTCCTCGTCGAAGTAGCCGGAGTCGCCGGTGAGGTAGTGGCCGGGATAGGCGGACAGGTAGGAGCGCTCGTAGCGGGCGTCGTCGCGCCACAGCCCGGTCAGCGTGCCGGGCGGCAGCGGCAGACCGATGACGATATTGCCCTCGGTGTTGGGCGCCACCGCGTTGCCGGAGGAGTCGAGCACCCGTAGTCGATAACCCGGCACCGGCACCGACGCCGAACCCGGCTTGATCGGCAACTGCTGCAGGCCGAGCGGGTTCGCGCAGATCGGCCAGCCGGTCTCGGTCTGCCACCAGTGATCGACGACGGGGCAGTCCGGGCGGTCGGCGAGCAGGGTCTCGTCGGCCCAGGCGTAGGTGGCCGGGTCCAGGCGCTCGCCCGCGCAGAACAGGGCGCGCAGGGAGGACAGGTCGTGGCGGTGGGCCAGCTCCGCCTGCGGATCCGCCCTGCGGATGGCCCGCAGCGCGGTGGGGGCGGTGAACAGCACGTCCACCTTGTGCCGGTCGATCACCCGCCAGTACGCGCTCGCGTCCGGCGTGCCGACCGGCTTGCCTTCGAACAGCAGCGTGGTGGCTCCGACCAGCAGCGGCGCGTAGACGATGTAGGAGTGCCCGACCACCCAGCCCACGTCGGAGGCGGCCCACATCACCTGGCCCGCGGCTACGTCGTAGATATTGCGCATAGACCAGGCCAGGGCGACCGCGTGCCCGCCGTTGTCCCGGACCACGCCCTTGGGCTTACCGGTGGTGCCGGAGGTGTAGAGGATGTAGAGCGGATCGGTCGCGGCGACCGGCACCGGGCCGGCCGGTGGCGCGTCGCGCACGGCGTCGTCCCAGTCCAGCCACTGCGCGGCCACGGTCTGCGCCGAACTCGGCAGGAACTCGGTGGCGGGCTGCGGAGCCGGGAAGTGAATGGTGTCGAACTCCGGCCGCTGCTTGACGACCACGGTGCGCGGCGCGGTGGTCTCGGCGAGATCCAGCGCCTGCAACACGATCGGCGGGTATTCGATCTTCCGGCCCGGTTCCAGGCCGCCGGACGCTGTGACGATCAACACCGGCTCGGCGTCATCGATGCGGGCGGCCAGCTCCGGCGCCGCGAAGCCGCCGAACACCACCGAGTGGACCGCGCCGATTCGGGCGCAGGCCAGCATCGCGATCACCGCTTCGGGGATCATCGGCAGGTAGATCACCACACGATCGCCCGCCGAGACGCCCAACCGGGCCATCGCACCGGCGAACCGCGCCACCTCGTCGAGCAATTCGGCGTAGGTGTAGACGGCGGTGGCGCCGGTCATAGCCGAGTCGTATATTAGTGCCGGCTGATCGGCGCGGCTGGGGGCACCGGGGGTCGTCGGATGCACGTGCCGATCGAGCGCGTTGAAGGAGGTGTTGAGCCGGCCGTCGGGAAACCACCTGGCCACCGGGCGGGCGCTGGTGTCGAGGATCTGCGTCGGCCGCACGTCCCAGTCGATCGCCTCGGCCGCGGCGGCCCAGAACTCGGCGGGATCCACCAAGCTGGTCTGATAGGCCGGTCGATACTCCTGCCGCACGTTCAACCCCGTGACTCCCTAGCCTCGCCTCGATGCCCGCCTCGATAGATCTGGTTGATTGTGGCAGACTTCACGCGACGCCCGGGTGGGTGCCGCGACCTTTGGTTTTGCCTGGAATCGGCAGGTCATCGGTTGCGAACTTACACGGAGTCACCCAAGAAGTTATTGATCCGTTAGAATCTGATGTCACTTGTTTGGGCCGTCGTAGACGCAATTTCTCGGCCAGCCGCAGTTCTCGGCCAGCTCCACCCGTCGAGCCATGCACGCGATTGTGGAGGTTCGGCTGATGGTGCGTGGTAGAGGCCAGTTTGGAAAGTGAGTGGGAGATGCGTGACGCCGCTAGGTCCGGCAACAAACGCTGGGCGCTCGGCAACTGGGACCTGCGCTGGAAGGTGACGGCGGTGCTCGCCGTGCCTCTGGCGGTCGCGGTCGGGCTCGGCGTGTCCAGGATCTCATCGGAGTTCGCGGAATCGAACCGGCTCGCCGACATCGCCGAGAACATCGCCGCCATCCCGGTGGTCACCGGCCTCAGCGCGCAGACGGCGACCACTGCGAGTTCGCAGATGGTCACCCTGGCGCCGAACACTTCCATCGTGACGGATCAGAACCTGGCGGATCTGGACAAGGCGATCGCCAACGCGGAGAAGTCGGTCGAGCGGCTGAGCAGCGTGCCCGGCGCGCGCGCGTCGCTGGAGAGCATGCTCAACCAGGCCAAAGCCGTCCGTGCCCAGGGGAAAGGCGCCACCACCGGTCCGGCCTCGGATACCGTCGCGTTGATCGACCGCGTCCGCAACGACAGCGTGCATATCGTCGAAACCACGGTCGGCCAGGTCAGCGACAGTGGGGTCGACGCGGCCAAACTGCGGTTGGTCGACTCGCTCAACACCCGTGCCGCGCTGGTCAGCGTGGTCGCGTCGTTCCCGGAGGTGCTGCGCAACCAGCAGGCCGGCGTGCAGAGCTTCCTCATCGCGTCCAGCACGGAGCGCGCGCTGCTCAACGTGGTCGCGCACCGGTTCCCGGACGGCGACACCTCGATCGCCGATCTGCGCGCGGGCATCGACACCAGGGTCGCGCTGCTGACCAGCACGCAGGCGCAGGCGGGCCAGCTGCCGATCGGTGAACTGAAGAAGTCGCTGACCGACAGCCTCGCGGTCTACGAGCACGTCGTCGGCAAGTCGACCAAGGACATCGACTCCGCGATGCAGTCGCTGGTGTCCACGGCCCAGCGCGACGCGTGGACCTACACCGCGGTCGTCATCGCCACCATCCTCGCCGCGCTCCTGCTCGCCGTCTTCGTGGCCCGCTCGATGATCGTCCCGCTGCACCGGCTGCGGTTGGCCGCGCTGCGCGTGGCCGAGAGCGACCTGCCGCACGAGGTCGCCCAGCTCCGCAACGGCGCCTCGCCGGAGGAGGTGCCGCTGGAGCCGATGCCGGTGCGCAGCACCGAGGAGATCGGTCAGCTGGCCCGCGCGGTCGACGACATCCACGGCCAGGCGCTGCGCCTTGCGAGCGACCAGGCGAAGATGCGTTCGCAGGTCAACGACATGTTCGAGACCCTGGCGCGGCGGTCCAAGTCGCTCGTCGACCATCAGCTCACCCTCATCGAGGCGATGGAGTACGACGAGAAGGACCCGCGCCTGCTGGAGAACCTCTTCCGGCTGGACCACCTCGCCGCACGTATGCGCCGTAACGGTGACAACCTGCTCATCCTCGCGGGTACCAGGCAGCGCCGCGCCAAGTCCGCCCCGGTCGAGATCGCCGACGTGCTGCGCGCCGCGATCTCCGAGGTCGAGGACTACGAGCGCGTGAAGCTCGGCGCCACGCCGCGCGGTTCGCTGAAGGAACCCGCCGCCTCCGACCTTGCGCACCTGTTCGCCGAGCTGCTGGACAACGCGCTGCGCGCCTCGCCGCCGGAGACCGACGTCAAGTTCACTTTCGCCCAAGCGCACGATCAGGGCCTGCTCATCGAGGTGGCCGACCGCGGCATCGGTATGCCGCCCGCCGAAATGGCGGACATCAACCGGCGCTTGGAGCAGACCGCCGAGCCCGGTCCGGACACGGCCCGCCACATGGGTCTGTTCGTGGTCGGCAGGCTCGCCGAGCGGCACGGCCTGACCGTGCGGTTGCGCCCCACCTTCGACACCGCGCGCGACCCAGGCGTGACGGTGACCGTGCACGTGCCGGTCGGACTGATCGTCGCGGGCAAGCCGAGCGCGGCGCAGCCCGTCACCCCGCAGCCCTCGCCGCAGGCCGCCGCGCCGAAGCGTCCGTCGGCGCCGTCGTCCATGCAGATGCGGGCCGTCACGCGGACCCCTGGGGGCAATGTCATGGTCACCGTCGATCCCGGGGTGAGCGGCCCGATTCCGGTCACCAGTGCCACGCCGAACCCGAGCGGACCCACCCCGAGCGCGCCCGCGGCCACCGGCCCGGGCGGGCTGCCGCAGCGGCAGCCCGGTTCGGCCATGTCGTCGTCCGGTATGCGCGCCGACGCGCAGCAGTCGGCTGCGAGCCTGCGCCCCGCGCCGGGGCAGCCCGCGCCGAGCGGTCCGCAGCGCGGCAAGCTCGCCGCGGCCAATCTGCCCAAGCGCAACCTGGCTCCAGGCGGTCCGCCGCCGCGGCAGCCCGGTGGTCCCGCGGAGCAGGCCGGGACCGGCCTGCCGCCGCGGGAGCCGAACTCCGGTGAATTGCCGATCCGTCAGCCGGGCGCGAACGGTGTGCCACAGCCGAGCACCGGTCTGCCACAGCGCCAGCCGGGCACGAGCGGTGTGCCGCAGCGTGAGTCGGCCGCTGGTGGTTTGCCCCAGCGTGACGCGCTGGGTGGTCTGCCGCAGCGTGAGTCCGCGTCCGGTGGTCTGCCGCAGCGTGATGCGTTGGGCGGTTTGCCGCAGCGTGATCCCGCGAGTGGTTTGCCGCAGCGTGAGTCGGCCTCCGGTGGTCTGCCCCAGCGTGACGCGCTGGGTGGTCCGCCCCAGCGTGACCCGTTGGGTGGTCTGCCCCAGCGTGAGTCCGCTTCTGGTGGTCTGCCCCAGCGTGATCCCGCGAGTGGTGTGCCGCAGCGTGAGTCGGCCTCCGGTGGTTTGCCCCAGCGTGACGCGCTGGGTGGTCTGCCGCAGCGTGAGTCGGCCTCCGGTGGTCTGCCCCAGCGTGACCCGTTGGGTGGTCTGCCGCAGCGTGAGTCCGCTTCTGGTGGTCTGCCGCAGCGTGATGCTTTGGGTGGTTTGCCGCAGCGTGAGTCCACGGGTGGTTTGCCGCAGCGTGACGCGTTGGGTGATTTGCCGCAGCGTGACCCCGCGGGTGGTTTGCCGCAGCGTGATGCCTTGGGCGGCCTGCCGCAGCGTGACGCCTTGGGTGGTTTGCCGCAGCGTGAGTCCACGGGCGGCCTGCCGCAGCGTGACGCGCTGGGTGATTTGCCGCAGCGTGAGTCCACGGGCGGCCTGCCGCAGCGTGATGCCTTGGGCGGCCTGCCGTCGCGTGAATCGGGCTCGACCGGCCTGCCGCAGCGTGAATCGGGCTCCACCGGCCTACCGCAGCGGCAGCCGGGATCGACCGGTGTGCCGCAGCGTGATTCGGCGTCCGGTGGTCTGCCGCAGCGTGAACCGGGCAACGGCCTGCCGCAGCGGGACACCGGCGCCCACCATCTCCCGCAGCGGGAGCCCTCGAACGGTCTGCCGCAGCGTGAGCCGCGCTCTGGTGGGCTGCCCGCCGTGAACGGCCTCCCGCAACGGGATTCGGCCCCGAACGGTTTGCCGCAGCGTGAGCCCGGTATCGCGAACGGCTTGCCGCAGCGACCTCCCGCGCCTTCGAGCCCGCCGCAGCGGGAGAGCGGGCTGACCGGCCTGCCGCAGCGGCAGCCGGGCGCCCAAGCGCCGCAGCGTCAGCCGGTGCCCCCGGGCATCGCACTGCCGCAACGGGATCGCGGCGCCCAGCACGCCGCGAGCGAAGATCAGCAGGCCACCCCGGCGGGGCGCGATCCAGGCAAGCACAGCTTCCGGTCCAACCCGGCCAAGACGGCCTCGTTCTTCCAGACCAGGTTGCAGCCCGCCGAGGAGTCGGGTGCGTCGATGGGCGGAACGCCGATCTTCGCCGAGATGATGTCGGCGTGGCTGTCGGATCCCAACGCGGATCGGTCCCAGGTGGCCGCTTCCTTCGAATCGCCGGGCGACGAAGGGTGGCAGGCTGCTCGCCGCGCCAGCGAGGCGCAGACCGAGACGAAAACGGCCGCGGGGTTGCCGCAACGCAATCCGGGCGGAAGGCTTGTCCCCGGCGGCGTGACCGGTGCGGCGGATCGGGCGCCGCGCCGCGACCCAGAAACGATCAGGTCCAGCTTGAGTCGTCACCAGCAGGGCGTCCGGGATGGCCGCGCAATGAGAGCAATGAACCTAACCGGAGATAAAGGAGACCGATGAACCCCGATCTAGGTGGTACGAACCGTCAGCTGGATTGGCTGGTTTCGAACTTTGCCAACGAGGTTCCTGGCGTAGCCCATGCCGTCCTGGTCTCGGCCGACGGCCTACTCATGGCCGCGAGTGCCCAGCTGCCCGTCGATCGCGCCGAACAGCTCTCGGCCGTCACGGCCGGTCTGGCCAGCCTGTCAGTCGGCGTCTCGAACCTGTTCGAGGGCGGCACCGTGCTGCAGTCCGTCGTCGAGATGGAGCACGGCTACCTGCTACTCATGGCCGTCGGCGACGGTTCCTATCTCGCGGTGCTGACCAATACGTCGTGTGACATCGGCCAGGTCGGCTACGAGATGGCTCTGTTGGTCGAGCGTGTTGGCCAGACTGTTCAGGCCACACCACGCGTCACGATGGGTTCCTGATGGTGGGATGGACATAGAAGATCACCGCGTGGGGAGCGCCGAGCCGAGCCTCGTACGCCCGTATTCGCTGACCGCAGGCCGTACCAGGCCCGCGGTCGAGCTGGCGTTGGAAGCTCTCGTCGCATCGCATCCGGTCGCCCTGGAGCGGCAGTTCGAACTGACCAACATCGAGACGTCAATCGTGGAGTTGTGCAGAGAATCGCCGTCCGTCGCCGAGGTGGCAGCCCGATTGGGTATTCCTATCGGGGTGGCTCGCGTGCTCGTGGCCGACTTGATCGAGGCCGGGCACGTGCGCGTTTCGGCGACTTTGAAAGACGATTCCAGCGACGATGAGCGTCGCGAGCTGATCGAAAGGGTTCTCAGTGGACTCCGGCGTATTTGATTCGACGGCGCAGGTCGACACTCGTACCAGCAAGCCAACATCGGCGAAGATCGTGGTCGCGGGTGGCTTCGGTGTCGGGAAGACCACGTTGGTCGGTGCTGTCTCGGAGATCGTTCCGCTGCGCACCGAGGCATTGGTGACCAATGCCAGCGCCGGGATCGATAATCTGACCGGCATTCCGATGAAGTCGACCACCACCGTGGCGATGGACTTCGGCCGGATCAGCCTCGCCGACGATCTGGTGCTGTACCTGTTCGGCACGCCCGGCCAGTATCGGTTCTGGTTCATGTGGGACGACCTGATCCGCGGCGCTATCGGCGCGGTCGTGCTGGTCGACACCCGCAGGTTGGAGGACAGCTTCGCGGCCGTCGACTACTTCGAAGCGCGCGGCCTGCCTTTCCTGGTGGCGCTCAACGAATTCGACGACGCGCCGCGATACCCGATCGAGGACATCCGGCAGGCGCTCGCGGTGCCCGCCGATGTGCCGATCCTGTCCATCGATGCCCGTCGCCGGGAGCCGGCCAAGCAGGCACTGGTCGCGCTCACCGAGTACGCGCTGCGCAAGGTGATGCAGGGCTACTGAGTGCTCGCGTGGCATGCCTGGGCGCCGGGTAGGGCCGGATAGGCTCGCCCGGTGCGTACTTCGGCGCGAGAGTTACTCGGGCAACTGCTCGACACGGACTCGTTCGTCAGCTGGGACCGGCCGCCGGTGACGGTGGCCGCTTCCCCGCAGTATCGCGATGCCCTGCGGAAGGCGGCGGTCGCGGCGGGCACCGACGAATCGGTGCTCACCGGCGAAGGGCTGCTGCGCGGTCGGCGCGTGGCGGTGATCGCCTGCGAGTTCGGATTCCTGGCCGGATCGATCGGTGTCGCGGCCGCGGAGCGGATCGTCTCGGCGGTCGAGCGCGCCACCGAACTCGGGCTGCCGCTGGTCGCGTCACCGACCTCCGGCGGCACCCGGATGCAGGAGGGCACCGTCGCCTTCGTGCAGATGGTGAAGATCGCCGGTGCGGTCGCGGCGCACAAGTCGGCGGGTCATCCTTACCTCGTCTACCTGCGTAACCCCACGATGGGCGGCGTGTTCGCCTCGTGGGGTTCGCTGGGACACATCACGTTCGCCGAGCCGGGGGCGCTCATCGGGTTTCTCGGTCCGCGGGTCTACCAGGCCCTCTACGGCAGGCCGTTTCCGGAGGGCGTGCAGACCGCGGAGAACCTGTATCGGCGTGGCGTCATCGACGGTGTTCTGCCGATTCCGGTCTTCCGCCGGATCGCCCACCGCGCGCTGAGCGTGTTCAGTGGCGTCGAGTTACCCGATTCGGTTGCCGCACAGCCGGTTTCCGACCGGCGCGTCGGGCAACCGCAGATGTTCGAGTCTGATGCGAATCAGGGTGCGGCGCAACAGCTTCGGCCGGATAGTCCGCGTATTCGCGCCGAGGCCGATGCGGTGTGGCAGTCGGTCGAGATCTCCCGCCGCCCGCAGCGCCCCGGTATCCGGGAGCTGTTACGTCATGTGACACAACGGGTTCCGCTCAGCGGCACCGGGCAGGGCGAGTCCGATCGCACGGCGGTGCACGCCCTCGGACGTTTCCGCGGACAGCCGTGCGTGGTGTTCGGGCACGACCGGCGTGGCCAGCAGGGCGAGAACACTATGGGCCCGGCGGCCCTGCGCGAAGCGCGGCGCAGCATGGCGCTTGCTCAGGAGTTGCGCTTGCCGCTGGTGCTGGTCATCGATACGGTGGGCGCGGCGCTGTCGAAGGAGGCCGAGGAGCGCGGGCTCGCCCCCGAGATCGCCCGCTGCATCGCGGATCTGGTCACCCTGGACACCCCGACGGTCTCGGTGCTGCTCGGCCAGGGCACCGGCGGTGGCGCGCTCGCGCTGCTGCCCGCCGATCGGGTGCTCGCCGCCACCCATGGGTGGCTGGCTCCGCTGCCGCCGGAAGGCGCGAGCGCCATCGTCTTCCGCGACACCGATCATGCGGCGGAACTCGCTGCCGCACAGCGCATCAGCGCTGCCGATCTGCTCGCCGACGGCGTGGTCGACCGGATCGTGCCGGAGTTCCCCGACGCGGCGGACGAGCCGGTGGACTTCGCCCGCCGGATGGTCGCCGCGATCGCGCACGAGCTCGCGACTTTGCGTGCCCGGCCGGAATCGGAGTTGCTCGCGGCGCGGCAGGCGCGCTACCGGCGGCTCGGGCTGTCCGGCGGAACGAGCTGACCGGTGGCGAACGGCGGTGCGTTCCGCTCCGAAACCCCACTTCTTCAGCAAATTGCGGGCCAACACACCCGAGGTCGTGATTGACGGTTCGCCGCCGCACTTCTACCGTCGGAATGTGACCTTCAAAAGCGAGACCAGCACCGTTCCCTCGATCGTGCTGAACGACGGGAACGTGATCCCGCAGCTCGGCTTCGGCGTGTTCCAAGTGCCCGCCGAGGATGTCGTTTCGGCCGTCACCACCGCGCTCCAGGTCGGCTACCGCAGCATCGATACCGCCGCGATCTACGGAAACGAGGAGGGCACCGGCCGGGCTATCCGGGAATCCGGCCTGCCTCGCGATGAGATCTACGTCACGACCAAGCTGTGGAATTCCGACCAGGGCTACGACTCGACGCTGCGCGCGTTCGACGCGAGCATGCAGCGGCTCGGCCTGGACTACCTCGACCTCTACCTCATCCACTGGCCGGTGGCCGCCGCCGAGCGCTTCGTGGACACCTTCCGTGCCTTCCAGGCGCTGAAATCCCAGGGCCGGGTGCGGTCGATCGGCGTCTCGAACTTCACGGTCGCGCACATCCAGCGGCTCATCGGGGAGACCGGTGAGATCCCGGTGGTGAACCAGATCGAGCTGCACCCACGGTTGGCGCAACGCGAACTGCGCGAGTTCCACACCGCCAACGCGATCGCCACCGAGGCGTGGAGCCCGCTCGGGCAGGGCACGCTGCTCGACGAGAGCGCCGTCACCACGGTGGCCGCCGAGGTCGGTCGCACGCCGGCGCAGGTGATCATCCGCTGGCACCTGCAACTGGGGAACGTGGTCATCCCGAAGTCGGTCACGCCCGCGCGGATCGCGGAGAACTTCGACGTGTTCGGTTTCGAGCTGAGCCCGGAACAGATGGACGCGATCAACGCGCTGGACACCGGTTCGCGTCTCGGTGGCGACCCGGACACGTTCACACTCGGTCTGATCGACTGACGGGTCGGCGCAGCGGTCAGCGCAGTCCGAGATGCGCGGTGAGTTCGGCCGCCGCCGCGCGTCCGGCGCGATTGGCGCCGACGGTGCTGGCCGAGGGCCCGTAGCCGATCAGGTGGATGCGCGGGTCGGCGGCTACCTGCGTGGCCAGTCGACCCGTCATGGTGACGCCGCCGCCGGGCCCGCGTAGTCGCAGTGGCGCGAGGTGGTCGAGAGCGCTGCGGAACCCGGTAGCCCAGAGGATCACGTCCGCTCGCCGGAAGGTCCCGTCGGCCCAGCGCACCCCGTCGGGCTCGATGCGCTCGAACATCGGCAAGCGGGTGAGGGCGCCGCGGGCCCGGGCCGCGCGCAAGCGATCATCGAGCGGCAATCCGGTGACCGAAACCACAGATCCCGGTGGCAACCCGCGCCGCACGCGGTCTTCGACCATCGCGACCGCGGCTCGCCCGGCCTCCTCGGTGAAAGCGCCCTCGCGGAAGCGCGGCGGGGTCCTCGTCACCCAGGTGGTGGTGGTGACCTGGGAGATCTCGTCGAGCAGCTGCACCGCCGAGATGCCACCGCCGACCACGACGACGTGCTCGCCGGCGAACTCCGCGGCGCCGCGATAGTCGTGGGTGTGCAGCTGGCGGCCGGTGAAGGTCTGTGCTCCTGGATAGTGCGGGACGAACGGATGCTCCCAGGTGCCGGTGCAGTTGATCAGGCCGCGCACCCGGATGACTCCCGCCGCGTCGGTTTCCGCGTTCAGCACCGGGCCGCGGTCGGCCGGGTTGCCCTCCTGGGTGCGATCACAGACCACGGTCACCGACACCTGCCGGTGTACGCGCAGATCGAACCGCTTTTCGTACAACTCGTAGTAGTGCGGCACGGCGGTGGCCGCGGGTGCCGACGACGAACCCGGCGGCAAGGTCTCGGCGAACGGCATACCGGGCAGATCGTGCACGTTGTTGACCGTTTCCAAGGTGAGCGATGGCCAGCGGAACTGCCAAGCGCCGCCGGGCCCGGGAGACCGGTCGACCAGCAGAAAGTGCCGCTCGGGACGCAGCCCGAGGCGCTGGAGGTGGTATCCGGCCGACAGCCCCGCCTGACCGGCGCCGATCACCAGGATGTCGAAGTCGGTCGGCACAGCCGGTGATCGTATCGCCTGGCGCGGAAAGGGTGCGCCGCTATGGCAGAGTGAAGAGACCAGATGGACCGTTCAGCCGGGGAGGTCGCATGCTCGGGGTCAGCCGTGACGGTGACGTGGTCACCATCGAACTGCGGCGGGAGGAGCGCCGTAACGCGCTCAACTACGAACTCGTCACATCACTGCGCGAGGCCGTGCTCGCCGCGGTCGCCGACCAGGCGCGAGTCATCGTGTTGACCGGGCGCGGTCCGGTCTTCAGCGCGGGCGCCGATCTGTCCGGGGTGTACTCCGACGATTTCCTGTCCGGGCTGCTGGAGATGCTCCACACGATCGAATCGGCGCCGGTCCCGGTGATTTCGGCCATCAACGGCGCCGCGATCGGAGCGGGCGTACAGCTGGCGCTCGCCTCGGATCTGCGGGTGATCGAACCGGGGGCCTACATCGCGGTCCCCGCCGCGAAACTGGGCATCACCGTGGACCGGTGGACCGTTCGCAGGCTGGTGGCACTGATCGGCGGCGGTCCGGCGCGAACCGTGCTGCTGGGCGCCGAACAGATAGCGGCCGAGGACGCCTACGCGTTCGGGTTCGCCAACCGGATCGGCGGACTGGCCGACGCGCAAGCCTGGGCCAAGCAGATCGCGGCGCTGGCCCCGTTGTCGCTGCGGCACATGAAACTGGTGCTCAACGACGACGGAACGCGCGATCCGGAGACCGCGCAGCAGCGGGCGGCGCTGGAGGCCGCGTGGACGAGTGAAGATGCCAAGGAGGGTCGTTTGGCCAGGCAGGAAAAGCGTCCGGCGAAGTTCGTGGGGCGATGATGGACATCAGACGTATCGGTGGGGCCGCCGCGGGTGCGCTCGGCATCACCTGGCTGGTGCGCGCGGTGTGGGACATCCCATCGGCGATGGGGGCTTCGATCTCCGCCATCCAGCCGCACGCGATGGGCGCCACGACCTATCGCGATCGCCAATTCCACAACACCGAGCCCAGCAGCCAAGTGGTCGCGGGTTCGGCTCCCTCACTGCTGGTCTCGGCCCTGACCAGGCGCAACGCGGGCAGGCCGCGGGCCACGATCCCGTTGCAGACCCCGCGGCAGCCCGCTGCGGCGGCCGCGCTCGCCGTCACCTGGTACGGCCACGCCACGACGTTGCTCGAGGTCGACGGATACCGGATTCTCACCGATCCGGTGTGGAGCGAGCGGGTTTCGCCGTCCGCGCTGGTCGGGCCGGCTCGGCTGCATCCGGTGCCGCAGCCGCTGGCCGACCTGCCCCCGATCGACGCGGTGATCATCTCCCACGACCACTACGACCACCTGGACAAGGAGACGGTCCGGGAGCTGGTGACGCGCCAGAGCGCGCCGTTCCTCGTTCCGATCGGTATCGGCGCCCACTTGTGGCACTGGGGTGTCCCGGAGGATCGGATCGTCGAATTGGATTGGGGCGGAGCGGTTTCGCTCGCCGAGCTCGGCCGGGACCGGGACGGCGTAGACCTGGTGATCACCTGCACCGAGGCTCGCCATTTCTCCGGCCGCGGCCTGCTGCGCAACACCACCCTGTGGGCCTCGTGGTCGATCGCCGGTCCCACACGGCGTGCGTACTTCGGCGGTGACACCGGCTACACCAAAGCGTTCGCCGCGGCGGGCGCGGCGCTGGGTCCGTTCGATCTGACGCTGCTGCCGATCGGCGCCTATGACGAGCGCTGGCCGGATGTGCACATGAATCCCGAGGAGGCGGTCCGGGCACACGCCGATCTGTGTGGCGGCGATCCCGGCCACGGCCTGCTGGTACCCATCCACTGGGCGACGTTCAATCTCGCCTTCCACGGGTGGTCGGAGCCGGTCGGACGCATGGTTGCGGCGGCGCGGTCGGCCGGTACCGCCGTGGCGGTGCCGGTGCCCGGGCAGCGTGTGGACCCGTCGAGTGCCCCACCTGCGGATTCTTGGTGGGACAATGTTGGGTGAACGACTCCGGCTAATTGACGACAGGAAGGATTCACGGCGATGAGTTTCGCGGATACGGTCAAAGGCCTGGTCGGCAAGGGGAAGGACGCGGCGGCCAAGAACGCCGACAAGATCAACAGCGCGGTCGACAAGGCCGGCGACTTCATCGACCAGAAGACGCACGGCAAGTACACGGACAAGATCGCGAAGGGTAAAGAGGCCGCCAAGAAGGTGGTCCCCCCGGACCAGTCCGGCCCGCACGCCTGAGCGAGCGGCGGAGACCGCGACCGGGTCTCCGCCGCTACACTTCGAATATGGCGGCCCGCCGCGCGTTCGGTGGTATCGAGGTTGACCTGAGCAACCTCGACAAAGTGCTGTATCCGGCCACCGGCACCACCAAAGGCGAAGTCGTCGCCTACTATTCGGCGATCGCGCCCGCCATGCTGCCGCATGTCGCCGGGCGGCCGGTCACCCGGAAGCGCTGGCCCAACGGGGTCGACGAACCGTCCTTCTTCGAGAAGAATCTTCCGTCGCACGCGCCGTCCTGGATCGAGCGGCGCGCCCTGCGGCACTCCGATCGCAAGGTCGTCTACCCGCTGATCGATGCCGAAGCCGGGCTGGCCTGGCTCGCGCAGCAGGCCGCGCTGGAAGTCCATGTGCCGCAGTGGCGTTTCGACGGCGACGAGATGGGTCCGGCGACCAGGCTGGTGTTCGATCTGGACCCGGGCAAGGGAGTCGGGCTCGCCGAATGCGCCGAGGTGGCGCTCGCGGTGCGCGAGATGGTCGAGGGCATCGGGCTGCACGCGTTCCCGGTCACCAGCGGCAGCAAAGGGATTCACCTCTACGTGCCGTTGGATCGCGAGTTGAGTTCGGGCGGCGCGTCCACGGTGGCCAAGCAGGTGGCCACGAATCTGGAACGGCTGCACCCGGACCTGGTGACCTCCACGATGGCGAAGGCGGCCCGCGGCGGCAAGGTCTTCCTGGACTGGAGCCAGAACAACCCGGCGAAGACCACGATCGCGCCCTACTCGTTGCGCGGGCGGCCGGAGCCGAACGCCGCCGCACCGCGCACCTGGAAAGAGATCGAGAACCGGAAGAAGCTGCGGCACCTGCGGTTCGACGAGGTGCTGGCCCGGTACCGATCGGACGGTGATCTCCTGGCGGAACTGGATCCGCCGCTGGCGTCATCGGGCGATTCGTCGGCGCAGGCGGGGCCGGACGCGTTGACCAAGTACCGCTCGATGCGTGACCCGGCCCGCACGCCGGAGCCCGTACCGGCCGAGTCGCCCGCGCCGGGGGCGAACAACCGCTACGTCGTGCAGGAGCATCATGCGCGGCGGCTGCACTGGGATGTGCGGCTGGAGCGCGATGGTGTCCTGGTGTCCTGGGCGGTGCCGAAGGGCCCGCCGACCTCGCCGGAGCAGAACCGCCTCGCCGTGCACACCGAGGACCATCCACTGGAGTATCTCGACTTCCACGGCGCCATCCCGAAGGGCGAGTACGGCGGGGGCGAGATGACGATCTGGGATTCCGGCACCTACGAGACCGAGAAGTGGCGCGACGACGAGGTGATCGTCCGGTTCCACGGCAAGCGGCTCACCGGCCGGTACGCGCTGATCCAGACCAACGGCAACCAATGGCTGATGCATTTGATGCGGGCGGGCAACGGCGCCGAACCGCAGCGACCGCCGGACCAGTCGCCGGGCCGGATCATTCGCCCGTCCAACGGACCCTCGCCGCTGCCGCGCGGACTGTCGCCGATGCTCGCGACTCCCGGCGAGGTCGCCGAACTCGCCGCCGACGAGTGGTGCTTCGAGACCAAGTGGGACGGTTTCCGCCTGATCGCCGAGATCGATTCCGGCGAGATGACCTTGCGCAGCCGGGCGGGGAACATCGTCACCGACCGCTACCCCGGCATCGCGGCCTTGCGGCGGGAGTTGTCCGGGCACCAGGTGGTGCTGGACGGTGAGGCGGTCGTCTTCGACGACCACGGCGTCGCGGTCCTCGGGCTGCTGCAAGCCGACGCGGCGCGGGCGGTCTTCGTCGCGTTCGACGTGTTGTACCTGGACGGCACCTCGCTGCTGCGCAAACGCTATTCCGATCGTCGCAGGGTGCTCGAGGCGCTCGCCGCGAACGCGCCGTCGCTGGTGGTGCCGCCGCGTCTGGACGGCTCGGGCGCCGAAGCGCTGCGTTACAGCCAGGAACAGGGGCTGGAGGGCGTGGTCGCGAAACGCAAGGATTCGGTGTATCTGCCGGGCAAGCGCGGGCATTCCTGGGTGAAGCAGCGCAACTGGCGCACCCAGCAGGTGCTGATCGGCGGCTGGCGGCGCAGCACGGCGCGCGATTTCAAATCGCTGCTGGTCGGCATTCCGCACGACGGGCGGCTGGTCTACGTCGGCCGGGTCGGCACCGGCTTCAACGAGCCGGACATGCGTGAGCTGGCCGCGCGCTTGCGCAAGCTGGAACGGAAGACCTCCCCGTTCGACAACGACCTCACCGCAGAGGAGCGCAAGGAGGCGGTGTGGGTGACGCCGAAACTCGGTGGCACCGTGCGGTTCATGAACTGGACCGAGGCGGGACGGTTGTGGCATCCGGCCTGGGTCGGCGCCGCGCCGCAGGTGCGCGAGGCTGGGTAGGGTTGGCTCGCGGTTGTTCTCAGCGCGAAAACGAGGAGTGCACGGTGGACTTCAAGAACCTGGCAGGCAAGGCGATGGATCTGGCCCAGAAGAACGCGGACAAGCTGGACGCGGTCATCGACAAGGCGGGTGACCTCGTGGACGAGAAGACCGGCAAGAAGTACGCGAGCCAGGTGGATGCCGCCCAGGACGCGGCCAAGAAAGCTCTGCGGGAGAAGTGAGCGATCGAACGGGACCCGATCCGGCCGGGTCCCGTTCCGCTGTCAGTGTGCGCCCGAGAGCAGCGGGGTGATGGTCGCGATGTCGGTCACCAATGCGTGGCCCTGGAATTCGAAGTCGTCGTAGGCCCGCGCCATGGCCGCTTCGTCCCGGCCGCCGACCGCGTCGCTGATCACCACCGGGACGAACCCCAGATCGGTGGAGTGCGCGACCGTGGGCGCGATGCCGATCTCCAGCGCGACGCCCGCGATCGCGTACGCGCCGATGCGCAGGTCGCGCAGCATCGAGGCCAGCGGAGTGCCTTCGAACGCCGACATCGATGTCTTGTCGAACACCACCTCGTCCGCGCGCGGCCGCAGCTCCGGCACCAGTTCGAAGGCCGGGGTGTCGCGCTGCAGGATGAAGCGCACCTGGTCCACCGAATCCACCTGCTGCCAGTTCATGGCCATGCGCAGCGCGAAAGCTCCGCTGAGGCGCTCGGGCAGGAAGAAGTGGCGCAGGAAGACCACCGGGTAGCCACCCGAGCGCGCCGCGTCCACCACCCGCACCACGCGCTCGACGATCTCCTGACCGTCGGGCAACTGGCTGAGCACGCCGACCTGCATGTCGTAGACGATCACCGCCATCCGGTCCGGGGCGCACACGTCGGCGAGTCCGTCGGGGATGTCCAGTCCGTTGCCATGCCGCATGCTCGGCTACTCCTCTTGGTTGCGCCCGCGCCGCTCGGGAGGGTCCGCCCGGCGGCTATCCGCTTGCGCTAGGGGCGGTTTCGTCAACACTGTAGCCAGTCGGGCGGACAACCGGCGGCGGTGGGTGTGACCTGCGATCGACCGTTGCCGGGGCGCTCGGCGCGGCAGTACCGTTGAGGGTCTGGAGGCCGGGTGGATCGGCGCCGACGCACCGGGAACACTCGCCTCGCCGGGACTGGGGAGGCCCTGATGAAGGATGTTCAGCGAGCGCCCGCCAGCACGTGGGCGAGCAACCGGTCTGTGTGCCCGGCGATCCTGCGGGCCGTGCTATCCGCGCTGACCTTTCTGGTCGCCGCCCTGAGCGCCGCACCCCAGGCATACGCCGAGCTACCGCCGCCGGATCTGGACCCGTTCTACGCGGCCCCCGCGGACCTCGACGACTACCACGACGGCGCCGTGCTGGATTCCCGTCCGATCGCGCTCCTCGGTCTTCCACTGCCCATTTCGGCCTGGCAGGTGAAGTATCGGAGCACCGACGCGAGCGACGATCCCGTCGCCGACGTGGCGACCGTGCTGGTCCCGATGTGGCCGTGGTTCGGTCCCGGCGCACGGCCGCTGCTGTCGTATCAGGTCCCGGAGGACAGTCTGGGCACCCGGTGCGCGCCGTCGTTCGCGCTGCGCGGCGGCTGGGACACCGGCGTCGCGAACACGCTGATCGACACGCCGTTCATGGCGGAGGCGCTGCGCCGCGGGTGGGCGCTGGTGGTCAGCGACTACGAGGGGCCGCGGTCGCGTTTCCTGGACGGGGAGAACTCCGGCCGCGGTGTGCTGGACGGCATTCGGGCGGCCCGCGACTTCCCGCCCGCCGGCCTCGGTCCCGCGACGCCGATCGGCGCGTGGGGTTATTCCGGCGGTGCGTTCGCCACCTTGTGGGCCGCGCAGATCCAGCCGTGGTACGCGCCGGACGTCCGCTTCGCGGGCATCACCTCGGGTGGCGTTCCGGCCGACTGGCCCGCCATAGCGCGCGAAGCGGACGGCACCTTGCAGGCCGGGCTGGCATTGCTGATCCTGTTCGCGCTCGCCCGCAACGATCCCGGCGGGGGCTTGCTGGAGTTGCTCAACGATCGAGGGCGCGCCGCACTGATCGAGAACGGCGCGGCCTGCGGGTCCGATCTGGTGCCGAAGTACGCGGGCGCGTGGGTCGACGACTTCGCCCTCGTCCCGAACCTGCTGTCACATCCGGTCTTCCGGGCCGCCACCGCTGCCCAGGAACTCGGCGGCAGCGCGCCCGTGACGCCGATGTACCTGTATCACAGCCTGACCGACGACGTGATTCCCGTGGCGGGATTCACCGATCTGGTCGGCCGCTACTGCGCGCAGGGAGCGAGCGTCACCTCGGTGCACTCGATGCTGCCCACGCACAACCCGGCGGCGGTCGGGGAGGCTCCGGGCGCGATGAACTTCCTGGCCGACCGATTCGCTGGTCTGCCCGTCGCTCCGGGATGTCGCGAGCGGTAGGTGGATGATCACCTGGCAGGGGCGGGTGACTCGGGGAGCACCGACCGAGCGCAGACGAAAGCGCACCGAATCGCGGTCGATTCGGTGCGCTCGTGCCGAGGGCGCGGATCAGTTCTGCGGACGGCCGGTGGTGTCCATCCACTTGGTGGTGGCGGGCGGGGCGGCCAGCGTGCTGATCAGATCGATGCCGGCGATGATCAGAGCCGGTCCGCCGACGACGATGGTGCCGATGACGCCGCCGATGCCCGCGCCGGCGAGCACGGTGGCAATACCGACGGGTCCGCCGATGAGGCCGGTCAGTCCGACGAGCGCGCCGATCACCGTGCCGATGAACCCGCCGACCGCGGTGGCGATGCTGAACTGCGCCAGGAACGCGTCCATCGCGCGCTGGTTCTCGAACGGCGACGCGATCGGCGTGGCCGCCGGGCGGGCCTGTGCCGCGTCCTTCACGACGGTCAGCTCCAGTACCCGGCCCGCGTCGCGCACGGCGTGCGGCATGGGGTATTCGAGCCCGTCCTGCCGGAAGGCCAGCGGCAGTGTGCCCGCCACGTTTCCGGCCGCGTCCTTGATGTCTACGGCGTCACCGCGCACGTCGAACGTGCCCGCGGTGAGCGTCGTGACGATCTTGTTCCCGATCAGCCGGGCTTCGTAGCCGATGTCCGGGACCGGCGCGGCGGCTGGTTCCGCGTGCGTGACACCGGCCCCTACCGTCAGCGCGGCGACGAGCGGCACGACAGCGGCGGTGACTTTCCGGAGAATCATTTCTCGGTTCCAATCTTCATCAGGTTTCGAGCAATAGAGAACGCGGCACACGCCGAAATTCCTTCCCCCATCGGCGTATAGATCCGTGATGTGATGCAGAAGACAGCTACCTCTGAGTGATAACTGTACTGTGGCTGAGAAGGTTTAGGACCCGAATTAAAGGGGTAATCTTCCGATTTTCCTGCCCTTAGTGGGATTATAGCGATTAGCTATTTCATGTGGATTCGGCTGGGATGGGTGGCGACCAAATCGGCTCGGGCGGTATGCATTCCGCGTCTGCGGTCCCGGCTCATCCACCGGGCGCGGGTCATCGCTCGGCAAATGTCTGGCGAATTACGATGGCGGAATCGGCCGGAGGCCGACGGGTGTGGCAACCGGCCGGCATCCGGTTGATGGCTCGGCGGCGCGCGATTCGCTTCGCGAGACGTTCGGTTACGAACCGAACGCCCTTTTTCTGCTCTTTCGGTCGAGTTCTAGAGCAGCAGGTGCAGTGCGACGGAACCGAGACAAACGCCGACGACCAGCGCGAGCGCGAGCGCGTCACGGCGGCCCGGAGCGCTGGGGTGGGCGGTGAGCTGCCCGGTGCCACCGCGCGCGGTGATCGCCTCACCCAATTCACCGGCGCGGCGGGTGGATACCGCCATGGCCGCGGTGAGGATGTCGATGAGCGGGTTGTCGGCCGCGCGAGCGAGCATGCCGTCTTTGGGGCGGAGCTGACGAGCAGCCCGCAGCACCCGGATCTCCTCCATGAGCAGGGGCAGACCGCGCAGGGTGAGCGCGACGACGACAGCCCATTCGTCCACCGGGAGCCGGAGTCTGCGCAACGGCGCGCCCAGCTTGGCGAGGGCGGGCGCGATATCACCCATGGGTGTGGTCCACGCGATGAGGAACGAGGCGGCCATCAGGATCAGGGTGAACGTGGCGATCTGCGCGTAGCGCAGCACCGCCGCGCCGCCGACCGGCACCGTGATCAGGCCGCCGACGACGAACAACGCCCAGAACCACCAGGGCAGGCGCGGCAGCGTGCCGAGCGGCAACCGGGCGGTGACGCCGACGAACACCAGGAACGCCGTCATGATCCCGAGCACCGGCCAGGACGGCATGAACATCAGCACCAGGCTGATCAGGAACACCCCGATCATCTTGGTGCCCGCCCACAGTCGATGCACCGGACTGGCGACCGGCACCTGACGCAGGAGAACGGTGCTCATTCTCGACCTCCGTGCTCGAATCGCCACGCGGTCGCGCCGGGCGTGCGCAGCGTCCCGGGGCCGGTATCGGCCTGTGCGGGGGCCTTGCCCGGCAGCGCCGTGGCTTGCCACGCGGATTCCGCGCCCAGGATGCGTCCCGAGCGCAGATGCACTGTCCGATCGCACACCGCCGCCATGTCGGCCACGTCGTGCGAGATGACGATCAGCGTCAGTCCGGAGTCCCGCAGCCGCGCGAGCAACTCCACGACCTCGGCCCGGCCCTCCGGGTCGAGACCGGCGAGGGGCTCGTCGAGGACGACCACCTGGGGATGGCTGGCCACGATGGCCGCGAGCACCACTCGTTTGGCCTGGCCGCCGCTGAGTTCCTCGATCGAGCGCGCGGCCAGCGACCGGTCGAGTCCGACGGCGTCCAGCGCACGGCCGACCGCGCCGGAGCCGGTGGCCCGCCCGCCCCAGTCGGCGATCTCCGCGCCGACGGTCTGCTTCTGCAATTGCAGGCGGGAGTGCTGGAACGCGAGTTCGACCCGGCCGATCTGCTTGCTGATCGGCTTGCCGCGCAGGTCGCAGCGGCCGGAGCTCGGTTCGATCAGGCCCGCCATGATCCAGGCCAGGGTGGATTTGCCCGAGCCGTTGCCGCCCACGATGAGCAGCGCCTCGCCTCGGCGGACCGACAGGTCGACGCCGTGCAGGGCGGGCGCTTCCCACGGTGTCGCGCGGTTGTAGGTGTGCCGGACGTCGCGCAGTTCCAGGATGGGCTCGCCCATCGGCCTGCGTCGCTCGTCGCGCACCGGGCGCGGCCACGCGGGCAGTCGCGCGACCGAACGGCCCGCGGCCAGGTGCACTACCCGGTCGGCGGCCGCGGCGTCGGCTTCGTGGTGGGTGACCAGGACCACGGCCATCGGGTGCCGTTTCGGCAGCGCGGCCAGCAGTTCCACCAGTTCCCGGCGGCCGTCCGGATCGATCATCGAGGTGGCTTCGTCGGCGATCAGCAACGCGGGCCGCCGGGCCAGCGCCGCCGCGACCGCCAGTCGCTGCTGCTGCCCGCCGGAGAGCGTGGCGGTCTCCTTGCCGCCCATCCCGGCCAGCCCGACCTCGCCGAGCAGGCCCTCGACGTCCACCTCGGCGGCGAGTTGCGCGGACAGGCCCCACACGACGTCGTCGGCGACGAGCACGCCGAGGGTCTGGCTCTCGGGTCGCTGCAGGACCAACGCCGTCCCGCCGAGCCGTCCGAGACCGGCGGACCCGGGCCGGCGCACCGATCCCGAGGTGGGCGGCAGCCCCGCCAGCAACCGGGTCAGCGTCGACTTGCCCGAACCGTTGTGGCCGACCACGGCCACGAATTCGCCGAGTTCCACGGTCAGGTCGACGCCGCTGAGCGCATCGCGCGCCGCGCCGGGATAGCGGAACCCGGCATCGCGCAGCGTGACCGGCAGCGGTGCGATCGGCCGGTCGTCGACCGGGGCGTCGAGCCGGTCGGAGCCGGGCAGCCAGTCCAGCCGGTCCAGTACCGAGCCGAGGACGTACCAGGAGAACACCCCGGTGGCCACCATGCCGAGGGCGACGCCGCCGCCGATCCACGCCCACCACCAGCGCAGTACGGAGTCCGCCAGTTCCGCCGCCAGTTGCCCGAGCGAAGCCAGCTGGGCCTGGGCGGCGAGATCCTGCATACCGCGCGCGAGGTTGCGGATGTTGTCGAAGAACAGGTTGCGGACGCTCGACAGCGCCAGCAGCGATCCGACGGCGAGCGCGGCCCACGCCAGCCCGGCGAGCAGCGAGAGCGCGAAGACCGCGATGACGCCGCCGCCGCGCCGCTTCACACTCCCGATGATTCCGCCCATGGTGGCCGCGGCGAGCAACGCCGTCGCCGCCGCCAAGCCGCCCGCCACGAAGGTGACCAGTGTGGCCGCGATGCTCGCGGTCACCACGGCGCGCGACCGGAAGCGGTGCGCGATCAGCCCGATCGGGACCGCGGCGACCAGGTTCAGCGCGGCGGCGAACGGGACCACCGAGCCGATGGTCACCAGCCCGACGGTGGCTCCGCCCAGCACGGCGCCGGTGGCCAGCTCGATCGGACGCAGTGGCCCGCGCTGATCCGATTCGCCCGGACGGTCCAGTTCATGCACAGCACAAGTCTGCCAGCCCGGCGGGAGATGCCGGGTCGAGCTGGATCGGCGTCGGTCAGGAGACCGGGGTGAGCGTGTAATGCCGGGGGTCGAGGCGACGGGTTCGGCGGCGGTAACTGGCCTGCGATCCGGGCCAATTGTTGGTGATGCGGCCCGCGGAGTCGCGGTACCAGCTCGAGCAGAAGTTCCACGGCGTGCGGGCCAGGCGCTGCTGGAGTGCGGTGTTGTAGTCCTCCTCCAGGTCCGCGCGGACCTCGACACAGTGACCGGGGTGGTCGGCGAGCAAGCGCACGGCCTGGCGGATGTAGCGAGCCTGCGACTCGATCATGTAGATGATCGAGCCGACGCCGAGATTGGTGTTCGGCCCGTAGACGAGGAACAGGTTCGGGAAGTCCGGCACCGTGATGCCGTAGTAGGCGTGCGCGCCGTCGGCCCAGGCGTCGGCCAGCTTGCGGCCCCCGCGGCCGTAGACGTCCATCGGCCAGAGGAACTCCGTGCCCTTGAAGCCGGTGCCGTAGATGATCACGTCCGCCTCGTGCACCGCTCCGTCGGCGGTGCTTATGCCCCGCGGGGTGACCTCGCTGATGGCGGTGGTCTCCACCCGTACGTTCGGTTGGGTGAGCGCGGGGTAGTAGTCGTTGGAGAACAGCGCGCGCTTGCAGCCGATCGGATAGTCCGGGGTGAGTTTGGCCCGCAGTTGCGGGTCCTCCACTTGTTCGGCCAGGTGCCGGGCGGCGATGCGGGCCACCCACCGCGCGATCGCGGGGACCTCAACCAGTCCGAGCGAGACGAACTCGGCGATCGACCACCACCCGAACCGTTCGGCCAGCAGCATGCCCGGCACCCGCGCGAACAGGTTGTGCTGGATCGGCGTGTAATCGGTGTCGAACTTCGGGATCACCCAGGCGGGCGTGCGCTGGAACAGCGTGAGTTCGGCGACCAGGGGCTGGATCTCCGGGATGAACTGGATGGCGCTGGCCCCGGTGCCGACGCAGGCCACGCGTTTGCCGGCGAGGTCGACGTCGTGGTCCCACTCGGCCGAATGGAACGACGGGCCCGCGAAGGTCTCGATGCCGGGAATGGCGGGCAGGGACGGGCGCGACAGCTGGCCCACCGCCGAGATCAGCACGTCCACGATCCAGCTGCCGCCGTCGGCGGTGCGAACGGTCCACCGGCCGGTGGCGTCGTCGAATTCCGCGTCGGTGACGCTGGTGCCGAAACGGATCGCCGACAGCACGCCGTGGCGTTCGGCGACGCCGCGCAGGTATCGGTGGATGGCGGCCTGCCCCGAGTACCGCTGCGGCCAGTCCGGCTTGGGTTCGAACGAGAACGAGTACAGCGGGGACGGCACGTCGCAGGCGGCGCCGGGGTAGGTGTTCTCCCGCCAGACCCCGCCGATGTCGGTGGCGCGCTCCAGGATGGTGATGTCGTCGAAGCCGTTGCGGCGCAACTCGATCGCCATGCCGATGCCGCCGAAGCCGGCGCCGATTATGAGGATCGATGGCCCATTGCGCACTGTCATGTGACACTCCTCACCGCGACCGTAACTGTCTCCACTGTAGGAGCCGGTGTGCCGTCGTATCGAGAAATTCGGCCATAATGTCCGCGTGGAGCGGGTGCAGGATCCGGAAATCCGCGATTGGAACTTTCCGCGCGGGGTGGCCAGCGTGGCGCTGATGGTCGGCTACGCAGCTGAGCGCGGTGTGCCCGCCGCGCCCATGCTGCGCGGCACCGGCCTCACCGAGCAGCAATTGCGTGATCCGGACGCGCAGATCGACGCGCACACCGAACTGGCGGTCATCCGCAATCTCGTCCGCGAACTCGCCGACCGGCCCGCGCTCGGTGTGGAGGTCGGCCGTCGCTACCGGATCACCACCTTCGGCATCTTCGGCTTCGCGTGTGTCAGCAGTCCGACGCTCGGGGAGGCGATCAGCTTCGCGCTGCGCTACCTGGATCTCAGCTTCACCTTCTGCCTGCCGGTCGCCGAGTGGGGCGAGGGCGAGTTCGTCGCGGTGGTGCACGACGAGTCGGTGCCCGCCGACGTGCGCCAGTTCCTCGTCGAACGCGATGTCACGGCTATGCATCGGGTGATGAGCGACCTGCTCGGCACCCGCTTGCCGCTGACCAGGGCCGAATTCCGTTTTCCCGCACCCGCGTACGCGGACCGGATCACGGAGGTCACGGTGGTGCCGCCGCGTTTCGGCATGCCGCGCAACCTGTTCGCGATCGAACCGATGCTGCTGGAACAACCACTGCCGCAGGCCAACGAGCACACCTGGGCGATGTGCCTGGCGCAGTGCCGGGACCTGGTGCACCGCCGCAGGGCTCGCACCGGCATCGCGGCCGAGGTGCGCGAGCGCCTGGTGCCGCGCGGCGGCGCGGACGGGTTCGCTGCGCCACCGGGCATCGACGTCGTGGCGAACGATCTCAATATGAGCACGCGCACGCTGCGGCGCCACCTCGACGCGGCGGGAACCAGCTATCGCGCGCTGCTGGACGAAGTGCGGCGGGCATTGGCGGAGGAAATGCTCACCGCCACACCGCTATCGGTGAGCGACGTGGCGATCCGGCTCGGCTACGCCGAAGCCTCGACGTTCATCTTCGCTTTCAAGCGGTGGACCGGTAACACCCCGGCGGCTTACCGCCGCGAACGCGCCGTCCGGCGTTAAGCCCCTTCGCCGCGCCCGCTCCTGCTACCGGTGTAGGCCAGCTCGCGAATCTTGCCGATGGCTTTGGGGAACAGCTCGACCTCGGGCGGATGGTTGAGCATCGGATCGAAGTAGTCCGTGCGATGTTCGGCGGATTCGGCGGGCCGCAGTGTCAGTTCGGCGACCCGCCAGGCGGGGCCGCTGAGGCGGCTGGCGGTGAGGGTGAAGCTCACCAGATCCTCTTGCAGGTGGGCTTGCATCGACTCCAGCGACGCGGACCCGGGCTGCACGCCGTCGGGCTCGGCGAAGAACCAGGTGGGTGCGGAGTTGTCGATCCGGTAGGGCATCAGGCAGCCGTAGCGTGCGCTTGCCCAGCCGCGCGCGGGGGTGATCACCAGCCTGCCCAGCGACCCCTGGCCCGTGGTGGCCAGTGCGAAATCCCAAGGCTGGTCGTCGTGGCCGAGTACTCGGAACGCCAAGCCGAGCACATCCGGCAGCCCGTTCGGCAGGCCGACGCCCTTGGACAACCGCGCGATGACCGCGCGGTCGCCAGGGCCGAAGAGCGGCTCGAATTCCGGCTCCGCGTGCAGGCGACCGGCCAGGTGCAACCCCGTCGGGTGGAACACCCGCGCATGCCGGATCCGCGCTCCGGCCGCGAACGCGTTCTTCACCACTGCGGCTGGTAGATCGACCATGGCGAATCCTCCCGGGTAGGCGTCGTGTGCCTCCCGATTGCCCCGGCTCGGGCCGGGTAAACCGGCCTCAGACCGGTTGCACGCCGATCCGGCCGCCCAGCGGAATGGTCCGGAAGTGGGTGGTGAGCCGGTGGTCGTCGCCGATGACGTGCAGCGCGACCGCCGGGTCGGGCGCGTAGTCCATGACCTGGTCGGGCAGGTCCAGTTCCCACTCGCCGCTCAGCACCGACGCGGTGCTCGGCGCCACCAGCAGCGGGCGCCCACCGAAGGTGGTGGTCGCGGCGGAATGCGCGTGCCCGGTGAGAACGGCGACGATCCGGTCGTCCCCGGCCACCAGTTCGGCCAGGCGCTGCGGCTCGGCGAGGGAGATGTCGTCGACGATCGGGCTGAACAGGTGCGCGGGCGGGTGGTGCAGCGCGAGCAGGATGGGCTTGCCCGCAGGCGCCGTGTCGAGCACCGCGTCCAGCCACCGGTAGGTCTCGTCGGCGAGCCGCCCGCCGGCCTCCCCGGGAATGCTCGAATCCAGCAGCGCGACGGTGAGATCGCCGATGCGATGCGAGCGGTTGATCGGAGCGTCGGAGGCGGGCTCGCCGAGCAGGCTCGTGCGGAAGCCCGCGCGGTCGTCGTGGTTGCCGGGGATGGCGTACACGGGGATCTCGGCGTCGAAGGCGAGCTTGGCCTCCGCGTACTGCTCGGGTTTGCCGGAATCGGTGATGTCGCCGGTCACGAGGATGGCGTCAGGTCTGCGGCGCAGGCCGGCGATGAACGCCATCACCTGCTGCACACGTTCGGCATTGCGGGTGCCGAGATCGAAATGTGTGTCGCTGACCTGAGCCACCAGGATCATCGGCATTCGCTTTCGCTAGGGGTTCGCTGCACTGCGTCAGAGGGTGCGCGCGTCGCGGCCACCGCACGTCATCAGGCTAGTTGACCTGCGTATTACGCGTCGCCATGACGCTCGCCACCGTACGAAAACTCCTCGGTGAACTGTGGTTGGGATCACATTGTGAAATGCGTTGTCGCGGTCTCGCGGGGTCAGGTCGTGGGGGATTCGGCTACCGCGTCGGAGAGGGTGCGCAGGGCGCGCAGGAACGTGCGGCGATCCGGCGCGGGCAGTCGCTCGAGCAGGCGGTCCTCGCCCGCCTGGATGTCGCGCTGGGCACGGTCGCGCAGGTCGCGGCCCGCCTCGGTGAGCGAGATCAGGTTGACCCGCCGGTCCCTCGGATCGGGTTCGCGCGTAATCAGGCCGCGGCGCTGCAACTCGTCGAGCACGCCGATGATGCGGGTCTTGTCCGCGCCGATCGCCTTGGCCAGCGCCGCCTGGGTGTGCACGGGCTCGGCCCCGAGGCCGAGCAGGACGGAATAGCCCCACATCGACAGCTCATGGCGCTCCAGGATGGGCAGTTCGGCGGCCATGAGCGCCCGGATGAGCGGCGCGATCATCGCGGCGAGATCGGGACGGGCGTTCGGCATGGACCGACGATACTGCTTGGCAAATTGTAAGCTCGTACATATGATGTGCAGATGCTTACTAATTCGGTAGAGGAATTGCGTGCCCGGCACGCCCGGTCGGTTCGTTTGAGCGTGGACGCCGTCGCCCGTGTGCGCCCCGACCAGTTGGACGCCGAGACCCCCTGTGCGGGTTGGCGTCTGCGTGACCTGCTGGAACACATGATCGCCCAGAACCACGGCTTCGCCGACGCCGCGCGGGGTGGCGACGATCCCGGTGTCTGGGCTGTTCGCCCGTCCGCCGATCCGGTCGCGGACTATCACGTCTCCGCCGACGACGTGCTGTCCGCTTTCGCCGCCGAGGACGTCTTCGAGCGCACGCTGGTGCTCGCGGAAATCCTGCCCGACCAGGGCATTCCCGCCGCCCAGGTGATCGGCTTCCATCTGGTGGACAGCGTCGTCCATGCCTGGGACGTCGCGCGATCGATCGGCGAGACCATCACGCCCGATGCCGCCGTGGCCGACGCAGCGCTGAGCATCGCCCGCACCGTCCCCGACGGCCCGGAACGCTCCGACCCCGGCGCGCCCTTCGGTCCAGCGCTGGCCGAACCGGAGCAGACCTCGACTCTCGATCGAATCCTGCTGGCTCTCGGCCGCTCGCCGAACTGGCCGAACTGACGTGCTCCGGCGGCTGCCCTCGCACGCGCTCACGCACCTGGGCAGTTCGCCTGAGGATGATTGTGGATGAACCGCGAACCAGTGCCTGCCGTGCGCGAGAGCGCGACAAATGGTCACGGTGCCCGACTCAACGCTCTTGCCGCAGGCGTTCGGGTGGTGGAAGCCGGGTGCGGGGCTGTGCCGGGTCTGTGCAGAACAGAGCGGGTCCGCGGGGCCGCCTACCGGATCGCGCGCAGGAGATCGGCTGCGTGGTCGAGAGGTGGCGGGGTCGCGGATTCGCCAAGCGGACGCCAGAAATCGGTGTCGGGCTCGGCGGTCAGCGACAGTTCCGGCGGGGTGCGCCAGGAGGCGGTGAGGCCGAGGCGCCAGGAGTGCAGGTAGGTCCGTTGGTGGGCGCCGGAGCGGTCGAACAGGGGATCGCCAACGATCGGATGCCCGGTCCAGGCCAAGTGGACGCGGATCTGGTGGCGGCGGCCGGTGACCGGGCGCAGCGCGAGCACGGTGTGCGCCGGGCCGCGCAGCACCGTCACGAAATGGGTGAGCGACGGGTAGTTCTTGACGGGCAGCAGGTCGGCGTCATCGACGAACCAGCGCCCCTCCGCATGGCGGATGCTCTCGCGCGGCGCCGCGATCCGCACCCGGTTCTTGCGCCCCACGCTGAGCGGCAGATCGAACTCGCCGGTCTCGGGCAGGCCGGTGGCCGCGACGACGGCCAGGTACGCCTTTTCGGCGGTTTGCTTGTTGAACTGCCTGGTCAGCTCGCCGTGCGCACCGAGTTCCTTGGCGAACAGGATCAGCCCCGAGGTCACCTTGTCGATCCGGTGCACCGGATACAACGTTTCACCGGCAGCGGCCGCCAGCTCGACCAGGTCGGTGTCGTGGCGCTCACCGGTGACCGCGATGCCGGCCGGTTTGCGCAGGGCCAGGATCGCCGCGTCCTCCTCGACCAGGGAACGCGCGCGCAGCTGTGACCAGTCCGTGTCCACCGGACGAGCCTAGGGCGGGCGTCGCGGACAGGCGGCAGGCGGTCGGGGCTATCTGCCGTTCTTGCCGTTGCGCCGCAGCAGGTGCGGCCGCAGGCGGTTGAAGCCGCGTACCCGGACGCTGCGCAGGTGCTTGATGGTGAATGCCGGGTCGCCCTCCAGTGCGGCGGCGGCGTGGTCGTCGACCAGGACGGTGCCCGGCCGCGCGACGCCGGTGAGCCGCGAGGCGATGTTCACCACCGAGCCGTACAGGTCCCCGAAGCGTTGCAGTACCGGGCCGTAAGCGACGGCGACCCGCAAGTCGGGGGTGCCGCCCACCATCATGGTGGACTCCTGGATGGCGAGGGCTATGCGGGCGGCCTCGGTGGCGGATTCGGTGGCGAACATGACTTCGTCGCCGACGTTCTTGATCACCCATCCGCCGTTCTCGGTGATGGCGGCGGTGGTGGTGGATTCGAACGCCTCCAGCAGCATGGACAGTTCGTCCGGATGCAGGTGCCTGGTCAGCCTGGTGTAGCCGACCATGTCGGCGAACCCGACGGCCAGTTCGCGCACCGACTCACCCGCACTCGTCCCCGGGTCCAGCGAGCGCGCCAGCGCCGCGGCGAGATGCCGCCGCCATGCGTAGGCGTTCAGCTGTTCCAGCGTGGCGATGGCGCCCTCGGTGGCGGCGCGCACCGTCTCCTCCGGGTCGGCATCGGGATTCGCTCGGGCGATGCGTTCCTCGATCTCCGCCAGCACCAGGTCGACCTGCCATTCCGCCAGGCGCGCCATGCCCTGGCCGAGCGTGCGCGCGGTCGCCGACTGCTGCTTGCTGTCCGCCGAGGACAACACCGTGAGCTGCTGGAAGTTGCGCACCGCCGCGACGTCGGCGTCGGCGTAGTCGACCGCTTCGTCACCGATGCTCGACGGGAAACCGAGCGCCATCCACAGGCGCTTCGTGAGCGCCGTCGTCGTCCCCGACTGCTCGGCGACCTCGGTGCGGTCGTACCGGCGAGCTCCGTCGAGCAGGTAGGACTCGACGACCGACTGCACCAGCTCGGACCTCTCGGTGGGCGCCATGTCCATGATCGGTACCTTACGGGCCGCATCCGTCGACGCGGCCTTCATTGGGGCAGTTCACATACCGCCGAGCGGCCGACATCGGCTTCGCCCGCGCGCCGAGGGTGTTATCGGTCTCCTTCAGCGCTGTGCGGCGGTGGACGGGGTGCGGCCCTTCCCCGGCCAGGGGCGCGTGCGGGAGGTCCGTGACCGAGCGCACCGGCGATGGCCGGGCGCGCGCGGCGATCGCGAGTCCGACCACGGAGGTCATCGCGTCCCACGGCTTGCTCCGATAGCGTCGGGACGACGGACGGGTCTCTGATCGGAGGGCACTGTGGGCAAGACCGGACGGGTTGCCGGGTTCGAGATCACGGAGGGTAGCTGGGCGCACGGCCTGCCGTATTTCGCCATCGGCTCCGGTCGGCCGCTGGTGTTTCTCCGGTGGTTCAGCCCCGACCACGCGAATCCTCGCGGGTGGATGCGCGACTCCGAGGTCAAGACGCTGGCGCCGCTCGCAAGGAACTTCCGCGTCTACGCGGTGAGCCGTGCGCCGGGCATGGCGGAGGGCAGCACGATGGGCGAGATCGCCGCCGAGCACGCGGACGCGCTGCGCGGTGAGTTCGGCGAGCCGGTCGACGTACTCGGCATCTCCTCCGGCGGCTCGGTGGCGCTGCAACTGGCCGCCGATCATCCCGAGGTCGTGCGCCGCCTTGTCGTAGCGTCGTCCGGATACCGCTTGGACCCGGCCGCCAAGGAAGGCCAGATGCGCTACGCCGAAGCCGCTTTGCGCGGCCGACGGGCGATGCACCACCTGGCGCCGATCGCCGTGTCCTCGCCTGTCGCCGCGCGTTTCGCGGCCGCCGCCATGTGGTTGCTCGACCCGCTGACCCGCCCGGTCGACCCGGCCGACACGCACGCCTTCCTCCGCGCCGAGGACGGATTCGACGTCGGGGAGCGCTTGGGCGAGATCCAGGCGCCCACCCTCGTCGTCGGCGGCGAACGGGACGCCGCCTACAGCGTCGCCACTTTCCGTCGTACCGCCGATGGAATCCCCGATTCGCGCCTCGTCATCTACCCCGGTGCGGGCCACATGGGCGCCATCAAACACCCCCGCTTCGCCGCCGACGTCACCGAATTCCTCACGCGGAATGCATGACTCGCCGCCGACCGCGTCTTCGGCGCGGCGCGAACCCGGGTTGCCCCGCTCGGTAAACAAGGGCTTCGTGATCGGGTAGTGGATCATGGGACGCCTCTTCGCGTTCGTGGGACTGCGGGCATGCGATCAAGGTGCGGGCGTGGGCGTCCAATAGCCGGAGCGGTGGTCGTCGCGGGCGGTGTGGAACGCCATGTGCAGGCGCTCGGCCATACGGGCGGGAGCGGACAGGTCCTCCCAGGTCCAGCGGCCGACCGCCCAGCCGAGGGCGCGCAGTTGGTCTTCGCGCAGCCGCGCCGCGTTGTCCGCCGGTGCGGCAGGCCGGAGGCCGCGCGCCGCGGTTCGGTACTCGGCCCCTGCGTCGAACTCGCCGATCACCCCGAGGTCGGGAAACAGGAAATCGACGCGGCCGACGCAGATCGCGCTATCGGAGAAGACGCGTGCCTGCACTTCTGGAGCGGGGAAACCGTACTGCCGCAGCACGAGTCGGCTGCGCGATACGCCGACGCTCGCGCTGCGCCCGTCGAGGAAGCCGAGGACGCGGGCGGCCCGGCGGCATCCGGGCCGGTGCCTGGCCCTGCGGAGCTGTTCGCGTAGTTCCGCCGTGGTGGTCACGCCCTGACGCAAGGCGGAATCTCCGAGGACGACGGCCTGTTCGAAGCCTTCCGATCGGGCGATGTCGAGGACGGTTCGCGCCGGAGTGGTCACCCGGATGTCGTCGACCAAGGTGATCTCGTCCGGCTCCACCTGGGCCGAATGGACCACGATCCGCCTGCTCGACCGACCGCCGTTGATCCGGTTCCTGGTGAGATGAACGCGGTCGAGCGAAATGCCCCAGGTTGCCATTCCGTGCAGCACCGCCGCCGAGCAGTGGCTCGTGATGGCGGACTCGGAGGTGGACTCCGCCGTCGCCAGCGTCAGCAGCAGGTGCCGGCCGGTCGCCCCGAGGCCGGACGCGGGCGAGTTCAGGTAGTGCCCGGCCCGCAGCCGCGACCACTGCCCGGTCCGGCACAATCGGTGCAGCGCGTTGTCGGACAGGCCGGAGGCCAGCGCCTGTCGGCGCGAGATCAGTTGCGGTGCTTCCATACCGACGATCGTGATCGACCCGCGGCCCCGCCACACCCACCGCACGGGCGACTGGGGACAACACGCATGCTGTGCATAACTCCGGTGCGCGATCAGCCCATCTGGGTCATGCCCGCCGCGACCACTCGAGCCACGTTCAGCACCTCGTCGGCGGTGGGCAGCGGCACGCCGTCGAGCGCGTGCAGCCGGTCGGTGCTGGCGATGGCGAACATCGCCGAGACCCAGGCCGCGGCGCACGCCCGCAGGGTGCCGGGGCGGACCGGGCCCGGAGCGCTGGCTTGCAGCACCCTGGCGGTGACGTCCAGCATTTGATCCCGCAGGCGGCGCAGCTGCCGTCGCACGTCGGGATGGGTGTCGGCCTCCCGCCACAGGATCACCCGCAGCACCGACGAGTGGTGGTCGCGCAGATTCAGGGCGGCGTCGAGGTTGACCAGGCTGGCCGCCGGATCTCCCGGCGTCACCACCGTGCCGATGTCATCGATCGGCTGCGCGGGCACCCGCTCGGACATCAAGGCGGACAGGATCGAATCCTTGGTCGGGAAGTAATAGAAGACGAGTCCTTTGGGGACGCAGGCCGCGGCGGCGATGGCCGCCGTCGCGGTGGCGTCGAATCCCTGCGCCGCGAAGAGTCGCTCCGCGGCGTCGAGGATGAGCTGCCGGGCGTCGCCGTCGGCTTTCGCGCTGCGGCGCCGCCCGGCACGCCGGGCTTTGGGCATCTGCATCAGTGATGCGGAGCCATGTCGTGCAGACGTCCCGACACCGTGGGCAGTGCCGCTACCGCGACCACCGCCGTCACTACCCCGACCACCCACGCGGTCCAGGATGCGCTGCGGTACTCGGTGAAGTCCATGACCCAGGGGGAGATGAACAGCAGTGCGCCGCACAGGCCCATCACGTAGTCCGCCGCCGCCATCTCGGGGCGGGCCATCTGTGCGAGACCGGTGAGGGCGATGAGCACGCCGAGCACGATCAGCGACCACATGGCGTTGTCGTTGGTGTCCACCCACAAGGGGGACAGTGCGGCGAAGGCTCCGAGCACGACCGCCAGGAGATCTTGCGCGCGGCTCTCGGTGAACATGTGTGCCTCCTCGGGCTGTGAATATGTCCTGTCCTCGGTATAACTCTGATTGACCGCCCGATCAATATCGGGACGGAAACGATTGGGCGGCAGTCCGACGGCCGCCGTGACGTGACGGTCCTCACAGAGGGGAGAACCAAGCGGAGGTTAGGGTGAGCTTCGTCGCACCGCCGGTCCCGTGGAACCGGCGGCCGGGTTCCAAGGAAGGGATGGCCGCATGACCGCGCCGATCGTGATCGTCGGAGCCGGCCTCGCCGGCCTGCGCACCGCGGAGGAACTGCGCCGCGCGGGATACACCGGTGCGCTCGTGCTGGTCGGTGACGAGTCGCGGCTGCCGTACGACCGGCCACCGCTGTCCAAGCAGTTCGTGCGCGGCGAGACCGACGACACCACGTTGCGTCCCAGCGAGTTCTACGACGAGAAGCAGATCGAGCTGCGGTTGAGCACCGAGGCGGTCGGCGTCGACACCGCGGCCCGTCGCGTCCGCCTCGCCGACGGCACGACGCTGGACTACGAGCAGCTGATCGTCGCCACCGGCCTGCGCCCGCGCCGCCTGCCCGGCCTGCCCGAGCTGCGCGGTGTGCACGTGCTGCGCGGCCATTCCGACGCCGTCGCCCTGCGCGCCGACCTGACCGGCGCGGCCACGGCGCTAGTCGTCGGCGCGGGCTTCATCGGGTGCGAACTCGCCGCGAGTTTCCGGGCGCAGGGTGTGGCTGTGGTGCTGGTCGAACCGCAGGCCACGCCGCTGGCCTCGGTGCTCGGCGCGGAGGTGGGCGAACTGGTCGCGCGGATGCACCGTGCGGAGGGCGTCGACCTGCGCTGCGGCATCGGTGTGGACACGCTGCTCGGCGACGACGCGGGACGGGTGCGCGGCGCCCGGCTGTCCGACGGCACCGAAGTCGCCGCCGACCTCGTCGTGATCGGCGTCGGTTCGCGTCCGGTGACCGAATGGCTGAGCGATTCCGGAATCGCGCTGGCCGAACCGTCGGCCGGTGGCGGCGTGCTCGCCGACGAAGTGGGGCGCACCTCCGTCGAAGGCGTGTGGGCGGTCGGCGACGTGGCGGCGTGGCTGCACGACACCGGGGCGCGCAAACGCGTCGAACATTGGACCAACGCGGGCGAACAGGCCAAATTGGTCGCCTGCGCGCTGCTGGGCGCCGAACCGCCCACCGCGGCGCGCGTCCCGTACTTCTGGAGCGACCAGTACGACGTCAAGATCCAGGCCCTCGGCACCCCCGGCGCGACCGACGAGGTGCACATCGCCTCGGACGACGGCCGCAAGTTCCTCGCCTACTACGCCCAGGGCGGCAACCTCACCGGCGTGGTCGGCGCCGGCATGACCGCCCAGGTGATGAAGGCGCGCGCCAAGATCGCGGCAGGCGTTCCGGTGACCGAGCTGCTCGCGCCCAGCTGACTCACGCAGGGTGACTGAGTTGCTTGCGCCGAGTTGAATCCGCGCCGGGGTGAGCGAGTTGCTTACGCCGAGTGGACTGGCGCGGGGCGAGCGAGTTGCTTACGCCGGGGTGAATCCGCGCCGGGATGAGCGAGTTGCTTGCGCCGAGTTGGCTGGCGCGGGGTGAGCGAGTTGCTTGCGCCGAGTTGGCTGGCGCGGGGTGAGCGAGTTGCTTGCGCCGAGTGGACTGGCGCGGGGTGAGCGAGTTGCTTGCACCGAGTGGACTGGCGCGGGGTGAGCGAGTTGCTTGCGCCGAGTTGGCTGGCGCGGGGTGACTGAGCGCCTTGCACCGAGCTGACCCGCGCCGGGTGACCGAGCGGTTCACGCCGAGTGAATCCGCGCGGCCGCCTCGCGTGGAGTCCGTTCCGGTTGTTGACGTAGGCGGTCCATTACGGTTGTCGCGGGCTGTTCGGCGCGGTCCTACCCGTTGCGGCCGGTGATCCGGCGCCTGTTGTGGAGCGTGCGCCGGGCGTGAGCGGTGTGCGGGGCTGGCGGTGGGGCTGTAATACGGTGGTGCGGTGATCGTCGCGCTCATCGACTCGGGTCTGGGGTTGCTGCCCACCTCCGCTTGGTTACGCAAGTTGCGGCCGGATGTGGATCTGCTGCTGCAACTGGACCCGGAGGGCGCGCCGTGGGGGCCGAAGCCGGAGGACTGGGTGGTCGAGCGCGTGGTGGGCGCCGCACGGACCTCCCTCCGGATGGGGGCCGAGGTGATCGTCCTACCGTGCAACACGGCCAGCGTCACGGCGCTGGAGCACGTGCGCGCGGAGGTGGGGCCGGACGTGCCGGTGATCGGCACCGTGCCCGCGATCAAGCCCGCGGCGGCGGTGTGCCGGTCGGTGGCGGTCTGGGCCACCGCGGCGACGACGGCGAGCCGGTACCAGGCCGATCTGATCGCGAAATTCGGCGGCGACGCCGACGTGGTCGGCGTGGCCTGCCACGGATTGGCCGACGCCATCGATCGCGGTGACCTGGCGGCCGCCCACGACGCGATCGCCGACGCGGCCGCGCGGACTCCGCCGCACGTCGAGGGCGTGGTGCTGGGCTGCACGCACTATCCACTGGTGACCGACGCGATCGTGGCCGCGCTGCCGGACGGTGTGCGGCTGTTCGACAGCGCGCAAGCCGTTGCCGCGCAGACCGTTCGGCGTATCGACGCGCTCGGCCGCCCGAGCACGGGCGCCGGGGAGATCCGCGTGCTCACCAGCGGTCGGCCCGGTGCGTTGCCCGCCAGCGCGGCCGCCTTCGAGTCGGGCCGCGCTCTGGGCGCGCAAGGGTGAACCGCCGCCCGGCGGAGCGTCCGCCGCGCCGACGAGGTCGAAACGGGAGTGTGGTTCGATGACCGGCTCGGTGACCGCGGCCGACGTGCGAGCGGCCCTGCGGGAACTGGCGAATCCGGCCGACGCGGCGCACCTGCGGCGGTTCTTCAAGACCGGGCCCGGCGAGTACGGCGAGGGTGAGGTGTTCCTCGGCGTCCGGGTCCCGGCCAGCCGTGGCGTCGCGAAACGCTTCGCCGCCCTGGCGCTGGACGAGATCGACGAGCTGCTCGACAGCGACGTGCACGAGGACCGGTTCACCGCGCTGGTCATCCTGAACGCCCGATTCGCCCAGGCGTCCAAGCCGCGCACGTTCGACGATGCCGCCCGCGCCGCCGTGGTGCAGCTGTACCTGGCCGCCGTGCGCCGCGGTCGGGTGAACAACTGGGACCTCGTGGACGTGTCGGCGGAGCACATCGTCGGCCCGTGGCTGCTGGACAAGCCGCGTGACCTGCTGTTCGAGCTGGCCCGGAGCGAATCGCTGTGGGAGCGGCGGGTGGCGCTGCTGTCCACCTTCGCGTTCATCAAGGCGGGGGACGCCTCGACCACCTTCGCGCTGAGCGAACTGCTGCTCGCCGACCGGCACGACCTGATCCAGAAGGCGCTGGGCTGGATGCTGCGCGAAGTCGGCAAGCGTGTCGACCGGAGCCTGCTGACCGGCTTCCTCGACCGGCACGCCACGAACATGGGACGCACCGCGCTGAGCTACGCGACCGAGCATCTGCCGCCCGAAGTCCGCGCGGCGTATCGCGCGCCCCGGGCCCCGCAATAGTTCGGTCAACGCAACAATTGCGGGCGAACGCAAGATTGCGTTTCGAACCGGGGTCGACTCAGAACTGGATCTTCAGGTGGTCGGTCACCGGATGGGCCTGGCAGCCGAGGATATAGCCGTTCTCGATATCCTCGGGGTCGAGAATCTCGGCGTTGTCCATTTCGACCTTGCCTTCGAGCACCGTGCAGGCGCACGAACCGCATTCGCCTTCCTGGCAGGAATAGGGCACGTCCAAGCCCTTGGCCAGCATGATGTCCACCAGCGTCTGCTTGCGCGGCCACTTCAGCTCGTGCACTTCGCCGTCGAGTTCGACCTCGACCGTCGCCGCGTCGGCCGCCTCGTCCTCGGAGATCTCGACCGGCGCCTGATCGGCGAACGGGTCGCCCGCCAGCGAGTTGAACACCTCGGCGTGCGTGCGCGAGCGGGGCACGCCCACTTGGGCGAGCGCGTCGTGCACCCGGTCCATGAACGGTTTCGGCCCGCACATGAACGCGTCGTAGCCGCGATACGGCGCGACGAGCGTGGCCAGCGCGTCGGCGGTCGGCAACCCTTGCAGGTATTCCAGCCAGTGGATCACGGTGAGCCGCTGCGGATGCTTGTCCGCCAGGTCGCGCAACTCGCCGGCGAAGATCACCGACTCGTGGTCGCGATTGGCGTAGACGAGCACGATGCGGCCGGTGCCGCGAGCCAGCGCCGACTTCAAGATGGACATCACCGGCGTGATGCCGCTGCCCGCGCCGAACAGCAGCAGATCGTCGTCGAGGTCCTTCGGGGTGAACACACCGGAGGGCGGCAGCACCTCGATCTGGTCGCCCGCCCGCACGTTGTCGCACACCCAGTTCGACCCGTAGCCGCCGTCGGTCCGCTTGACGGTCACCTTCGGGCGGTCGTCGGTGTAGGGCGAGCTGGCCAGCGAGTAGCACCGTGCCACCGAGCCGGTCCGGTCGCTGGGGATGCGCAGGGTGAGGAACTGTCCCGGCTGGTAGCGGAATTTCTCGGCCAGCTCGTCGGGGACGTCGAAGACCAGCGAGCGGGTGTCGGCCGTCTCGGCGATGACCGCGGACACCCGCAGCACGACCGAGCGCGAGCCGTGTGGAACCTCGACAGTCGTCATGTCGTCCTCTCGAACCTGGCGCGGGCATCCCTCGATGCCAAAACTAGAACGTGTTTCAGTTTCATCGTACGTCGGTCGTCGCCTGACGGACAAGCTGGGCTTCGAGACCGGCGATCAGGACCTCCATGCCGAAGTCGTAGGAATAGCGTCCACGCAGGTCGCCGATGTAGCGGGTAGCCCGCTCGACCACGGGGGGCAGCGTCACGTCGGCCGGTGCGGAGCGGTCGCGCGGGTTCACCCGGCTGCGGCCGAACAGGTAGGTGTGGATGGTCGCGTAGGCGGCGAGCACGTTGCGGTCACCGAAACCCGCTTCGGCCAGTAGATCCATGATGGCGGCGATCAGGTCCAGCTGTTTGCCGAGCATCTGCTCGATGAGGATGTCGCCGAGGCCGGGATACTTGCGCAATTTCTCGTCGATCTGGTCGACGAGGTCGCGCAGCCGGTGCTGCCACGGCCCGGATTCCGGCGGTGGCGTGCGCACTCCGGTCAGCGCCGCGCTGGCGACGAGGTCGAGCAGCTCCCGCTTGTCCGCGACGTAGTAGTAGGGCGCCATCGGGGAGACGCCGAGTTCGCGGGAAAGTCGCCGCATCGACAATTTCGCCACGCCGTCCTCGCGGACAACCCGCAGCGCGGCCTCGACGATCTCGAACTCCGACAGCGTTCCATTCGTGGTGCTCGCGGGTCCTCCGTGGTTACGCAAGCTGCCGCCTCCGGGCCTGATGCTCGCACCATGGCGTGCCGCCGCCCCCGTTCGCCTGCATTCGTCCGACTCCCATGCCACCTCTACCGCTGCGGGCGTGTGCCGCCCGTCACATTTCGCTCAGCTGCTTGCCATTCGCAGTCTAGAGCGCCGGGTGCGGACCTCGTCGCCGCCTGTTCCACTCGGCGCCCGCCGAATCGGCCGGTCGTCGCGGCGGCCGAATCCCGGGTCTTCGGTTCGTACTGAAACCTGTTGTTTTGTCAGTTTATGACGTTATTGTGTGAGCACGGACTGCACCGGGCAGTCCGGCACACGGATCGTCCTCGCGGAGGTAGCCATGCCGGAATACGGGTCCATCGGACACGCCGACACCGACAACACCGGACGGATGGAGACCGCCGCCGCGCGGTCGGCCGAAGAAGCGCCGCTGGTCGAGGAGAGCCTCATCGAAGAGGTGTCCATCGACGGTATGTGCGGCGTCTACTGACGGGCGGTCGAGGACAATGCTCGATCTCGATACCCGCTGGCAGTTGCACCCCCGAGTGGCGCTGCGGCCGGAGCCCTTCGGCGCGCTGCTCTACCACTTCGGCACGCGCAAACTCTCCTTCCTGAAGAGTCCGCGGATCGTCGAGATCGTCCGGTCGCTGCCGGAGCACGCGTCGGCCCGCACCGCCCTGCGCGCCGCGGGCGTGCCCGAGGCCGGTACCCGGGCCTACGTCGATGCGCTGACCCAGCTCGCCGATTCGCAGATGATCGTCGGCGCTCCGGCCGGCGCTCCGGTGGCATCCGCGGTCGCGGCTTCGGCTCCCCGCGCGGCGGAGGTCGCGCCGTCGGACGCGGCGGTGCGCTTGGTGGATCGCTTCGAATCCGGTCTGGCCGCGCCGATCTGCCTGACCTGGGAACTCACCTACGCCTGCAATCTGTCCTGCGTGCACTGCCTGTCCTCCTCGGGCCGGCGCGACCCGCGCGAGCTGAGCACCGAGCAGTGCAAGGCGCTGATCGACGAGTTCGAGCGCATGCAGGTGTTCTACGTGAACATCGGCGGCGGCGAGCCCACGGTGCGCCCGGACTTCTGGGAGCTGGTCGACTACGCGACCGCGCACCACGTGGGAGTGAAGTTCTCCACCAACGGGGTCCGGATCACGCCCGAGGTGGCGGCCCGGCTCGCGGCCAGCGACTACGTCGACGTGCAGGTGTCGCTGGACGGCGCCGACGCGGCGGTCAACGACGCCGTGCGCGGCCCCGGCTCCTACGACATGGCCATTCGCGCCTTGGAGAACCTGGCCGCGGCCGGATTCCAGGACGCGAAGCTGTCGGTGGTGGCCACACGGCACAACATCGAACAGCTCGACCAGTTCCGGGCGATCGCCGAAAGATACGGCGCCACCTTGCGCCTGACCAGGCTGCGGCCGTCGGGCCGGGGCGCGGACGTGTGGGACGAGTTGCACCCGACTCCCGATCAGCAGCGCGTGCTCTACGACTGGCTGCTGCGCAACGGCGAGGGCGTGCTCACCGGCGACTCGTTCTTCCACCTGTCCGCGTTCGGCCAGGCTCTGCCGGGCCTGAACATGTGCGGCGCCGGGCGCGTGGTCTGCCTGGTCGACCCGGTCGGTGACGTCTATGCCTGTCCGTTCGCCATTCACGACCGGTTCCACGCCGGAAATGTGGTGACCGACGGCGGTTTCGGCGCCGTATGGCGGTCCTCGGAGCTGTTCGGGGAACTGCGCGAGCCCAGCGGCGGCGGCGCGTGCGCGTCGTGCAGCCACTACGACGCCTGCCGGGGCGGTTGCATGGCGGCGAAGTTCTTCACCGGGCTGCCCGCCGACGGACCGGACCCGGAGTGCGTCCAGGGCTACGGCGAGGCGGCGCTGGCCGATACCGAGCGGATGATCCCGCGTTCGTCGGTCGACCATTCCCGCCGGTCCGGGCCGCGAGCGGGCGGGCGCAAGAGCGGGCCGATCCCGTTGACGCTGAGCGCGACGCGCCCGGCTGGATTCGCGCCGGAACGCCGTCCGTCACGGGCCTGCGACGAGAGTCCGCTGGCATGACGCCATGAAGTTTGCTGAATGTATGCCGAATATCCGGTCTCGGCTATCGCCCGGTGTGCTACCGGGCGATAGCCGCACTGTTGCCGAATGCTGGGACAGGCGCGCTGGCGAACTTCCAGCATCGGAAGCGGGGCGGGTGGCTTCCGGTGGCGGGCCGGTTTCGCCCGGAATTCCGCCGTTTTTTCCGGACTGTTGATGTCCGCACCCGAAACTCCGCCTAGCATGCCAGGAATGCGCCATGATCGCCTGCCCGATGGATTCGGGGTGCGGATCGATCCTCGGGTACGCGCATACTCCGGTGGGCGAGTCCTGATCGGCGGTTCGCCCGCCCGGTTGCTGCGACTTGCCCCGGAGGCCGCCGAGATGATCGGCGACGGGTACCTCGAGGTGACCGGTCCGAAATCCGCCGTCGTTGCCAGACGGCTGCTCGACTCCGGAGTGGCCAATCCCCGCCCCCGGCTGCTGCCTTCGCCGGACGACGTCACCGTCATCGTGCCGCTGCACAACAACGCCGAGGGGCTGGCGCGGCTGCTGGCCGCGCTGCGCGGGCACAACGTCATCGTGGTCGACGACGGGTCCGACCAGCCGGTCCGGATCCCGCGCAACCGCGGCACCCGCTGCCGGGTGACCGTGCTGCGGCACGACCGCAAGCAAGGGCCCGCCGCGGCGCGCAATGCCGGTTTACGGGCGGCGACAACCGACTTCGTCGCGTTCCTGGATTCCGACGTGGTGCCGCGCAGCGGATGGCTGGAGGTGATGCTCGGCCACTTCAGCGACCCCGGGGTGGCGCTGGTCGCCCCGCGGATCGTCGCGCTCGACCCGGAGTCCAACGCGCTGGCGCGCTACGAGCACACCCGATCCTCGCTGGACCTGGGCCGGCGTGAGGCGGCCGTGCACTCGCGCGGACTGGTGTCCTACGTGCCGAGCGCGGCGCTGCTGGCACGGCGCAGGGCGCTGCTGGAACAAGGCGGTTTCGATGAGGCGATGCACGTCGCCGAGGACGTCGACCTGTGCTGGCGGTTGGAGCGGGCGGGCTGGCGGCTGCGCTACGAGCCCGCCGCGCACGTGGCGCACGACCACCGGGTGTGCTTCCGGGCCTGGTTCGGCCGAAAGCTCTTCTACGGCACCGGCGCCGCGCCGCTGGGCGAGCGGCACGCGGGCACGGTCTCGCCGCTGTCGGTGCCGTCCTGGACGCTGCTGGCCGCGTTCCTGTTGGGGACGCTGACCAAGTGGGGACTGCTCGGCGGCATCGTCACCCTGATCACCGCGCTGGCCCGGTTGCGCCGCGTCTTCGCCGGGCTGGACAACCCCACCCGGATCGCCGCGATCTACCTGGCGCGCGGCTTCTTCGCCGGACTGTGGCGCTTGGCCTCGGCGATGTGCAGGCACTACTGGCCGATCACGCTGCTGGCGACGGTCGTCTCCCGGCGGGTCCGGCGGGTCGCGGTCACCATGGCCGTCGCGGACGGACTGGCCGACTGGTTCACCCACCGCGACGCGGGCGGCCTGGATCCGGTGCGCTACGTGGCCTACAAGCGGCTCGACGACATCGCATACGGCACCGGTCTGTGGCTGGGCGCATTCCGCGCCCGCAGCATGGAGGCGCTCAAACCCACCACACCGTCGCGCTGATCCACCCGAACGAGATGTCCTGGACCACGGCGCACCCGTGCGCCCCGCCCGGTGGCGCTGACCGCGCCGCGACACTGAACGGGAGTCCCTATGGCCGACACGCTCATCGTCGGGGGCGGTACCGCGGGCTGTGTGCTGGCGGAGCGGTTGAGCGCCGATCCGGCGCACACGGTGCGGCTGCTGGAGGCCGGTGCGCTGTGGACCAGCGCGGACGCGATGCCCGCCGAACTGATGGACGCGGCCGCGCTTCCGATCGGTCCGGAAGCGCAGTGGCTGTGGCGTTACGAGGTGGTCCTCGCCGACGACCCGCCGGTGCCCGGAACCATCGTGCGCGGCAGGCTGATCGGCGGCTCCGGGTCGGTCAACGGCGGCTACTTCGTCCGGGCCACGGTGACGGACTTCGACGCCTGGACTCGCGTGCTCGGCGGCTCGGACGCCTGGTCGTACGCATCCGTGCTGCCGATGTACTGCCGGACCGAGCGGGACCTGGACTTCGGCGAGCAGCCCTGGCACGGTGACGGCGGCCCCATCCCCGTGCGGCGCGCGTCGGCTCCCGCTCCGGTCAGCGTGGAATTCGCGCAAGCGTGCCTGGCCGCCGGATTCGCCGAAGTACCGGATCTCAACGCACCCGGGACCGGCGCGGGTGTGGGGGCGGTGCCGTGCAATTG
>NZ_JABLTE010000310.1 GCF_013315795.1 Nocardia barduliensis
CGGCGGCGCCAAGGCACTGCACGTCGTGCAAACCGGCGCGGCCACCGTGCGTGCAGAAGGCGGCTTGGCAACAGCACAAGGCCGCCGCGCTTTCCGCACGCTCGAACAAGACATGCTGGCGCTGCACGTGTCGCCTGGCGGCGCAGCCGACTTGCTAGCCGCGGCGCTCTTCCTAGACCGCCTGCCCGCAAACGCGCACGCAGTGTCCGACACCGAATCCGCTCATCAGGAAACCGAACATGGAGCATCTTGATTTTCAGTTCACCGGCGGCGCACCCGCTGGGCGCCGCGCGTATGCCGGCGTGGTCGGCTCGGGCGACCTTGAAGTGCTGTTGACGCCGGGCAAGGCCGGCCACATCGACGTGGCCATCACGACGTCCGTCAATGGCATGAGCGCGAC
>NZ_JABLTE010000311.1 GCF_013315795.1 Nocardia barduliensis
CTGCAATGAAAACCGCCACAACCACGCTCGTCCTGCTCCTCACCACCCTCGCCGCAGCCTCAGCCACGCACGCTGCGGCGCCGGCCATCGCGCCCCCCGGCACCGCCACGCTGGAAGCGCTGCTGGCCTGCAAGGCCGGCTCGAGCTTCAGTGCGGCCGACGCCATCGATGCGCTGCAGGCCGCCGGCCTGGCCAAGAAACCGGGCGGCACCTTCGAGCCGGAGGACAAGCCGGTCGCGCTGTTTGGCGGCACGGTCACCAGTGCCGATGTAAACGCGGCCGAAGGCGAGAAGAGCCTCTTCGTGTACTTGAACGGCGTCGATTCCAAGCGCCTGGCCAAGGCCTGGTCGGTGACCGAGGTCAACGAGCATGCCAACACCGAAGAGCCGTCGTACGT
>NZ_JABLTE010000312.1 GCF_013315795.1 Nocardia barduliensis
CCCATGAACAGCAGCGGGATCATCGGCGTCAGCAGGGTCAGCGCCAGCGCCGCGCGCAGCGGCGCAGGATCGGTCAGCATCGACAGGCGCTCGCCGAAAGCGCGGTTGCCCACCTGGTCATGGTTCTGCGCGAATACCACAAAACGCGCGGGCGACAGGTCGGCGCTGGGTTCGCCGCGGGGATTGCCGCGCAGGTCCGGTTCACCCTGCCAGGCGAATCCTTCGGCCAGGCAGCGCGCCAGCAGTGCTTCGGCGCGACCGGCATAGGCCGCGTAATAGCCTTCCTGCTCGCCGGTCAGCATCACGTGCAGCGCATTGTGGAAGTCATCGTTCCACTGCCCCTGGTAGGCGCCGCGCAGCCACCGCGCCTGGTTGCGTTCGTTCTCC
>NZ_JABLTE010000313.1 GCF_013315795.1 Nocardia barduliensis
GGACAAGCTCAACCACGCCAGCCTGCTCGATGCGACGCGGCTGGCGGGTGCGCGCCTGCGCCGTTATCCGCACCTTGACGCCGAAGGCGCGATGCGCCAGCTCAAGCACGCGCCCGACGGCGCGGCGATGCTGGCCACCGACGGTGTGTTCAGCATGGATGGCGACATCGCACCGCTGCGTGCATTGTCGCTGGTGGCACGCCTGCAGCAGGCGCTGTTCTATGTGGACGATGCACACGGCGTGGGCGTGGTCGGTGATGGCCGTGGTGCCGTGGCCGCCGCCGGGCTGGGCGTGGACGATGTGCCGCTGCAGCTGGTCACGCTGGGCAAGGCACTGGGCGGTTCCGGCGCGCTGGTGCTGGGCCGCGACGACCTGGTCGAGCAC
>NZ_JABLTE010000314.1 GCF_013315795.1 Nocardia barduliensis
GCCTTGTGCTGCCTGACTCCGCAGGTCATGCAACGGACATTGTCCGGACATACGCTGGCGCAGGGCATTCCGTAGAGCCGAGCCCATGCCCGGCTGGCCACTCGCCGGAGCAGCCGGGCATCGGCTCGGCGCTACAGCAAGCTAGGCCAGCAGCGTTTCCAGCTGCGCCGGTTCGCGTGCCAGCTGGCCAGCGCCGGCCGCGGTGAGTTCCGCCTCACCGCCAAAGCCCCACAGCACACCCACGCTGCGCAGGCCGTGGTGACGCGCGCCTTCGATGTCCATGCGGCGGTCGCCGATCATCCAGCACTGTGCGGGCTGCACCTGCAGCCGGCGCAGAGCTTCCCCGACCAGCTCCGGCTTGTGGCTGCGCGAGCCATCCAGGGT
>NZ_JABLTE010000315.1 GCF_013315795.1 Nocardia barduliensis
CGCCAGCACTTGCCCGCCGTCGTGGGGGTGGGTGGTGAGGGTGGTGAACCATTCGTTGATGCCGAGGGTGTGGGTCAGGTGCAGGCTGTGGGCGATGGCGAGGGTGGTTTGGTGGTTGTACCCGAGGTCGCGCACGCTGGTGGCGGCTTCCGCGGCGAGCACGGCGGCTCCGGCGGGGGCGAGTGTCCAGTGGAAGGGGGCGCTGCCTCGGGGGCGCAGGGGCCGGAACCGGTCCAGGACGCGGTAGTGGTGCAGCAGCGCCAGGCGACGGCGAGCGATCTTCGCGGTCGGGAACGCCAATTCGGCGAGTTGGTTGATGGTCAGGACGCGGTGCTCGTGCAGCATCCGCAGGATCCAGCGGTCGCGGCCGGTCAACGGCGGCAC
>NZ_JABLTE010000316.1 GCF_013315795.1 Nocardia barduliensis
CCAGCTCAACCCCCACCACGACTTTCGAGCGAAGCGAGAGCGAGCATGCGCCGTTCGCGGCCCGGCTCGCGTCCGAGCGACCACCGCGTCCGCGACGAAGTCGCCAGCGGCGGTCGCTCGGACGCGAACCACAAAGGGGCCGCGAACCCGCCGCGACGAAGTCGCGGCCAAATCACACAGCTCGCGTGCACCGAGGTGGTGCGGTTTGCCGTCCAACGCGCCCAGCTCAACCCCCACCACGACTTTCGAGCGAAGCGAGAGCGAGCATGCGCCGTTCGCGGCCCGGCTCGCGTCCGAGCGACCACCGCGTCCGCGACGAAGTCGCCAGCGGCGGTCGCTCGGACGCGA
>NZ_JABLTE010000317.1 GCF_013315795.1 Nocardia barduliensis
CCAGCTCCTCAGCCGACGCCTCGGCCTTCTTCTTCGCCACGGCATCAAGTGTCGTCATCACGGCACCTTCCCGCTGACCATCCGATCAGCGAATCAGGCCGGAAACACCCTTAGATCCACAGTCCCCAGATCGCTGCGCTCGCGTGTTCGGCGAGCTCTGCCACCATCATGAACCTTCCAGTACGATGGAATGTCAAGGGTGAATCCGCTAGATTTCGTGCGCGACACGGGAGGTGTGATGAGGATCGGTGAG
>NZ_JABLTE010000318.1 GCF_013315795.1 Nocardia barduliensis
CCCGGCACAAGACAAGCCGGGATGCTCCTGAATCAGGCAACTCCCGAATGAAGGGAGGAGTAGGGGTCCTACTCCAGGGCGTTCATTCAGCCCCGGGTTCTAGTAGTGACCCTATGGTGGAGCTAAGAGGACGTCTTACGTGGGTGTAATTCGTTGTCCGGCATGATGTGACCCGTGGTCGACAGGCTTGCTCAACGGCTGGTCCCGGATGCGTTGTGGGACATCGTGAAACCGCTGCTCCCCGAGTTCACG
>NZ_JABLTE010000031.1 GCF_013315795.1 Nocardia barduliensis
CCCGTGACTATGGCAACTTTGCCCGAAATCTCCATCCCCGCACCCTAGCGGGAGGTCAGCGGCCCGCCGCCGGGAATCCCGCCCTGCCGACGGAACCGCTCGGCGGGCGAAACGCTGTCCCGGTGCGCCACCATAACCAGCGGGCGACCACGGGGCGCGGCGCGGCCGGGCAGCACAGGATCAAGGCATTCGGCTCGCATTCGCCAGCCGATCCAGCAGCGGAGCGGTGCGCGGCCCGACCAGCTCGCGCATCACCAGCGCCATATTGGTCCGCTCCACACCCGGGATCTTGAGGATCTGCCCGGCGATGCGATACAGGTCGTCGGCGTCCTGCGCGACCACGCGCACGGTGAGGTCGGTGAGTCCGGTCATGCCGCACACCTCGGTCACCTCGGGCACCTCGGCGAGCTCGTCCACCACCGAGTCCAGCCGGTGCTGGTCGACGACCACCGCGACGAACGCCGCGAGCGGATAGCCGAGCGCGCGCGGCTCCACGCGCCGCTCGAAGCTGCCGAGCACGCCGCCCGCCTCCCAGCGGGACAGCCGGGCCTGCACGGTGTTGCGGGACAGACCGAGCCGGGCAGCCAGCTCGACACCCGTCGCCCGGGGATTGGCGACCAGTTCCAGTAGCAGCCTGGCGTCGGTGGCATCCAGGTTCACGCCGGCGGTTTCTCTGGTCATACCACGCAGTATGACATCACGCGGCGGGTCGGAATTGAGCATTCTGCCCATCCGCCGGTCGACCACTTGCGCAGTTCGCATTCGAGGGGATGCTGTGAGTTAGGACACATTTCACTGTGCCGCCGCGACCTGGTGAGGAGGCGATCACCCATGTCGGCAAAGTCCGAGTACCCGGTGCAGCTGGTGCAGCCGGACGGTCGCCGCGTCCTCGATCCCGAGCACGCCGCGCTGGTCGCCGACGTCGGGCCGCAGCGGCTGCGGGCACTGTACGAGGACATGGTGGTCACGCGCCGGATCGACACCGAGGCCACCGCGTTGCAGCGGCAAGGCCAGCTCGGCCTGTGGGCGCCGCTGCTCGGGCAGGAGGCCGCGCAGGTCGGCTCCGCGCACGCGCTGCGTCCCGACGATTACGTGTTCTGCGGCTATCGCGAGACGGCTGTCGCCTACTGCCGTGGTGTCCCGCCCAGCGATCTCACCCGCCTGTGGCGCGGCGCCGCGCACCATTGCTGGGACCCGCACGCGGTGAACATGACCAATCCCAACATCGTGGTCGGTTCCCAGGGCCTGCACGCCACCGGCTACGCCTTCGCGGCGCACTTGGACGGCGCCGACATAGCCACCATCGTCTACTTCGGCGACGGCGCGAGCAGCCAGGGCGATCTGGCCGAGGCGCTCGGGTTCGCCGCCAGTTGGAGCGCGCCCGTGGTGTTCTTCTGCCAGAACAACCACTGGGCGATCAGCGAACCCGTGCGGGTGCAGAGCGCGACGCCGATCGCGCGCCGCGCGTACGGCTACGGCATGCCGGGCGGGCAGGTCGACGGCAACGACGTCCTCGCCGTGCTCGCCGTGACCAGGCAGGCGGTGGCGCGGGCGCGCTCCGGCGGCGGCCCGTCGTTCATCGAGGCGCTCACCTACCGGATGGGCCCGCACACCACGGCCGACGACCCCACCCGCTACCGTTCGGCCGCCGAGACCGAGCAGTGGGCGCGGCGCGATCCGATCGACCGGATCCGCAGGCTGCTCGAGCGCGAGGGCCACTGGGACGACGCCTTCGAAAGCCGCGTCGCCGAGCGGGCGCACGCGGTCGCGCGAGCGCTTCGCGACGCGACCGTCGACATGCCCGATCCCGCACCGGCCGAGCTGTTCGACCACGTCTACACCACCCCGCACCCGCTGATCACCGAACAGCGGAGGGCGTACGCGGAGTACCTGGCCGGCGATCCCGGCGGGTCCCCCGCACGAGGAGAAGGAGTCCCGCGATGATCACCACCTTCGCCGGCGCGCTCAACACCGGCTTGCGCCGCGCGCTGGAGGACGATCCGAAGGTCTTGCTGATGGGTGAGGACATCGGCCGCCTCGGCGGGGTGTTCCGGGTGACCGACACTTTGCAGAAGGACTTCGGCGACAACCGCGTGATCGATACGCCGTTGGCCGAATCCGGCATCGTGGGAACGGCTTTCGGCATGGCCCTGCGCGGTTACCGGCCGGTGTGCGAGATCCAGTTCGACGGCTTCGTCTACCCCGCCTTCGACCAGATCGTCTCGCACGTCGCGAAGATCAATTACCGCACCCAGGGAAAGGTCAATGCGCCCTTGACGATTCGCATCCCGTTCGGCGGCGGCATCGGTTCGGTGGAGCACCACTCCGAGTCGCCCGAAGCCTATTTCGCGCACACCGCGGGCCTGCGGGTCGTGACGCCGAGCAATCCGGCGGACGCGTACTCGATGATCCGCCGGGCGATCGCGCTGAACGACCCGGTGATCTTCTTCGAACCCAAGCGCAGGTACTGGGACAAGGCCGACGTCGACTTCGCCGCGCTCGACCGGGACGGCGGGCTGCCGCTGGACCGCGCGCGAGTATGCGTCACCGGGTCGGACGCGACCGTCGTCGCCTACGGCGGGACCGTGGCGACCGCGCTGACGGCCGCGCGGCTCGCCGCGCGGGAGGGGCACGCGCTCGAGGTGATCGATCTGCGCAGCCTTTCGCCGATCGACTTCGACACCATCGCGGAGTCGGTGACGAAGACCGGGCGGCTGATCGTCACGCACGAGGCGCCGGTGTTCGCCGGGCTCGGCGCCGAGATCGCCGCGCGGATCACCGAGCGCTGCTTCTATCACCTGGAGGCGCCCGTGCTGCGCGTCGGCGGATTCGACATCCCCTACCCCCCGGCTAAGCTCGAGAAGCACCATTTGCCCGATCCCGACCGCATTCTCGACGCGGTCGACCGTTCCCTCGCCGCGTGAGGCGGGTTCGCCGTAGTGAGAGGTGCTCGCGTGGAAGACCGTTCGGCGTCCGTGCTGGAGTTCCGGCTCCCCGACCTCGGGGAAGGTCTGACCGACGCCGAACTGGTGTCCTGGGCGGTGGCCGTCGGCGACACGGTGGAGCTGAACCAGACCATCGCCGACGTGGAGACCGCCAAGGCTGTGGTGTCGTTGCCGTCGCCGTTCGCGGGCCGCGTGGTCGAATTGCTCGCGCGGCCGGGTGACACGGTCGCGGTGGGGGCGCCGCTCATCCGCGTGCAGCCGGCCGCCGAAGACGACGTGCAGCCAGCCGCCGGAGCCGAAGACGACCAGCCGAGCCGCAATTCGGTGTTGGTGGGCTACGGCCCGGAGGAGGAAGCGGCGCCTCGGCGGCAACGCCCGACCGCGACGCGATCACCTAGCGACGCCCAGCCGGGCGGGGCGGAGATCGAGCCCCACGAGCCGCGACCACCGGCTCCGGCGCTCGGTGCGACGCGCCCGGCGGCGACGCCCGCCGCACGCAGACTCGCCCGCGAACTCGGCATCGACCTGTGGTTCGTCGCGGGCTCGGGGCCGGGTGGCGCGGTCACCGTCGACGACGTGCGTGGCGCGGTGCCGGTCTCGCCACCGCGTCCCGCCGTCCCGGCCGCCGCGCCCGCCGTCACCGACCCCGGCGTGGTCCGTCCCGCCGCGCGCGAGGAACGCACTCCGATCAGCGGCATCCGCAAGCGCACCGCGGCGGCCATGCTGCACAGCGCACGCACCATCCCGCAGGCGGCCACGTTCGTCACGGTGGACGCCACCGCCTCGATGGAGCTCCTCGATCACCTGCGCGGAACGAAACCCTTCGCGGGACTGACCTTGACGCCGCTGCCGCTGGTCGCGAAGGCGGCGCTGGCCGCACTCGCCGACTTCCCCGGCATGAACGTGTGCTGGGACGAAGCCGCGCAGGAGATCGTCACCAAGCACTACGTGAATCTCGGCATCGCGGTGGCCACCGACCGCGGTCTGCTGGTACCGAACATCAAAGAGGCGCAGACCCTGAGCCTGCGCGATCTCACCCGCGAGATCGGCTGGCTGGCCGAAACCGCCCGCGCGGGCAGCGCCACCCCCGCCGACCTGCGGGGCGGGACGTTCACCCTCACCAACGTCGGAGTGTTCGGCGTGGACGCCGGAGTGCCGCTGGTCAACCCGGGCGAGGCCGCGATCCTGTGCCTCGGCGCGATCGGCAAGCGGCCGTGGGTCGTCCGGGACGAGATCGCGGTGCGGTGGGTGACCACGCTCGGCGTCAGCTTCGACCATCGCATGATCGACGGCGAGCTCGCGGCCCGCTTCCTGGCCACCACCGCGGGCTTCCTGGAAGACCCGCTCACGCTGCTCAGCCGGGTATGAACTCCCGCCCCGCGGGTCAGTCCGTGACGAGCCCCGCCGCAGCGGCGCGGATGACCTCCGGGATCTGCACCGGCTTGCGGGTCTCGGCGTCCACGTAGACGTGCACGAAGACACCGGTGGCGGCCAGCTCGAGCGCGCCGTCGGCGTCGCGGAAGATGGCCAGGTCGTAGGTGATGCTGGAGCGGCCGAGCCGGGAGACGCGCAAGCCGACCTGCAATTGGTCCGGGAAGCTGAGCGAACCGAGATACTGGCAAGAGGTTTGCGCCACCACCCCGAGCGCGGGCAGGTCGCGGATGTCGGTCCCGGTGGCATGCATCAACCACGCGTTGACCGCGGTGTCGAAGTACGAGTAGTAGGTCACGTTGTTCACGTGCCCGTAGTGGTCGTTGTCGGCCCACCGGGTCGGCACCGGCCAGAGCACCGGATACTGCTGCGTCACCCGGCCGACGATAGCTCAGTGGCGGCGCTGCCCTGCCGGTGATCGCGCGGGGAGACGCCGAAGTGCCGTTTGAACGCCGTGCTGAGCGCGAAGGCGCTGCCGTAGCCGACCTGGCGGGCGACGGCCTCGATGGTGGCGTCGGACTCCTGGAGCAGGTCGGCGGCCAACGCCAGCCGCCATTCGGTGAGGAACGCCATCGGCGGCTCGCCGACCAGGTCGGTGAACCGGCGCGCCAGCGCTGCCCGCGACACCCCCACCGCCTCGGCCAGACCCGCGACCGTCCATCCGTGCGCCGGATTGTGCTGCAGCAGGCGCAGCGCCTTGCCCACCAGCGGGTCGCCGTACGCGTGATACCAGGCGGGCGCGTCCTCGCGGGCGAACCAGGCGCGCAGCGCCGCGATCAGCACCAGATCCAGCAGCCGGTCCAGCACCGCGCTCTGCGCGGGCTCGTCCTTGGTCACCTCGTCGACCAGGATGTCGAGCACCCGGCTGTCGAAGTCGCCGCGCTGCAAGACGAGCACCGGAGGAAGGGCGCGCAGCAGGCGCTGACTGGCCGCGCCCGCGGACTCGTAGGTCCCGGTGACCATCAGGGTGGCTCCATCCGGGTCGGTCCCCCACTGCCGGACCCCCAGACTCAATGTCTCACAGAGGATTTCGCCCTGCGGCGTCTTCGTGACCTGACCGGGGTGGATGATGATCTGCGGTTCGGTCGCCGGGTCGTCGGCGACCGTGTACGGCGCGGGACCGCGGAAGATCGCGACGTCGCCCGCGCCCAGCTGCCGCGGCGCGCCCTGGTCGGCGCGGATCCACGCGCCGCCGCGGATCATCGACAGCACGGTCAGCGGAGCCTCGTCCTGGATGCGCAGCGACCACGGCGGATCCAGCAGCGAACACATCAGGAACGCGCCGCGGGCGCGTGGACCTTCGAGCAGACTGGCGAGCGCATCCACCCTTCCAATGTAGACGATCACGCATGACCATGAGCCCCTGAACCATGTTCCGTCTCGGCCCGGCCGGATGTGCTCAATCCATGACACACACCAGCACCTCATCCTCGCGACCGGGGGCACCGGCAAGACCGGCCGCCACGTCGTACACCGGCTCCGGACGGCCGGGCACCCGGTCCGGGTGGGCTCCAGCACCGCGACCGTCCCGTTCGACTGGGCCGACCGCGCCACCTGGCCCGGCGCGCTGACCGGCGTGCGCACCGCTTACCTCGCGTTCCAGCCGGAACGACGGCGGTCACCGGCCTCTGGAATGTCCCGGCGCCGTGAGACGTTGAAATAGGGAACAGGCTCGCTCGCGGACGAGACGCGCAGAGTCGAGCGTCCCGCACGGTCGCACGACCAGGTCGACGGCGCCCTGGACCGATTCCGCGGGCGAGGCTGGCCGGTCCCGCTGGTTTGTCGGTACCGTCGACATGGTGATGCGCCCGACGGTCGATCGTCCGCTCCGGGTCGCGCGCGCGGCCGTGTTCGCGGTGTTCGCCACGAACGGCTTCCTGCTCGCCATGTGGGTGGTGCACATCCCCGTCATCACCGACCGCACGGGGGTCTCGAAATCGACACTGGGGATGTTCATCCTGCTGATGGCGGGTGCGGGCATCGTCGGGATGCGGCTGGCCGGTCCGCTCGCCGATCGGTTCGGCAGCAGGACGCTGGTCGGCGCCTCGGCGTGCCTCGGGTCGATCGCGGTGGTCGGCCCCGGTCTGGCCACCGGACCGTGGACCTTGGCGCTCGCCCTGGCTTGCTTCGGTTTCGGCAACGGAGCACTCGACGTTTCGATGAACACGCAGGCGGTGCTCGTGGAGCGGGCTTACCGGCGTCCGATCATGGCCGCGTTCCACGCGCTGTTCTCCGGCGGCGGCCTGCTCGGTGCACTGCTCGGAGCCGCCACGCTCCGGGCGGGCTGGGACGTGCGGGTGACCCTGGTCGCCGCCGCGGTCGGCTGTGTCGCGCTGACTCTCACGCTGGTGCCGCGATTGCTGCGCGAAGCGACACCTGAGGCGGCGACGGCGTCCCACGGAGTCGCCTACGAGCACGCGACCGAGGTGGATGTCACGCCGTTCGGCCATGACACGCCCCGGCACGAGACAGCCCGGCCCCGCACCGAGACCGCTCTTCCCTGGCGCGAAATCACGCCGCTGGAGTACGACTCGGCGGCCACCGCGCAACCGCCCGACCGGAACCGGGCGACGCGCGGGTTCGCCACGATTCGCCTCGGCGTCCGCGATCATCACCGAAAAGTGTTCGCACTGGCCGCGATCGCCTTCGCGCTGCTGCTGGCCGAGGGCGTGGCGGCGGACTGGAGCACCTTGCAGCTGCGCGAACACCTGGGCGCCGATGCCGCGACCGCGGCGCTGGCCTTCGGCGCCTTCTCCACCACGATGACGATCGGGCGTTTCGCCACCGACCGGGTCGGACACGCGTTCGGCGGTGTCGCGGTGGTGCGCTACGGCTCGCTGATCGCCGCGCTCGGCCTTGCGGTGATCGTCGCCTCGCCGTGGATCCCGCTGACCCTGCTCGGCTGGGCCATGACCGGGCTCGGACTCGCCGGCGGCATTCCGCAGATCTTCAGCGCGGCGGGCAATCTGGGTTCCGCGACGGCCGCGACCGACATGTCCCGGGTGTTCAGCATCGGCTACCTCGGCCTGCTCGCGGGCCCCACGGTGATCGGCTGGCTCACCGCCGTGGTCTCACTGACCACGGCCATGGTCGTGCCGATGATCGCCGCGCTGCTGTGTTGCCGGTACGCGAGCGTCGTGGCCGCGCCGCGTGCGCAGGCGCGCTGACCGGTCGACCGCGCACCGATACCCCGCCTCACTCCGGGCTGGTGACCGGTTACTTGGGCGACACCAGGCACAGTGTGATCGGGTCGGGCTTGGGGTAGACGATCGTGTCGTTCTCGGTCGCCTTCGCACCACACGCGGATTTGTCCGCGGTGCCGCGCACGATCCGGCCGATCTTGAAGTCCGCCGAGGACCCACAGGCCACCTTGGTGCTGGCGCCGAGGAAGCCGCCGTCGATGCAGTCGCCCTCCTTGACGTTCAACCGCAGGCACAGCGTGTAGTCGTTGCTGCCGGTCTGGTAGTAGCTGGCGTAATCCTTGGTGGGACAGTCCGAGTTGGCGCCGTCCAGCCGTTGCGCCACCACGTAGTTGGCCTCCGGGTCGGAGCATTCCTTGGTGGCGAATTCCGCCTTGACGGTGGTGCCCGACAACTTCGCGCACTGACCGATCTCGATCTTCTCGCCGTCCGAGCGGAACACGGTACGGGCGCCGACCACCAGCAGGCCGATCACCACGACGACACCGAGCACGGCCAGGATCTTGCCGATTCCGCTACCGCCGCTCCGATTGTGCTGGGGCGGCGGGAAACCGCCGCCCGGGTAGCCCGGCTGCTGCGGGAAGCCGCCCTGCGGCGGGTAGCCCGGCTGCGGCTGGCCGGGGTACCCGGGCTGGGGGTATCCCTGCGACTGCCCCGGATAGCCCGGCTGACCGGGGAAGCCCTGCGGCGCACCGGCAGGCGGCTGCTGCGGATAGCCCGGCTGGCCGGAGAAACCCTGCGGCGCACCGGCGGGCGGCTGCTGCGGATAGCCCGGCTGGCCGCCGGGCTGACCTGGATACGGATTGTTCGGTGGTGTGGTCATGGATCCCCTCCCCGGGTCTCGCGTGGTTCCGTGCGCACAGGGCGACGGGCGAACCCATGGAATCTAGCCGATCGCCGTGGGCGCCGCCGTGCGAGATACGGCTGGTTCCCGCTCGGCTCCCGTCGCATCGATCAACCCGCGCAACGGCTTCGGAGCGAGCGCTTCCGCCTGCCCGTCCCGCCGCGGACCGATCTCGCGCTTTCGACGGCGCGGCGCAGACCGCGCCGTTTCCGGCCTACAGATACAGTCCCGGATTCACCGCTTCCGGTGCGGCGGCATCGATGCGCGCCTCGCCGTCGCGCGCCGCGACGAGCTCGGCCAACGTGGCTCCATCCGGGAACGCGGTGGTCGCGCCCTGCTCCCGCGCCGACCAGGCCGCCGCCTCCTCGGGAGACAGCCGCCCGATCTCGATCCGCGCCAGGCACCGGCCCGGCCGGGTGACGGCCGGATGCAGCCGGGACAGGTCCTCGTTGGTGGTGATGGCGACGAGCACGTCCCGGCCCTGGCCGAGCATGCCGTCGGTCAGGTTCAGCAACCGCGACAGTCCCTGCCCAGCCGTCTCTTTCGCTTCTCCGCGAATGAGCTCGTCGCAGTCTTCCAGGACCAGCATCCGCCAGCGGGGCGCGTCCTCGTCGGCGTTCTCGACACCCGCGGCCACTTCCATCAGATAGCCGGGCTTGTCGAACATCACCTCGGGATCGAGCACGCAGTCGAACTGGCACCAGGCGCCCCAGGCCCGCGCCAGCGCGCGCAGCGCGGTGGTCTTCCCGGTGCCGGGAGGACCGTGCAGCAGCACCAGCCGCCCTCGGACGTCGTCGGCGGTGAGCGACATCAGGCGATCCATCGCGGCGGCGACCCCGCCCGCGTAGTTGCCCCGGATCGCGGGCCACTCCGGCGCCGAGATCGAGCGCGCGCGCCGCTGCGGGCCGTGGTTGTGCATGTGCCAGAAGCCCATCTCCACGGTCTCGCCCACCTCCGGCGGCGCTGCCGCGTCGCGGATCGCCTCGGCGAGCAGTTCGTCCGCGAGCTTGTCGGTGACGGCGGTGACCTCGACCATCGCCGAACCGCCCGACCAGCGCACCGACCGCAGCGACCAGCCGGGACCGACCACCAGCGTCACCCCGCTGTCGTTGTCGCGCACCGTGCGCACCACGCGGCCGCGTTCGGGGCGCAGCGGCGCGTCCGGGCGCACCCGCTCCAGATGGGCGGTGCGCGCGCACGGGTGATCGCCGCGCAGGAACGGGCCGAGCGCGAGGGCATCGATCGCGTCGCGGATCGAGTAGGAGGAATCGACAGTGACGGTCCACGGCAGCCGCTCGGCGGGATCGGCCGAGGGCTCGCCGGAACCGATCAACCGAAGAGGCTCATGACGTGCGGACACTCCGAGAATGATCCGGGGACGCGGGCCGCCGTGTCCATCGAATTACGAGAGCGCCCCGCCACCCATGGTCTCGGTGGCGGGGCGCTTCGCGCGAAACCTCTCGGCTACAGGGCCTTCAGTTCCTCGGTGACCGCTCCCACGGATTTCTTGGCGTCGCCGAACAGCATGGAGGTGTGGTCGGCGTAGAACAGCGGGTTGTCGATGCCTGCGAAGCCGGAGTTCATCGAGCGCTTGAGCACGATGACGCTCTTGGCCTGGTCGACGTTCAGCACGGGCATGCCGTAGATCGGGCTGGATGAGTCCTCACGGGCGGCGGGGTTGGTGACGTCGTTGGCGCCGATCACCAGGGCGACGTCGGTGCGGTTGAATTCGCCGTTGATGTCGTCCATTTCCTTGAGCGCGTCGTAGGACACCTCGGCCTCGGCCAGAAGGACGTTCATGTGGCCGGGCATACGACCGGCGACCGGGTGGATGGCGTATTTGACCTCCACGCCCTTGGCCTCCAGCAGCGAGGCCATCTCCTTGACCGCGTGCTGCGCTTGGGCGACGGCCATGCCGTAGCCCGGCACCACGATCACCTGGTTGGCATACGCCATCTGGATCGCGGCGTCCGCGGCGGAAGTGGCCTTGGCCTGCTTCGCCTCGCCTCCGGAAGCGCCCGGCGCGGTGCCGCCGCCACCGAAACCACCCGCGACGATGGCCGGGATGGACCGGTTCATCGCCTTGGCCATCAGGTTGGTCAGGATGGTGCCGGACGCGCCGACGATCATGCCCGCCACGATCATCGCGGTGTTGTTCAACGCCAGACCCGCGGCCGCGGCCGACAAGCCGGTCAGCGCGTTGAGCAGCGAGATGACCACGGGCATGTCCGCGCCGCCGATCGGCAGGACGACCATCAACCCGAGCACACCGGCCGCCAGCAGCAACAGCACCATCCACCACCACGGCGCGCCACCGTCAGCGGCGCCGATGCCGATCACCACCGCGGCGGCGACCGCGACGACCAGCAGCAGCAGATTCAACGGTTGCTGCAATTTCCCGACCCCGATCGGGCGGCCGGGCAGGATCTCCTGCAACTTGCCGAACGCGATCAGCGAGCCCCAGAAGGAGATCGACCCGATGATCGCGGCGAACAACGACCCCACGATGATGTGCACGGTCGGTTCCTCACCGTGCTTGAACGCCGAGAAACCGGTGGTGTCGAGGAACTCCGCCCACGCGATCAACGCGACCGTGCCACCACCGACACCGTTGAACGCGGCCACCAACTGCGGCATCGCGGTCATCTTCGTGTACCGCGCCGGCGGCACGCCGAGCACGACACCGAGCACGAGCCCGGCCACGATCAGAATCCAGTTGCCGGTGTCGCGCACCGCGATCAACGTCGCGACCACCGCCAGGCCCATACCGATCGCGGCGATCCAGTTGCCGCGCACCGCGGTCTTGGGCCCGGTCAGGCCCATCAGACCGTAGATGAACATCGCGAACGCGATGATGTAGAGGATATTGACGAGGTTGTCCATGGGTCTACTTCCCCGCCTTCTCGGCCGCGACCGGCTTCTTGCCCTTGAACATGCCCAGCATGCGGTCGGTGACCACGAAACCGCCGACCACGTTCAAGGTTCCGAACACCAGCGCCACGAACAGGATGATCTGGATCCCGATCGACGGGTCTTCCATTTTGCCGAGGGTGACCAGCGCACCCAGCACGACGATGCCGTGAATGGCGTTGGTGCCCGACATCAACGGCGTGTGCAGCGTGTTGGGGACCTTGGAGATCACCGCGAAACCCACGAACCCGGACAGCACCAGGATCGCGATATTCGCCAGAAGTTCGGTATACATCAGCTCTCCACCTTCGCCTCGGTCGCGTCCTTGACCTCAGCGGACTCAGCCGCCTCAGCCGACTCGGTCTCCGCAGCCGACTCGGTTCCCGCAGCGGATTCGGTCGCCTCGGCCGATGCGGTCGACTCGGCTGCCTCGGCGGCATCGCGGGTGACGCAGGAATCCGCGAGCACCTGGTCGCTGAAATCGGGCGCGAGCTTGCCGTCGACCAGCATCAGTTCCAGCAGCGCCGCGATGTTCTTGGCGTACAGTTCCGAGGCGTGCTCGGGCATGGTGGCGGGCAGGTTCAACGGCGAGGCGATGGTCACCTCGTGCTTCACCACGACCTGGCCGGGCTCGGTCAGCTCGCAGTTGCCGCCGGTCTCACCGGCCAGATCCACGATCACGCTGCCGGGCTTCATACCCTCCACCGCCGCAGCCGTCACCAAACGCGGCGCGGGACGCCCCGGCACCAACGCGGTCGTGATCACCACGTCGAAACCCTTGATCGCGTCCTCCAAAGCCTGCTGCTGGGTGGCCTTTTCCTCGTCGGTGAGCTCGCGAGCGTAGCCGCCCTCACCAGCGGCATCGATCCCCAAGTCCAGCCATTGCGCACCGACCGACCGCACCTGGTCGGCCACTTCGGGCCGCACGTCGTAACCGGTGGTCCGGCCACCGAGACGCTTGGCGGTCGCCAAAGCCTGCAACCCGGCGACACCCACACCCAGCACCAGCACGGTCGCGGGCTTCACCGTGCCAGCGGCGGTGGTGAGCATCGGGAAGAAGCGGGTGGATTCGGAGGCGGCCAGCAACACGGCCTTGTACCCCGCCACGTTCGCCTGCGAGGACAACGCGTCCATCACCTGCGCGCGCGAGATCCGCGGGATCGCCTCCACCGCGAACGCTTGCACCCCCGCCGACTTCAACGCACCGATCTGATTCTCGGCGTTGCGCGGCGCCAGGAAACCGATCAGCGTCTGCCCCGACGACAGTTTCGCGACCTCGGCGTCACTGGGCGGGGCCACCTTCACGACCACATCCGCCGACCACGGATCACCGATCGACGCGCCCGCCTCCACATAGGCTTCATCCGGAATCAGCGCGCCCTGCCCGGCGCCGGCCTCGACGACGACCTCCACGCCCTGCTTCAACAGGCTGGGAATGATCTTCGGCACCAATGCGACACGTCGCTCGCCCGCGTTCGATTCGCGAACGACACCGACACGCGCGCCGCGTGGCGATGGATCGCCTACGCTCTGCGTTGTCTCCACTTGTCAGACTTCCTTCTCTTACCGAGCTTCAGGCAACGGGTAGACGATCGGGCGATGTTACTGTTGAGTAAGTTCGCCCAAATCCTCGCAACTGTACCTGGCCCGCGGTGAGCCTAGCTGAGATGCCAGTCACACACGCCGGACGATTCGCGCCGATCCGCCGGATGGCTTCCGGTCATCTCGGAACGAGCTCGTCCGCCGCCGAACCGCGGTTTGCCCGGTCTGCCCGTTTTTCTTGTCGATCTGTGATCGTCGTCTCCGCATGTGAACACGGCAAGACCGTACGGAGAAGTTCGTTACCAACCTCGAGGTTCGGCACCTGGTCGTGGGATCGGCCGGCCGCGCCTGCGTGACGGGCGTCATGCGGATCGGCGCTCCGGGGTGTTCCCCTCGGCTCGTACGCCGTATGGTCCAGCGTGTGAACGACTGCGTCTTCTGCCGCATTGTGGCGGGCGAGGCACCGGCGGCGAAGGTCTACGAGGACGACGCGCTCTGCGCGTTCCTCGACATCCGGCCGATTGCCCGCGGGCACACCCTGGTCATACCGAAACGGCACGCCGCCGAACTGGAGGATCTCGACGCCGACCTCGGCGCGCAGATCTTCCGCGCTGGACATCGGCTCGCCCTGGCCATCCGGCGCAGCAGCCTGGCCGCCGACGGCGCCAACCTGGTGCTCAACGACGGCACCGCGGCCTTCCAGACCGTCGCGCACGTCCACCTGCACGTGATCCCGCGCAGGCACGGCGACATGCTGCGGTTCGCCAAGGGGTTCCTGTTGCGACGTCCGCACGACCCGGTCGGCACCGCCGCGGCCATCCGGGACGGCCTCGCGGCATTGGACAACGAGGGCGCAGGCCCGGAAAAGGAAAGCGACGGATGACCGAGACATTGGACCGGACCGCGCTGATCGGCCTGCTGTCGCGCCAATGGGAGGCGATCGACGCACTGGTCGCTCCCCTGGACGAGGACCGCTGGCGCACTCCGTCGTCGCTGCCGGGCTGGACCGTGTTCGACCTGGTCGCCCACATGATCGGCACCGAGTCCTGGCTGCTGGGCGAGCGCCCGCCCGCGCACGACCCCACCAGGGCCAAGACCGACGTGCGCACGCTGCCCTACGTGCGCAACGAGACCGCGGTGCTCAACGAGATCTGGGTGGACCGGCTGCGTCCGCTGCCCGGCGCCCGGCTGCTCGAGCTCTTTCGCGACGTCGTGGAACGCAGGCGTGCGGCGCTCACGGCGATGGGCGAGGCCGAGTGGGAGAAGGAGACCGTCTCGCCGATCGGCCAGGTGACCTACGGCAGGTTCATGCGGGTGCGGTTGTTCGACTGCTGGATGCACGAACTCGACATCGCCGACGCGCTCGGCGTCACGGTCGAGGAGGGCGGGCCGCGCGGCAAGCTGGCGTTCGAGGAGTTCGCGGGCAGCATCCCGCGCGTGGTGGTCAAGAAGGGCGACGCGCCGGACGGTGCGCGGATCACCTTCGCGCTGAGCGGTCCGCTGGCCAGGACCTTGCACATCCAGGTGGCGGGCCGGGCGCGCTACGTGGACGCGTTCGACGAGCCGTCCACTGTCGAGATCGGCATGGACTCGCGGCTTTTCGTGCGGCTCGGTGGCGGCCGGACGACCGCCGAGGAGCACTTGGACGAGATCACCATCCACGGCGACGGCGAACTCGGGCAGCGCTTGGTGCGCCACCTGGCGTTCACCATCTGACCCGCCATGCGGCTGTTCCTGTCCAGCTACCGCTTCGGGGCGCACTACGACCGGCTCGTCGCACTCGCGGGGCCGCCCGGCCGGGTCGCGCTGATACCGAATGCCTGCGACGCCTGGCCGCAGGCGTGGGCGGGCGCGGTGACCAGCGATATGGCGCCGCTGCGCAAGCTCGGCTACCGGCCGGAGGTGCTCGACCTGCGCGAGTACGTCGGGCGCGAAACCGAGCTGGAACGAAAGCTGGCCGAGTTCCCGTTGCTGTGGGTGCGCGGCGGCAACACATTCGTGCTGCGCGCCCAGTTCGCCCGCAGCGGCGCGGACCGGGTCCTTTCCCGGTTGCTCGCCGCCGACGCGCTGGTCTACGCCGGATACAGCGCCGGGGCCTGCGTTCTGACCCCCGACCTGCACGGCCTGGAGTCGGCCGACGACCCGGCCGAGGTCGAACCGGCCTGTGGCATCGAACCGCGATGGGATGGACTGGGATTGGTCGACCGCCGCATCGTGCCGCACGTCGATTCGGCCACCGACCCCGATGGTCACTGCACCCGGCTCGCGGCCCGTTACCGCGCCGAAGGCGTCGCGCACTGGGCGCTGACCGATGACGACGCGATCGTCGTCGACGGCACGCGCACCGAGGCGCTGATCAATACTGTGACGTGAGCGTCGGCAGCTGCTCGAAGTCGCACCGGCTGCTCCCTCCGGATCTCCGCGCCGCCTCGGTCACTACGGGAGACCAGCGCGCGTGCTTTGTCCGCCTGTGACCCGGGCGAGCGGCGCTCACGCCCCAGCGACGCGGTTCCCGTCGCGTACCAGTCGCGGTTTCGGCTCGACCGAGCGCCGGAAGACCACCCAGCGCATCGCGCTGTACATATAGACGGCCTCGCACGCGCCCGCCAGCAGCCGGGAAACGTGGTATTGCAGGCCGAGCGCGGCCAGTCCGCCGCCGACGCCGAGGATGAACGCGAAGTAGTTGACCGCGACCACCACGACGTAGATCGCCGCCTGCCTGCCGACCGGCGCGTGCGAATGGAAGTTGAACGTGCGGTTGAGCACGAAACTGAGCCCGAACGCGCACACGTACGCCACGGTCACCGCCAACCAGATCGGCAGATCGAACAGGCCGTGCAAGACGGTGAGCAGCGCCAGGTCGACGGCGAAGGTGCCGCTGTTGATCAGCGCGAAGCCCAGGAAGGTGGCGGGCACAAGACGATTCAGCCCGAACGGCAAGCGGCCGACGACGGCCTCGCACCAACGGGTGAACCGATCGGCAATCGTGTCGGCGGTCTCGGACAGCTCGTGCACGCGATCAGCGTGCCAGCGGCAGGTGTCCGCCAGATGAGCGGGCGGCGACCACCCGGTGGCTCAGCTGCTCCGGGCCGCCTGCGGTGTGGTCCGGACCGGACCAGGCCGCGAGGCGGCGCCACGTCGTCCGCGTCCGGCAGCGCCTCGGCAACTTCCGGTTCCTTGTCACACACGCGCACGGGGCGGCCGATCGGCAAATCTCGGGCGCCGGACGCTAGCGTGAAGGTTGTGGACCTGCATGACCTGATCGCGGCTCTCCCCGACGGCACCGTGCTCACCGACCCCGATCTGCTCGCGGGCTACCGGCAGGACTGGGCGCGCGACCCCGACGCGGGCACCGCCCTGGCCGTGGTGCGCGCCGCCCGCACCGACGACGTGGCCGCGACGCTGCGGTGGGCCACCGCGCACCGCGTCCCGGTGATCCCGCGCGGAGCCGGTTCCGGACTGTCCGGCGGCGCGACCGCCGTCGACGGAGCGATCGTGCTGAGCACCGAGCGGATGCGTGAGATCTCCGTAGACCCGGTGACCCGGACCGCGGTGGTGCAGCCCGGCCTGCTGAATGCCGAGGTCAAGCGCGCGGTCGCGGAGCACGGCCTGTGGTACCCGCCCGACCCGTCGTCGTTCGAGATCTGCTCGATCGGCGGCAACGCCGCGACCAACGCGGGCGGGCTCTGCTGCGTCAAGTACGGCGTGACCACCGATTACGTGCTCGGAATGCAAGTGGTACTCGCCGACGGCACCGTCGTGCGGCTCGGCGGTCCGCGCTTGAAGGACTCGGCCGGGTTGTCGCTGACCAAACTGTTCGTCGGCAGCGAGGGCACGCTGGGCGTGATCACGGAGCTCACCTTGCGCCTGCTGCCCGCGCAACCGCCGCAGAGCACGGTCGTCGCGAGCTTCGCCACGCTCACCGCCGCCACCGAGGCGATCCTGACGATCACCGGTGAGCTGCGGCCCTCGATGCTCGAGTTCATGGACTCGGTGGCGATCAACGCCGTGGAGGACGAGTTGCGCATGGGTCTGGACCGCAAGGCGGCCGCGCTGCTGGTCGCGCGTTCCGACGCGCCCGGCGAATTCGCCAGGCGCGAGGCCGAGATCATGGCGACGGCCTGCGAGAAAGCGGGTGCGACAGAGGTTTTCCACACCGACGACCCGGACGAGGGCGAGGCTTTCGCGGCCGCACGGCGTTTCGCGATTCCCGCCGTGGAGAAACTCGGGCCGCTGCTGCTCGAGGACGTCGGCGTGCCGCTGCCCCGGCTCGGCGACCTGGTGTCCGGCATCGCCGAGATCGCCGAGCGCAACGCGGTGACGGTCTCGGTGATCGCGCACGCGGGCGACGGCAACACCCACCCGCTGATCGTGCACGACCCGTCGAATGCTGATCTCACCGCGCGGGCGCACCGCGCCTTCGGCGAGATCATGGATCTGGCCATCGCCCTCGGCGGCACCATCACCGGCGAGCACGGCGTCGGACGACTGAAGAAGGCGTGGCTGCCCGATCAGCTCGGCCCCGACGTGATGGCCCTGACCCGGCGCGTCAAGGACGCGCTCGACCCGGACGGCATCCTCAACCCCGGCGCGATCCTGTGAAGGAACATTCCGTACCGACAAGGAGTTCTACCCGACCATGACGACCAGGCTCGAGCACAACGTCGCCGACACCCGTTTCGAGATCTACATCGACGACACCCTCGCCGGGTACGCCGACTACGCCGAACGCGAAGACCTCAAGGTCCGCGACTTCCACCACACCATGACCTTCCCCGAATTCCGTGGCCGGGGAGTAGCCGCCCAAGTCGTCGAATACGCCCTCGACGACTCCCGCAAGTCCGGCTTCTCCGTCATCCCCACCTGCTGGTACGTGGAGAAGTACATCGCCGAACACCGGGAATACGCAGACCTGGTCTCCTGAGCGACGCGTCCGCGAGTAGGCCCGTCACCGAGAGGTCTACTCGCGGTTGCCACAACCATGTGCCACTCGCGGACGCCCCGTGTAGTCGAGGTGTCGGATGGGTTCAGGGACGATCGTCGGCAATGCCAGTGATGAAGGCGTCCCACTCACCGGAGGCGAACACCAGCGCCGCGCCGGTCGGGTTCTTGGAATCCCGAACCCCGACCTGACCTCCCTCGAGGAAGGCGACCTCGACACACGCTTTGTCAGCCCCACTGTGGCTGCTCTTGAACCATCTCGCCTCGCAGCGCTCGATGTTCACGGTGCGTACTCCCTTGCTATCTGCCGGATCAGCTTCTTACTCTGGTCCGGGTCCAGCGCCGCGCGCTCGAACTTCTGGTAGGCATCGACGTACCGGCGCACAGCGCCGAGCTTCTCGAGGTACAAATCGCCCGTGAAGCTTTCGACGTAGACAACTGTAGGCTCCTTCGGCTGTCGCTTGCCGTCGCCCCCGGACTTCAAAATCACGAACGGCCCGACGGCCACACCCATGGGGAATCCAACTGAGAACGGGAGCACTCGGATCGTGACGTTGGGCAAACCCATGAGGTCCACTAGATGTCGGAGCTGCGCGGACATGACGCGGTCGTCTCCGACGAGCCCGCGCAGCACCGACTCTCGAAGGATGGCGTCCACGGTTACCGGTTTCGTCTTGCGAGTGATCAGCGCTTGACGCTTGCGTCGGAGGTGTACCCGGCGCTCGTGCTCCAGCGGAGTCTCGTCGGGGTAGCCAGCGCGAATCAGCCCACTCGCGTATGCGGGGGTCTGAAAGATCCCAGGAACAAGTTCCGGCTCGTACCACGTCAACGCCCGCGCAGTGGCTTCCAGATCCACGAACACATCGAAGTTCTCGGGGATCAGATCGCCGAACTCATGCCACCACGACTTCACACTGGCCTGCTTCGCGAGGCCGACGAGTGCGGTCGTGTACTCCTCGGTGAAGTCGTAGATCTTGCACAGCGCCTCGATATCGACGGTGCGGATACGCTCGGTCTTGCCGACCTCCATGCGCTGAACGGTGCTGACGCTCCACTGCATCCGTTCCCCCACATCGGCCAACGTCAATCCCGCCGCTTCGCGTCCGTTCCGCAGGTGCCTGCCGAGCTGACGACGAGGGAGGGTCGAGCCACCACTTTCGGCCATGCCGGCTTCCTGTCCACTCGGGCGGCCCTGGCTTCTCATCTCCGGGCCAATTCTCATTGCAGGATGAAAAACGTGCTGGTGGAGCTGATGAGATCTCATCTTCACGTAGTTCATCGAGCACGTCCAGTGATTCGCTGAAGGTGCGCCCGAGAGGGCACGCGGAAACGCGTCCCTCACAACGTTGTTCGCTCCCTTTCGTCCCGGTATCGATCAGGGTCGGTCGCGGACCGGGCGCACCTGAACCCCTCCGATGAAGCAGAGGTCTCGATGCGCCACATAGCATTTGGGGACACACCGTTGTCTCGCTGCCACTACTACCGCCAGGTGTGCGGCCTCCCCGCGACCGTGGACCCTCCCCAGATCGGACGCATCGTCGTCCGCACCGGGATGGTCTGGGCAGTAACCATGCCCGCCGTGCTGGGACAACACGTGAAGGCGTGGATGCAGCACCACGGCCACGAACTGGGACCGATCCTGTCGCATCCACGATCGAAACGGTGGACCTTCATCATCCGGCCGGATCTGCCGGACGACGTACCGCTGTTCGCCGAGATGTTTCGTTTGAACGTGTCCATCATCCGGTACGGCGGGACGATCGCGTTGCCGAGCCCCGCCGATCGAGGAACCCGGTTCCGCGCGTGGATAACGCGACCCAACACGGCTTTTCGTCCCTCCGGTTGTCTGATTGTCACGGCGATCCGTAGCTGCGTGGCCGAAAAGGTCGCGCGCCGTCGGCGATGGGCGGCGTATGCCTGACCGCGCGACATCCCCCCTCCCATTCGAGCCGGACGTCCACCTGTCGGTGTTCTGGCACGGAGCCCGCCTCGACTTCGTCGCCTGCATCACGGCCGCATGCCTTTTCGTCCAGGAATGGCGCGCCCACCACTGGCACGACGCCGTGCAGGTATCCGCAGACGACACCGACGGCTACCCGCGATTGCCGTGCGAACGCCTGTACTTGGAACCTTGATGTCGACCTGTCGAGAGGGTTCGGCGGTGATCGGGAAGGCTGCCGTACGAACGCTGTGTATCGAACGCTGATGCGACACCCCGCCCCTCAGCCCGTCGCTTGCCCGGAGACACGCGCAGACGCGAGACTGACCTGTTCGTATGATGCCAAGAAAGAGGTAGCCGTGGAGGATGACGAGCAGATGACCATGGATCTCGGTGTAGAGATCCGTGTAGACGAAAAGTTGGTGCGGCAGCGGCAGGAATGGGCCGCGTGGATAGCGCCGGAACGTATGGAATCGCAAATCCGGATATTCCTCACAGAGACGCTTCCAGATGTGCACCCGGAATCATCACCGTGCCCTTGGTGGGAGCGTCCGTTTCTGTCCCGTATCGAGGAAGCGGCCGACGCCGTCTTTCTGGACAAGCTCACGATTCTCTCACCCGAGAATTTCGATACCGTCGACCAGTACGCCCGTTTCCTTGGTGAATATTTCGTGCGGCAGGCCGGGGCGCAATGGTTCGATGCCCCCGCTTCCAGTGCGCCGATATACGACGTGATCGGTCCTAGTCTGCGTTTCGACTACACCGATGACGTTTTCAGCGCGCTTTATCTCGTGCAGTGGGCGATAGAGGAAGGCTGCTCGGACGTGACGATGGAAGCTCACAGCATGGGCCTGGACTGGGCTGACTGGAAGACGCATCCTCGTCCGTGATCACCCGTAACTCGCTGACTTTCATCTGACTTGCTCCACGGGGGGTGGCTGACCGATGCCCGACGATGCCAGACGCCGAGAGGAAGACCGCGAGAAATTCCGCCGACAGGAGGCACAGAGCAAACAGCGCGGCCGGGACAACTCGCAGAAAGGGGAGCGATTTCACCGGGGTATGGCGCAGATGCGCGGCGAGACCCGCGAAAACGGATGGGTTCGCGAGCACAGAGAATACACTACCGAAGGAAACCGCCGTATCGACCAGGCTCGGGTGTACACCGAGCGTGGCGAACGTGCATTCACCGAATACAAGTCCGGCCGCGTCGATGACACAAAAGAGACGCGCAAGCAACTCGCAATAGATCGGCATCTACTCGCGACGGACAAATATCGTTCCGGCGCGTGGGTAACGGTCCAGGGTAAGCATATCCCCGAGGAAATCCGTGCTTTGCTTCGGCAGATGGAGCAGGATTTCAAGGGTCGATTCCAGCACATTGAGGTATCGCAGGAAATGGCCGTGCAGGCCATCGACTTGGGTAAAAGCTTGGAGCTGGTTCAACAGCTCGAGTTGCCCGGTGTCGGTGAGCAGGCGCGGCAGCAAAAGGCGCAGCAGCGGGAGCAGCGGGAGAAAGCCGCGGAACTGGCGAAGCAGGCACGCGATCGCGCCGAAGATTTCCGTAAGATGCGGCAGTTCCGGGAAGCCGCTGCGCGTGGCCGGGCGGACGCACCACGGCAAGTCGAACGCGACCGGCAGGCCCGAGCGGGAGCCGAGCGGTTCAGGCAAGCCCGCCACATGCCGGAAACCGAGCGCGCACGAGTCGAACGAGAGACGGCCGAACGGGTGGCGCGGGAATTCCCGATGCTCAATCGGTCACCGCAACAGGAAGTCGCCGACACCGGGGACCAGATGGTCCGACAAGCCGACGCTGCCGGCGGCGAGCGTGCAGTAGCCGACGCACGCGCCGCGGCCGAGAAAGAACGCGAGGCCGCTGCCAAGGCGCTCGACGAAGCCCGGAACGCGGTGTTCAGGGAACTGGACGAGAAGGGGCGTCTATCGGAGGTGGAGAAACTCGTGTGGTTGGGGCAGGCGACTCACCCACAAGCCGCTGTGCGGGAGCCCAAACACGCCCCGAGCGTTGAACGTGGCGGGACCGCACAGGGACAGGACCGCACACGCGGAGTCCTCCGCGACCGATGATCCCCCGCGTTCGATTCGCCTCGTCGAGTCGCGCGAGCGCACCCGTTGCGAAGTAGCGGGCGGGTGTCCGCCGATGGAATCTCGGCGGGCCGGATGAGTCGACGGGATACGCCCCCGCTCAACGGGTTCGCAGCAACAGGTCCGACCTCGGGGGCAAAACGAATTACACCTACCAGCAGTAACATTCAGCCGGTCTCGGCCGAAGATCACCCTGAAACAGGAGGAGCCTTCATGAAGAAGACGATTATCGCCGCCGCACGCGTCGCGGCCGCTGGGGTTTCGGGTCTGGCCTTCGTCGCGATCGTCGGTTCCGGCACCGCCCAAGCGGCGCCGCAGGATTGCGTCGTCCAGCGGGATCTGTTCGGTGCGTCGGCGACTTGCCAACCCGACGGAGGAAGTAACTACATCCTGCATGTCGACTGCGTCGGCCTCTACGCCAGCGGTCCGTTCCCGCTCTACGGTATCGGCCCCTACCAGGCACTCAGTTACCCCTTCACGCCGAACGGTCAGCGCATCACCACGGGCTGCACGGGAATGGGTCCCGGTGTGTTCGCAATAGCCACCAACGCTTACGTCGAGATCTACCGCGGCTAGGCGTAGCTACGGAGATCCACAAAGGGTTCGGGCGGCCCCACGCACCCCGACGGCCTGAAGAAGCCCGAGATGCGGTCCAGGACCGCCCGAACATTGTGATCTACCGAAACATCACTTCAGCAGCGCGCGCGACATCACCAGACGCTGGATCTGGTTGGTGCCCTCGTAGATCTGGGTGATCTTCGCGTCGCGCATCATGCGCTCCACCGGGAAGTCGGTGGTGTAGCCCGCGCCGCCGAACAGCTGGACGGCGTTGGTGGTGACTTCCATGGCGACGTCGGAGGCGAAGCACTTGGCGGCGGCGGAGATGAAGCCGAGGTTCTGCTCGCCGCGCTCGGCGCGGGCGGCCGAGGTGTAGACCATGAGGCGGGCGGCCTCGACCTTCATCGCCATGTCGGCGAGCATGAACTGGGTGTTCTGGAAGTCGGCGATCGACTTGCCGAACTGCTTGCGATCCTTGGTGTAGGCGATGGCCGCGTCCAGCGCGCCCTGGGCCAGGCCGACGGCCTGCGCGCCGATGGTGGGGCGGGTGTGGTCGAGGGTCTGCAGCGCGGTCTTGAAGCCGGTGCCCGGCTCGCCGACGATGCGGTCGCCCGGCACACGGCAGTTCTCGAAGTACAACTCGGCGGTGGGCGAGCCCTTGATGCCGAGCTTGTGCTCCAGCGGGCCGACGACGAAGCCTTCGTCGTCCTTGTGCACCAGGAAGGCGGAGATGCCGTTGGCGCCCTTCTCCGCGTCGGTCACCGCCATCACGGTGTACCAGGAGGACTTGCCGCCGTTGGTGATCCAGCACTTGGAGCCGTTGATGATCCAGTCGTCACCCTCCTGCTTGGCCCGGGTGCGCATGCTGGCCGCGTCGGAGCCCGCCTCGCGCTCGGACAGCGCGTAGGAGGCCATCTCGCCGTTGACGATGTCCGGCAGCACCTTCTGCTTCAGCTCCTCGGAGCCGTTCAGGATCAGGCCCATGGTGCCGAGCTTGTTGACGGCGGGGATCAGCGACGACGAGCCGCAGACCCGGGCGACCTCTTCGATCACGATGCAGGTGGCCACCGAGTCGGCGCCCTGGCCGCCGTAGGCCTCGGGCACGTGCACGGCGTTGAACCCGGAGGCGTTGAGGGCGGTCAGCGCCTCCTCCGGGAAGCGGGAGTTGCCGTCGACGTCCTTGGCGTGCGGGGCGATCTCCTTCTCCGCGAGAGCGCGGATCGCGGCGCGCAGCTCATCGTGGAAGTCCTCGAGCTTGAACAGGTCGAAATCGGGGTTTCCCGCCATCGGGCTCACTCCTGGTCGTCGGTGGTGATCGCTGATTTCCGCCGAGCGAAGTCAGCGCAGCGGCACTGAGTGCCATATCCAGGTCGAGTATACCCACATGAACGGCGATCACATGGGGAGATGATGTGGCACTCAGTGTCAGATCGGTCGCACTCAGATCCAGCTCACAGGGTACCGAGCTTGCGGACCAGCAAATCCGCGATCTGCCTGGGCGGAGCGTCGCGCGGGAACACCGCGACGACCAGTTCGTCGGCGTTCGCGGCGCGCCCGGCGCCGCGCGGAATCGCGGACAGCTCCACCCGCAGGTCCGCGGCGCCCGCGTCCGATTCGCCGCGCACCATCCGGCGCAGCAGATAGTTGTGCGTGGCCGTCACGGCGGCGGTGAACTGCACCCGCGCCAGATCGGGGACCTCGGGCAGTCGCTCGCGCAGGTAGTCGGTGAACAGCCGTTCGTAGCGGAACACCGTGACGATCTCCCGCTCCCGCAGCGCGGGCACCCGGCGCACCACCTGATACCGCCGCGCCGCGATCTCCCGCCACTGCGTGAATCGCTCGAACACCAGCACCACAGCCGCGCACACCGCCTCCCACGGGTCCTCCCGCGACGCGGAGAGGAACTCCGCCGCCTGCGCGAGCTGCGACTCGTGATCGGCGAAGATCACGTCCTCTTTCGACCGGAACTGCCGGAAGAACGTCCGCCGGGAGATCCCGGCCGCCTCCGCGATCTCGTCGACAGTCGTCGCCTCGTACCCCTTCTCGGCGAACAACCGCAACGCCTGATCCACCACCGTGAGCCGAAAATGCGCGGTGTCGTCGCCTCCCCGCGTCCGAGCGATATCCCCTGTAGTCACGACCTCACACCGTAGTCAGCCCCCGCGAGAGCGAGTTCCCCACGCCGGGGCGGTTTCGATTATTTCGAATAATTCGTATACTGCGGCTAGGAGGTGGATCAAATGCCCAACATCCGAGACGCCAAGCGGGCAGAGCCCGGAGCAATCGATGCCGAGGTGGCAGCGCGTGCGATGCGTCGGATCAAGGACTACCTGATGCGACACCCGGCAGAACAGACGATTCGGGTGTCCCCCGAGCACGCGGGTGACGATGCACTGATTCTGCCGCGTGAGGCCGTCAGCATGCTGGCATTCATCCTGGCGCAAGCCGCAGAGGGCCGCGGTGTCACCGTGGTGCCCTCGCACGCCGAACTCACCACACAGCAGGCAGCAGACATGTTGAACGTGTCGCGACCTTACGTGGTAACGCTGCTGGAAGCCGGTGAGATCCCGTTCCGCCTGGTCGGCCGGCACCGCCGAATCCGGTACGACGATTTGAAGCGGTACCAGCAGCGAGCCGAGGCCAAGAGCAGAGCTGCGATGGACGAGCTGGCGAAACTCGGTCAGGACCTCGGAATCTGACAATGACTTTTGTTGTCGTTTATGACGCAAATGTGCTGTATGGCAATACGATTCGAGACCTACTGATCCGTCTCGCGCGATCAGGCGCGGTGCAGGCACGGTGGACCGACGAATCCTGGACGAGGCACTGAACAACTTGTCCGCGAAGCGACCGGACATCCCGACAGACCGGTTGGCACGGCTGCGCACGTTGATGAACGATGCCGTCCCGGACTGCTTGATCTACGGATACGAACCCTTGATCGAAGGGTTGAAGCTGCCGGATCCGGACGATCGGCACGTTCTGGCGGCGGCCATCGCTGTTGGGGCGCAAATCATCGTGACCTCGAATCTGACGGACTTCCCCACCGATGCTTTGGAACCCTGGCACATCGAGGCGAGAAGCCCTGACGATTTCCTGCTCGACCAAATCGATCTGGACGACCGAGTGGTCTGGGCGTGCATTCAGCAAATCGCCGATTCGCGTAGCAACCCACCCGAAACCATTGAGGACGTGCTGGACGCCCTGGAGAACGCGGGGTTGGTGGAAGCGGTCGCGAGCTTGCGTTCCGGCAGTCGCGACCGCTGAGCCAGACGCTACTCAGCCCAAGAGCTTGGTGCGTAGGGCGTCGTCCTTTTCCAGCACCATCTGTTCGAGTCCGGCCTGGAACTGTTCCATGCGGGTGCGCAGGGCTGGGTCGTGGGCGGCGAGGATGCGGGCGGCGAGCAGGCCGGCGTTGCGGGCGCCGCCGATGGAGACGGTGGCGACGGGCACGCCCGCGGGCATCTGGACGATGGACAGCAGGGAGTCCATGCCGTCGAGGTACTTCAGCGGGACCGGCACGCCGATCACCGGCAGCGGAGTGGCGGAGGCGACCATGCCGGGGAGGTGGGCCGCGCCACCCGCACCGGCGATGATGACCTGCAACCCGCGACCGGCCGCGTCCCGCGCGTAGTCGAGCATGCGCTGCGGGGTGCGGTGCGCCGAGACGACGCCCACCTCGAAGCGAATTCCGAACTCGGCCAACGCTTCCGCGGCGGCCTCCATGGTCGGCCAGTCGGAGTCGCTGCCCATGATCAGGCCGACCGCCGGGGTCGGTGCCCCTGCTTCACTCATGCGGATCCCATCCATCGGTCCATACCGCGTGCGACATCCAGTGCGCCGCCCGCTCGGCCTTCTCCCGTACCTCGGCCACGTCGTCGCCGAGGATGTTGACGTGCCCGATCTTGCGGTCGGGACGCTCTCCCTTGCCGTACAGATGCACCTTCGCCTCGGGAATCCGGGCGAACAGGTGATGCAGCCGCTCGTCCATCGACATCGCCGGGGCCTGCGGCGCGCCGAGAATGTTCGCCATCACGGTGACCGGCGCCAGCGGCGCGGTATCGCCGAGCGGATAGTCGAGCACGGCACGCAGATGCTGCTCGAACTGCCCGGTGCGAGCGCCGTCCATCCCCCAGTGCCCCGAGTTGTGCGGGCGCATCGCCAGCTCGTTCACCAGCAGCCTCCCCTCCGCGGTCTCGAACAGCTCCACCGCCATGACGCCGACCACACCGAGTGCCCCGGCGAGGTTCAACGCCATGGTCTCCGCCTCGGCCGCGGTGTCTTCCGGCAGGTCGGGCGCGGGCGCGATCACCACCGCGCACTGCCCCTTGCGCTGCACGGTCTCCACCACCGGCCAGGTCGCCGCCTGCCCGAACGGTGAACGCGCCACCATGGCCGAGAGCTCGCGTTTCAGGTCGATCTTCGCCTCCGCGAGCAGCTGGACGCCGTGCGCGAGCTGGTCGGTGACCAGCGACTCGGCCTCCGCCGCGGACTCGGGCATCCAGACGCCACGCCCGTCGTAGCCGCCGCGCACCGCCTTGAGCACGATCCGCCAGCCGTGCTCCTCGCCGAACCGCACCGCGTCCTCGACCGAGGTCACCGCCGTGAAGGCGGGCACGGGCAGCTCGAGTGCGCTCAGCTTGGTGCGCATGGCCAGTTTGTCCTGCGCGTAGACCAGCGCGTGCGGCGGCGGCTGCACGTTCACACCCTCGGCGACCAGCGCCTCCAAGTGCTCGGTCGGCACATGCTCGTGGTCGAAGGTCAGCGCGTGCGAACCGACCGCCGCTTTGCGCAGGGCGGCCAGATCGGTGTGACTGCCGAGCACCACCTCCGGACTCACCTGGGCGGCGGGGTCCTCGGGGTTCTCGGCGAGCACGCGCAACCGCTGGCCAAGCGCGATCGCCGCCTGGTGGGTCATGCGCGCCAACTGTCCGCCACCGATCATGGTGACGGTGGGCATGGCCGATGGATCGAAGGAACGTGCGCTCACGTCGGACAATATTGTCATGTCCGGCGCGAATGATCGGTACCGGTACACTCCGGTCTTGTGTCATTCGTCGACGACGTGGTCAGCGTCCTCCCCAAGCCGCTGCAAGATATCGCGTACCGGCATCGGGAATTGATCAAGTTCGCGATCGTCGGCGCGACCACGTTCGTGATCGACAGCGGCATCTTCTACGCGCTGAAGTGGACGGTGCTCGCGGAGAAACCGGTGACGGCCAAGATCATCTCCGGCGTCATCGCGGTTATCGCCTCCTACATCCTGAACCGGGAATGGTCGTTCAAGAATCGCGGCGGGCGGGAACGCCATCACGAGGCGCTGCTGTTCTTCGGCGTCAGCGGCGTCGGCGTGGTGCTGGCGTTCACGCCGCTGTGGATTTCCAGCTACGTCTTCGACCTGCGCCAGCCCAACGTGAGCTTCACGGTCGAGAACATCGCCGACTTCATCAGCGCCTTCGTCATCGGCAATCTGCTGCAGATGGCGTTCCGTTTCTGGGCGATGCGCCGCTGGGTCTTCCCCGACGAAATGAGCGAGCTCGAAGCCGAATTCGTGGATCTCGTGGAAGAGGAACTCGGCCGCAGCTGAGTCAGCGCGGCTCGGGCGCCACCGAGTTGGCCGGCCGGACCTTCGAGGACCCAAGGAACACCGCGAACAGCGCGGGCCTGCGCCGCTGCAATTCCAGCCGCCCGCCGTCCGCTTCGACCAGCGCCCGCGCCAGCGCCAGCCCCACACCGGTGGAGCCGCCCGCGGAGAAGCCCCGATCGAAGATGTGCGGGGCCAGTTCGTCGCGCACCCCGTGGCCCTCGTCGGCGACCTCCACGCACACCAGCGGCTCCCGGTCCGCCCCCGGCCGCACCGTGCGCACCGACACCGTGCAGGTGCCGCCTCCGTGCATGAGGGCGTTGTCCACCAGCACCGCCACCGCCTCGCGCAACCGCGAACCCGTGATCGGGGCGCGCAGCGACTCGTCGCCGGTGAGGGTCAGCGTCCGGCCCGCCTCGGTGAACGGGTGGGTCCATTCGGCCACCACGCCGCGCAACTCCGCCATCACCGGCACCGGATCGCGATCGGCCGCGTCTTCGTCGCGGGAGGCGCGAACCAGGTCGTCGATCGCGTCGGTGAGCCGGTCGACCTGGGCCATCGCCTCCTCGGCCTCGTGCACCACCTCCGGGTCGGCGTGCGCGGACAACTCGTCCAGGCGCAGCCGCACCGCGGTCAGCCTGCTGCGCAACTGGTGCGAGACGTCCGCCACCAGAGCGTGTTCGCGCTGTAGTCGTCCGGCGATCTCCACGGTCGCGGAGTCGAGCACGTCGGAGACGCGATCCAGTTCCGCGATGCCGTGCCTGCGCGGGTCGGGCCGGAAGTCACCCATCGCCAGCCGCGCCGCCCGCGCCGCCACGTCGCGCAGCGGATCGGCCACCCGCCGCGCGGTGACCACCGCGACCGAGACCGCCGCGCCGAGCGAGGCGAGCACCGCCAGCGCGACCACCGCGACCGCCTGGCGCTGCATGGCGTGCATCGGCGCGGAGGGCACCTCCAGGCGCAGCGACCCGGACGTGCGCATCGAGAGCGACTCCACCAGCGGGTCGGTTACCTCGGCCACCCCGATGTCGCGGCGCGAGGCGTTGTCCGTCGGCGACGGATAGACGATGGTGAGCCTGCCGTTCTCGGGCACCAGCGGCGCCACCGAACGGATGTCCAGCTCGCCGGACACCATGCCGTCGCGTTCCTGCGCGATGATCTCCGCGGCGATCCGGTCCAGCCGGTTCTGCAGGTCGTTGCGTGTGATGTCCTCCACCCACAACCACGCCGTGTAGATCAGCGGCACCCCGAGCACCACCGTGGTGAGGGTCAGCACGGTGAGCATCGAACGCAGGATCCGGCGGCGCACGTCAGTCGGTGTTCAGCCGGAATCCGACACCGCGGACGGTGACGATGCGCCGTTCCGCCATGGGCCCCTCGTCGCCGATCTTGCGGCGCAGCCAGGACATGTGCATGTCCAAGGTCTTGGAGCCGCGCAGCTCCGCGTCGCCCCAGACCTCGCGCAGGATCGTCTCGCGCGCCACCACCTGGCCCGCCCGATCGATCAGCACCTTGAGCAGCTCGTATTCCTTGTTGGCCAAACCGATCTCGACGCCGTTGACCAGCACCCGGCGCGCGGCGGGTTCCAGGCGGATACCGCCCACCTCCACCGTGTCGTCGCCGATTCCGCTGCGCCGCAACAAGGCTCGCACCCGGGCCAGCAGCTCGGCGAGCCGGAACGGCTTGCCGACGTAGTCGTCGGCGCCCGCGTCCAGCCCCACCACGAAATCCACCTCGTCGGTGCGGGCGGTGAGCATCAGCACGGCCAGATCCGCGCCGCGGGCGCGCACCTGACGGCAGACCTCCAACCCGTCCATGCCGGGCAGTCCGAGATCGAGAATGAGCAGGTCATGGCCACCTTCCAGAGCCCGCTGCAGTACGGCGGGACCGAAACTCTCGACGGTCACCGAGTAACCCTCGCGGCCGAGCGCGCGCGACAGCGGGGCGGCGATGGCCTCGTCGTCCTCTGCCAGCAGTACAGCGGTCATACGCCCAGGTTACGGGCTCACCGGTAGCTGCGACGGTCGTCCCAGCGCTCGTCCCGGCCGTCCCGGTGCCGCTCCACCTCGAACACCTGGTGGTACAGCAGCGCGTGCACCTGCTGGACGGCCGGGATGTCGTCGTACTCCAGCGGCTCCGAGGAGGACGACTCGATGACCAGCGTGCCGGTGCCGAGCAACCGGTCGAACAGCCCGTGCCGGAACTGCACGCTGGAGATCCGGCTCATCGGGATGTCGATGCCGCTGTGGGTGATCACGCCTTGGCGCACCAGCACCCGCCGGTCGGTGACGATGAAATGCGTCGACTTCCAGCTGACAACCGGTGCGAGACAACGCCACAGCAGAATCGCCAGGTACAGCACGAGCACCGTGCCGAGCAGCACCGAGCGTGTGGTGCCCGTGGCCTTCTGCGAGGCGAGCCCCCCTGCGAAACCGGCCAGCGCCGTGGCGACGATGAGCGTCACGATCGGCCAGAAAAGCATTTTCCAATGCGGATGGCGATGCAGCAGCAACTGTTCGTCGGGCGCCAGCACATCCTCCGGGTAACCCATGCCGAAACCCTACCGCGTGATGTTGCCGGAACGGCTGACACCGCAGCGCGTCATGCTGCACAATCGGCAGCCTGCGTGTGACGATTCCGCGCAGTGGCTGTCTGTATCGCGCAACGCCCGGCTCACCATCATCGTCGATTACGACCGTGGAGGAACGCGTGACCAAGGACCTGACCTCGCTGCAAATCCTGACCGAACTCGAACCGGTCGCCGAAGAGAATGTGAATCGGCACCTTTCCATGGCGAAGGACTGGAATCCCCACGATTACGTTCCGTGGACCCAGGGCCGCAATTTCGCCGCCCTGGGCGGCGTGGACTGGGCGCCGGAGCAATCGAAGCTCAGCGAGGTCGCCCGGGTGGCCATGATCACCAATCTGCTCACCGAGGACAACCTGCCCTCCTACCACCGGGAGATCGCGCAGAGTTTCTCCGAGGACGGCCCGTGGGGCGTCTGGGTGGACCGCTGGACCGCGGAGGAGAACCGCCACGGCATCGTCATGCGGGACTATCTCGTGGTTACCCGCGCCGTCGATCCGGTCGCCCTGGAAGAGGCCAGGATGATCCACATGAGCAACGGCGTCCAGTCGCCGGAGGGCTGGGGCGGATTCCTGGCGAGCGTCGCCTACGTCACCTTCCAGGAACTGGCCACCCGTGTGTCGCACCGGAATACCGGCAAGGCGTGCAACGACGCCGTCGCCGATCGCATGCTGCAGCGCATCGCCGCCGACGAGAACTTGCACATGGTCTTCTACCGCAACCTGTGCGGCGCTGCGCTGGACCTGACGCCGGACCAGGCGCTGCCCGCGATCACCAAGATCGTCATGAACTTCCTGATGCCCGGTGCCGGGATGCCCAATTTCCGCCGCTACGGCGTACTGATGGCCAAGCACGGCATCTACGACCTGCGCCAGCATCTGGAGGAGGTCGTCCAGCCCGTCCTCAAGCAGTGGAATGTCTTCGGCCGCACCGATCTCGGGCCGCGCGGCGAGCAGGCGCGCGAGGAACTGGGCGAGTTCGTGGAGAAACTGTCCAAGGACGTGATCAAGTTCGAGGAACAGCGCGATCGCTCGCTCGCCCGCGATGCCGCGCGCGGCATCGGCCACTACGTCTGAGACACACCGCGCTGCCCGGCCGACGGGCGACACGTGTCCACGGCGGGCGACACGCTGATCAGGAGTCGACACGTTGCCTACGGCGGGCGACACGCTGACACCGACAGTCGCGCCGCGCGCTCTCCGAACCCACCCACGATCCGCGCGCTGACCCAACCGACCCCGATCCGCGCGCTCACCGGGCCGACCCGCGATTCGGTGAGCGCCCGGCGCGGGTCCGAGCGCTCAGTACTGGGCGCGCAGGTGCGTGACGTCGCCCGCGGATACCGCTTCGTCACCGATGAGCAGGCGGCCGTAGCCGTCGACGCCCGCGGCGACGCCGGTCAGCTCCCGGCCGCCGGGCAGCTCGGCGCGAACCTCGGTGCCGATCGTGGCGCACCGCTCGCGGTAGGCGGCGGACAGCTCGTCGATCGCCCAGTCCGCGTCGCGCCAGGCGGTGAAGCGACGGGCGAACTCGGTCAGCAGCGACCGCACGAGCACCGTGCGATCGGTCTGCCGCGCGCCGGCGAGGGTCAGCGAGGTGGCGTGCGGCACCGGCAGTTCCTCCTCGGTGAGACTCACGTTGAGCCCGAGGCCGATCACCACGGCGGGCGCGCCGCCGCCCGCGCCTGCCGCGACCTCGGCCAGGATGCCCGCGACCTTGCGTCCGTCGATCAGCACGTCGTTGGGCCACTTGAGTTCCGCGGCCACGCCCGCCGTGGTGCGCAGCGCGTCCACCACGGCGACGCCGGTCAGCAGCGCCAGCCAGGCGAGCGAGGCGGGGCCGATACCGGGCAACCGCACCAGCAGCGACATCGCCAGCTGCGCACGGGGCGGGCTGACCCAGGGCCGCGCGTGCCTGCCGCGGCCCTGGACCTGGGTCTCGGCCAGCAGAACGACGCGGTCGGCCGCGGGATCGGCTGCCCGCGCGATCAGATCCGCGTTGGTGGACCCGGTCGACTCGACTACGTCGATTCGCGAGAAGAACGCCAGTTCCGGGGACTCGACGGCGCTGCGCCGCAACTGCTCTGCATCCAACGGTGGCCTGTGCACACCGGCAGGCTACTCGCAGGCCACGGCGCTACCCGACGAGGTCGTACTCGTTGACCATCGGGTCGCGTGCCGCGATGCCCGCGCGCTCGCCCTCTTCCGGCTCGCCCTCGGCGGCCTGGGCCGTGTACTCCGGTTCGCCGTACTTCGGCGCCGTCTCGGTGGTCCGCGTCCACGCCGCGGCGGCGGCGTATTCGGTGAACGCTCTACCCCATTCCCACATGACGCGCTCCTCCCCTGAGCCGGAATCCGTCGCCCCCAGGCTATCCGGACCCGACCCGCCGACGATACTCATTTTCCGCCTTCCCAACCCTGCTACCGACCAGGAAGTTTGCCTGAGAAATTTGATCTAGCTGCGGTTTTCTACTCGCCGGTAGCCCTGTCTGGGTTAGAAGGACGCCCTGGTACTGGTTACACTCCGGAGCCATGACGAGTGTCCAGCAGCAGCCCGCGTCAGGTCCGGCGGGCTCCCCCGATATCCACACCACCGCCGGGAAGCTGGCTGACCTGCGGAATCGGCTGGAAGAGGCCAAGCACCCGATGGGTGAGGCCGCAGTCGACAAGGTGCACGCCAAGGGCAAGATGACCGCGCGCGAGCGCATCCTGGCCCTGCTGGACGAGGGTTCCTTCGTCGAGCTCGACGCACTGGCCCGCCACCGCAGCGTGAACTTCGGCCTGGAGAACAACCGTCCGCTCGGCGACGGCGTGGTGACCGGTTACGGCACCATCGACGGCCGCGACGTCTGCATCTTCAGCCAGGACGTCACCGTCTTCGGCGGCAGCCTCGGCGAGGTCTACGGCGAGAAGATCGTCAAGGTGATGGACCTGGCCCTGAAGACCGGCCGCCCGCTGATCGGCATCAACGAGGGCGCGGGCGCGCGCATCCAGGAGGGCGTGGTCTCGCTCGGCCTCTACGGCGAGATCTTCCACCGCAACATCCAGGCCTCCGGCGTGATCCCGCAGATCTCGCTGATCATGGGCCCGGCCGCCGGTGGCCACGTGTACTCCCCCGCGCTGACCGACTTCGTCGTGATGGTCGACGGCACCAGCCAGATGTTCGTCACCGGCCCGGACGTCATCAAGACGGTCACCGGCGAGGACGTCACCATGGAGGACCTGGGCGGCGCGCACACGCACATGACCAAGTCCGGTGTCGCGCACTACGTCGCCTCCGGCGAGCAGGACGCGCTCGACTACGTCAAGGACCTGCTGTCCTACCTGCCGAGCAACAACCGCGCCGAGGCGCCCCGTTTCCCGGCCACCGACCCGATCCCCGGCGCCATCGAGGACTCGCTCACCGAGGAAGATCTCGAGCTGGACTCGATCATCCCGGACTCGCCGAACCAGCCCTACGACATGCACGAGGTGATCCGTCGCCTGCTCGACGACGACGAGTTCCTCGAGGTGCAGGCCGAGCGCGCGATGAACGTCATCGTCGGCTTCGGCCGGATCGACGGCCGCAGCGTCGGCATCGTGGCCAACCAGCCCACCCAGTTCGCGGGCTGCCTGGACATCGACGCTTCGGAGAAGGCCGCGCGCTTCGTGCGCACCTGTGACGCGTTCAACATCCCGATCATCACCCTGGTCGACGTGCCCGGGTTCCTGCCCGGCACCGGGCAGGAGTACAACGGCATCATCCGGCGCGGCGCGAAGCTGCTCTACGCCTACGGTGAGGCCACTGTGGGCAAAATCACGATCATCACCCGCAAGGCCTACGGCGGCGCCTACGACGTCATGGGTTCCAAGCACATGGGCGCCGATGTGAACCTCGCTTGGCCCACCGCTCAGATCGCCGTCATGGGCGCCTCCGGCGCGGTCGGGTTCGTCTACCGCAAGCAGTTGCAGCAGGCCGCAAAAGACGGTCAAGACGTCGATGCGCTGCGGCTCGAGCTCCAGAACGAGTACGAGGACACGCTCGTGAACCCGTACGTCGCCGCCGAGCGGGGCTACGTGGACGCGGTGATCCCGCCGTCGCACACCCGCGGCCAGATCGTGTCCGCGCTGCGACTGCTCGAGCGCAAGATGGTGACCCTTCCGCCGAAGAAACACGGCAACATCCCGCTGTGATCTAGCGATACCCTCGATAGGCCGCGCACGAAGGGTGGCATCAGACTCGGTACCACTTACCCTGGCGTGTACCGCCTTGTTGCAAAGACGCAACAAGTGAATCCGAGGATGATCGCTTCATCCATAGCTTGTCGGAAAACGGGAACAGCCTGATCAGTTCACCTGATCGAGGCGAAGAGAGGACCTGGCACTGTGACGACCGTGGCAGAAGAAGATGTGTTGAGCGCCGTCGAACTGGATCTCACAGTCGACCCGATCGCGGACGAGGTCGGTGCGTCCGCCTCGAACGCGGCCGCGCTACCCGCCGAGGCCACCGCTGAGCCGTTCTTCCGTGTCGTGAAGGGCTCACCCACCGACGAGGAGCTCGCCGCGCTGGTGTGTGTGCTGTCCGCAGTCGCGAACAGCAGCGCACCGACCGGCCCCGCGGGCCCGCCCGACATGTGGGGCCGTCCCACGCTGATGCACCGCGGCGCTTCGCCGTTCTCCCCGTACGCCTTCCCACAGCTGTCCCATCTGCGCGGGTGACCCGCCTGATCCTGGCTTCCGCGTCCCCGGCCCGCCGGGAGGTTCTCCGCTCGGCGGGCATCGACCCGATCGTCCGGATCTCCGCCGTGGACGAGGACGCGGTCGCCGCCGCCCTTCCGGAGGGCACGCCACCACAGACGGTGGTGGTGGAACTCGCGCGCGCCAAAGCGGCCGCCGTGGCCGCCGACATCCCCGAACTGGCCGCCGATTGCGTTGTGGTGGGCTGCGATTCGATGCTGCTCGTCGACGGCGAGTTGCAGGGCAAGCCGCACACACCGGAGGTCGCCCGCGCTCGATGGGGCGACATGGCCGGGCGCAGCGCCGATCTGGTCACGGGTCACTGTGTGCTGCGGATGCGAGACGGCCAGATCACCGCCGAGGCGGTCGATTGCAGCAGCACCACCGTGCATTTCGCCAAACCGGAACCGGACGAGCTGGACGCCTACATCGCGACCGGTGAGCCGCTCCAGGTGGCGGGCGCGTTCACCCTCGACGGGCTGGGCGGCTGGTTCGTCGATCGCATCGATGGCGACCCTTCCAGCGTCATCGGCATCGGGCTACCACTGCTGCGCCGACTGCTTGGCGATGTTGGGATCGGCGTTACGCAGCTGTGGGGCCACACGGCCTGACGGCGCGGTCAACGCCTCGGCGTCACCGCCCGTCGGCATCGTCGCCGCCTCCGCGGTCTCCGCGCGCCCCGCGGCGATGAGTTCCAGCCGGGCCACGCACAACTCCGGCTCGACGAACGGATGCATCCGCACGTCGATCGCGCCGCGCGCGCCGCCCCGGTCGAGCACTTCCTCGATCAGACCCAGGTGCACGCCGCACACGACCTCGGAGTGCGTGCGCGCGAGTTCGCGCAGCGGACACGCCGTCAGCCGGATCAGCACCTTCCCCTCGGCCTCCGCGGACGGGTCACGCTCGGGCGCGAAGCCCAGTTCCGACATCAGCGTGATGGTCAGGTCCTTGGCGTCCTCCAGCGACTCCACCCGATGGTCGCCGACGTCGAGTCTGGAGCCCCACGCCCGGCCCGCCGCCACCGCGGCCTCGGATCTGCGCCGGGGATCGGGGCCGAGCTGATCGGCGAGCACCTGCGCCAGATCCTGGTAGCCGACCGATCGCTGCACCGCGCTGTACCCGATGCGCGGTCGCCCACGGCCGCGCGGCGGCTGCTGGAACTGCCGGACAAGGGATTCCCTGGTGAGCACATCGAGGTGGAACCGGACCGTGGTGACGTGCTGTCCGGTGATTCTGGCCAGTTCCTGGGCGTCGAGAGGCTCGCTGGCGCCACGTAGGATCGCAAGCAGTCGCCGCCGCGGCCAAGAATCGGACATAGCTCACCCCTCCTCCCGGGAGACTTTATCGGATGTAGGTGCCCTTTATTCGGCCCTCATCCGATTTGTGATCTGAAACGAGAGTCACTGTCGCCTCACACCTACCATCGCTGTGAGACCCCGAATCGCTGCCACCACCGTCAACCCATGCGTGAAGGACCCAGACACCGTGCCCGTCGCCCCGGACCCTCATCCCTCACTCGGTTCCTACGCACATCCTCACCGACTAGTAACCACGGAGTGGCTGTCGGCAAACATAGGCGCGCGGGGACTCAAGATCATCGAGGCCAACGAGGACACGCTGCTCTACGACATCGGGCACGTTCCGGGCGCCACCAAACTGGATTGGCGAAGCGATCTGAACGATCCGGTCACGCGCGACTATATCGACGGAACCCGCTTCACCGAACTGATGCGCGCCAAAGGGATAGAACGTGACGACACAGTCGTGATCTACGGGGACCGGGGCAACACGCAGGCGGCCCACACGGCGTGGGTGTTCACCCTGTTCGGGCACGAGGACGTGCGGCTGCTCGACGGCGGGCGCGCGGCCTGGATCTCCGAGGCGCGCGACACGACCTTCGAACCCGACTACCCGGTGCGCAGCGATTACCCGGCCGTGCGCCGCGACGACAGTACCTACCGTGCCTTCCGCGAGGACGTGCTCGCCCACCTGGGCAAACCGGTGATCGATGTGCGCTCGGCCGAGGAGTACTCCGGCGCGCGCACCACGCAGCCCGGCGCGCCCGAGGACGCGGCATTGCGCGGCGGCCATATCCCCAGCGCGTCCAATATCCCGTGGACCGAGGCGCTCGCCGCCGACGGGCGATTCCGCTCACGCGCCGAACTCGGCGAGGTCTACGGCGATTCGACCGGTCCGGAGGAAGTAATGGTCTACAGTCGGGTCGGCGTGCGATCCAGCCACAGCTGGTTCGCGCTGACCTACCTGCTCGGGCGCCCGGGCGTACGCAACTACGACGGTTCCTGGACCGAGTGGGGCAACTCCGTGCGCATGCCGATCGCCAAGGGGGAAGAACCCGGCGACGTACCCCCGCGCGGTGGTACGCGTCGCACCCGGAGCAGGTAGGGCAGGGTGCGGTCCCGAACACAGGCCGCGTACGTTGTGATCCGCGACCTACTGTTCAGTAGGGCTAGCCGAGTTCGGCGTCTGTTGGCAGACTGCCTACACTCGCCCGAGACGTAAGTTTGTCGATTAAGGGAGCGGAGCCTGCGCAGCGACCCATCCCCCGGCGAAGCGACCAAAAAGAATGCACACAGGAGGCTCAGTGCCCAGCCATGCCAGCGCGCGGATCACGAAGGTACTCGTAGCTAACCGAGGCGAGATCGCCGTGCGCGTGATCCGGGCGGCCAAGGACGCCGGTATCGGCAGCGTCGCGGTGTACGCCGAGCCGGACGCCGATGCCCCGTTCGTCAAGCTCGCCGACGAGGCCTTCGCCCTCGGCGGACAGACCTCGGCCGAGTCGTACCTCGTGTTCGACAAGATCCTCGACGCCGCCGCCAAGTCCGGCGCCGACGCCATCCACCCCGGTTACGGCTTCCTCTCCGAGAACGCCGACTTCGCCCAGGCCGTCATCGACGCGGGGCTGATCTGGATCGGCCCCTCGCCGCAGTCCATCCGCGACCTGGGTGACAAGGTCACCGCACGGCACATCGCCGAGCGCGCGAAGGCGCCGATGGCCGCGGGCACCAAGGACCCGGTCAAGAACGCCGACGAGGTCGTGAAGTTCGCCGAGAAGTACGGCGTGCCGGTCGCCATCAAGGCGGCCTTCGGTGGCGGTGGCCGCGGCATGAAGGTCGCGCACTCCATCGAGGAGATCCCGGAGCTGTACGACTCGGCGGTGCGCGAGGCGACCGCCGCGTTCGGCCGCGGCGAGTGCTTCGTCGAGCAGTACCTGGACAAGGCCCGCCACGTCGAGGCGCAGGTCATCGCCGACAAGCACGGCAACGTCATCGTCGCGGGCACCCGCGACTGCTCGTTGCAGCGGCGCTTCCAGAAGCTCGTCGAGGAGGCCCCCGCGCCGTTCCTGTCCGACGAGGTCCGCGCGAAGATCCACGCTTCGGCCAAGGCCATCTGCAAGGAAGCCGGCTACTACGGTGCGGGCACCGTCGAGTACCTGGTGCAGGGCGAGACGGTCTCCTTCCTCGAGGTGAACACCCGCCTGCAGGTCGAGCACCCGGTCACCGAGGAGACCGCGGGCATCGACCTGGTGCGCCAGCAGTTCCGCATCGCCAACGGCGAGAAGCTGGAGATCACCGAGGACCCGACGCCGCGCGGGCACGCCTTCGAGTTCCGCATCAACGGCGAGGACGCCGGGCGTGGCTTCCTGCCCGCCCCCGGCCCGGTCACCGTGTACCGGGAGCCCTCGGGCCCCGGTGTGCGCGTGGACTCCGGCGTGGTGGAGGGCAGCGTGATCGGCGGCCAGTTCGACTCGATGCTGGCCAAGCTGATCGTCACCGGCGAGAACCGCACGCAGGCGCTGGAGCGGGCGCGGCGCGCGCTGGCCGAGTTCGAGGTCGACGGCCTGGCCACGGTCATCCCGTTCCATCGGGCGATCGTCGAGGACCCGGCGTTCATCGGTGACGGCGAGAAGTTCGACGTCTACACCAAGTGGATCGAAACCGAGTGGGTCAACACCGTCGAGCCGTTCACCGGCGCGGGCGCCCCGGCCGACGAGGACGAGGATCAGCCGCGGCAGAAGGTCGTCGTCGAGGTCGGCGGACGCCGGGTCGAGGTGTCGCTGCCGGGCAACTTCACCGTCGGCGCGGGCGCGGCGGGCGCGGCCGGTAACGGCGCCGGTGTGATCCGCAAGAAGCCCAAGCCGCGCAAGCGTGGCGGCGCGGGCGGCGGCGCGGCCTCCGGTGACGCGGTCACCGCTCCCATGCAGGGCACCGTGGTCAAGGTCGCCGTCGAAGAGGGCCAGTCGGTCGAGGCGGGCGATCTGATCGTGGTGCTCGAGGCCATGAAGATGGAGAACCCGGTCAACGCCCACAAGGCGGGCGTGGTCACCGGCCTGTCCGTCGAGGCGGGTGCGGCGATCACCCAGGGCACGGTTCTCGCCGAGATCAAGTAATAGACCGACACGGAGCGGGCGCAGGACGACGGAGTCCGCGCCCGCTCCGATTTGTTCACGCGGTGGCCCTTCCCCGGTCACGTGTGCTGCCTCTGCCGGACCCGATTCGCACACCGGGGTGTCGTATCGTGATCCGGTGACCAGCTCGACAAGCGTCTCCCCCGTCGCGGAGCTGATCCGCGCGCGCCGTGCCGCATCCAGCCGCACCGACGGTCACCGCTTGGCGCTGGTGGTGGAGGGCGGCGGCAGCCGGGGCGTGTACTCCAGCGGCATGGTGTCCGCGCTGGAGGAACTCGGACTCGCCGGGGTGTTCGACGCGGTGTACGGCACGTCTGCGGGCGCGATCAACGGTGCCTGGCTGCTGTGTGGTCGCGCGATCGGGGGCATGCGCTCCTGGACCGATCCGGTGATCATGCGACGCGCCGTCGACCCGGCCCGCCTCCTGCGCGGACGTCCGGCGTTCGATCTGCGGTATCTCGTGCACCAGGTGTACGACGGCATCGAACCGATGGATTTCGCGGCGATCCTGGCGAACTCCACGACATTCCACCCGATCGCCACCGATATCCGCACCGGGCAGCCGGTCGACCTCGGGCCGTACATCACCGACAAGCGAACGCTCATGCGTGCGTTGCGCGCGTCGGCGGGCCTGCCCATCCTGGCCGGTCCGCCGGTCGCACTGGGCGACTCGGCCTACTTCGACGGCGGCCTCTCCGAAACGGTGCCGATCCGCACCGCGGTCCGTGCGGGCGCCACCCATGCCTTGGTCCTGCGCACCCGGCGGGTGGACGAGAAGCGGCCGCCCGCTTCGCGCCTGCACAAGGTCGTCGGCGGCGGCTATCTGCGCGCGGTGGCCCCCGGCGCGTACCGGGCCTGGCTCGAACGCCCGCGCCAGCAGGACATCGAGGACCGGGCGCTCGCCGCGCTGGGCGAGTCCGTCCTGCAGATCCACCCGCCGCTCGGCTCGCCCGACATCGACAGCGCCGCCCGCGACACCACCCTGCTGGCGGCCGCCCTGCAGATCGGGCGCGGCGCCGTCCTCGGCGCGCTCTCCGCCGTCATCCCAGCCGTCTGACCGCGGTGCTCCGCTTCGCAGGCGTTACGTGCCCGGCGGGGAGTAGGAACCGATCAGCCGAGGCGGACCCGGACACCGTTGGACAGCACGAAGTCGTGGAGTTCGAGGTGGCCGGGAGTGGCGGCCGCGGGCAGGTCGAAGACGAGCTGGGTGGTCGCGGATTGCCCGGGGCGCAGCTCGAACGAGTAGCCGAGGCGCTGCTGGGTGTTCTGCCATATCGTGGCGGTGGCGTTGTGGTCGAAGGCAGTGCTCTGCGAGTCCAGCAGGCGTTGCCCGAGGGGAAGGAACCACTTCGTTTCGTCGGAGATATTGCGCACCGCCAGCGTGACGATCAGGAACGAGCCGGCGGCCGTCTGCAGTCCCACTCGTGACACGCCCGTGTCGACCTTCGTCACGACGAACTCGAACTTGCCGTCGCGAACGGGCGTGCCCACCACCGGCTCGGGCGCCCCGTCGTCGCCGGGCGGCCCCGGATGCTCCACGGCCACCGCCGAAGGCGGCAACGACGGCTCGGGCGTGCCCGCGTCGCCGGTTCTGCTGCCCGCCGTGATCAACGCGACGCAGCCCGCCGCGAACGCGAACGGGGCGAGGAAGACGACCACCAGCGTCCCGATCAGCTTCGACAGCAGGCCGCGGCGACGACGCGGCCGCCTGCGCGGGACCGGCACGCCCGGCCGCCGCCGCGCGACCGGCGGGCGACCCGGCCGCTGGACCGCTGGGAAAACCTTCCTGGCCGGTACACCCGGCCGCTGATACGGCGGTACGACCGGTCCCGGCTTCGGCGGCAGCACGCGCGCCTGTAGAGCGACCAACCGCTCCTGCCAACCCGGCTGTCCAGGCCGTGCGGTTCCGGACGCATACGACCCGTTCTGATACCACCGCCGAGGTGCTGAATAAGGCTGCCCCGCAAGCGGATAACCATTGCCGACTGGGAGCCGCGGATCGGCGTACCCTCGCACCGGCGAACCCGGAGTCGAAACATGCGCGCCTGGTGCAGGATTCGGCCCAGGCGTGACCGCGGACCAGTCCAGCCTGGTGGCCACGAGCGTCGGCGTCGGCCCTGGCTGCGGCAACACTTTGGTCGGGTCAGGCGTTCGCCGTGGTTGCGCCTCCTCGCCCTCGGTCTGCGGCGTGCAGCCTTCCGCCGCTTTCGAGTCAGCTCGCGGCGAATAAGCCTTTTGCGCAGCACGTTTCGCCGAAGCGCCGTTTTCGTAACGATGCGCGTTGCGCTCATGAGGTGACGCCACCGCCGCGGCGGCTACGCCCGTCACCGGCTTGGTCACCGGACGGCGCGATCCGAACGGCGGCGGAACCGCTCGCGAGTCGACGGCGGGGGCGCCGATCGCGGCGCGCGCGGCGGCCGCGAACTGCCCTGCGGTGGCATACCTCTGGCTCGGCTCCTTCGCCAGTCCGCGAGCGAGAACGGCGTCCAACGCGGCGGGGACGGCAGCGCACACCGCACCGGCTCGGGGCGGCGCCGCCATCAGGTGCGCGTGCATCTGCTGCGCGGGGTCGGTGTCGCCGTAGAGCCGAGAGCCGGTGAGGCATTCGTAGAGCACGCAGGCCAGGGAGTACACGTCGGCGCGCCCGTCCACCGTTCCGCCGAACCGTTCCGGCGCCATGTACGCGAGGGTGCCGATCGCCATACCGGTGGTGGTCACGGCCGTCCGGCCGAGACCGTGTGCGATGCCGAAGTCGATCAAGTAGGTGAAACCGCTGGGGTGTACGACGATGTTCGACGGTTTGACATCGCGGTGCACCAGTCCGGCGCGGTGCGCCACGTCGAGCGCGATGGCGACATGTCCGATGATGCCGACCGCGACCGCCGGTGGCATCGGCCCCTCGGCCGCCAGCTTGCCCGCCAGATCGTCGCCCGCGACGAACTGCATGTCGATGTAGAGCCGCCCGTCGATCTCGCCGAACCGGTGGATCCTGGGCACGTGCGGGTCGCGCAATTGCGCCACCGCCTCGGCCTCGCGCTCGAATCGCTTGCGGTAACCGCCGGTGGCCGCCAGGTCGGCGGGCAAGAGTTTCAGCGCTACCCACCGCGCCGCTACCGTGTCGTACGCCAGCCACACCTGCCCCATGCCACCCTTGCCGAGCAGCCGCTCCAGCCGGTAACCCCCGAATCGCACCTCCCCCATCGCGAACCTCCGGTCACCGTCGACGTCTGGTCGGCCCGGCCTCCACCGCGGAGCGGACATCGGAAATCGGCAGATCACCGCGCGCATCCCGAAAAGCGGGCCTATCTCGGAGCGTAACCCCGCCCCGCATCGCACACCACTGTGTGCTCCACGACAGTCCCGCAGCGGCCCGGCCTACTTGTTCGGCTTGGGCTTGTCTCTGCCGTTGCCCTGGTTCGCATGGCCGGGCTTGCCCCGGTCGCGCTTGTCGTCCGCGCCCTGGTACGACTCGTTCGCGCCGCCTTCGGCGCTGCCCGTGCCGAGGCCGGTGGGGGCCGCCACGGCAGGCAGCCAGCTCGCCCGGCCCGCCGCCGACGCAGTACAGGCCAGCGCGAGGCCGTCGACGGTGACGCGGTGCACGTCCACCGCCGGGTCGCACGGCTGCCCGGCGCCGGGCAGGACCAGGATGGGCGCCGAAATCGGCACCGGCGCGGGCGTGACCGGGGCATGCGACGGCAGCGCCGCGCCTTCCCGCTGCGAAGACGGAATCGCGGACGCGTCCGGGCCCGCGTCGGCCACCTCGGGCCGTCCGAGCCACAGCGTCCCGGCGACCGCCGCGGCGAGCGTCCCGAAAGCCGCCAGCGCGAGGCGCGGACCGGCGGACGCCCACGGCCGGGGCGTGCTACCCGGCCGGGGTGCGCTACCGGCCCGAGGTGAGCCACCGGTCCGGGGGGACCAGCGGGGTGGCGGCAACACGGTGGTCGGCACCGAGGACGAGAGTTCGACCGTCGTCGCGTCGCGGCCGGTCACGGCCGCGTACCCGGCGGAGGCCAGTTCTCCCGCGCTGGACCACCGCTGGGCCGGGTCTTTGGCCATGCCGCGCGCGATCACCGCGTCCAGTTCCGGCGGCACGGCCGGATTCAGCGCGGACGCCTGCGGCGGGGTCCGCATCAGGTGGGCGCGTAACAGCTGGGGCGGATCGCTGCCCTCGAACGGCCTGCACCCGGTAAGGCACTCGTACAGCACGCAGGCCAGCGAGTACTGATCGGACCGAGGTCCCGCCGTGCCGTCGAACCGCTCCGGCGCCATGTAGGCCAGCGTGCCGACCACGTTGCCGGTGGCGGTGATCGAGGGCTGGTCGCTGCGCTGCGCGGTGCCGAAGTCGATCAGGTACACCGTGCCGTCCGGCGTCACCATGATGTTGGAGGGCTTGACGTCGCGGTGCACCAGGCCCGCGCGATGCGCGATATCGAGCGCGCCTGCGGTCTGAGCCACGATGTCGATGGCGCGCTCGAGGTCGAGCCCTCCCTCGCGCCGCAGCAGCGCGGCCACATCGGAGCCTTCGATGTACTCCATGTCGAGGTATAGGCGGCCGCCGAGTTCGCCGAAGGAATGGATCGGCACCAGGTGTGGCCCGCGCACCTGGGCTGCGAGCCGAGCCTCCCTGGTGAATCGCTGCCGGAATCTCGTATCGGCCGCGTACCCGGCGGCCAGGACCTTCAATGCGACCGCACGGTCGGTGGTGGTGTCGTGCGCGAGCCAGACTTCGCCCATGCCGCCGCTGCCTAGCAACCGGTCGAGGCGGTAGTGGCCGAACCATAGCTCGCCCATCTCGATAGAACCTCCCGCTAGCCTTTTCCTTGTGATGGAGCTACCCGAAATTCGCCTCGGTACCGCGGAGAGCGCAAAAACGACGTCGCGGCCATCCGATCATGGCGCAGCGAGGTCGCTCGGCGTCGGGGAATTCGCAGGAGTGTTCGCGGGTGTACCGCTCGCCGGGCGGGGCAACCGGCGCGACGGAACGGACGAAAGCTGATGGAGCCGATCGAGATCAACGCGGGCGCCTGGTATCTGCGCGCCCTGCGCGCCGACGACCGCATCGATGACCGCCCCGCCCTGGCCACGGGCGGGATCACCGAGCCGGACTACGTGGCCCGGCGCAGCGCGGGCTGGGCGGAGGAGACGCACTTCTCCTGGGCGGTCTGCGAACCGACGACCGCCGAGCTGGTGGCCGAGATCGGGGTGACGCCGGCGAGGGACGGCACCGCGGCCGTGGACGGATGGGCGCGCCCGGGCTACGAAGCCGCGCTGGACGCCGGCCTGACGTCCGTACGCCGCTTCGTGGAAGGTGGTTTGGGCTTGCGTCCGGTCCCGTCCTGACCGGCACCGACCGAACGCACCCGGGTGCCCCCACCGGGGCCCGATGCGAACCGCGAGGTCAGCGCATGACGCCGGTGTGCCCGGTGGAGTAGCGGCCGGGTTGTGGCCAGATGGTGAGTCCGTGCGGTCCTTTGCCGACGGGGATGCGCGCCAAGAGTTGCCAATTGACGATGTCGATGGCGTACACCTCGCCGTGATGGCGCCCGGACGCCCAGAAGACGCGCCCGTCGGCGGAGAGGTTGCCCATGTCGGGACTGCCGCCCCCGGGCACGAACCACTTGTGCACCAGCCCGTTCGCCGCGAAGTCCCACACCGAGACGCTGCCTTCGTGCCGGTTGGTGATGAGCATCCGGGTGGAATCGCGGGTGACGTAGAGCCCGTGGGTTCCTTTGCCGGTCGGCACGAATCCGGTGTTGTCGAAGGTGTGCGCGTCGAAGAGGTAGACGCCGTCGGCGGCCATGTCGGCGACGAAGAAGGTGTGCCCGTCCGGCGACAGCTTGACATCCTGCGGCTTGCCCGAGCGGCCGCCGGGCAGGTCGATCATCTTGACGATGTGGCGCTCGGCCACGTCGAAAACGAGCATCCGGCCGATGAATTCGCACGATGCCAGCGCGAAGCGCCCGTCGGCGGTGAAGTCCATGTGGTCGACGCCCGCGCAGTCGGGGACCGCGATGGCGTGGACCTTCTGCCAGGTGTGCGGATCGTAGAAGTCCAGCGACTTGTCCGCTTCCGCGACTACCAGCGCGTACCGGCCGTCCGGCGTGTAATACATGTTGTAAGGATCGCGGACGGGGAAGGGTTCGCCCGGCCTGCCGGTCCGCGGATCGATCGGCAGCAGGCTGCCGCCGCCCAGCGGCATGTCGTTGGTCACGTAGAGGGTCTGCATGTCGTAGGACGGCACGACGTGCTGCGGTTCGAACCCACCCGCGGGGAAGGTGTCGATCACTTGGAAGGTGCCCGGATCGATCACCGAGACCGTGTTCGACTGGCTGTTGGGCACGTAGACCAGCGGGCGGTGGTCGGCCACGGTGGGGCTGAGCTCGCGGTTGGCCGCGTACACGTCGGTCGGCGAGAGCGGCGGCGGCATCCCGGGCAACAGATCGGTCATGTGCGGCGGAAACGCAGCGGTGGTCGGGGCCGCCACGCTGGTCTGGGCGGCCTGGGTTCCCTCGGTGTCCACCGTGCCCGCGTCGCTGGCGGCGCAGCCCGCCACCGCGGACAGCACGACGAGAGGGATGACGAGGTGGGGCGCGCAGCATCGGTAGGTGCGCTGCCGGTTCACGCGCCGCACCTGCTCGGAGAGTGGTGTAGACGAGAGGACATGGCTGCGAAGCCTAGGAGGTTCATCCGGGATTCGGCGTACCCCGCGCCGAGGATGCCGAATTGCCCGGATCATCCGGTTCGGGCGCTATTCGAGGCTGGTCAGCACCCGATCCAGCGCGTCGACGGCCTCGTCGAGTTCCGCGCCGGTGACCGTGAGCGGGGGACGGAACCGGATGCCCCGCTCGCCGGTGCCGAGGATCAGTACGTGCTCGCGCTCGCGCAGCGCGGTGAGCACCTCGTCCCGCAGCCGGGCCGACGACAGCGTGATCGCGCACATCAGTCCGCGTCCGCGCGGCTCGCTGACATCGAGGCGCCGGGCGGCGAGCGCGCCCAGCCGCTCGAGCAGGTGCGCGCCGAGCGCACGGGACCGTTCGATCAGCTCGTCCCGCTCCAGCACCTCCAGGATGCGCCGGCTGCGCACCATGTCGGCGAGGTTGCCGCCCCAGGTCGAGTTGAGCCGGGAGCTGACCGCGAAGACGTTGTCGGGCACCTCGTCCACCCGCCCGCCCGCCATGACGCCGCAGACCTGGGTCCGCTTGCCGAAGGCGACGATGTCCGGCGCGAGGCCGAGTTGCTGGTAGGCCCAAGTGCTTCCGGTCATGCCCACGCCGGTCTGCACCTCGTCCAACACGAACAGCGCGTCGTTCTCGTGGCACAGCTGCTGCACGGCTTGCAGGAACTGCGGCCGCAGGTGCCGGTCGCCGCCCTCGCCCTGGATCGGCTCGGCGATGAAACACGCTATGTCGTGCGGACTTTCCTCGAATGCCCGCCGCGCCTGACCGAGCGCGCACGCCTCCGCCTCCTCGACGTCGAAGGCGTCGGTGAGGTAGGGCGACTTGATGCGGGGCCAGTCGAACTTCGGAAAACGCGCGGTCTTCACCGGATCGGTGTTGGTGAGCGACATCGTGTAACCGGTGCGGCCGTGGAACGCTCCGGTCAGGTGCAGCACCTTGGTGCCGAGTTCCGGTGCGCGGCCGTGGGATTCGTTGTGCCTGCTCTTCCAGTCGAACGCGATCTTGAGGGCGTTCTCCACCGCGAGGCCGCCGCCGTCGATGAAGAACAGATGCGGCAGTCGCGGATCGCCGAGGACCCGCACGAACGTCTCGACGAAGCGGGCCATCTCGACGGTGTAGATGTCGGAGTTGCTGGGCTTGTTGAGTGCCGCGGTGACGAGTTCGGCGCGGAACTGCGCGTCATCGGCGAGGGCGGGATGGTTCATGCCCAGCGCGTTGGACGCGAAGAAACCGAACATGTCGAGGTAGGAGCTGCCGTCGCGTTCGTCGACGAGGCGGCAGCCATGGGACCGGTTGAGGTCGAGAACCAAGTCGAAGCCGTCGGCCAGGATGCTCGCCGACAAGATCTCACGAACCCGGGCAGCGGGGGTGACCGCCGGGCGGGTGCGTTCCAGTTCGATGGTCACGCCCTGAGGGTACGTAAAAATTTACGGAACCTCTACAACAAAACGGATTAATTCCGAGCTATCCCTATCTGTCATAGAATGTCTGCAAGATGATGGTGCTCCGGGTTCGCACGTTGGCGGTGGCTCTGATCTCCTGGAGCAACTGCTCGAGGTGCCGCGGGGACGCCACTCGCACCAGCAGGACGTAGCTCTCCTCGCCGGCCACCGAGTGGCACGCCTCGATGCCGGGGATGTGCTGCAGGACCGCGGGAGCGTCATCGGGTTGGGACGGGTCGAGAGGAGTGATCGCGACGAATGCCGACAGCAGTTGGCCGAGCGCTTCGGGATCGACGTGCGCGGTGTACCCGCGGATCACACCGCGGGCCTCTAAACGGCGGACCCGGGACTGCACCGCGGACACCGACAGACTCGCCTTCTCCGCCAGGTTCGACAGAGTGGCCCGTCCATCGGCCATCAGTTCACGAATCAGCAGGCGATCGATGTCATCGAGTACGGGTCTTGCCGGTGTATCCGCCATCAGCGAAGGCTAACTCAGCCGACCCGCCTCGTGTCCGAAACCTGACCTCCACCCTCCCGCGATGTGGGACAAACGGGCCGCGACGCGGCCGAAAGGTACGGCGGAACAACACATGACCGAGGTACTCGACGACCGGACCACCCAGCGCCTCGCCGCCCGCGCGGAGGCGGTGCTCCGCCAATTCGACGCGGGACCACCGGAACCCGGCGACCTGCCCGCCCGCACGCCGATCACCGGAGGGCAGCTGACGACCCTGCGCTCCAGCTCGCTCGACGAGGTCGACGCCGCGATCGGCCGGGCCGCCATCGCCTTCCGTGCCTGGCGCGGTGTTCCCGCGCCGGTCCGCGCCGCGGTCGTGCGCAGGCTGGGGCAACTGCTCACCGCGCACAAGAGCGATCTGGCCGAGCTGGTCACGCTGGAAGCGGGCAAGATCCCCGCCGAGGCCGCGGGTGAAGTGCAGGAGATGATCGACATCTGCGAATTCGCCGTCGGCCTGTCCCGCCAGCTGTACGGCCACACCATGCCCTCGGAGCGTCCTGGCCACCGGCTGATGGAGACCTGGCATCCGCTCGGCGTGGTCGGGGTCATCTCCGCGTTCAACTTCCCGGTCGCGGTCTGGGCGTGGAACACCGCGATCGCGCTGGTCTGCGGCGACACCGTGGTGTGGAAGCCGTCCGAGACGACGCCGCTGACGGCGCTGGCCTGTCACGCGCTGCTGCGGCGCGCGGCGGCCGAGGTCGGCGCGGATCCCGAAGTGCACCAATTGATCCAAGGCGGCAGCCAGGTCGGGGCGCGGCTGGTCGACGACGAGCGAGTGCCGCTGGTCAGCGCGACCGGCTCGGTGCGGATGGGCCGGTTGGTCGCGCCGCGGGTCGCCGAGCGGCTCGGGCGCTGCCTGCTGGAGCTCGGTGGCAACAACGGCGCGATCGTCACCGCGTCCGCCGACCTGGACCTCGCGGCGCGGGCCATCGTGTTCGCCGCGGCGGGCACGGCCGGGCAGCGGTGCACCACGCTGCGGCGGCTGATCGCGCATCGCGACGTCGTCGGCCCGCTGCTGGCCCGGCTGGAGCGGGCCTACCGGCAACTGCCCGTGGGCAATCCACTGGACGCGGGGGTGCTGGTCGGCCCGCTGATCGACGGGAAGGCCTACACCGGGATGCGCGCCGCGCTGGACAAGGCGGTGACCGACGGCGGCGAACTGGTCTGCGGCGGCGAGCGAGTCGACGGGTTCGGCGACGACGCCTACTACGTGCGGCCCGCCATCGTGCGCATGCCCGCGCAGACGGCGGTGGTGCGGGAGGAGACCTTCGCGCCGATCCTCTACGTGCTCACCTACGACGACTTCGACCGCGCGATCGCCCTGCACAACGAAGTGCCGCAGGGTCTGTCGTCCGCGATCTTCACCACCGACCAGCGCGAGGCGGAACGCTTCCTCGCCGCCGACGGGTCCGACTGCGGCATCGCCAACGTCAATATCGGCACCTCCGGCGCCGAGATCGGCGGCGCCTTCGGTGGCGAGAAGCAGACGGGCGGCGGACGCGAATCCGGCTCGGACTCCTGGAAGGCCTACATGCGCCGAGCCACCAACACCGTCAACTATTCCACCGAGCTCCCGCTGGCCCAGGGGATCGAATTCGGCTGAGCACCCCGCCTCACCAGGCGATTCGGTAGTTCGCGCCACCCTGTGTAGTGTTGACCGTACGACGCGGGGTGGAGCAGCTCGGTAGCTCGCTGGGCTCATAACCCAGAGGTCGCAGGTTCAAATCCTGTCCCCGCTACTGGAGGCCCGGGTCGGCGGTTCACACCGCCGACCCGGGCCATTTCTCTGCCGTCTCCGCGTTGCGACGATCGGCCCGCTCGAAGCCCCCACACCCGATCCGGTGACCGGCAGTTTCCTCGGTGCTCCCTGACGAGTTGCCCTCCGACCGCCCCCTGCCATGCGACGGTACGGTAGCCAATGGATGGCCGAGTACGGATCGCGCTGTGGTGGAGATGCGCGAATGCGCAACTCCGCGTCGATATTCTTCACTCTCGCCTGCGCTATTGACAGGTGATTCGTTCCGATGCGAGTTCCGGCGACGCCGTCGCCCCGCGATGCCTGCGGTTTGCCACGAACGCGAAGGAGAGAGCTGTGCAGCGCAGAGCGATGCTCAAGGGATGTGCGGCGGCGGTCGCCGTGCCGATGTTCGCCGCCTGCGGTCCGAACGGCAGCGCGAAGGCGGAGCTGGTCTTCGACCCCGACGCGTTCACCACGGAGAAGAAGACCGTCGTCACCTTCGACCGCGACAAAGAGGTGACCTACCGCCGCTACGCGGACGTCGTCTATGTCGCGAGACCGGTCGACAAGGCGTATCAGAGTTTGAACGTCAGCGTGCCCGTCGAGATCGACGGCGCCGCCGTCGACGCGAGCAAGGCGCCCATCCTCTTGAGCAACTCCGTCGGCGGCTATCTGGCCTCGTCGGTGACCAACGGCGAACCGGACGACGGCGGCGACCGGAGGAGGAACCAGGATCTCGCCCTCGCCGCAGGGTACGTCGTGGTCGACTCGGGCGCGCGCGGGCGCGACCTGGTCACCCCCGACGGCGTCTACTACGGCGTGGCGCCCGCCGCCATCGTGGACCTGAAGGCAGCGGTCCGGTACCTGCGGCACAACTCGGGCCGGGTGCCGGGAAACACCGACCGGATCGTGGTCACCGGCGTCAGTGCGGGCGGCGCGCTGTCCGCCCTGCTCGCGGCGTCCGGTGACAGCAGGATGTACGACGGATATCTCAGCGAGCTCGGCGCGGCGGACGCCGGCGACACGGTCTTCGCCGCCGCCCCCTACTGCCCGATCACCGATCTCGAACACGCGGATATGGCTTACGAGTGGAATTGGGGCGCCAATCCACTGCGCTCCGGCGAACTCGACGCGGCGGCCTCGCGGGAGCTGAGCACGGCGTTCACGGACTACCAGGCATCGTTGCAATTGCAGGGCAAGAACGGATTCGGACCCCTCACGGCCGACAATTACGGCCGCTACCTGGTGCGGACTTACCTCGAACCGGCGGCGACGGCGTACTTGAACGCACTACCGGACGCCGACCGCTCTAGCTACCTGGCGGACAACACGTGGATCACGTGGGCGGGTGATCGGGCGGAATTCACCTGGCCGGACTTCCTCACGCACGTCGGGGAGCGGAAGAAGGGCGTGCCCGCCTTCGACGCCTTCGACCTGTCCTCGGGCGAGAACAACGAGTTCGGCGCGGGAACCGTCAAGGCCAGGCACTTCACCTTGTTCAGCCAGCGGCGGGCGACCGGCGACCCCGGTGCGCGACTCGACGGCGACCTGCCCGAGAAGATCAGCATGATGAACCCGATGTTCTTTCTCCGGCAGCGCAATCCCGCCCGAGCGAAGCACTGGTGGATTCGCGTCGGCACCAAGGACACCGATACGTCGCTGACGATCGTGGGCAATCTCGCCGCGAGCCTGGAGAATCTCGGCGACCACGTCGACGCCGCGATGTACTGGGACGCGGGCCACGGCAGCAACGAAGACGCCGCGGATTTCATCGCGTGGATCGGGAAGGTGACCGGTTATGCCGGATGAGTCGTATGACCACCCCGGCTCTCGGCGCCGAGCAGCGCCGCCGACGGGCGCCCGCTAGCAGCGCGGCGGCTCGATGCCGAGCTCCCGCAAGCGCTCGGCATAGACCGCGACATTGGCGAGTTTGATCTCCTCGTAGCCGCGCACCACGTCGGCGAGGGCCGCCGCCCGCACGGCGCGGTCGTAGCCGGATGGGTCCAGCGTGTCGGCGAGGTTCGTCACCATAGCGCGGTAGTGCGCGAGCAGTTCGCGTTCCACCCGCCGCACGTGCGTGTATCCGAACGGGTCGAACTTCGTTCCGCGCAACCGCTTACCCTTGGCCAGCAGGCGGAGGGCGAAGTGGCTGCCCGGCCCCATCCCGATCTTCTTGTCCCGTCCCATGGCGCGCAGGATCGGTGGGTGCAGCCGGTAGGTCAACTTGGCCCCGCCGGGCACCTGCGCGGCGACCTCGGCCAGGAACGCCGGATCGGTCAGCCGCCGCGCCACCTCGTACTCGTCCTTGTAGGCCGTGAACTTGTACAGGCCGCGCGCCACCTGCTCGCTGAACTCCGTGCGATCGGTGACTCGCCGCTCCGCATCCCAGATTCGTTGCAGCGTGCGCACATAGTCGCGGGCCACCGCCGCGCTGTGGAAACCGATCAGCTCGGCTGCCCGCAGCTCTACCAGGCGTCGGGTCTCGCCCGTGGCGGCCAGCCCGTCGAACAAATCCCCGGGCAACGCCGTCGCGGCGGGTTCGCGCACACGCGGGGCAGTCGCGGCGGCGAATTCCTCCGGCCGCGCGATCGCCACCCGCCCCCACCGGAAGGCCGCGAGGTTGGCCGCAACGGCCACTCCGTTGATCTCGATGGCCTCCTCGATCGCGGTGCACGGCAACCGCAGGCCGCCGGTCTGGTAAGCGGCGCCGACCAGCAGGAAGTTCGCGGCGGCGGTGTTGCCGAAGAGAACCTGCGCGGCCGCCAGCGCGTCGAAGGACCGCACCGACCGCGAGACCTTCGCCAACCGCTCCAGCAGCATCGCCTCGTCGGGATAGGCGACCGATTTGTCGTAGACCATGGCGCCGGTCGGCGTCTTGCTGGTGGAGGCGACCGACACGGTGCTCGCGGCGCGCCCGTAGGCCAGGTTCTTGCCGTCGGCGGCGGCCAGCAGGTCGAAGGCCACGATGCAGTCGGCCGAGGCCGGGGCAAGCCGGTTGGCGGGCTCCAGCGCGTCCACGGCGAAACGCAGGTGCGAGACGACGGGTCCGGCCTTCTGACTCATGCCGATCTGGTCCAGGCTCGCCACCTCGTATCCGGCTCGCATCGCGGCGGTCGCCAGCACCTGGTTCACGGTGACGATGCCGGTGCCGCCGATGCCGGCCAGGAAGACGTTCTGCGTGGTCGTCGGGGGGTCCTGCACGAGTTCGGGCAGGTGCGGCAGTTGCGGGGCGCGCGGAGTCCCGCGCGGCTTCCGCTTCGCCGGGTCGGGCAGCTCCACCGTGACGAACGAAGGGCAGTCGCCGTTCAGGCAGCTGTAGTCGGTGTTGCACGAGGTCTGGTCGATCCTGGTCTTGCGCCCGAATTCGGTGTCCACCGGCTGCACCGACAGGCAGTTGCTCTGGACGCCACAATCACCGCAGCCTTCGCACACCGCCTCGTTGACGACCACCCGAGTGCGGCGCACCGGAAGGGTGCCCCGCTTGCGCTGCCGCCGCGCGTCGGCCGCGCAGTGCTGGTCGTAGATCAGCACTGTGACGCCGGGGATCTCGCGCAGCACGCGCTGCGCTTCGTCGAGGCGGTCCCGGTGCCACAGCAAGGTGCCTGGAGCGAGATCGCGCTTGCGGTAGCGCTGCGGCTCGTCGGCGCAGACGATGATCCGGCGGACACCCTCGACGGTGAGCTTGTGGGTGAGCATCGGCACCGTGAGCGCCCCCTCGGCGTGCTGCGCTCCCGTCATCGCGACGACGTCGTTGTGCAGCAGTTTGAACGTGATGTTCACCCCCGCCGCGACACACGCCTGCACGGCGAGCTGGCCGGAGTGGAAATACGTTCCGTCGCCGATGTTCTGGAACAGGTGCGGCACGTCGGTGAACGGGGCCTGGCCGATCCACTGCGCGCCCTCGCCGCCCATCTGGGTCAGCCCGGTGACCTTGCTGTCGGTGCGGCCGGACATGGTCACCAGGGTGTGACAGCCGATGCCGCCGCCCGCCAGCGAGCCGTCCGGTACGGCGGTGGAGCGGTTGTGCGGACAGCCACTGCAGAAGTAGGCCGCGCGCTTGGCGGGCAGCACGGACAGCGAGAGCGGTTGCGGCAAAGGCCGTTTCAGTTCGAGGTGGCCGTCGAGCACGCGGCGCAGCGGTGCGGCGATACGCCCGGAGGTGAGCTCGCCGTCGCTGGCGAACAGCGGACGGCCCGCGCCGTCGCGCTTGCCGACGATCTCCGGCGCGTCCGCGGCGCCGTACAGGATGTCGCGGATCTGGGTTTCGAGGAAGGCGGTCTTGTCCTCGACGACGATCAGCCGAGTGAGCCCGGTGGCGAACTGCCGGACCCGTTCGGGCGCCACCGGATACGGCATCCCGATGCGCAGCAGCCGGATGCCCGCGTCGTACAGCGCGTCGTCGTCCGCGCCCAGATCGATCAGCGCTTGGCGGACCGCGTCGAAGGTGGTTCCGGTGGCGGCGATGCCGATGGTGGCCCGCGCCGGATCGACCTCGATCACGTCCAGCCTGTTTCGCGTGCTGTAGGCCCGCACCAGCTCCCAGCGTGGGCCGTAGAGATCCGCCTCGGCGAGCAGGCTGTCGGCGGGCGCGGCCATCGGACGCTGCCGGTAACGGAAAGGCGCGCCTTCCCAGTCGATTTCGGGTACCGCGATGTCGATGTCACCCACCGAGCCGTCGACGGTCCACGCACCGTCGGCGACGTCGGCCACGATCTTCAGCGCCACCAGACAGCCCGACGCGCGCGAAAGGGCCACGCCGTGCAGGCCCATGGTGATGATCTCGCGGGCGTTGCGCGGGAACAGCACGGGGATGTGCAGCGCCGCCAGCGAGCGCTCGCTCACCGCGGGCACGGTGGAGGACTTCGACGCCGGATCGTCGCCGACCAGCAGCAGAACGCCCCCGCCCGGATTCGCGCCGTACATGTTGGCGTGGCGCAGGGCATCGGTCGCGCGATCCAGGCCGGGCCCGTACCAGACACCGACGACGCCGTCGTGCGTCGCGGCGCCCGCGGGCAGCACCGCCTGGCTGCCCCACACCGAGGTCGCGGCCAGTTCCTCGTTCAACCCCGGGACGAACGAGATGTCGTGCTCGGCGAGCACGCCCGGCATGCCAGCCAGCATCTTGTCGACGCCGCCGAGCGGACTGCCCTGATACCCGGAGACGAACGTGCCGACCCGCCGACCGGAGCGCAGGTCGCGCACGTGCTGCTCGACCAACTGCCGGGCGATGGCCTGGACGCCGGTGAGGACGACGGTTCCCGAGCCGACGCGGTACCGGTCGGCCAGGTCGTAGGGAGCCGCGATCAGATCGCGGTCGGCGAGCTCGGTCATCCGGATCCACCCATCCGCTCGGCGCCGATCCGGCGCTTCGCCTTGTTGAGCACTTGTTGCCGATATCGTGTCCCTGAAGAACCAAACGCACAACCTTGACCAAATAGATTGAGCAATGTGCGCAATCAGCGAGCTTCGTTATGGGCACCACCTAAGCACAGTGCGAGGTCTGTGTGACGGTGCGCACATCAGCGCCTCGGCGAGGCGGGTGGCAGGCGGCGGGGCCGGATCCGTGCCACACCGGCATACCTCCGCCGCCCCCGCGCCCCCCTGTGTGAAGGTGGAAGGATGGCATTGCTCAGGAGGGGCACGGCGATCCTCGCCGCCATCGCATGCGGGGCACTGACCGCGTGCGGCCAGCAGGCGGACACGGCCGCCCCCTCCACGCCGGATCAGGCCGCGGGAGCGGCGGCCGGGACGCGGGCCGACCCCGGTCCCCGGCGATACGCGGGCGGGACGATGATCGTCATCCCGCATGCCGCGGATCTGGAACCGAGTTCGGCGATGCCCTTCTCGGAGTACGACGTCGAGGACGGCACCGACAAGCTCGCGATCCATATCCCGGGCCCGGTCGGCTGCCCGAGCATCGGATTCGCCGTGCGGGTGGAGGAATCCGCCGAGCGAGTACATGTGCGGCTGATCCGCGGGCTACATCGCGGCATGCCGCCGTGCCAGGGCGCGAACCCCGAGCAGAAACGCGAGTACGGTGTGGTGGTCGTCGACCTGGAACGCCCGCTGGGGGATCGGACGGTGCTCAGCTTCGCATGAGCTACTCGACACGGGGTCGAGCCGGTGGGCGGGCGGGCAGGCCGCCACCTTTAGTGATCTTGTCGAATGGCGGGCCGAGGGCTTTGTGATTTGTCCCGTTCGCTCGCGCCGATGCGGCGTCGAGCCCGGTCGGGCGCTATCTTCGCAGCGGATGGTGCCGCCTTCGCGGCTACCGGCGGTCCCCGGAGTCGAAGGAGGTGCGCCAGTCCGCCGTGATCGGCTCGGGCCGCTCCGGCGGCGGTTCCTTCTGCTCTGTGCCGCGGTGAACGTGGTTCGCTGCGGCTTTCCGTGTAGTGCCGGTCCGTCACCGGCGCACCGCCGCCGCGGCGGTGGTGCGCCGGTGACGGCTGACTTTCGAAGGAAATCCGTGTCCAGAGTTCCGTTCAGGATTGCGATCTTGCTGGTGAGCATCGTCTCGCTCGGCCTGCTCGGCCTGCCGGCAACGGCTCAGCCGCTGTATCCCACCCCCGATCCTGACTTGTTCTACTCCGCGCCCTCCGACCTGGCGGCGTACACACCCGGCGACGTCGTACGCACCCGCAAGATCGACACCGGCCCCTATATCGGGACCGAGGGCTGGCAGGTGGCGTTCCGGTCCACCAACTCGCAGGGCAACCCCGTCATGGGCATCACGACGGTCCTGCTCCCCGCCGGGGTCAAGAACCCGCCGTTGGTCTCCTACCAAGCGCTGATCAATTCCCTCGGTACCCAGTGCAACCCGTCGCGCTCGCTGTTCAACGGTGAACTGCAGGACGCGGTCGGCGCGATGCTGCCCATCGGACGCGGCTGGGCGATCTCGCTGCCCGACTACCTGGGTCCGACTTCCGCCTACGGCGCCGCGCGACTGGCCGGCATGATGACGCTGGACAGCGTGAAGGCCGTCCGCAAGGTCGCCGAGCTCGGCCTGTCCCGGTCTCCCGTCGCCATCGCGGGCTACTCCGGCGGCGGCATGGCCACCGCCTGGGCCGCCGCGATGCAACCCACCTACGCGCCGGATCTGCAGCTCGCCGCCGCCGTGGCCGGTGGCATCCCCGCCGACATGGAAGAGATGGCGATGTCGCTGGGCTTCGACCCGCATCCCGGATTCGGCCTGGCCTTCGCCGCGGCCATGGGACTGGAGCGGGAGTACCCGGACCGGCTGCCGATCTCGGAGCAGCTGAACGAGAACGGTCTGTGGTTCCGGGAATTCACCCACGACGCGTGCCGTCGGTTCCTGCTGTTCCACGGCGCCTTCCGCAGCGCCGAGCAGATGGCGGCGTCCAAGAGCCTGATGGACAGCCCGGAGGCGCACGCCGTGCTGCGGGAGAACAGCCTGCGGTACTTCGACGGCGTGCCGACCGTGCCGACCTATCTGTGGCAGGGCCGCTTCGACACGCTCACGTTCTACCGGCCCGTCGCCGAGGTCGCCGACCGGTACTGCAAGGCAGGTGCGCCGGTGCAGTTCCACACCGTCGACATCTCCGAGCACATGACCGCGGCGGTGGCCGGATTCGCCGACGCGTGGAACTACGTGGAGGGCCGGTTCCGCGGCGACCCCGTATCGACAACCTGCTGAACGCACACGCGAAGCGGCCCGGGAGATGTTCTCCCGGGCCGCTTTCGTTCGGTCGGTCGATGGAGCGATGTCCCCCGGCACGGCTGGAATGCCATCGTCCGCGCCGGCTCAGGCCGTGAAGTGCAACGTCCATTCGCCGCGATAGTGCAGGCGGGTGACGCTGCCGGGCGGGATATCGATGCGCCAGAAGGATTTCGGCGGCGCGTCCAGCGTCACCAGCAGCGCGGCCCGGATCACGGCCGGATGGGTGACCGCGATGGTGGACACGGCCCGCGCGGCGACCTCGGCCATCCAGGTCCTGGTCCGTTCGATCACGTCCACCACCGACTCGCCGCCGTGCCCGCGGAAGGCGGGGTCGGTGAGCCAGGCGTACAGCTCGTCCTGGGGCACCGACATCAGTTCACCGCCACGCCAGGCGCCCGCGTCCAGGTCGCGCAACCGGTTGTCCTCCTCGCCCGGCAAGCCGAGCAGCGCGGCGGTCTCCACCGTCCGGCGCTCCGGCCCGGTGAGCACCCGGGGAGCGGTGAGTCGTCCACATCCGGCCACCGCACGCCGCCCCGCCTCGGTGAGCGATTCGTCCACCGGGAAACGTGCCTTCCGCATCGCCTCGGTCATCCCATGGCTGACCAGGTCGAGTCTGAGCACTTTTTGCACCTGTGGAAGCGTACGGCCCGGTGTCGGCGGCTGTCGTTCGATTGCTCCGGCTTCGCTCGCCAAACGGCACGGGCGTGCTTGTCGGTGGACCGGTGCACACTTTATCCATGGCCCAGTTCTCCCGCGCCACCCAGGAGTGGTTCGACGGCGCGTTCCCCGCGCCGACCTCCGCTCAGCTCGGGGCGTGGCGGGCGATCGCGGCGGGCGAGCACACCCTCGTCGTCGCGCCCACCGGGTCCGGCAAGACGCTCTCGGCGTTCCTCTGGGCGATAGACCAGCTGGCCGCCCGGGAGCAGCGGCCCGAGCGGGCCGGTACCTCCGTGCTGTACGTGTCCCCGCTGAAGGCGCTCGCGGTGGACGTGGAACGCAATCTGCGGGCGCCGCTGGTCGGCGTCACGCAGACCGCCAAGCGTCTGGGGCTACAGCCCCCGGAGATCACCGTCGGCGTCCGTTCCGGCGATACCAGCGCGTCCGATCGGCGGTCCATGCTGCGCACCCCGCCGGACATCCTGATCACCACGCCCGAGTCGCTGTTCCTCATGCTCACCTCGGCGGCCAGGGAGACGCTGCGGGAGGTGCGCACGGTGATCGTGGACGAGGTGCACGCGATCGCCGGTTCCAAGCGCGGTTCGCATCTGGCGCTGTCGCTGGCCCGGCTCGACCTGCTGACCGAGCGGCCCGTCCAGCGCATCGGGCTGTCGGCCACCGTCCGGCCCCCGGAGGAAGTGGGGCGATTCCTGGTCGGCAACGCACCGATCACCCTGGTGGCGCCGCCCGCACCGAAGACATTCGACCTTACGGTGCGGGTGCCGGTGGCGGACATGACCGAGCCGGGCGAGTCCGATCAACCGGGCTCGATCTGGCCGCACGTGGACGAGGCGATCGTGGATCTGGTGCTGGAGCACCGGTCCTCGATCGTGTTCGCGAATTCGCGGAGGCTGGCCGAGCGGCTCACCGCCCGGCTGAACGAGGCCTACGCGGCGCGACTAGGCGAGCCGGTGGCGACCGAGCACGCGCCGCCCGCCCAGCTCGGCCCGTCCACCGAGGTGATCCACGGCGCCGGGCCCCTGCTGGCGCGAGCCCACCACGGCTCGGTCAGCAAGGAGCAGCGAGCGCTGATCGAAGACGATCTCAAGAGCGGACGGCTGCGCTGCGTCGTCGCGACCAGCAGCCTGGAACTGGGCATCGACATGGGCGCGGTCGACTTGGTGGTCCAGGTGGAGGCGCCGCCCTCGGTGGCGAGCGGATTGCAGCGGATCGGACGGGCCGGGCACCAGGTCGGCGAGATCTCGCGCGGGGTGATCTTCCCGAAGCATCGCACCGACGTCATCCACTGCGCGGTGGCCGCGCAGCGGATGACAGCGGGACAGATCGAGGCGATCCAGATCCCGGCGCACCCGCTGGACATCCTCGCGCAGCAGACCGTCGCGGCGTGCGCGCTGGACCCGGTGGACGTCGACGAGTGGTTCGAGGTGGTGCGCGGCACCGGAAGCTACGCGGCGTTGCCGCGCTCGGCTTACGAGTCGGTGCTGGACCTGCTCTCCGGGCGCTATCCGTCCGACGAGTTCGCCGAGTTGCGTCCCCGGCTGGTCTGGGACCGCGACGCTGGCACGCTCACCGGGCGGCCCGGCGCGCAACGCCTGGCCGTCACCTCGGGCGGCGCGATTCCCGATCGGGGCATGTTCGCGGTGTACATGGTGGGCGAGAAGGCGTCCCGGGTCGGGGAACTCGACGAGGAGATGGTCTACGAGTCGCGAGTCGGCGACGTGTTCGCGCTCGGGGCGACGAGCTGGCGGATCGAGGAGATCACCTTCGACCGCGTGCTGGTGACGCCCGCGTTCGGGCAGCCGGGCCGATTGCCGTTCTGGCACGGCGACGGGCTCGGGCGGCCGGCCGAACTGGGCGCGGCCCTAGGCGAATTCGTGCGCACGGTCGCACAGGACCAGGCCGCCGAGTCGGCCGGGGCCGCGAGCAGGAAGCCGCAGCGGCGCGACGGCAGTCCCCCGCCGACCGCGTCGAGAACCGCACGGGCGCAGGCGCGATCGCGAGCCGACGGGGCCGAGCCAGCCGCTGGGCGCGCGCCCGTCGTCGCGGTCGCGGAGCGCGTCGCGGGGCTCATGCGCTCCGCCGGTCTCGACGACAACGCGACCGCCAATCTGCTCACGCTGCTGGACGAACAGCGCACCGCGACGGGGCATCTGCCCACCGATCGCACCCTGGTGGTGGAGCGCTTCCGCGACGAACTCGGCGATTGGCGGCTCGTGCTGCACTCGCCCTACGGCCTCCCGGTGCACGCGCCATGGGCGCTGGCCGTCGGGGCGCGGCTGCGCGAACGGTTCGGCGTCGACGCCGCGCCGAACGCCTCCGACGACGGCATCGTCGTCCGGCTGCCCGACACCACCGACGATCCGCCCGGCGCCGAACTGTTCGTCTTCGAGTCCGACGAGATCGACGACGTGGTCACCGAGCAGGTGGGCGGCTCGGCGCTGTTCGCCTCCCGCTTCCGCGAATGCTCCGCGCGCGCACTGCTGCTGCCGCGCCGCGATCCCGGCAAGCGCGCTCCGCTGTGGCAGCAGCGGCAGCGCTCGGCCCAATTGCTCGACGTGGCACGCAAGTTCCCCGAATTCCCGATTCTGCTGGAGACGGTGCGCGAATGTCTGCGCGACGTCTACGACCTGCCGTCGCTGCGCGAGCTGCTCGGCCGGGTGGGGCGGCGCCAGGTACGGCTGGTCGAGGTGGAGACGGCGACGCCGTCGCCGTTCGCGAACGCCCTGCTGTTCGACTACATCGGGCAGTTCATGTACGACGGCGACAGTCCACTGGCCGAGCGGCGCGCCGCCGCGCTCTCACTCGACTCGGGACTGCTCGCCGAGCTGCTCGGCCGGGTCGAGCTGCGCGAACTGCTCGACGCCGCGGTCATCGAGCAGACCGAGCGGGAACTGCAACGGCTCACCCCGGAGCGGCACGCACGGGACGCCGAGGGTTTGGCGGATCTGCTGCGACTGCTCGGCCCGCTCACCGCCGAAGAGGCCGCCGAACGGTGCGAGGACGACCCTGCCGCCTGGTTCGAGAACCTGCTCGCCGCACGGCGGGCGCTGCGGGTTTCCTACGCCAACCGCACCTGGTGGGTCGCGGTGGAGGACGCGGCCCGGCTGCGCGACGCGCTCGGGGTCCCGCTGCCGATCGGCACGCCCGCGGCGTTCATCGATCCGGTCGCCGATCCGCTCGGCGACCTGCTCGGCCGCTACGCCCGCACGCACGGCCCGTTCGGCACGGAGGCGGTGGCGGCCCGGTTCGGGCTCGGCACCGCGGTCGCCGCAGGCGCTCTGCATCGGCTGGCCGCCGAGAAACGAGTGGTGGAAGGCGAGTTCACGCCGGGAGCGGCCGGCGCGGAATGGTGTGACGCGCAGGTCTTGCGCCGCCTGCGCCGCCGGTCGCTCGCCGCCGCCAGGCACGAGGTCGAGCCGGTCTCGACCGCGGCGTTCGGCCGCTTCCTGCCCGCCTGGCAGCACATCGGCAGCGGCGAGCTGCGCGGCGTCGACGGCGTGGCGGCGGTCGTGGAACAGCTCGCCGGCGTGCCGATTCCGGCCTCCGCCTGGGAATCGCTCATCCTGCCCGCGCGAGTGCCCGGCTACACCCCCGCGATGCTCGACGAGCTCATGGCGACCGGCGAGGTGATCTGGTCCGGGCACGGCGCCATCACCGCCAAGGACGGCTGGGTGGCGCTGCATCTGGCCGAGCAGGCGCCGTTCACCCTCGCGCCGCCGGACGAACTCGACCTCACCGATGCCCAAGCGCGCCTGCTCACCGCTCTGGGCGCGACCTTCGTGCCGTGGACGCCACCCGGACCCGTGGCGGACCTCCCGGATCGAGCGCCGGTGCCGTTGGACGAGCCGGACCCGCCGTCCGGTAGTGCGGGCGACGGTGCAGGCGCGCACGGGCGATCACGCGACGCGAGCGGTGCCGCCGCACCGCACGGATACGGCACGGACAACGGCAGGCAGGTCGACTCCGCAAACGCTTCTGATGCGGGGCAGTCGACGTCCGGCGCCGCGGAACGACTGATACCGGTTCCGCAGGGTGGCGGCGCGTACTTCTTCCGGCAGCTCTCGGATGCCACCGGTCTGCTCGACGACGCCGCCGTGGCCTCCGCGCTGTGGGAATTGGTCTGGGCGGGCGTGGTTTCCGGTGACACGTTCGCACCGGTGCGGGCGCTGCTGTCCGGCACAACGCGCACCACGACGGCCCACCGCACGCCCCGGCGGGCCCCGCGGGGCCGGGCCTACCTGCCCCGGCCGAGCATGCCCACCCGTTCCGGTCCCCCCTCGGTCGCCGGGCGATGGTCGCTGCTGCCCGAGCGGGTGTCGGACAACACGGTGCGCGCACACGCCACCGCGGATCTGCTGCTGGAGCGGTACGGAGTGCTGACCAGGGGCTCGGTGCAGAACGAGGGCGTCACCGGCGGGTTCGCGCTGATGTACCGGGTACTCACCGAGTTCGAGGACCGCGGCCGTTGCCGCCGTGGCTATTTCGTCGACTCGCTCGGCGGCGCCCAGTTCTCCACCACCGACGTGGTGGACCGTTTACGTTCCTTCGACGCCGAACGCGCCCGGCCCGAATCCAGGCAGCCGACCGGCACGGTGCTGGCGCTGGCCGCGTGCGATCCGGCGAACCCGTACGGCGCGGCGCTCGCCTGGCCCAAGAGCGATGTCGAGGGCGGGCATCGCCCCGGACGCAAAGCCGGGGCGCTGGTGGTGCTCATCGACGGCGAACTCGTCCTCTATCTGGAACGGGGCGGCAAGACCCTGCTCACCTTCACCGAGGACCCGGACGCCCGCCGCGCCGCCGCCGGAGCGCTCGCCGACCTGGTCCACCGCCGCCGGGTGGACGCGCTGGTGATCGACCGCGTCAACGGCGACACCGTGCACGGCAACACCTTCGCCGGATTCCTCACCGAAGCGGGCTTCTCCGCCACCCCACGCGGCCTGCGGCTGCGGAGCCGCCCGTGAGCGCCCGCCTCGGGGGCCTCCGGGGCCGGGATTCGAGTTCGCTGCGAAGTCACCAGTTCAGCGCGCCGGAGTTGCCATATGCCTGAGGGCGACACCGTCTTCCTGACCGCCAAACGGCTCCGTGCCGCGCTGGAGGGAAAGGAATTGACGCGCAGCGATTTTCGCGTGCCGCGTTATGCGACGGTCGACCTGAGCGGACAGCTGGTCGAGAGCGTCGGCAGCTACGGCAAGCACTTGTTCATCCGCACCGCGACGGTAAGCGTCCACACGCATCTGAAGATGGAGGGCAGCTGGCGCGTGTTCCACTGCGGACAGCGCTGGACCAAGCCCCGCGTCGCCGCCCGGGTCGTGCTCCGCACGGCGGACGTCGAAGCCGTCGGGTTCTCCCTCGGCACCGTGGAGGTGGTGCGCGCACGCGACGAGCACCGGATAGTCGACCATCTCGGACCCGACCTGCTCGGGCCGAATTGGGATGCCGAGGAAGCCGTCCGGCGGTTGCGGCGATATCCCGGCCAGTCCATCGGCGTCGCCCTACTGGACCAGCGCAACCTCGCAGGCATCGGCAACGTCTTCCGCAGCGAGGTCTGCTTCCTGCGCCGCGTCCACCCCGCGACCAGGGTCGGTGACGTCCCCGACCTGCTCGCGCTGGTGAACGAGGCGCATCGCATCCTGACCGAAGCGGCCGCGAAACCACCGCGACGGCCGTTGGCCTACGGCAGGACCCACCGGCCGTGCCAGCGCTGCGGCACGCCGCTGGTAGCCGACCTGCTCGGCGACGCCGCGCCCGACTACGACCGCGTGGTGCAGCGAGAACGCGGCATCTTCTTCTGTCCCCTGTGCCAGCCGGTGCCTGCCGACTGATCCGGCTTCGCGGATCGAAAACCGCTGCGCCCTTGACGATTCATACCCGCCGCCCTAACTTACAACTTGTCAGTTATGACGGGAGGCACCATGGGCGATCCACGGCGATACGTGGTGATCGGAGGCGGCCTGGCCGGGCTCGCCTCGGCGGTCTGGCTGGCGGAGGCGGGCAAGCAGGTCACCCTGCTGGAGCGCCGAGGCCGGCTCGGGGGTCGCGCCCACGCCATGCGCGCCGAGGCGGTGGACGACACCCCGGACAACGGTCAGCACGTGATAGCCAGTGGCTACGACCACTTGTTCCGCTATCTCACCAGTGTCGGCACGCGGCAATACGTCGCCTTCCCGCACGGCGGCACACTGCGCTGGCCCGACGGCCGCAGCGTCGCCATGCGCACCTCGGGACTCGCGGCGCTGCGCACGCTGTCCGGCGCGCATCCCGACGCGAACCCACTCGAACGCGCGCGTGCGGCCCTCGCCACGCTCCGGCTCGGCTGGCAGTGCCTGCACCAGCCCGCCGACCTGCCCGACCTCACCACCGAGCAATGGTTCGACCGGGTTGGAATGCCCGCCAAAGCCCGTGAGGCGCTGTGGGATTGGCTTGCGCTGGGCATCGCGGCGGAGCCGGTGCAGCGGGAATCGGCGAAGGTGTTCGCCGACGTTCTGGCCACCGGCATCCGCTTGGGCCTGCGGCATCGGCAGGCCGTCGACATCGGTTATCCCACCACCGATCTGGACACCCTGTATGTCACCGGGGCGCTGCGGGTCTTCGAGAAGCACGGTGTGCGGGTCCGTCATCGGGCCGTGGCCCGCCGCATTCACATCGCGGACGGCAGGGTCACCGGTGTCGCCTTGGCCGACGGCACCACTGTTCCGGCCGATGCGGTGGTGTGCGCGGTGCCCAACTCCAGCATCGGCGGGCTCCTGGACGAACTGCCCGAGCACGGCGAGATCTACGCGGCCGCCGACAAACTGGGTTATACGCCGATCGTCAGCACCAACCTCTACCTCGACCGCCCGCTGGGCACCACGGCCGAGTTCGAAGCGCTGATCGGCGGCACCGGCGTCATCGACGAGGTCTTCGACCGCCAGCGGATGACCGGGCGCAGCACCGCGAAAGCCTGGCTGTACTGCCTGACCACCAGCGGCGCGTACGAACAGATCCACAAGTCCAGCGACGAGATCGTCGCCGAGCAGATGGCGCTGCTGCGCCGCTATTACCCCGCGGCCCGAGCGGCGAACGTGGTGCAGGCGCAAGTCGTGCGCATGCCGAAAGCCACCTTCTCGCAGGTGGTTGGCACCCACGGGCTGCGACCGGCCCAGCGGACCTCGGTGCCCACTTTGGTGCTGGCGGGCGACTGGACCGCCACCGACTGGTCGGCGACGATGGAGAGCGCGGTGCAGAGTGCGGCGCGGGCGGTGGATCTACTGCTCGAGCTACCTTCGATGGCGTGACCACGGACCGCTCCACGTCCGAGCGCGGCGCCGCCGAACTCACGGATCCACCACGGGCGCGGCCGAAGCGCCGGATGTCCGCCGCCGACCGCCGCACGCAACTGTTGAACGTGGCGCGCGACATCGTCGCCACCGAGGGCTTCGCGGCGGTGAGCATCGAACGGGTGGCACGCGAAGGGCGGGTGGCCCGCGCGCTGGTGTACCAGCAGTTCACCGATCTGTCCGGGCTGACGTCGGCGCTGCTGGATCGCGAGTCGGCCATCGCGTTCTCCGGGGTGCGCAGCGTGGACTGGGACCAGGGGGACGTGGACCGCGTCGGCCGCGGCATCCTCGACTATCTGCACGCCGCACCGACCAGCTGGCGCATCATGCTCAGCCCGTTCGACGGCGGGCCGCCCGAACTGCGCGAGCGGCTCGCGCTCGGCCGCGCCTATGCCCGCGCGATCGGTGCGCGCCATCTGTCGCGCTACCTCGGGGTCACTGTGGATCCGAACGGGCCGACGGAGCGAATCCTGTTGGCCGCCATGGAAGAACTGGCCCGCCTGCACCTGACCGACCCGATCGAGTACCCGGACGAGCTGGTACTTCGCTATCTGCGCTCACTGGTGGACTGGGCGATGCGCATGGAAAAGCCCGGCGACGAAGGCTGAGCCGCCGCGGTCCTCGCGCTCTACGCCGTGGACGTGCGGCCGTCGGGTTCGCGGCCGGTTGCGACCACGCGCGGTGGGCGTAGCTGCGGCGGCAGCGCCGACCTGCCGGTATGCCGGCCCGGCTCACCCTTCGGACGGCACCGGCTCGAGGATCTCCGGGCGCGGCTCCGGAGCCGCTATCCGCAGGGCATCGGCGGAGGCGTCGTCCGGCTGGGTCTGCGAGTGGACCTCCGCGTCGACTCGCGCCTGATAGGTGCGAACCTCCCGGTCGATCTCCTCGTCGTCCCAGCCGAGAATGGGCGCGATCAGCTGAGCTACCTGCTCAGCGCAATTGGCCCCGCGATGTGCGTACTCGATCGAGATCCTGGTCCGCCGGGCCAGGACGTCGTCCAGGTGCAGGGCGCCCTCCGCCGCCGCCGCGTAGACCGCCTCCACCTGCAGATAGGACGGCGCGTCCGTAATCGGTTGCAGGAGTTCCGGTTTGTCCTCGGCGAAGGCCATGACCTCCTCGATGAGCGAACCGTACCGGTCCAGCAGGTGCTTGATCCGGTAGGGATGCACGCCGAAGGTCTCGGCCAGCTGGACCGTCTGGTTGACCAGCGCGAAATAGCCGTCGGCGCCGAGCAGCGGCACCTTCGCCGTAACCGAGGGCGAGACCCGGGCCGGAATGTCCTCGGCCACTTCGTCCACCGCGTCGTAGGCCATCACGCGATAGGTGGTGTACTTCCCACCCGCGATGCCGACCAGGCCGGGTGCGACGCGGGCGACCGCGTGCTCGCGCGACAGCTTGGAGGTCTCGTCGCTCTCCCCCGCCAGCAGCGGGCGCAGACCCGCGTACACGCCGTCGATGTCGTCGGGCGTGAGTGGCGTGACCAGCACCTCGTTCACCCGTTTCAGCAGGTAGTCGATATCGGCCTTGGTCGCGGCCGGATGGGCCAGGTCGAGATTCCACTCCGTGTCGGTGGTGCCGATGATCCAATGCGCGCCCCAGGGGATGACGAACAGCACCGAGGTCGCGGTGCGCAAGATGATGGCGGTGTCGCTGACGATCCGGTCCCTCGGCACGACGATGTGCACGCCTTTGGACGCCCGCACGTGGAACCGGCCCCGCTGATGCGACAGGGCTTGGACTTCGTCGGTCCACACGCCGGTCGCGTTGATCACCACATGTCCACGGACTTCACCGGTGCGCCCGTCCTCGGTGTCGCGCACCTTCACGCCGATCACCCGATCCGCCTCGCGCAGGAACCCGACCACCTGGGTGGACGTGCGGATCACCGCGCCGTAGTGCGCGGCGGTGCGCGCCAGCATCATGGTGTGCCGCGCGTCGTCGACGACCGTGTCGTAATAGGCGACACCCCCGATCAGCGAGTCGCGCCGCAACCCGGGCGCCAGCCGCAAAGCGCCCGCACGGGTCAGATGCTGTTGACCCGGAACGGATTTGGCGCCACCCATGGTGTCGTAGAGGACCAGCCCGGCGGCGACATACGGACGTTCCCAGACACGGTGGGTCAGCGGATACAGGAACCGCAGCGGCTTCACCAGGTGCGGCGCCAGGGTGGACAGCGTGAGTTCGCGTTCCCGCAACGCCTCGCGCACCAATCCGAACTCCAGCTGTTCCAGATATCGCAGCCCGCCGTGGAACATCTTCGACGACCGGCTGGAGGTCCCGGACCCGAGATCGCGAGCCTCGACCAGCGCGACCTGCAAGCCCCTGGTCGCCGCGTCCAGCGCGATGCCGGCCCCGACCACGCCACCGCCGACGACGACCACGTCGAAATGATCCTTGCCGAAGCGCTCCCAGGCCGTCCTGCGCTGCTCCGGGCCGAGGAACTGCGAATCCGGTTTCTTGGCCATGCTCGACTCCTCCAGCCGACGCGGATGTGTCCGATCGAGCGTTCAGGTCCAGGCTAGGCGAATTGCCGCGAATCGACCGCCCGCGCCCGTCTCCGTGTCGCCCCGACCTACTCGTCGGTAACAAGACCCACCCTACCGGCCATCCAGCCCACACCCCAGGCTCGATGCGCAGCGAACACCGAGCCACGCTTCCACCGCACCACCCACAGGGAGCGACCAGCGACAGCCCGGTCACACATCGAGTCGCCCGATCACCAACCTCACAAAAGGCGTCCTACGCACCCAGCGCACCCCCAACCACGACTTTCGAGCGAAGCGAGACGAGCATTGCCCGTTCGCGGCCCGGCTCGCGTCCGAGCCACAAAGGGCCGCGAACACGCCGCGACGAAGTCGCGGCCAAAATACACTTCACGGATGCGTCGCTACGTGGCCGCCATCGATCAGGGCACGACCTCGAGTCGGTGCATCGTCTTCGACCGGCAGGGGCGTGTCGTCGGCGTGGCCCAGCGGGAGCACGAGCAGATCTTCCCGCGGCCGGGCTGGGTCGAGCACGATGCCGAAACGATCTGGCGCGATACCGAATTCGTACTCGGCGCGGTTCTGGAGCGCAGCGGTCTCAGCGCCGACGACATCGCCGCGGTGGGCGTCACCAATCAGCGCGAGACCACGGTGGTGTGGGACCGCGAGACCGGACGGCCGGTGTACAACGCGATCGTCTGGCAGGACACCCGCACCGACCGGTTGTGCACCGAGCTGGGCGGCGACGCGGGACCGGCCCGCTATCAGGATCGCACCGGCCTCCCACTGTCCACCTACTTCGCCGCGCCGAAGTTGCGCTGGATCCTGGACAACGTGCCGGGTGTGCGCGAGCGCGCCGAGGCGGGTGAGCTGTGCTTCGGCACCGTCGACAGCTGGGTGCTGTGGAATCTCACGGGCAGGCACGTCACCGACGTGACCAACGCGTCCCGCACGATGCTGCTGGATCTGCGCTCGCTGCAATGGGATTCGCAGATCTGCCGGGAATTCGGCGTGCCGGAGTCGATGCTTCCGCAGGTGCGCAGTTCCTCGGAGGTCTACGCGCCGATCAGCTCCGGCCCCTTGGCCGGTGTGCCGGTCGCGGGCATCCTGGGCGACCAGCAGGCCGCCACCTTCGGCCAGGCGTGCCTGTCGCCCGGCGAGGCCAAGAACACCTACGGCACCGGCAATTTCATGCTGCTCAACACCGGCACCACACCGGTGTTCAGCAAGCACGGCCTGCTCACGACGGTGTGTTACCGCCTCGGCGACGCGGACGCGGTGTACGCCTTGGAGGGCTCCATCGCGGTCACCGGTTCGCTGGTGCAGTGGTTCCGCGACAACCTCGGTATCATCTCCGCCGCCGACGAGATCGAGCCGCTCGCTCGCAGCGTGGACGACAACGGCGGCGCGTACATCGTGCCGGCTTTCTCCGGACTGTTCGCGCCCCGCTGGCGGCCGGACGCGCGCGGCGTGATCACCGGTCTGACCCGTTTCGTCACCAAAGCGCATCTGGCGCGGGCGGTGCTGGAATCCACCGCCTTCCAGACCCGGGAGGTGGTCGACGCGATGCGCGCGGACGCCGAGTCCCAGCGGCTCGGCCTGGAGCTCACCACGCTGAAGGTGGACGGCGGGATGGTCGGCAACGATCTGCTCATGCAGTTCCAATCCGACATTCTCGACGTACCCGTGGTGCGACCGGTGGTCAACGAGACCACCGCGCTGGGTGCGGCGTACGCGGCCGGGCTCGCCGTCGGCTACTGGTCGGGCACCGACGACATCCGGGACAACTGGGCCGCGGACAAGACCTGGCACCCGGCCATGCCGGACGCGGACCGGGACGCGCACTTCGCGGCGTGGAACAAGGCGGTCGAGCGCACTTACGGCTGGGTGGACTGACCACCGCGGCACGTCGATCGGTTCACTGCCGCGACCAGAGCGTCGGACAGCTGACTAGTCACCCATGGCGCGCGCTAGCCTGCCGACCGCATCGAGCAGGGTCGCCCCCTCGGAGGTGGTGAAGCACAGACGCATCGAATGGCGATAGGACGCGGTCACCGCGAAGGCCGAGCCGGGCACGTAGGCGACTCCGTGTTCGATGGCACGTGGGAGGAGTTCGCCGGTATCGGTGCCGTCGGTGAAGTCGACCCACACGAACATGCCACCCGCGGCGTCGGTGCTCACCACCCGGTCACCGAAGCGATCGCGCAGCGCACCGACGAGGACCCGCGCCCGCTCACCGTAGACGCGCCGGATGTTGTCCACATGGGTCCCCAGCCAGTCGGAATCGGCAAGCAGATCCGCGGCGATCTGCTGGGTCAGCGCCGAACCGCACAGGTCGGCGCCTTGCTTCAACAACTCCACTCCCCGGCACACCGCATCCGGTGCGACCATCCAACCCACCCGCAGTGTCGGCGCCAGCGTCTTCGACACACTCGACAGCCGGATCACGTTGGGCGAATATGACGCGACCGGCGCGGGCGATGGCCGATCGAACCACAGCTCGCCGTACGGATCGTCCTCGATCACCCAGAAGCCGTAGCGATCGGCGAGCTCAGCCAGCACGCGGCGACGACCGGGACTCATCGTGACCCCGCGCGGATTGTGGAAGTTGCTCACCGTGTGCACCAAGGCGGGCCGCTCGCCACGGTCGAGCAGTTCGGTGAGCGCATCGATGCGCATCCCCTCGGCGTCGCCCGGCACGGCCACGATCCGCGCGCCCGCCGCCCGGAACACCTGCAGCGCACCGACATACGCCGGGTCCTCGATCACCACCAGCGCGCCCGGGTCCAGCAGCACCTCACCGAGCAGCGACAGCGCCTGCTGGGAGCCGTGCGTGACGAACACCTCGTCGATCGGGACCGGACGCCCCAGCTGGGCCGACTCCCGCGCCGCCAGCACTTCACGCAGCGGCCCCCACCCGGCCGACTCGGTGTATTGCAGCCGTGCGCGGTCGGTCAGCGCCGTCTCGGCCGCCAGCGCGATCCGGTCGCGCGGCATGAGCTGCGCATCGGGCAGCCCGCCCGCGAGGCTGATGACGTCGCCGCGGGCGGTCAGCTTCAGCAGATCGCGAATCGCCGAACTCCGCAGACCGTCGAGGCGGCGAGCCAGCGGTGGAGTGATCGGCGACATGGACACCTCCGGGAATGCGCGATAAGGCACTGTCGCATATTTTTATCCAGAATATGAAATAGGTATCTCACATTCTGAGAACAGCTCAGTCGATCAGGTAGATGAGGGTCCGTCCGTCCTGGTTCACCGTCGTGATCACCGGGAAGTACTGGGCCTCGGTGCCGTCGGGACGGCGCTCGGTGATCTCGACGTTGAAGCGATCAGGGGCCATCTCCGCGATCCGCAGGCAATAGGCGGTGCCCTGCGGGATGTGCTGGTCGATGGTTTTCTGCAGGTCCGCGGGCGGCTCGACGTTCGCGCCCGGCGCCACGAACGTGTGCGCGCGGGCAGCGCTGCGCTCGGAATAGTACGCGTGCTCGAAGCCGAGAATCGCCCGGATCCCACTACTCGTATCCCCAGGACCGTTGCCGAAGGTGACGTTACCCTCGGTCCGCGCCGGGCAGCTCATCGCCACGCTGGTGGGGGGCGAAGCAGCCGTGCCGTCCTGCCCATCCTCGCTGCCGCTGGACACGATGATGGTCACCGTCAGCGCGATCAGCACCACCACCGCCGCGAGCGTCCCCAGCACGACCCAGCGCCGCGACGAGCTGCGCCGCGCGGGCGGGGGCGTCTCGGGGAGGCGCAGCGCCAGACGCATGGCGATCGGGTCCTCGGCCCAGGACAGGCCCGACTCCGACGGCGGCGGAGGCTTCGGAACGCCGCCTTCCCGGGTCGGCCGGTTCCACCACGTACCCCGTTCGCCGTCCACGGACTGCGGGCGCGGAGCCTCCGCGGCAGGCGGCTCGGGCTGGGCGGGCACGGGTGGCGCGGCCGGCCGTTCGGAGTACACCGTCGAATCCGGCGCGCGATACTGCGGGGGCGACGCAGGTGTCGTCTCCGGCTCGCCTGCCGGGCGCCAAGTGAGTTCGGGGTGGTCGGTCGACTGCTGCGGCACCTGCCAGCCCGGGCCGGCGTCCGCGCCCATCGGCGGAACGAATTCTGCGATGGGCGGGCCGAATTCGGCAATCGGCGGCCCGAATTCCCCCAACGGCGGACCGAACTCCGATCCGGACTGGTCGGATTCGTTCTCCCTCGCATCACCCTCGGAGGTCACACCCAATCCTTTCCCAGGACACACAAGTGGGGCGGCCGCGAACGACCGCCCCACCCGTCGAAATCAGCACGTGTCAGTACTGGAGTGAACCACCCCACTGGGTGGTGACACCACCCACTTCGGCGGTCTGTGGAGCGAAGTCGCCCGGCTGAAGCGGAAGCTTAACCTGTGCGGCGGCTTCCAGGGCGGCCGCGCCGCCCGGCTGCTCCCGGATCCAGTCCTCCACCGCGGCCTTGGCCTGGTTCAGCTGGGTGGTGTCGAACACCGCGGTGGTGTTGTTCGAGGCCAGGCCCTCGCCACCGGTGTAGGTGGTGAGCTTGACGGTGTTCTTGTCGACGAACTCCACCGAGACGCCCGCTTCACCGGCTCCGGTCGGCGTGCGGTAGCCGATGGTGCCGACGTAGCCCGCCTCGTTGCTGAAGTGGTGGGTGTTGGCCACGTGGCCCGGCAGCACGGTGCCGCCGTCGATGTTCGCGCCGATCTCCGCGTGCGGACCGGTCATCTCCACGACCGGGGCGGCCGGAGCGGCCTCCATACGCGGCGCCTGCCAGCGCGGCTGGGCCTGCGGCTGCACCAGCGTCGAACTCTCCGGCTGCCGCGCCTCGGCGTTGGGGTTGTCGGCGCCCTGCTGCGGCGCGGCCTGCTGGCCGGGCCGCGGAGCCGCCTGCTGCCCGGGCTGCGGCGCGGCCTGGTCCGGCGCGACCGCGGCCTGCGGGTCGCTCGGCTTCTGCTGGCCGGGGACCGGCAGCGGCGCGACCCGCGGCGGGGTAACGCCCGGCTGGGTCGGCTTGGCGAGCTTCGGGTCCTTCTGGTCGGGCGCGGCGTGGTCCGACTCCGGAGTGGTGACGCCGGGCTGGCGCGGCGTCGGCTTGCTCTCCGGCTTCTGCGGATCCTGCTTGGATTCCGGCTTGTTCGGTTCCGGCTGCGTGGTCTCCGGGGTGCTCGGCGATTCGTTCACGCCCGGCTGCGCCGGAGCAGGCGTCGGCGGAGTGGTCGGCTGATCGTTGGGAGCCGCCCCCGCCGGCGCAGCGAAGAGCGTGGCCACGGCAGCCGCTGTGGCCAGTGGCAACGAGGTGCTCGCCATCGCTCGCTGCGCCCGACTCGGCTTACGATGTTTCACTTTCCGCATTCCCTTCCCGGGTGCGGCCCGGCAGGCCGCATTCAGTTGTCCCCTGGGCGAGACGCCTGATCGTCGAACGACCCCGGGCCGTTCGCTCGTGCCGATTTGGAAAGGACCATCCCCCCACACCGAACCCCGCGACCGCCCTTCGATCGCATCTCTGCCGAGAGTGAACCACATGTGCGCACGATGGGCAACGCGGCGAATAGCCAAGGGTGGCAAGAGCGCCCGCATCCGGGGCCCGCCCCGAGTTCGCGGGACGTGATGTCCGCGCACGGACACGGCACCGGGTGCGCCAAAACGAGGTCAGCCCAGGTCGTCGTGGCGCATCAGCAGCCGCGCCGCCTCGGTCACCGAGCCGGTGAGCGACGGGTACACCGAAAACGTCTGGGCCAGGTCGCTGACCGTCAGATTGTTCTGCACCGCAAGGGCGATCGGCAGGATCAGTTCCGAGGCGATCGGCGCGACGACGACGCCGCCGATCACCACGCCGGTCGCGGGACGGCAGAAGATCTTGACGAAACCGCGTCGCAGCCCGAGCATCTTGGCGCGCGGATTCGTGTTCAGCGGCAGCATCACGGTGCGCGCGGGGACCTCACCGTTGTCGATCGCGTTCTGGCTGACGCCGACGGTCGCGATCTCCGGCCGGGTGAACACCGCGGAAGCGACGGTCTTCAGCCGGATCGGGCTGACACCCTCGCCGAGCGCGTGGTACATCGCGATGCGTCCCTGCATCGCGGCCACCGAGGCCAGCGGCAGCAGGCCGGTGCAGTCCCCCGCGGCGTAGACGCCGGGCACCGAGGTGCGCGAAACCCGGTCCACCCGCAAGTAGCCGCCGCTGTCGAGTTCGATGCCGACCCGCTCCAGCCCGAGACCGGCGGTGTTGGGCGTCGAGCCGACGGTCATCAGCGCGTGCGAACCGGAGACCGTGCGGCCGTCGGACAGCTTGACCACGATGCCTTCGGCGGTGCGCTCGACGGCGTCGGCGCGCGCGTGCTTGACCAGTTCGACGCCGCGCTCGGCGAGCGCGTCCTCCAGCACGAGCGCCGCGTCGGCGTCCTCGCCGGGCAGCACGCGGTCGCGGCTGGAGACCAGCTTCACCCGCACGCCCATTTCGGTGTAGGCGGAGACGAACTCGGCGCCCGTCACACCGGAACCGACGACCACCAGGGTCTCCGGCAGCTCCGCGAGGTCGTAGAGCTGACGCCAGTTGAGGACGCGCTCGCCGTCCGGCTCCGCGCCGGGCAACACGCGCGGGCTCGCGCCGGTGGCGATCAGCACCACCTCCGCCTCGATGGTTTGCTGCGCGCCGTCGGCCAGCTTCGCCAGCACCCGGTGCGCGGCCAGCCCGCCGCCGCGGTCGATCAGCTCACCGCGCCCGGCCAGCACGTTCACCCCGACGGTTTGCAGTTTCGAGCGGATGTCGGAGGACTGGGCCAGCGCCAGCGCCTTGACGCGGGCGTTCACCTCGGACAGCTGCACCTGCGCCTGGTTCGGGTCGAGGGTGATCCCGAGATCGCGAGCCCGGCGCAGATCCGTGCGGACGCCGGTCGAGGCGATGAAAGTCTTGGACGGGACGCAGTCCCACAGCACGCACGCCCCACCGATGCCGTCGGAATCGATCAGCGTCACCGACGCTCCGTGCTGGGCCGCCACCAGGGCCGCCTCATAGCCGGCCGGACCGCCACCGATGATCGCGATGCGGGTCATTGATACCTCCGCTCGTGCTTCGCGCCGGGATCTCCGGCACGAGGTAAACGTTATCCGGGAACCACCTCACACGACCGACCGCGTTACCGGTGCGCAACCCATCCCGGCCCCGCGCCGCGCCGCAGGTGCGGCAATCGAACGCAGTCTCTCCCGGTTATTGGCTACCCTTTGCTGGTGCCGATCTATGCCGCCTATGGGTCCAACATGGACTCGACGCAGATGCTCGAGCGCTGTCCGCACTCCCCCATGTCCGGGACGGGCTGGTTGGAGGGCTGGCGGCTCACCTTCGCCGGTGACGACATCGGCTGGGAAGGGCCTCTCGCGACGGTCGTCGAGGATCCCGGTTCCCGGGTGTTCGTCGTGCTCTACGACGTGTCCCCGGAGGACGAACAGCGGCTGGACCGCTGGGAGGGTTCGGACTTCGGTATCCACAAGAAGATCCGATTGCGCGTCACCCGCAACGGCGACGGCGGCGAACCCACGCTGGCCTGGCTCTACGTGCTGGACGCCTACGAGGGCGGACTGCCCTCGGCCCGCTACCTCGGCGTGATCGCCGACGCGGCCGAGAAGGCGGGCGCGCCAGAGGATTACGTGCACGCCCTACGCACCCGCAACAGCCGCAACGTCGGTCCGGGCAACTTCGGCTGACCGCGCGTCACACCGCGACGCCAGCGGCATGGCCGTCTTCCGGTCGGCCATGCCGCTGGCGCACTCCCAGCCCCACCAGCACCGCGGACGCTGGAAATCAGGCAGTGCGCGCGTCGAGCACCAGATTGCTCAGCACCCGGACGCCGACCGCCAGCGCCCGCTCGTCGATGTCGAAGGTCGGCTGGTGCAGGTCCAACTGCTCACCCTCGCCGGACCAGACGCCCAGGCGCGCCATCGCGCCCGGCACCTCCTCCAGGTACCAGGAGAAGTCCTCGCCGCCGCCCGATTGCGGGGTGTCCGAGAGCGCGTCGGGGCCCAGCGCACGGATCGCGTCCTCGAACATGCGGGTGGAGTGCTCGTCGTTGACCACCGGCGGCACGCCGCGCCGGTAGTTCAGCTGGTAGCGCACGCCCGTCGGGGCGAGCAGCCCGTCGACGATCTCCCGCACCATCGGCTCCAGCAACGACCAGGTCGCGTGGTCCCCGGTGCGGATGGTGCCGGTGAGCATGCCCGTCTGCGGAATGGCGTTCGGCGCCTTCCCCGCGCTCACCGCGCCCCACACCATCACGGTGCTGGTACGCGGGTCGATGCGGCGACTGAGCAGGCCGGGCAGGCCGGTGATGACCGAGCCGATCGCATAGACCAGATCACTGGTCAGGTGCGGACGCGACGTGTGGCCGCCCGGCGAGTCCAGCACCAGTTCGATGGTGTCGGCGGCGGAGGTGATCGCGCCGACGCGGATGCCGACCCGGCCGACCTCGAGACGCGGATCACAGTGCAGCGCGAAGATCCGCTGCACGCCCGTCATCGCGCCCGCGGCGACCACGTCGATCGCTCCGCCGGGCATGACCTCCTCGGCGGGCTGGAAGATCAGCCGCACACCGACCGGCAGCTCCGGCACCTCGGCCAGCGCCAGCGCCGTGCCGAGCAGGATGGTGGTGTGCGCGTCGTGACCGCACGCGTGCGACACGCCCGGCACCGTGGAGGCGAAGGGCAGTCCGGTGAACTCCTGAAGGGGCAGCGCGTCCATATCGGCGCGCAGGCCGATGCGCGGCCCGTCCGGTCCGATGTCACAGATCAGGCCGGTGCCGCCGGGAAGCGGCTGCGGCGTCAGCCCCGCTTTGGTCAGCCACGCCGAGACGAACTCGGTGGTGCCGAACTCGGTACGGGACAGCTCCGGATTGGCGTGAATGTGCCTGCGCCACCCGACGAGATCGACCGTGTGACCGGCCAGCCACGACTCCACCGCTGCCCGCCCGGATCCCACGGTCGGGACCGCCGCGAAGTTCCCGGGGTCCTGCGTGACCACACGGACGCCCTCTGCCGGGCCCGTCGCCGGCGCGGCCGAACGGCCGGTTGTGCTCACCGAATGTCCTCCTGTCGTTGAACTAGCCGTTGCAACAACCTGTCTCTATGTATGTCATCGCGGGCGACGGCGATCGCGGTACGCGCGAGCGCCTGCGCACCATCGATGACCGCGCGATCCGCCGAGGCGTTGACGCTGGCCGCCGCGAAGCCCGGCTGATGTGTCACCGCACCCCCGGCATCGATTCCGATGACCGGATGAATGCCCGGAACGACGTTGGTGACGTTTCCCATATCGGTGCTGCCCAGCGGCCGCTGCGCCTCGAACTCCGGAGCGAGCGGCACGCGTCCCGATCCGGTGATCTGCTCGCGGTAGACGAGCAACAACTCCGGATCCGGGGTCAGCTCGGTATACGTCGGCGCGAGCGTCCGGATTTCGTGGGTGCAGCCGGTCGCGAGGGCGCCCGCCTCGAAACAAGCCGACGCTCGTCGCATCAGATCGTCGAGGGATGCGGAGTCGACTGCGCGTAGGTAATACAGCAGTTCCGCACGTCCGGGCACGATGTTGGGAGCTACGCCACCGTCGCCGACTATACCGTGCAGTTGCTGGCCGGGCAGGAGATGCTGCCGTAGCAAGCCGAGGGCAACCTGTGCGACGGTCACCGCGTCGCCCGCGTTGCGGCCCTGTTCCGGGGCCGCGCTGGCGTGCGCCTCGCGCCCGTGGAAAACCACCGACACATCGGCCAGCGCCAGCGAGCGGGCGCCGACGATGTCCAGCGGGCCCGGATGCACCATCATCGCCATGGCGACGTCGTCGAACACCCCGTGTTCCAGCATGAGCACCTTGCCGCCGCCGCTCTCCTCGGCGGGCGTGCCGAACACCAGCACGGTGAGATCGAGCGCGTCGGCGACCTCGGCAAGACCGAGCGCGGCGCCCACCGCCGAGGCGGCGATGACGTTGTGCCCGCAGGCATGCCCGATCTCGGGCAGAGCGTCGTACTCGGCGCAGATGCCGACGGTCAGCGGCCCGCTGCCGTAGCGCGCGCGGAAGGCCGTCGGCAGTCCGGCGACACCGGTCTCGACCTCGAAGCCGCGCTCGGCGAGCGGCGCGATGGTCTTGGCGGCGCTGCGGGTCTCCTCGAACGCCAGCTCGGGCTCGGCGTGGATCGCGTGCGAGAGCCCGATCAGCTCGGCGGACGCGGCCCGGATCGCGGCGTCACTGCGAGCGGCGGCGTCCACCTCGCGCACAGCGTCACCGTTGTGCCGCGATTCCTGGCGCCCGCTGCGCGGTGATGGCATGCAACGCACTGTATTGGATTTCTCTGTTTGATTGGCCGCGCCTTCGGCGCGGCGGGTTCGCGGCCCTCTTGTGGCTCGCGTTTGCGCGGCCGCCGCTTGCTCCTTCGTCGCTTGCGCGGCGGCCGCGCAAACGCGAGCCGGGCCGCGAACGACGGATGCTCGGTCTCGCTTCGCTCGAAAGTCGTGGTTGCGGTGCGCTGGGCATGTCGGGCGATCGAACTCCAGGCACAACGCACGCCGGAACGGCCAACGGGCGATGCCAGGTTGCCGCTTCGCTGTCCGATTCGCGCGCCTTCGCGCAGCGGGTTCGCAGTCCCCTTATGGCTCGCGCCGCGAACAGGCAATGCTCCGTCTCGCTTCGCGCGCAAGACGTAGTTAAGGTGCGCTGGGCACGTCGGGCGATCGAACTCCAGGCACAACGCACGCCGGAACGGCCAACGGGCGGTGCCAGGTTCCGCTTCGTTGTCCGATTCGCCGCGCCTTCGCGCGCGGGGTGTGCTGGTGCGGCGCGTCAGCTCGCGGCGAAGGCCAGGTTCTCCGGGGTGGTGGGGACGGCGAGGCCGGCCAGCGCCTTCGCGTGCAGGGCGCGCTTGATCACCGGCAGGTTGGGCTTGCGGTTGCTCGCCAGTGCGGCTGCCCGCTCGACGGCGGTAGCCAGCAACGTGGGGGCTTCGACCTTGCCGTCCACGATGCCCGCGGCGATCGCCTCGTCGGCCGGGTAACGGTGGCCGGTGGTCATCGCCTGCACGCAGACCTGGTTGGTCAGGCGCTCGGTGAGCAGGGCGTTCATCCCGATGGTGAACGGCATGCCGAGGTGCACCTCGGGCAGGCAGTAGAAGCCGCGGTCGGCGCGCATCACCCGAAAATCGTGCGAAGTGGCCAGCATCGCCCCCGCGCCGAAGGCATGGCCGTTGATCGCCGCCACGGTCGGCAGCGGGAAGGCGAGCAGGCGGGTGTAGAGCGAGTGCACACGGTCGAGATAGCCGTGCATCTTGTCCAGGTTCGCGAACAGCCAATCGGTGTCCAGACCGTTGCTGTAGAACTTCCCCGTCGCGGTGGTCACCAGCGCGGCAGGCCCCTCGGAACTCTCGACCTCGTCCAGCAGCCCGTGGAACCCATCGATCCAGTCCGGATGAAAACGGTTCTCGCTGTCCGCGGTCCCCTCCGCGCCGAGGTACACGACGAACACTTCACCTTGGCGTTCCAGATACGGCATGCGGTGGAGGATATCGGGCCATCCCCAACACCCCTACTCGCGGGTAGCAATCGAACGCCAGCCAGTTACCCAGGTCTCCCCACCAGGCGCGACCACCCCCACACCACCCAGCAGCCGAACACCAACTATCAGCGAAAGGCAAGACAGCCACATCCACGAGCCGATCTTGCCGACCCCCCTCGAGAGTTCTTCCGAAACGACACAGTCCGCAGCCCGGCCCACGTT